>CAZROH010000007.1:0-79184 GCA_964601635.1 uncultured Alteromonas sp. | reverse complement strand
GATTCAGACTCGAAAAAGAGCTTGCCGAATACGATTGTGAATTCGAATATGAGCTTGAAGCCCTTGAAAGATAATCAGCAAACGGCCATCACCTTGTGATGGCCGTTTGTTTTTTGTGGGCAGTTTAAGCGCTACAAACGCCAGTCAATTGGTTGTTTACCGTGGTTTTGCAGGTATTTATTGGCTCGACTAAAATGCTTGCAGCCAAAAAAACCACGATAAGCCGATAATGGTGATGGATGCGGAGCCGTCAGTATTAGATGCTGATCGGGGTTGATGTTTTTGCCTTTTTTCTGGGCGTGACTGCCCCACAGCATAAATACGGTATTACTGGTGTGCTCATCAACCACTTGTACCACCTTATCGGTGAATTGCTCCCAACCGAGTTTGGCATGACTATGTGCTTTACCCTGCTCAACCGTGAGTACTGTATTGAGTAACAACACGCCCTGTTCAGCCCAGCGAGTCAGATTACCACTCATTGGCACTCTAAATTCTGCAATATCTGTTTGCAGTTCTTTAAACATGTTCTGTAATGAGGGCGGAAAAGGTACCCCATCTTGTACTGAAAAGCTTAAACCGTGCGCCTGGCCCGGCCCGTGATAAGGATCCTGACCCAAAATCACCACTTTTACATTTTCCAATGGCGTGGTTGAAAGGGCGTTAAATACATCGTCGGTGCAAGGGTATATCGTTTTTCCTGCCAGTCGCTGCTCTTTGACAGCATTGAGCATCTGGTGAAAGTAATCCTGCTGTTTTTCTTCCGCTAAAGCATCTGTCCAGTTCATCAGGGTTTTAATAAGGACAGCATATGTTGTTTTAACGCTTGATAATCATTCGGCAGCGTTTCAGCCAAACTGTCTTTGCTCGCTACATCGGAAAGCGCCTGCGGCAAATTGATAGGCTGCCCCAACACGTTTTCGACGGTCTCACGGAATTTAGCCGGATGGGCGGTGCCTAAGAACAAGCCCGTTTCTCCGTCCTCTAAATCGTGGCTTAGTGCTCTATAAGCTACGGCTGCATGAGGCTCGCTAGTATAACCTTGTTGAGCAAGCTGGCGAATGGCAATCTGAGTATAATCTTCATCGACACACTCACCACGCAAGACTGACTTATCCAAATACCCTTTTTCCCATAACGCTTCAATCCGCGGCCAATTATTAGGCTGGCTGACATCCATCGCATTCGACATTGTCGCAATAGTTGCTTTAGGTGCCCATTCTCCATGTTGCAAATAACGCGGTACCGTATCATTGAGGTTGGTTGCAGCAATAAAACGCTTCACAGGCAAGCCCATCGCTTTGGCAATCATACCTGCCGTCAGGTTGCCAAAGTTACCGCTTGGTACCGACACAACCAACTGTTCACGTTTTTGTGCGGGTATCTGACTAAGTGCTTCAAAGTAATAGCAAACCTGTGCCAACAAGCGACTAATATTGATGGAATTGGCCGAATTCAGGTGCAGTCCTTCTCTTACATCCACATCGTCAAATGCGGTTTTTACCAATGTCTGACACGCATCAAAGTCACCCTCTACTGCCACAGTGTGGATATTGCCACCTAACGTGGTAAACAGTTTTTCCTGTAGCTGACTGATCTTTCCTTTAGGGAACAAAATTACGACATTAATATTGTCCAGCCCATGAAATGCGTGTGCTACCGCTGCTCCGGTGTCACCAGAAGTAGCAGTTAGAATGGTCACCGGCTCATTATTAGTCAGGCGAGCTAGGCACTGAGCCATAAAGCGACCGCCAAAATCTTTAAATGCCAGCGTGGGACCATGGAATAATTCCAGTACCGAAATTTTATCGCTAACCTCTACCACCGGTGCTTCAAAAGTAAAAGCGTGCTGCACAATATCAGCGAGCTCCGCCGCCATTTCTTCGCCTAACAGTGACGATAAAATTAACGTACTTCTTTCTACAAACGGGAGCGCCAGAACCGACTCGATGTCCTCTAAAATCGGAATCTCAGTAGGGAAATACAATCCTTGCTGTTTACCTAACCCTCGTTTCACTGCTTCGGTAAATGTTGCTGTGTCTGCTGCGTCTTTTAAATTTACTAATTTCACTTCTCAGCCTCTGAATGCTTATTGTCCGTCACCAGCGTTCCCTGTTCTTCAATCTTGCAGATTTTGGTAAACCCCGTTTCGGTTTGGATATACTGTTGGGCGAGGATCTTCTCAACATCCTCAGCAATTGCTATATTTTCACAGATGGCGAAAACCGTGGGGCCTGAACCGGAAATTCCAAATGCACACGCCCCTTTAGCTAAGGACGCTTTTTTCGCTTCATCATAACCGGGAAGCAATTTTTTTCGATGGGGTTCCGCTATCACATCGTGGATGACAGAGCTTGCCATAGTAGCATCCTGCGCATGAAGTGCCTGAACAAACACCGCTAATTGACGTCCGAAGGCCAAAGTGTCTTGCATTGAATAAGAATCGGGGAGTATTTTTCGCGCCTCTGCAGTAGAAACGTTGATGCCTGCGTAGCAAATAACCCAATACCAGTCTGAAATCACGGGCAGCTTGATCGCTACCTCATCATCCAGACCTGTCATTAACGTGATGCCGCCCAAAAAGCTGGGGGCGACATTATCATAATGAACGCTGCCACTGATTTGCCCTTCCATTTCCCCCATCATTTTCAATAGTTCATTCGTTGAAAAAGGAAAATTAAAATGCGCATTTAAACCTGCCAACGCCGCGACAATGGAACTTGCGCTTGAGCCTAAGCCACTGCCAATGGGTAAATTCTTCTTTAAGTTGACCTTTAAAGGCGTTTCCGCGAACTCACGGTTAGCCGATACTTTCATGAAATACTGATAACACTGGAATACAATGTTTTTTCGTGGGTCATCGGGTAGTTTACCGGCAAATTCACCGGCGACCGAAAAATCGAACAGTGTCGAAGTTGTGGTCGTTTCTATTTCCACTTCATCGCCGATCTTACTGCCATCCACTGGCGCAAGTGCCGCGCCTAAAACATCAAACCCTAAACTGATATTGCCGATTGAGGCTGGCGCATACGCCTTTGTTTTATTCATTTAACCTCTACTAAAATTAGTGATTCGTTTGCTTCCAGGGCATGGTACGCAAAATATCGGCAAATACGCCCGCAGCAGTAACCGTTCCACCCGCACCATAACCTCTGATCACGTAGGGAATGGGTTGGTAATAGTCACTGCTGATAGCCAACGCATTTTCACCGTCTTTAACCGCCGCCAGTGGATGGCTTTTAGGTACAGCCTGAATGCTAACCTTACACGTTTTACCCTCGATACTGCCAATATATCGTAAAACTTTTTGTTCACTGGTCGCATTAGCAACCCGGCTTGAAAAGGTTGCATCCAATTCAGGTAATAACTGCATGAATTCATCAACCGATACATCATTACCAAATCCCTCTGGTAACACTGACTCAATCTGAATATCAGACAACTCAAGTTCAAGATCGGCTTCACGAGCCATGATCAAAAGCTTTCGGGCCACATCCATACCACTAAGATCATCTCTGGGATCAGGCTCTGTATACCCATTTTGCCTGGCCAGCTGGGTGGCTTCCGACAACGTCATGCCTTCTTCCAGCTTGCCAAATACATAAGATAAACTACCAGACAAGATACCTTCAAAGCGATGTAAAGTATCACCTGCACTGAATAGCTTTTGTAAATTATCAATTACAGGGAGGCCTGCCCCGACGGTAGTTTCATATAAATACTGCCGACTCGTTTGCAGTGCGGTTTCTCTGAGCTTTCGATAATACGTTAATGTATCCGTATTCGCTTTCTTGTTCGGCGTCACTACATGGAAGCCCTGCTGCATCATTTCAACATATTGAGATGCCACCGCAGCATTACTGGTACAATCAACAATCACCGGATTGACCAGACTGTTTCGATTTACAAAGTCTCGCAATACATCAATGCTAAATGTATCTGTAGCCTGGCTTAGCTTGCCAGACCAGTCATTGGTTATATCCACGCCAGTGCTGTCAAGAAGCAGCTTTTTGCTATTCGCAATCCCATACACTTTAAGTTTGATATTTCGTTTAGCTAATGCCGGCTGCTGACGGGCAATTTGATTAAGAAGTTCCTTGCCAACATTGCCACAGCCAACGAGGAAAACGTCGATGCTATGGCCTTTGGTAAAAAAATTCTGATGTATCACCCTCACCGCTTTTTTGGCTTTACTGGCTTCGATGACAGTGGAAATAGAACGTTCTGACGAGCCCTGCGCTATGGCAATATTGTTTACACGTGCTTGCGCCAAGGCGTTAAAGAAGCGGGCTGCTAAACCTTTTGTTTGTTTCATACCATCTCCGACTAAGGTCACAATGGCTAAATCCCGACGTACTTCAATTGGCTCCAGCAACTGGTTTTGTAATTCCAGCACGAATGCTTCTTCCAGCAAATTTTGCGCTTTAGTGGCATCTTTAGTTTGGATACAAAAACTGATGCTGTATTCAGAACTGGACTGGGTGATCAGGCTAATCGAGATATTGGCATTGGACATCACTTCAAATACCCGACTTGCCATACCCACCATGCCTTTTAAGCCCGGACCGGCAACATTGAACATAGTGACATTATCGAGTTGAGAAATACCTTTAACTGAGGTCCAGACTTCACTGGCTTCGTTGGAGATCAAGGTACCGGGGGCAGCCGGATTTAGCGTATTGCGGATAAGACATGGGATATGATGTTGCGCAATCGGACCAATGGTTTTGGGATGAAGTACCTTGGCACCAAAGTACGAAAGCTCCATCGCTTCCTGATATGTCAACTTATCCAGTAAGACGGCACTTTCCACTTCATTTGGATCTGCATTATACACACCATCCACATCAGTCCAGATTTCACAACATTTTGCATCAATACAGGCTGCCAGTACTGCGGCAGAGTAGTCTGAACCATTCCGTCCCAGAGTGACTTTCTCCCCCTCTTCATTTGCTGCAACAAATCCGGGCATCACTAAAAGATGGCTTCCATCCACCGGCGTTTCAGTAAAACGCGCTTTACTCATCGCCACATCAGCTATGCTATCTAAATAATCGCCTTCAGCTAAGATAAGCTCTTTCGGATCGAGTAATTTATTAACGACGTTGGTGGCATTTAGCATCGCGCAAAAGAAAGTTACGCTGATATATTCGCCTATGGATAAGATGCTGGCTGCTACCGCGTCTGGAACACACCTGAGCAGCTTGATGCCTTCAAGTTGTTGCGAAAGCTGCGTTAACTGGATCGATATAAAGCTGTCAACGGAATCGTAATCAAACTGCTCCAGTTCCACTTTCAGTTCGCTGGCAATACCGTTAACCGTTTCTTTCAGCAGCGTCAACAATGGTTGGTAATCTTCCCCCTTCGCGGCTTGTTCGCATAAAGACGCCAGTGCGTTTGTCACCCCTTTAGGAGCCGATAATACGACCGCAGCACCATCGGTTTTATGAGTTGCCACACTGATGGACATCACTCGCAAATACTTTTGCGCATCGGCTAAAGACGAGCCACCAAACTTCAATACTTTCATTTGTTACTCCTTTCCCCTGCTTTCATGGCAACGATAAAACGTAAAAAAAAACCCGCTCCTTGTGGGGGCGGGTTTTTGGTTAACTTGCTTGCAAGCACTAACCAGCAACCGCCCTCATAGAGGTGGTAATCATCATCATGCCGGTGGTGCTAATAATTGTTTTCATAGCGTCAATTTGCCGTATAGACGTCTATAAGTCAACAGGCTTTTTGATTATTTTTTGTCTCTGAGTCATCGCTAAGCTGTCTTCTTTATCGTTAAACAAGTTACTCTTTGGTATAAGTTAGTGTGACCCCGCTAAACGCACTGCGACCATGCAGTCCCAACCACCAATCGCCTTCTGCGGGGTTATCGATTACACACTCTTCTGTATTTCCCTCATTTAATGAACGGCATTCATAAGCACTTAGCGTAGGCGCTCTGTCGAATCTCACATACATTCCTAAGTCACCACTCCCGCCGTGAGTACGAAAAGTAATTCGTTTTGTAGCCGCTGGGACATCCCATGACATTCTCACCCAACCACGAGTGTCTAAAGAAATATCTTCAAAGGTTTCGGTATCACCAGTTACGGGCTCTTCAGGCGCTACAATAGGTTCCTCGCTTCCACTATCGTCAGTAGAATAGGTCAAGGTAACGCCGCTGAAGGCCTCTTTACCACGAAGACCCAGCCACCAATCACCTGGAGTAGGGTTTTCAATAACGCATTCCTCTGTATTGCCGTCGTTTACTGATCGGCATTCATAAACGCTAAGTGTGGGCGCTCTGTCAAACCTCACATACATCCCCAGGTCACCAACGCCCCCATCGGTTCTAAAGGTAATGCGTGATGTACCCGCAGGAACCTCAAACGACATTCTCACCCAACCGCGGCTATCTAATGAAATGTTTTCATAAGTTTCGGTAACACCTGTACCTGGCTCGACTGGTTCTGACGGCGCGTCTGCCGCACACCCACTATTTGCCAGGTAGTCATGTGCCTGCTTGGTTTTAACGATACCAAAGCCATACTCATTATCGCGACCCACGGTGCCCTTATCTTCCGCTGTGGCGGTTAGCGCGCGGCGAATTTCAGCATTGGTACACTGCGGATAAAAGCTCCATAGTAGGGCCGCGGCACCCGATACATGTGGCGTCGCCATTGAGGTGCCACTCATAGTCGCATAACGGTCGACCGGATAAGTTGATAAAACTGAGCTACCTGGGGCAGCAATTTCTACCTGGTCGTTATACTGTGAATAGCTGGCGCGGCTTCCGTTTGACTGCACAGCAGCAACAGACATAACAGCGTCGTAGGAAGCTGGATATGCCTTAGTATTGTTACCGGCGTTACCCGCAGCGGCGACCAATAGCATCCCATTGTCTTCAAAAGCTTGCATGGCATCGCGCTCGGCAACAGAGGAGTAGCTGCCACCTAAACTCATGTTAACAACGTTTGCTCCCGCATTCTGACACTGCTCTACTGCGTAGATAAGATCAGATGCGTAAGACCAGCTGCCACTGTCGTTGAATATTTTAACCACGTGCAGATTAACACCTGGGAATACACCCACTACACCAAAATTATTATCCTGCGCACTGATGGTTCCTGCAACGTGGGTACCGTGACCATGACCATCGTTAAACCAATCGCCCACCTGCGCGTTGTTACTTTCACCGGTGAGTCCATTGTTTGTGTCAGGTAAGTCACTATGACCGCGGTTAATACCTGTGTCTATCACACATACCTTACGCGCGGCGGTATCGCTTTGAGCAAGCAGATTCGCCTCAACCATATTAAATCCATATGGTGTAGTTTGCGCCATAAGTTCACGTTTTTGATCAACTGAAATACGTTTAACATCGTGGTGATTTTTTAGTTCAGCGAGACCTTTTTTGTCTAATTTCGCCACCACCATTTTTTGCTGATGCAACACTTTCAACGCTTGTCCTTTGACAGATGCTATTGCGGCTCTCGCAGATTGTTCATCGAACTTTTTACGTTGGCCTTTGGTTAACAATTCTGCACCTTGGACATCGTTAAACTCAACAATATAACGCTGCTGGGCGTGCTCGTTTAAAACATTGTTAATGGATTTAGTCAATAACGTACTCATCGACTGTGCGCTATTTACATCCGTCGATGAAGCGTGCGCTGCAGCTGAAACTGAAGCACTAAGAATACCTACCGAAAGCAAAGAAAGTGATTGAAGTCTGTTAAGCATATTTATCCCATTACTGATAATAAAAATGTTTTACACCGCTTATGTATAAAACATGAAAACTGACATGAGCCTGAATCTGCATAAAGCTCACAATGAGATGCGTCCTGCGGAAAATAAAAAAATAAATTGAGCCAACGCTCATCTATGGACATTTAAGATATCGACGAAAGCCATCAAAACTGTAGCATTTTTGTCCGAAAATGTAGCGTATTATTATTTTTGCTTTATATCTTTTGAACATACACACCAATGAGAACTGATCTAATCATATGGTCACAGAGAAATAATTTTACGCTTGCAATTTAAAGGTAAATCCCGATGTCATCTAAAACTGTTTTTATTACTGGCGCCTCAAGCGGAATCGGCGCTGCAACTGCAAGGAAGCTGGTTTCTCATGGGCATAAAGTGGCGCTAACAGCGCGAAGTGAAGACAAATTAAACGAATTACAACGGGAGTTGGGTGCAGAAAACTGCCGTATTTACCCTGCTGATGCCACCGACGTTAATGCGTTAAAACAAGCCGTTAATCAGGCCGTTGAAGATTTGGGACAGCTTGACGGTGTGTTTGCCAATGCCGGCAAAGGGGTTTCCACCCCCGGTACCGAAGAGGGTGATATAGACGAATGGCTGTCTATGCTGGATATCAACATTAATGCATTACTGTACACCGCCAAATTTAGCCTGCCCCACCTTAGAAAAACCAAAGGACATTTTATCCTTACCAGTTCTGCCGCGGGCAGAGCCACGATAAAAGGTTCTATTTATGGTGCCAGCAAATGGTTTGCGTATGGCTTCGGCCGTAATCTTGCTGAAGAGATGAAAGAATGGGGAGGACGTTGCACTACCATATGTCCGGGCATGGTCAATACCCCGTTTTTTGATGAACCCAAAGAGGATAAGTTACAGCCTGAAGATGTCGCTGACGCAGTGGCATTTGCCCTTGAAGCTGAACAGCGAAACAGTGTGAGAGAAATTTATCTGATGCCAACGAACTAACGTATGCTGACTTTCCGGGTTCAACGAGAACGATAAAAAACCCGAAAAATTAATTATTAGTAAAGCCCAAAACGCTGCAGTATTGGGCTTAGCTGGGTGGCTTCAATCGGTTTTGGAATAAAATCCAGCGCTCCCAGTTGCATAACCCGCTCTCGCATTTGAGGCTGAATATCACCCGAGACAACCACCACGAACACATCTAACGCACGACGTCGAATTTCTTCTAACACACCCACACCGTCAAGAACGGGCATTGTCAAATCAAGCAGCATGACTTCAATAGCATGTTCAGCCAGCACTGAAATTGCCTCGGCACCATTACTTGCCTGATACACTTCCTTAGCAAATCCTGCGGGCAAACTCCGTGTGGCCAGCTTTCGTGCTAATGATGAGTCATCGCAAATTAAAACTTTAAAACTCACATGACTTCCTGCTTGCGCTACTCAGCAGATAAAGCCGATACTTTATCTTACAGGTATTATTTTCCGTTTATGAACAAGTAAATTACCTCAGTTACGCATGATTGCAATGTTTTTTTGCGATGGCTACGGTTCTAAGCTGTGATATGGTGCAATTTGGCAATCAGGGTATAAGTCATGTCTACAGCGGTTTCTGCCAAACAAGTGGCATATCAGATTATTCATCATTTTGATAAGAACTACCGATGGTTTTCACGGATTACGAGAGGTGCACAGGAGCGTTTTGAAAAAGGGCTTTGGCAACAATCCCTAGACGCATCAAAAGAACGCATATCCCTGTACGATCTTAGTGTATCCGAGACTGTAGCGGAACTCTATCACCAAGTCGCGGTACATCAGACAAACGACCAATACTGGCATGATATGAAACGAAGGTTTAGTATTTTGCTGGAAGGACATCCCCAGTTTGAGCTGGCAGAAACTTTTTACAATTCGGTGATTGGACGCATATTCCGCCATCAAAAAATCGATGAAAACATCATGTATGTCCATCCCAGTCAATGTTTTCTCGCCGGGAAAGATCGCCACCATATAGTAAACAGTTTTGATACCACCACTACCGTAGCAAAAATGTATGACACCATTTTTGACCGGTATCGTTTCAATATTCCCTTTGAAGATCTGGCTCGCGATAAACAACACCTTGAAAAGGCGTTACGAAAACGCCTCACCCGTCGACAGTTGGCCAATGTGCACACAGTGGAACTGCTTAAGCCGGTATTTTATCGTGGTAAAGCCGCATATTTAATTGGTCGTATCTGCATGCCGGATGAGACGCTTCCTTTTGTCATGGCAATGCAAACAAATGAAAAGCATGAGATTTTTGTGGATGCCCTGCTTACTGATCGCAAGGACTTAAGTGTTATTTTTGGCTTTGCTCGCAGCTACTTCATGGCTGACACTCAAAATCCAGCTGAGGTGGTGGCGTTTTTACATGAATTACTCCCCAACAAAAAGCGGTTTGAGCTTTACATGGCGATGGGCCACTTTAAACACGGAAAAACAGATTTC
This sequence comes from uncultured Alteromonas sp., assembly GCA_964601635.1. Taxonomy (GTDB): domain Bacteria; phylum Pseudomonadota; class Gammaproteobacteria; order Enterobacterales; family Alteromonadaceae; genus Alteromonas. Next base: position 68,964 of record CAZROH010000007.1, on the reverse strand, counting down.
TACCGCAATTTCCTCGAGCACATCGCCAACACTGAAGATCAATTTGAGGCTTCCCCGGGCATTCGGGGACTGGTAATGATGGTATTTCACCTACCTTCCTACGGTGTGGTTTTTAAAATCATCAAGGATGAATTTCCGGAGAGTAAAAAAATAACCCGTGAGTATGTAAAAGACCGTTATCGACTAGTCAAAATGTCTGATCGCGTAGGTCGCATGGCGGATACGCATGAATATGTAAATTTCCGCTTCCCCATCGAGCGCATTTCACCTGCTTTACTCGAAGAATTACAGCAAACTTGTGCCTCCAGCATTAAAATAACGAACCATGAATTGATAATTAGCCATTTATACATTGAGAGGAAAATGACTCCTCTGAATATTTATCTGGATGAAGAGTCGTCACCGGAAAAAATCGAGCATGCATTAAATGAACTGGGTTTGTGTATTAAGCAAATTGCCAAAGCCAATATTTTTCCGGGTGACATGCTTCATAAAAACTTCGGCATCACGCGCCATGGTCGTGTCATTTTTTATGACTATGATGAAATTTGCTTGATGAGCGAGCGAAATTTCCGTGAATTGCCCAAATCTGACGACCCTTTTGCAATAGATACTCTATCCGTCGCCCCCAACGATGTGTTCCCTGAACAATTCGAACATTTCATTGTGGGGAAAATGCATTTTAAAAAGATACTTAAACAATTACATGGTGATCTCATGTCGCCGACATTCTGGAAGCAAATCCAGGCTATTACGGCTAAAGGCGAAGTGCAGAATTTCACCCCCTATAACGAAGCCATGCGCTTCCCTCGATAAAAGGGATCTAAGATAGTTATTGCAATATAAAATGTCATTGGCATTTCCATGCTCAATACCGATTAGCATAAAACTGTCTATGTGGGCAGGATGATTGAAGCTATGAAACCACATATCATACCGTTATAACTCGTAGCACACGCCAATCCTTCTGACTAATCAGCAACAATGTATTTGGATTTACATACATTACTCAAATTGATAACGAAAAAATTAAACATTTTTAACCGTTGAGTGATCGAGACAGGGGCGTTTGGATGTACTAAAAGGAGCAACAGCTGAAGCTTTTTTTCCAAAGGACTATCGTTTAATGAAAACGCTGCTCATTGAAGACGACAAAACCGTCGCTGATCATATCCAGCATGGATTCGAAGAAGCCGGTCACCGCTGTGAAGTAAGACACTCTGGTGACGCAGGCTTGCATGAAGCACAAATTAATGACTATGACTTGATTATTCTTGATGTAATGCTACCGGTAATTGATGGTATGGATATCTTAAACATCATACGAGGTCAGGGTAACAATACCCCCGTACTGGTTCTTAGCGCCAAAAGTCAGGTAGAAGACAGAGTGCAAGGGCTGCGTGCCGGCGCCAGTGATTATCTGACTAAACCTTTTGCTTTTGAGGAGTTACTTGCCAGAGCTGAGGGGCTCGCAGGTCGCAATGACCAAAACGACACCACCACCTTGCAAGTAGGTGATCTGACCCTTGACCTAGTCCACCGACGTGTGACCAGAGGTGATCAGGAAATTGAATTGCAAGCAAAGGAGTTTCAACTCCTGGAGTGCCTATTACGCAATCGCGGTAATGTGGTAACGCGTAGTATGTTATTAGAGCATGTATGGAATTATCATTTTGACCCACAGACAAATGTTATTGATGTACATATCAGCCGTTTGCGTCAAAAAGTGGACAAAACATTTAATGTTCCTCTCATCGAAACGGTTCGAGGCACCGGTTACAGGATTTCGGACTCAATAACGTGAGTGCAATCAGTGCCTTTACTCGAAGCTCAAGCTTCAGGATAGGCGCCATCATGACAGCCCTCTCCATTGCGGCCGTCATTTTTATCCTGTATTTCTGGACGTTAGCCAATGACAAGGTTTTTCTGAAAGAAGCCTATAACGCGTTGGAAAACGAACAATTTACTTTTGGTTCTATTTTCCGTTTTGGTGGCCAGGAAGCTCTTGACGAAGCGGTGGCTATCAAAGTAAGTGTGATGAAAAACCGCACGTTAATTGGCTTGTTTGATGCTGAACACCGTCCATTGCAGGGTAACGTCACCCAATGGCCGGACGTTAAACAAGAAAGAAATATTTTTCAGGTGTCAGCCAGATTAAATGAGCTGGTATCTGAAGAATACAGTGAAAATTTCAATCCGCGCTCTAAACATTTTCTTGTATCCATTCGAAAATTCAACGATAACCGCATCCTTTTTCTTGCCCGGGATGTGCAACACATTTATTCGGCGCAATGGATGGGAAGCTATTTTAGCTGGGTCTTTATCTTCTTTTTATTAGCCATTGTTGTCTTAAGTTATTTTGTAGCCTGGTACGTGGTAAACCGAATCAACAGGATGGCATATACTGCAGACAACATCATGAAAACGGGCAACCTCAAACGTCGCTTACATGTGGACAGTCACTGGGACGATCTTAGTCGATTGGCCATAGTATTTAATCGCATGCTAGCTAAAATCGAAGAGTCTTTTGCCAATATCAAATCGGTTACCGATAATATAGCGCACGATTTGCGAACACCACTTTCCCGCTTGCGCACAACGCTGGAGAAAATTAAAGAACCGGAATTACGTAAAAAAAGTTTGCAGGAAGCCGATAATCTGCTCGCAATGTTCAATGGTTTACTGCGTATTGGTGACATCGAGACACAACGTCAACGACGCGCATTTAAACGCGTGCATTTAGATGTCATTGTCGAAGATGTGGTCTCTTTGTACCAACCGGTCGCAGATCAGAAAAAAATGGAGATTGAACTGGATATAGCGCCAGTGATTATCATCGGAGATCGGGATCTGATTTTCCAAGCTATTGCCAATATCATTGATAACTGTATTAAGTATGCAGGGTTCAGTTCTACTATTTCAATTGCGGTAAAAGAGTACAAACACTGCGTAGCGATCAGCGTTAATGACTCAGGTCCGGGTGTACCTAGCGATCAATTCATCCATTTAGAGCGACGGTTTTACCGGGCTGAAGAAAGCCGATCATCGTCTGGCAATGGGCTGGGGTTGTCTCTTGTGCGTGCAGTGGCGCTGCTTCACGATGGTAATTTATGGTTCATTGATAACCCCCAGATGGGCAAATCCGGTCTTGGAGTGACCATCACCTTGCCTAAAATAAACGCGAAAAAGCATTAACCTGGCGATGATCGCATTTCGATACTCTACACCTGCTGCATAAAAATGGTCACTTCCGCCATCACTAAACCAAATTTATGGATATAAGAACGATTCATAATGGTGCGTTCGTCCATGGCGAAAAACCAGTCATCAAACCCTACATCGTATGTATCTTCTCCCACCGGCAAATCCATGCGGTAGGAAAATTGGAAAGCATTACCGTAGGAAATCCCCTTTGCCGTACCCGAAATATCACCGGCGCTGCCGACAAATTCGTTCGTCGTTTTTTGTTCAATTCGCCAGGTACGCGTTTTCGGGCCTTCTCCGAGTTGGTAGGAAAAGGATTCTCGCAATACTAATTGCTGCCCCTCAACCTCACCTTCGATGTCTACGGTAAACCGCTGGATCACGTTTCCTGAACGATCCTGGACAATTCCCCATGCTTTTATGTCCGAGTTGAAAAAAGTAAACAAATCCAACTGAGGTGCCATTTCACGGTATTTTTTACCTTCAATGGAGGTACTGCATCCTCCCGCTAGCACGACAAGAATTAGCGAAGTGATTAAGTAAATTTTATTCATAAGTGGCGCCTAATAACTTCTGTCTCAACTCAGGAACGGATGTCCTGTCGCTTAACCAGATAGCAAAGAAGCATCGGGTAAACTCAGGCTCCTTAATGACGCCAATCGCCTGACCATTCAAATAAAATCTTGCATACTGATCTTTGTCACGCACACCGGTTATCGTCTGCCCTTCACTTACATCGGGAAAAATGGAAGCCAACCGTCCTTCCCAATCTGAAAACCTGTTTGATTCACACAGGTTTTGCTCGTCCATTTCTTCGATCGAGCGCTTAGCGATTTCGCGGCCTTCAACTTCTCTCAAATAAGAGAGTGTAAGTGCATAAGGTTTATCATCATCGAACTTTCCGTTGGGTGCGTACAGATATGCATCATATATATCCCAGAACATATATTCGAATCGCCCTTTGCCTACCAGTTTCGCTTCAGGTATAAGGTTCAGTGTTGCTGTTGATTGGAATTCGGAACCAATAGCTGTCACAGCAACACTCCCAAAAAATAAGAGTAAATTTAGCGTGTACATTTTCATCGGTATTTCCTTTTATTAGAAAATACTTAAAGATGTATAAGTGTGATCAACCATGAACAACTGTTAATGTAGCTGTATATATCCAAATCCTATCCTGACATCCTGTGATTGAATCGACGCTTAATATACAAACACCTTCCCCCTGCGAACCTTTTATGCCGGATTGGAAGCACGCGGATAAATTAAATATCTACGTTAAGCGAGATGATCTCATCCACCCTATTGTTTCAGGTAACAAGTGGCGCAAGCTTAAATACGCTATCACTCAGCTACCTCAAACCACCTCAAGGATAGTGAGCTTTGGTGGTGGCTTTTCAAATCATCTGCATGCGCTTGGGTATGTATGTTATAAATTGTCCCTGCCTTTCACCGCCATCGTCAGAGGCGACTATTCCGCTTCAATTACCCCTATGTTAGCTGATCTGGTTAGCTGGAATACCGATATTCGCTATGTGAGTAAACAAGCTTATAAACAACGTGAAGACAGCGTATTCCTGGAGCAGATAAACGTGCACCATCCCAATACGGTCATTATTCCAGAAGGCGGTAAGCAGCCAAGTGCATTAAAGGGAGTGGGCGAGGTCATAAAGGAATTGTCCTTTACTCCTGATTACCTCATGGTCCCCGTCGGCTCAGGCGCTACCCTCGCGGGGCTTATTCCGAAGCTAGATGTCGAACAAAAGGCCATCGGAATAGCGGTACTTAAAGGAGAAGGCTATCTGGAAGAGGAAGTTAAGTCGCTGTTATCCGCCCCTCAGGACAACTGGCACATTCACCATCAATTTCATCATGGCGGCTACGCAAAACACACTGAAGATCTTATTCGGTTTTGCGATAGGTTTAACCGTACTCAGACTTTCTCAGTCGAGCCAGTGTACTCAGGCAAGTTATTTTATGCGGCTAAATATCTAATCGAAAACAACCATTTTAGAGAGGGTTCAACACTAGTGTTAATCCATACAGGTGGCATGCAAGGGGCAAGAAAAAAACCTTAGCAGCCTGTGCTTAATTTTGTGATCTGTATTCACCCGAGGGTCGTTCAAACTTAAGGAATGGTTTCGTATTCCATATGTGAACCGGGCGGTGTTTGATTATTGCTTGACCAGTTTAACTGGTGCTTTTGTGCCGGCTACTCCCTTCAATCAGATCCAATTAAAGGAGGGCTTAAACGTTGATTCATTGCCCTGATGACTTACCCAGACCACTGCAAATTCTGGTGGGTCGCAGTTTGCGATTATGCGAGTTAATTCTGCCTCATACAAAGATCCTCTATCCTTTCGCTGCCGTGTATGAGGCGGGTAGAGTGGGTTGTCTCTTCTCAGACGAAAGCATCCAGATAGAAAGTGAAAAGCAATTAATTGAGCAGCTCCAATGGCGTATCATCGACACCACAACGCATACCGATAGTTATAGTGTGCTTGTATATGCTGTCACAGTGCAAACGCAAACCAACAAACGTATTGATGCCATTGCAATTAATGCATCCCCCCCAGATGATGAAGAAACCATGCTGCTTTATCCCTTTTTTAGAATTGGACACCGTATTGTGCTTTCCCCCCCTATTCACGGGTAAGCTATTGTCAGCAAAAAGTAAAAAGTCAGTGTTTCGTTTCTTTCTTTAAACAATTGAAATAACTTATTTTGCCAAATGCGCATTGTCTGCTAGCATTCAGCGCAAATTCAAAAAGCCTTGGGAATGACGAGTATGTCTCGAGTATTAATTATCGGAGCTGGCGGCGTAGCCGCTGTAACTGTAAAAAAATGTGCGCGTTTGCCGCAGCATTTTGATGAAATTTATCTGGCTAGTCGTACCGTATCGAAATGCGAAGCCTTACAACGTGAAGTAGGTGCCGATCGGGTTAAAGCAGTATTTGCTGTTGATGCAGACAATGCCAGTGAAGTGGAAAAACTCATCAACGAGGTTAAGCCTGATTTGGTGATAAACCTCGCCCTGCCTTATCAAGATCTCCCTATAATGGATGCGTGTCTGGCCACCAGCACTGATTATTTGGATACGGCTAATTACGAACCCAAAGACGTCGCCAAGTTTGAGTATTCCTGGCAGTGGGATTATCAGGATAGATTTAAAGATGCAGGCATAATGGCATTACTTGGTAGCGGCTTTGATCCGGGCGTGACCAACGTATTTACTGCCTATGCAGCTAAACATTACTTTGACGAAGTCCACTATCTGGATATTGTTGACTGTAATGGTGGTGACCATGGACAGGCTTTTGCAACCAACTTTAATCCTGAGATTAACATTCGTGAAATTACTCAGCGCGGCCGCTTCTGGGAAAATGGCGAATGGAAAGAAACTGATCCCCTGAGTGTGCGGGAAGATCTGGATTATCAGAATATAGGCGTGCGTGCTTCTTACCTGATGTTCCATGAAGAGTTAGAGTCATTAGTTAAACATTTCCCTACCCTCAAACGCGCGCGTTTCTGGATGACCTTTGGTGATGCTTATTTAAATCACTTGCGTGTACTGGAAGGTATCGGCATGACCAGCATTGAGCCGGTTGAGTTTCAGGGTCAGAAAATTGTTCCCCTTGAGTTCTTAAAAGCGGTATTGCCCAACCCAGGTTCACTGGCCGAAGGTTATACAGGCATGACCTGCATTGGCACATACATTACAGGAATAAAAGATGGGAAGGAAAAAACCATCTTTATTTACAACAACTGTGATCACGCCAAATGTAATGAAGAAGTCGGTGCACAAGCTGTATCCTACACTACCGGTGTACCTGCAATGATTGGCGCAGCACTGATGCTTAATGGCACGTGGAAAGAAGCAGGCGTATGGAATATGGAGCAATTCGATCCGGATCCATTCATGGAGATGCTCAACGAACATGGCTTACCATGGCATGTGCTTGAATGTGACCAAAGCCCCTTCTCTAAGTAGTGTAAAATGGAGTATCCCGGTTGACCGACTTAACCAAACGATCAGATCTTCCTTCTCCATGCTATGTGCTGGAGGAGGAAAAGCTAATTCGCAATCTTGAGTTGATGAAACGTGTGCAGGACGAGTCTGGTGTACGTATTATTCTTGCGTTAAAGGGCTTTTCCATGTGGTCTAGCTTTGACATCATCAAACCTTACCTGCACGGTGCGACCGCGAGTTCGGTTTGGGAAGCCAAGCTAGCCAGTGAAATGGGTAAGGAAGTGCACGCCTATGCGCCGGCCTACAAGCCTGCGGATATCAAGGCTCTCAAAGGTTTGGTCAACCATATCTCCTTTAATAGTCTTGGTCAGTGGCAACGTTTTCAAAGTGATGTAGATGGTCTGTCAGTGGGATTGCGTATCAACCCTGAGCATCAGGAAGCGAATACCCCGCTTTATGATCCGGCCGCTCCTGGCTCGCGCCTGGGTATCCGTGCCAGCGAGTTAAAAGATGTTGATTTAAATGGTATCGAAGGGTTTCATTGCCACAATTTGTGTGAATGCGACTCTTTCGCCACCGAACGCACGCTTAACGCAATTGAGGAACGATTCGCTGAATGGCTGCCAAAACTTAAATGGCTAAACCTGGGCGGCGGCCATTTGATGACCAAAAAAGGGTATGAGGTAGACCACCTCATTAGCACTCTTAAACGTTTTAAAACACGTTATCCCCACCTGGATGTGATACTGGAACCAGGCTCAGCGGTAGCATGGGAGACCGGGCCTTTGATTGCAGAAGTGGTCGACATTGTAAATAATGAAGGTCCGATTGCCTTGCTGGATATTTCTGCCACAGCGCACATGCCTGATGTGTTAGAAATGCCTTATCGTCCGGCTATACTCAACAGCGAGGAAGAGGGCATAAAACCTTATACTTACAAACTGGGTGGAAATTCATGTTTGGCCGGTGATGTTATTGACAAATACTCTTTTGATGCGCCGCTTCAGATAGGCGATCGATTGCAGTTTGAAGATATGATGCATTACACCATGGTCAAAACCACCTTTTTCAATGGGGTCGAACACCCTGCCATCGCTATATTGCGAAAAGACGGTACGCTGGATATTGTTCGTCAATTCAGCTATGAAGATTTTAAATCAAGGTTGTCTTAAGGCCAGCAAGCAACGATGGGTGCTCAATGAGCGCGAGAATATTGCAGCGTTTGGCAAGCCAACCAGGAGAAATTTTACGGCGACTGACAGGCACTCAGTAAGTGCCACTATTTAGCAGAAAATGCTACACCGTTAAAAAAGTTAACCACGTGAATAAACAAAGTGGGTGGGAGCGATAAACTCCCTCACCCCACTATATTATGCTGTTTCCCCTGGCAATTTGTGTATTATCCACTACACCTTCAATTAAGCGTTTATCATCCATGTAAATAGCATATTGCGTTCCCTCGGGTGCTGAAATATTGTAATTGAATCCGTACATGGTGTTTTCTTTCAAATCAATTTGCGCTTCTTTTTGTGGATGAATCAATTCATATTGGCCACTATCCTGCCCCTGAGAAAACACATCAACCGTCCAACGCCCTTGTGGAATATCAATCTTAAGTGTCGAGACTTTCATATTCATATTACCTCCCTAAACATTATGCTAACCAGTACGCTTGATTTCACTGATCGTTCAATTCCAGTCCAATTTGGTATAAGCGGTTCTTTTTCAGGTCATAATGTTGAGCGACGATCGCCGCGGCTTTTTTCAGTGGTAACTCTGCCTGCAGCAACGACAACAACTTTAGGGCTTCCGGGGAAATTTCTTCGGTGGTTAACTCACATCCTCCGATCATTAATACAAACTCACCTTTCTGATGCGCCGGATCACGATGGAGGTATTCAAGAATAGCTTGCGCGTTACCACTTACATAAGTTTCAAATGTTTTACTGATTTCTTTGGCCAGTACAATGTGTCTGTCTGCTCCCAAAACTTTGCCAATGACCTCAACCGTATCTGCCACCCGACGAGGCGCTTCATAAAAAACGGTAGTAGCGGTTCGCTTTTGTAGATTGTCTAACACCTGCTCCCTGGCTAACGTTTTAACCGGTAAAAACCCCTCAAATACAAACTTGTCCGTGGGCAGTCCAGACGCACTTAATGCTGTGATGGCTGCGCAAGGGCCTGGCAATGCTGTCACAGTAACGCCTTCTTCCCTGCATTTTCTAACCAGTACAAACCCCGGGTCGCTTATCAATGGTGTTCCTGCATCGCTCACCAGTGCCACTGATTCACCTTCCATTAAACGCTGGCAAAGCATAGCCGCTCGCTTATCTTCGTTATGTTCATGCAACGACAATGTACGAGCATTGATCGAAAAGTGCTGTAACAGTTTGTGCGTGTGGCGGGTGTCCTCTGCTGCAATCCAATCGACTTCCTTTAGTACATTCAGCGCGCGCTGAGTAATATCTTGCAGATTGCCAATGGGCGTAGGAACAATATAAAGTGTGGCTGACGTTGACATAAATGCCTTAAAAGTAATTAATTGTTTGTGTGATATGGATTCAGCTTAGTCCTAATGAAAAAAGCAAGTACAGTTATTCATTACTACCATAGCTTTTCTGACAGGAATCGTTAAACTTGGCAACGATCCGTAAAAAAGCAAGGACTCCTGAGTGCGTATACCCCGTATAGTAACTTCGATAAAACCTGCCGTCACCTCTGCCATGCTGGTTATATTGACGGCTTGTTCCAGTTCTCCTGTTACTCCGACTAAAAAAGCCCCTGTCCAAGTCATTTCACCGGTTGAAGAAGAAAACGCAGCGTTCACTCCGGCTCAACTGGTAGAACAAGCACGCGCCGTCTGGCAGGAAGAACAGAATTTAGAAAAACGTGACGCATTGCTACTTGACGCGGCGGCGATGTATATCAATCAGTTAGATGCGCTAAAGGCACAGACATTACTGAAAATGATTGAACGACGCAGCTTATCTGAAGGGCTTCGGGAACGGGCTAATTTGTTGATTGCTCAACTGTACTTGGACAGTAGTGAGGCCTCTGCCAATGAACTGCTGTCGTTAGTTTCACCTCTTTCTGAAAATCAACAAATTCGTCAACAGCAACTGCACATCCAAACCGAGCTATATTATCGACTACAGGACTGGGATGCCGCTGCCAATGCGTTAATTGCTTCACAGCCTGCCAATGAAGAAACCATTACCAAAGCCTGGCAATGGACTAACCGCATCCCCAAAGAACAAGTAGATACGGCACAGCAAAATTATCCGTCATTACGTCCCTACCTTGCTTTAAGAGAGTTGGTGTCAACCTACGGACTGCAACCTGAAAAGCTAAAAAATAATATCACTCAGTTTAAACGGGTTTTTCGAGGTCATCCATTGCTCGACTACTGGCCAGACTCGGTCATACGAGCATCTCAGGTGCCTCCTCAACGACCGGATGACATTGTTGTATTACTCCCTTTGAGTGGCAGATTAGAGGCGACCGGAAAAGCAGTAAAAGAAGGGATCGTTGCTGCTTATTTTGAGCAAACATTAAGTTATCGTTCTCGTCAAAACGTTCCTACGATACGCTTTGTGGATACGGTAAATAAATCTGAGATGGAGTTGGTTGAGGCTATTGGCGAAAGCCGATGGGTCATTGGCCCGCTTATTAAAGAAACCATTGAGTTACTTCAGGGTAAACTATCTCCTTCAGTCAATATGCTGGCATTGAATCGCATTGATTTAAAGCACAATGACCTGCTATCTGCTAAAGAGAGCACCGCTGCCGTTAACATTGACAAATCTTCGCAACCCCCCGTTTCAGAAATGGAACTACAAGTCGGTGGGCATGCCTCGGCGTATTTCGCGCTTGCCCCTGAAGACGAAGCCACACAATTAGCAGAACTCATATTCAATAATGGATATCGTGCACCTGTCGTCGTCGCCTCTGACAGCAGTATCAATCAGCGAATGTTCACCTCCTTTACTAATCGCTGGCAGGAATTGAACGCATTACGCAAAGGCCGCAATAAAATTAATTTAACGAAAGTGACGTTTACTGATAGCAACTCCCTGCGTGATGGCGTTACCAAAGCGCTGGATGTGGCGCAGAGCAAAAACCGTATAAATCAAATTCGTTACATGATTAATGAAGAATTATACAATATGCCGCGTAACCGAGAAGATATAGATGCGATCGTGGCGTTTGCTTCACCTGAGCAAACCGAACTACTGAATCCGATGGTGGAAGCCAGTATCAGCCCTTTTTACGGAAAAACAGTTCCGGTCTACGCAACATCTCGCTCCATGGAATACGACAGCGGAAAAAACCAGTGGCGAGATCTGCAAAATGTCCGGTTTTTAGATATGCCCTGGATGCTTCCCCATAATCCTCGCGAAGATTTGGAGCGAGCAGTGGATGGGCTCTGGCGCGATCGCAGTACTCAGGAATCGAGGTTATTTGCTTTTGGTATTGATGCTTATCAGCTGTTACCGAATTTAGCGAGCATGGCACTTCTACCTCAGGTTGCGGTTTCAGGCCTGACCGGAGAGCTTTCAATGAATGACAAGGGCGAAATAATCCGGACCTTGCCACAAGCCTTGATAAGTAATCAAAAAGTGACGCTATTCAAGCAGACACAGTGATCCAGACCAAGCAAATAGGTAATGAGGCTGAGGCTTCAGCCAGGAAATTTCTTGTAAAGAAAGGGCTTAAATTTATTGCTGCTAACGTGCATAGCCGTTTTGGTGAACTGGATCTGGTCATGAAGGACCAGGATTGCTGGGTAGCAATAGAAGTTAAATTTCGCCGCTCAAACCAATACGGCCATGCTACGGAATTTGTGACGCCTGCAAAATTAACGAAAATCAGGCTCACTTTTGAACAATATTTGTTAAAGCAAGGTCTTAATCCTGCCTGCACCCCTATGCGAATAGACGTAATCGCAGTAAACTCAGGGAATCTGGACTGGCTTCAGAATGTAGGTTGCTAAACCGTTTTTAGAAGCGATAACTAAGAATTGATTATGATTGAAAATATTAAAGCAAACTTTACTGAAAGTATTCAAACCAAAATAGCCGCGTCAGAAATGCTTCCTGAAGCCATTGAAAAAGCGGCGACCATGATGGTAGAAGCACTGATAAGAGGAAATAAAATCCTAAGTTGCGGAAACGGTGGCTCAGCTGGTGACGCCCAGCACTTTTCATCAGAAATGCTGAATCGCTACGAACGCGACCGTCCCAGTTTGCCCGCCATTGCCCTATCTACCGATACGTCCACGCTGACCTCGATTGCTAATGATTATAGCTATGATGAAATTTTTGCTAAACAAGTCAGGGCGTTAGGTCAGCCAGGCGATATCTTATTAGCTATCTCTACCAGCGGTAATTCACGCAATGTCATTGCCGCCATGGAAGCAGCCCTTTCGCGGGACATGACCATCGTAGCACTAACCGGAAAAGATGGTGGCGAAATGGCAGGATTTTTAAATGAACACGATGTTGAAATCCGTGTCCCTTCGAACCGCACCGCTCGTATCCAGGAAGTCCACTTGCTTGTTATCCATAATTTGTGCGAGTGTATAGATGATAGCCTGTTTCCTGCCGATCACGAGGAGTAACAATGATAAAAGAAGGTGTTAAACGAGTTGCAACACTTTGCGTAGCCGTTACTTTTATCACATCAGTACAAGGGTGCGCTGCGGTAGCTGTCGGTGCCGCCGGCGTGGCAGCAAAGGTCGCTGCCGACAGGCGTACCGTAGGTACGCAGCTTGATGACCAGACGTCAGAAGGCAAAGTAGCCTATAATTGGGCACAAAATGATTCCCTGAAAGAGCTCGCCAACATTCAGGTCGATGTGTACAACGGTGTCGCATTATTAACTGGCCAGGCTCCCTCTGCAGCGTTAATTCAGGAGGCGCTGGCGGCAGCCAAACAAGTTGATTCGGTAAGTAAAATCCATAATCAAATTCGTGTCGGCGAACCCATCGCGGCAACCACTCAGGCAAACGATATCTGGCTGGCATCAAAAATTCGCGCCAAACTGCTTGCCGATGAACGCATTCCCGCGCTTCAGGTCAAAGTGGTAGTGCAGGACAGCGAAGTATTTTTGCTTGGCCGAGTAAATAACCAGGAAGCCACTTCAGCTGTAGATATAGCTCGCAATGTTACTGGTGTAACTCGCGTGGTCAGAGCTTTTCAAATCGTCCAATAATCGTCTATTTCATGTGGGGCGTGTAATTGGTCTATAGCGTTTTGATTTGCCATCACCCTGATGCATATTTAAGTCAGATTGAGCCAAATAGAGCATGCAAGGTAACGTAAAAACTTTATAGGCCGCCCCACATTTGTCGACAATCCATTTGGTTTCACTTAATCCCCCCGCCTGACCCGAACCGTAAAAATTCTTAGACAGTCATATGTAAACTTTTGGAGTGAGGATACCTTGCTCAATTTGACTAATTTTATCCACACCTCTATATTGTCGACAAAATTGAAGGGGCGTGTCGAAATCATCAATGGAAATCACCAGTGAATCCGCGATCACCAGTGCTGACAAAACCTTTATTCAGCTACGCAATGATATTGTGGAGGGACGCATAAAGGCAGGCACTAAACTCAGTGAAGCCGAACTAGCGGCAAACTATTCGGTTAGCCGGGCTGTGATCCGAGAAGCTATCAACCGTTTGATGGCCTGCCACCTGGTCGAACGAAAAGCTAACGTAGGCGCTCGCGTGGTGACCTTGTCACCTGAAGGCCTTGAACAACTGTATCAGGTAAGAGAATCACTTGAAGGCATGGCAGCCCGGTTAGCTGCAAAAAATATGACTGACGCTGAAATTGAGAATCTACAGCACTTACTTAATGTACATTTTGACCAGCGGGTACAGACGGGTGAGTCTTATTACCAGGAAGCGGGCGACGTGGATTTTCACTACCGTATTATCCAAGGGAGTAAAAATCAGCATCTGATCACTGTATTGGTAAACGGTCTTTATCACCTGGTTCGTATGTACCGGGTTCAGCTGGGAATGGCAGGACCTCGTGTAACAACGGCCTTTGATGAGCATTTACACATTGTTAAAGCTATCGCTAATCGCGACGAGGAACTGGCTGAAATATTGATGCGTCGGCACATTCTTTACTCAAAAAACAATATCCAATCTAAACTTCTCAATCATTCAACCTAAAAGGACAATGAAATGAGCCCAGGTAAAAAATTTCGTCAGGCTTTAGCTGACAATAAACCATTGCAAATTGTTGGAACGATTAACGCTTACACTGCCATTATGGCAAAGCAAATTGGTCATCAGGCTATTTATCTGTCCGGCGGTGGCGTAGCCAATGCATCTTACGGCCTGCCCGACTTAGGAATGACGTCCCTTAACGATGTCATTGCTGATGTTCAGCGCATCACAGCCGCTTGTGATCTCCCCCTTTTAGTCGATATCGACACTGGCTGGGGCGGCGCCTTTAATATTGCTAAGACGATTAAAGATATGGAAAAAGCCGGAGCCGCTGCGGTACATATGGAGGATCAGGTTGCGCAAAAACGTTGTGGACACCGCCCAAACAAAGAAATTGTTTCAACAGATGAAATGGTAGATCGCATCAAAGCTGCTGTTGACGCGCGCACCGATCCTGACTTTTTTATTATGGCTCGCACAGATGCGTTCGCTCAGGAAGGTTTAGACGCCGCAATTGAACGCGCAAAGGCGTATGTCGCTGCAGGCGCTGATGGTATTTTTGCAGAAGCAGTACAAACCGAAGAACATTATCGCGCATTCGCTGACGCACTGGATGTACCTATTTTGGCGAATATCACTGAGTTTGGTAAAACTGAATTGTGGAACAAAAAAGAATTAGGTGAATGGGGGGCAGCGATGGTGTTGTATCCTCTTAGCGCCTTCCGCGCAATGAATAAAGCGGCGGAAACCGTATACACGTCTATTCTTGAAAATGGCGATCAAAAAGCCGTTACCGACATGATGCAAACTCGAATGGAACTATACGATTATCTTGGTTATCACGAGTACGAGAAAAAACTCGATTCGTTGTTTGCTCAGGGCAAAAATAAATAAAGTAATCCAATAACTATGCTGTGTTGTACCAGGCAGCACAGCCAAAGAACTCTACAATATTTAATCGGAGATTAACTAATGGCGAAACAACTTAGCGGTGCCGGATTACGCGGCCAGGTAGCAGGAAAAACTGCACTATCGACTGTCGGCCAAACGGGCTCAGGCTTGACTTACCGCGGGTATGACATAAAAGATTTGGCCAACCACTGTCAATTCGAAGAAGTCGCCTATCTGATTTTGAAAGGTAAGTTACCTACTCAAAACGAATTAGACGCTTATAAAACAAAGTTGCATAAGCTACGCGGTTTACCACAAGAACTTAAAGATGTGCTTGAGCGCATTCCAAAAGATGCTCACCCCATGGATGTCCTGCGCACAGGTTGCTCAATGCTGGGTAACCTTGAAACCGAAACCAGCTTTGAACAGCAACAGGAAGTTACGGATCGCATGCTGGCGTGCTTCCCTAGCATTATCTGCTATTGGTACCGCTTTTCTCATGATGGGGTGCGCATTGATGTGGAAACCGACAATGACTCTATCGGCTCCCACTTCCTGCAAATGCTTCATGGCGAAAAACCAAGTGAATTGCACGAGCAGGTAATGCATGTTTCACTCATTTTGTATGCTGAACATGAGTTTAATGCATCAACATTCACTGCTCGCGTTTGTGCTTCCACATTATCAGATATGCATTCCTGTGTAACCGGAGCAATTGGTTCACTGCGTGGGCCTCTGCACGGTGGGGCTAACGAGGCAGCCATGGACATGATTGAGAAATTTAACTCGCCAGAACATGCAGAAGAAGAAATGATGGGTATGTTGGCGCGTAAAGAGAAAATCATGGGCTTTGGACATGCAATCTATTCTGACTCCGATCCACGTAATGAAATCATCAAACAATGGTCAGAAAAACTCGCCAAAGATGTCGGTGATGAAGTGCTCTACCCTGTGTCTGTGCGTTGTGAAGAAGTGATGTGGCGCGAGAAAAAACTGTTCTGTAATGCTGACTTTTTTCATGCGTCTGCCTACAACTTCATGGGTATCCCGACTAAATTGTTTACCCCTATTTTTGTGATGTCTCGTTTAACTGGCTGGGCAGCGCATGTCATGGAGCAACGGGCGGACAACCGAATTATTCGTCCTTCGGCGGAATACACAGGTGAAGAATTGCGTTCTGTGACCCCCATTGCAGAGCGTGGCTAACCTCAACTTAGCTAAGCATGTTCATAAGGCCAGATTAACGTCTGGCCTTCTTCACATTCGAAACAGGATATCATCATGAACACCGATTACCGTAAACCGCTTCCCGGTGCATCGCTGGATTACTTCGATACCCGCGAAGCAGTAGAAGCCATTGAACCAGGTTCGTATGACAAATTACCCTATACGTCCAAGGTACTGGCCGAAAATCTGGTTAGAAAATGTAACCCCGCCGTATTAAGCGATTCTTTAAAACAGATTATTTATCGCAAGCGCGATCTGGACTTTCCCTGGTATCCATCACGGGTAGTCTGTCACGATATTTTAGGTCAGACCGCATTTGTTGATTTAGCGGGCTTACGCGATGCCATTGCTGCAAAAGGTGGTGATCCTTCAAAAGTTAACCCGGTTGTGCCCACTCAGTTAATTGTGGATCACTCATTAGCCGTGGAACACGCGGGCTTTGAGAAAGATGCGTTCGATAAAAACCGCGCCATTGAAGATCGCCGTAACGATGACCGTTTTCACTTTATCAACTGGACCAAAACTGCATTTAAGAATGTCGATGTGATTGGTCCGGGTAATGGCATTATGCACCAGATCAATCTGGAAAAGATGTCTCCTGTGGTTCATGCCAGAGACGGTGTCGCGTTCCCCGATACGCTAGTGGGTACCGACAGTCACACTCCCCATGTGGATGCATTGGGTGTGATTGCAGTCGGTGTGGGTGGTCTTGAAGCAGAAAGCGTCATGCTTGGACGTGCTTCATATATGCGTTTACCTGACATAGTGGGAGTTGAGCTAACCGGTAAGCCTCAGCCAGGCATTACTGCGACAGATATCGTACTGGCGTTAACGGAATTCCTGCGCAAAGAACGTGTGGTTTCAGCGTACCTTGAATTCTATGGCGAAGGCGCCTCACACCTTACGCTGGGGGATCGCGCCACCATATCGAATATGACCCCGGAATACGGTGCCACTGCAGCCATGTTTTACATTGACGAGCAGACCATAGAGTATTTGAAATTAACCGGCCGAGACGATAAGCAAGTCGCGTTAGTCGAAAATTATGCCAAACAAACGGGGCTATGGGCGGATGATTTAAAAGCCGCTGAATATGAGCGCGTACTTAAATTCGACCTATCCAGCGTTGGCCGCAATATGGCAGGCCCTTCCAATCCCCACGCGCGCTTATCGACAAGCGAGTTAAGCAGCAAAGGGATCAGCAAGCCTGTTGAGCAGGAAGAAGGCAAAATGCCAGATGGTGCGGTGATTATCGCTGCGATCACCAGCTGTACCAACACCAGTAACCCACGCAACGTGATTGCGGCAGGGTTGATAGCACGTAATGCAAAACAGAAAGGCTTAATGCGCAAACCCTGGGTGAAATCATCGTTAGCCCCTGGCTCCAAAGCGGTACAACTGTATTTGGAAGAAGCGGGGTTAATGGACGATCTGGAGAGCTTAGGTTTCGGCATTGTCGGTTTTGCCTGCACCACCTGTAATGGGATGAGTGGAGCGCTTGACCCAGCCATCCAAGAAGAAATTATCGAAAGGGATTTATACTCGACTGCGGTTCTTTCGGGTAACCGTAACTTTGATGGTCGGATACACCCTTATGCCAAGCAAGCATTTCTGGCCTCGCCACCATTAGTGGTAGCTTATGCTATTGCAGGCACTATTCGCTTTGATATCGAAAAAGATGTGTTAGGAACAGATGAACAAGGTAATCCCGTTACGTTGAACGACATCTGGCCATCCGATGAAGAAATCGATGATATTGTCAGTAAGTACGTTAAGCCAGAGCAATTCCGCAAAGTGTATGAGCCAATGTTCGATTTAAAAGTCGATTATGGTAAGGATTTGTCGCCGCTTTACCAGTGGCGTGAAACCAGTACTTATATACGCCGCCCTCCCTATTGGGAAGGTGCATTAGCAAAAGCTCCGTCATTGAAAGGCATGCGTCCGTTAGCGATCTTAGGTGACAATATCACTACGGATCATTTATCGCCGTCAAACGCCATTCTGGCGTCCAGCGCTGCGGGTGAATACCTTGCGAAGATGGGCCTGCCGGAAGAAGACTTCAATTCTTACGCCACTCACCGTGGTGACCACCATACTGCCCAACGCGCAACTTTGGCAAACCCGAAGATATTTAACGAAATGGTAGTCGAGAACGGTGAAGTCAAACAAGGCTCACTAGCACGCATTGAACCCGAAGGTGACGTCGTACGCATGTGGGAAGCGATCGAGACGTACATGGATCGCAAACAGCCACTGATCATTGTTGCCGGGGCCGACTATGGTCAGGGTTCGTCTCGCGACTGGGCTGCGAAAGGTGTCCGTCTGGCAGGCGTTGAGGTCATTGTTGCTGAAGGTTTCGAACGTATTCACCGTACTAACCTGATTGGTATGGGGGTTCTGCCACTTGAGTTTAAAGCAGGTACAACTCGTAATACGCTTAACCTGGATGGTACCGAGACTTATGATGTCTCCGGTGAACCTGCTCCGGGTGCAACGCTAGAGCTGGTAATAAACCGCGCTGATGGTTCAGCTGAAACCGTGCCGGTAACCTGTCGTCTGGATACCGCTGAAGAGGTGAGTATCTACAGTGCAGGTGGCGTATTACAAAGGTTTGCCAAGGATTTTCTCGAAGCCGAAGAAAATGCCTAAACCAAATCAAAATTAGATGAAAAATAAGCCTGCAACAATGTTTTGCAGGCTTTTGTAATTAAATAGCCTGATATTTTATCAGCCAGTCATTGGAGTTTTTCAATATGGCATTTGCTCCTCAATTAAAAGTTCCGGCCACCTATATGCGTGGTGGTACCAGTAAGGGTGTATTTTTTCATTTATTAGATTTGCCTGAGCAGGCGCAACAACCTGGTGTGTATCGCGATAATTTGCTATTGCGCATTATTGGCAGCCCAGATCCTTATCAAAAGCATACCGATGGTATGGGTGGTGCCACTTCAAGTACCAGTAAAACCGTTATCTTAGCGAAAAGTGAAAAAAATGAATTTGATGTGGACTACCTGTTTGGTCAGGTCGCAATAGATAAGGCACACATCGACTGGAGCGGTAATTGCGGCAATCTTACAGCGGCAGTGGGTGCATTCGCGATTAACAATGGCCTAGTCGAACCAACGCGCATTCCTCGCAACGGTATTGCTGAAGTGCGTATATGGCAGGTTAATATTCAAAAAGCCATTATTGCCCATGTCCCTATCACTAATGGCGAAGTACAAGAAACCGGTGACTTTGAACTAGATGGTGTCACCTTTCCTGCCGCCGAAGTAAAAATTGAGTTTATTGACCCGGCCGATGGTGAGGGGGCCCTGTTCCCTACAGGCAACCTTGTGGATACCTTTGATGTGCCAGGCATAGGCAGTTTGGAAGCCACTTTTATTAATGCAGGGATCCCTACGATTTTCGTTAACGCAGATGCAATTGGTTATAAAGGCACTGAACTTCAGGACGATATAAATGGCGATCAGGATGCATTGGCACGTTTCGAAACTATTCGTGCGCATGGAGCACTCAAAATGGGACTTATTAAGGATTTAGGTGAAGCCGCTACCCGTCAACATACCCCTAAAATTGCCTTTGTCTCACCCGCCACGTCTTACATCGCATCCAGCGGTAAAGAGGTACTGGCTGAAAATATTGATTTGTGCGTACGCGCGCTATCCATGGGTAAACTGCATCACGCCATGATGGGAACAGCAGCGGTAGCAATTGGCACTGCTGCTGTTATCCCTGGTACGTTAGTTAATCTTGCCGCTGGCGGAGCGGTCAGCGAATCGGTGACTTTTGGTCATCCATCTGGCACCTTAAAAGTAGGCGCGGCTGCACAGCAAACTGACGACCAATGGCAGGTAGAAAAAGTGATCATGAGTCGAAGTGCTCGTATCCTCATGGAAGGATGGGTTCGCACGCCCCCCGTCGAAGGTTAATCAACTAAACGATACCAACCGCGTCACTGCGGTCGGTATCTTCTCATCTGTCAGTTCCTGAGTATTAGTAAGCGTTAATTTACAAAAATCGCTTCTCTTATTAAAAATAATTTTAATTTCAACGAGGTTTCCTCTTGTCAGTCTTCCTCACTTTAGTAGACTAAAGTCTAACATCAGATAGGGACATTAGCCTGTCCGCATACAGGCCTGAAAATAAAGTGCAGAGCAATTTTCTGCCAAAAAGCTGATGAGGAAAACCTTTTGCATTCAATTCTGATGGAAGATCCTTTCATATCCCGTGCCGCCCTTTTCAGCGCCAGGCGTTTTGCGTTTGCCGGTTGCTTTTCCCCCTATTCCGGTCAAGCATATATCAACCATTCCAAAGCAGTAGCATATAAAATTGCGCAATATCCCCACAGTAAAAAATTATTGGCGTGTGCGTGGTTACATAGCAGTTTGACGTTTCAATTTACCGATTCAGCCGAACTTGACCAGGAATTTGGTGATGACATTGCCCAAATGATTAGCCTGATAGCGTCACTGAATGTCCCTCGCACTGCGGACACAAAAACGTTAGCAAGATTTGACTGTCATAGAGTGAACACTGCCTCTGCAGAAGTGCAAACGTTAGTGTTGGCGGAACTGATAATTTTAGGAGAAACGTTGTATACGCATAATAGCGCTCAGTTTAAAGACTTTTTGTGTTGGCTGAATTTAAACCTGAAGACTTTTCCGGCAGCCTATTCAGACTTAAAAGAAGAAGCACGTCAGTTTATAGACGTCAATATAAACGATAGTATTGCTCATTAGTCCGCAGGCAAAGGTACTCACACCTCCGACTTTTTTTTGCATCAATAATGCACATAAGTAAGTTTCTTCGTGTGTTTGGCTAATACTTGATTACTCACATATGAAAAGTGCAATCAGGCGTTTTCCGACCACTAAGATTAACGCCTAGTTATATTGGTATTTGTCACACACAAAAAAGTCTTCCCAGAGGAAGACTTTTAGTAAATAAGTCAGCTAGTGATTGGTGTCAAAGTGATGACATGCGTAGTACGGCAGACCATCCAAAGCCTCATACTCTCCTGAATCCTGAGGACAAGGCTGTTCCGCGAACACTTCTTCATGGATTAACAATTCAGTCCCAAGAAATGTTCCGCTACTGCCGGGATCCGTTGAGTCAAAAACCATCACATTGAGCGCCATTTCATCAAACGCTGCTGCCGGGTTAATACAATGAACCCAATTATTGGGGCCTGCAGTAAAGCAAAACCACCCCTGTTGCATCATACGCGTATTACTGAGGCCGCGGGCCTGGGTAGTTTGTATGAATAGTATACTTACCGCTATAAGTGAGACCACTACTGATAACTTAAGTTTATGCATCGCTAAACTCCTTGTTAAATTGCAGTTTTTATTGGGGGAGTCATCGCTGGTAAATCTCGCGTTGGCTTGACGCTGATAAAAAGCTCACCTTTTCAGCCTGATAAGCATAGTCCAGGAACACATTCAACAGACCTGATTGTTTAGACATTTTTAGAATTAAAAGAACTGTTTTAACTCAATTCAAATATAGGTCACTTCATATTTAAACCGGCTTTCACTGACCTCATCACATTGGAAAACACAAATAAGCCCCAGACAAACTGGTCGATTAGCTTAATCTTGCTTTGATCGAATGGCATCGCTTTTCCCGCGCGCTAAAAAGAAGAGGAACGTGCCAAATAACGCAAAGCCGCCTAACCCTTGCCATTGTGTCGCATTGGTTTGCGTTGCTGCCCAAAGACTAAGTACCAGCGCAATAGGTGCTGCCAGTAAAATGATTGGAGTGAATGCGGCCATGTTCGCGCGTTGTCGTAGTATCGGCAGGGCCAAAATCGAAGCGACATAGGCCAGCAGGCGTGCCAGGGTGCTCACGGCGGCAAGCGCCAGGAAATCGTCCCACAACGAAAACAGAATAGCGCCACCTCCAAAAAAGATAATTGAGTTAGCGGGCGTACCCCAGCGCGACACCTTACTGAACCAGGCTGGTAGCAGCCCGTCATCAGCTAAAGCTGGCGGTATCCGGCTCGCGGAGGTGTGACCTGCGGTAAGGTTCGCAAGCACACTCATGACAATGGTGGCAGCGATCAACCACGCGCCAACATCGCCACCATATTCGCCGGCTAACGAGGTAAGCGGTGCTTCGGGCCCCGTCCCCGCAATCCCACTATGGCTATATGCCCATTGCAGTCCGAAGTAAATCAACGTCACCACTGCAAGCCCCAGCAACAAAGCACGCGGCATGACGCGTCTGGGATCGTTGGTTTCCCCCGCCGGAATAGTCGCATTTTCAAAGCCCACAAAAGCGTATAGCGCTGCCAATGCAATCCCCTCCACTGCGCTGAACTGGGGTAGCGACACCGGCCCCGTCGTAGTGGCAGCACCAATACCCACCAGCAGAAGGATTAGCAACGGTAACAGTTTTAACAGGGTCATTGCCCCTAGTACCGCCACAACCCGCTTTATGCCAATAACGTTGATGACGGTTAATCCTCCCAAGACGCTGATGATCAGTGCAACCTTTGCCGTTCCCTCGCCTACAACCGGCCACAGGGAAGCGGCGTAGGCAACCAGTACCAACACATTAGCGCCCTGGCTTATCAGTCGGGCGGCAAAAAATATCCAACCGACTATAAACCCCGGGTAGCCACCAAACGCATCGCCAACATAGCGCTGCGGTCCGCCTGACCGTTCGGTCAGCTTTGTAAGTTCAGCAAAGCAGACGACTATCGTCATAACGAGCAGCCCTCCAATCAACAACAACCAGGGTGCGAATGTACCCACGGCCGCATGGAGAGCTTCGGGCAGCCCGAAAATTCCAGCACCAATCAAACCATTGACGACAATAAAGAGAACACCCAATGTTCCCATGTCGCGGCGGTATTTAGAGATTTCGGCCGTCATTACGCCTCCCTGCTAAGTCTTCAAAAAAATGAGCTGTATTGCTGAACTACTGGTACACAGTAAGCGAAGTTGAACTGACTTGGTAGCACGAAAACGAAACGGTGTCACATTCAACCGATGTGTGTTAGTCACCGTGAAGCTAAAACAGGGACAACACACGTATGCCTGCTTCTGACAAAAAAACGCATACAACGTGCTCAATGCCGGATCCGAATAAACAGATATACCCCAAATGAGTATGTTTAACTCCCGATCCGCAAACAATAATTTCCCGTCAGTGATTCTAAAGTTAAATCAACAATAGGATTCTGACCGGTTTACCAGGCTTAGGCCGAAGGTGATTAATTGAACTGCCATGATGATTCTGCACTCGATTTGAAGGTTTCAGTCATGCGGCGAAGATGAGTAATGACGCTATCATCTCTTCGCTTTCATCCTTTCTGGCAGGTGTTTTTCCACCGCATTACCAGTGACAGACCAAGCCAATACAGCTGACCACGCTAATACCGATAAACCAGCGGGTACCCAGGCCATTGCAATTAACGTCACCTGCCGTCTGTTAAATAGCCATGCGAACAACACAGGTCAGAACCAAACAATTACTATTAGCACTGTGACAAAACTGGCGGGCTTTGGCACTTGACGAGGCGTTACCGGTGGATGAGATTTATGGTGATCGAGCCTCTCCGATTCTGGTCTATATAATAAAAAGGTATAAGTGACGGCCGGTATTCTCACGGATTTAAACCATACTTGGAGAGTATTAAAAAAGTAACAGATACGCCAACCAGTGAGTTTATCTCACACCCTGTCAGTCAAATCCAAAATACAAGGAGAGCACCATGAAGGGCTCGTTTAGGTTGTTATTGCTGTCGGTTATTGCAGTGCCATTCACTCATGCTTACGCTGCATCCCACCAGGGGCCGCCCGAAATTACTGTTGCCGGCGTGGTCGATACCAATGTTGTTAATACAGTAAATACCAAAGTGGTTAATACTATTTCAGCCGCTCAGCTAGAAGGGATTAATTTTAATGCTGGCGTCTCTAGTGGCGGAACCATTTCTTTGATCAGATCTGAACCGTTTAAGCTTCGCTCCATAAGCACCAGTATTGCGCCTGATATCGCCGGAGAATTATGCACTATCAATGTCAGTATTGGGGAGGGGGATCCTACGCCGCTTGGGCTGGGTACGATGTCAAATGGTCAGGCCTCCACAGTATCCAGGAATTACGATGTACCGATTGAGCCTGTGAGCATCATAGTATGGAGGGTGCAAGGCAACGCTGCGTTTTGCAATGTGTCGCTTGCGGTAGCCGGTGAAGTGACTGGCGCACCGGAAACGTTACAGCAGCGTAGTGCTGAGCCCTCCATGCGAATAGAAGTAAATTAGTCCCTGTCAGCGACGTACGCCCCCCACAACTGAAGCAGTAACGGGGGATGTCGTCGCTCAGGAGGGTAGTCTAAAGGACCACAACCCTGTGATTTTTGACTTAACGGACGATACCGAGCGTCTGCTTCTGCACTAAAGCTGATGCCATCTAACGCGGAGGATCAATTCTATCGGATACCGAAGAATTAACCCTGAACCATCCCGCCACCGAATAACGGTCACGGCTGGCAGGCAGCACTTCGTGAGGAAACTCTTCACTTAAAAATATCGCGATGGTTCCCATTAAAGGAACCACTCGTGTACCTTCCAAATCGGCTTCATCCTGATACAAAACCAGCTCACCACCTTCATCATGAGCCCAATTGGAATTGAGATACGTCACCATTGACAGCACCCGGTTTGCCTGCCCTTTAAAGGCATCAACATGACGCTTATAAAATGCCCCTGCAGGGTAATGGGCAAAATGGCTTTCAAACGAAAATAAGCCCAGAAACAAGCGTCTGTTAAGATAACATTTTAATTGCTCAGCCCAATCCAGCCACAATTGACCCGCTTCTGACTCCCCTGTAATCCAACAGATTTCATCGGTCCTGATAAAGCGATTACTGGTAAGGTCGCCACCACGCCCTATACCAGCATCCTGATATTTGGTCTCAGTAAGATTCATTTGATGCACAAACAGTGCATCTGCGATGGCCAAAGGTAATGCTGCCGGGCGAATACTAAAACCCTGTGTTTCAATATCCACAGCAATTTGTTCGAACAAGGCTTCATAATCCTGCGTGCTTGCAATAGCAACGTCAGGCAAAGAAATGACGTTCAAATAGGTATCTCAACGTTAAGAATAATGGGTTCATGCTATGTTGAGTGCCAGGGAAACACGTCAACAAGCTGAAAGTTTGAGCAGCATTTTATAGCAGGTTAGAAAATTCGCGAAGCTTTAAAAGGCATTAATTATCAAGCAGGTACGCCGCAGCAGTACGTCGGCGTACCTATTTGTTATTTAAGGCATTACATATTCGTAAGAAGCCTGGATACCCAATGGAATACCGAGTGACCAGTACAGAACTAAAAATAGTGTCCACACCACTAAGAAACTTACCGAGAACGGCAGCATCATTGATGTGAGTGTACCAATTCCGGTATTGGTAACATAACGCTGACAGAACACCACGACTAGTGGGAAGTACGGCATCAGCGGCGTAATGATATTGGTACTGGAATCACCAATACGGTATGCCGCCTGAGCCAAGTCAGGCGAAATACCCAACTGCATCAGCATCGGAATAAAAATAGGTGCCAGTAGTGCCCACTTTGCTGAAGCTGAGCCAACAAACAAATTAATCAAGCCAGTAAGTAGAATAATACCCGTGATGGTAATACCCGCCGGTAGCTGCATTGCCTGTAAGAAGTCAGCGCCTTTTACCGCCAACAAAATACCGAGATTAGATTGACCGAACGCATAAATAAACTGCGCAATACAGAACATGATGACTAAATAGTAGCCCATGCCCTGCATTGCTTTAGTCATGCCTTCAACAAACTGTTTGGAATTTCTGATTGAACCAATGATAAGTCCATAAACCAGGCCCGGAATAAGAAACAGTAAGAAAATTAACGGCACAATAGAACGCATCAAGGGCGCAGAAAACGAGGTCAATGAGCCTTCATCGCCGCGCCAGGGCGATGTTTCAAACGAAGCACTGACTGCCAGTAAAATAATGCCGATGACCACTGCAAGCAACGACCAGCGTAACGCTTTTCGCTCATCATCCTTGAGAGGTTCCATGGTCGGAAGATCTGACATATCACCATCGACAGGATTATTGTTAAGTTTAGGTTCAACTAATTTGTCAGTGATAAACCAACCTAATAACGTCACGATAATGGCGGAGGCCGCAGTGAAATAATAGTTATTCAAAGGGTTTAGAACGACGCTGGGGTCGAGCAATTGTGCCCCGGCCTGGGAAATTCCCTGAAGCATGGGGTCCAGCGCTGATGGCACAAAGTTAGCTGAGAAGCCTCCTGATACACCCGCAAACGCAGCGGCTATACCTGCTAACGGGTGGCGTCCCGCTGCATAGAAGATCACCCCGCCCAGCGGGATAACCAATACATAACCGGCATCTACAGCAGAATGACTGACGATACCAATTAAAATGATCATCGGCGTCAGCAACCACTTTGCCGTAACTGACAACAAGGCGCGTAAACCGGCATTAATAAAGCCTGAGTATTCCGCAATCCCAATTCCCAGCATCGCGACTAACACCACACCAACAGGGTGGAAGTGAGAGAAGTTGGTGACCATTGAGGACATAAACTGAGTTAGTGCGTCACCCGAAAACTGGTTGCTAATTCGCAATGGTTCGCCATTGCGGGGATCTACCACATTAAAGTCAACCCCGGATAACGCCCATGAAAGTGCCCATACGGTGGCCAGTAGAATAATAAAAAGTACCGCTGGGTCGGGTAGTTTATTTCCCCATACCTCAACTTTGTTGAGAAGCCGTTGTACCAGCGAAGTATTTGCTTGCTCCATAGAAAATGCTCTTTTTAATTATGGTTATTTTTCCCCGCATAAACTACTTGAAAATGAGCTCGAATTACAGGCTTTATGATGATTTATCGTAGATACAATATTTAACTAAAGATGACAGCTTGATAGTTCCGAGCAATACCATGGCAGTAAAAAATCCGCATAAATAACCAATTCACGGCACTGTTTTCATCAATGGAAAGGCGCTTGAGGTACTGATGTCATCATTAAGCACCTGTTATCAATACTACTTTGAAAAACGCTTCAACAGATGAATTCGAAAATATGCCCTCTTTGAGCGTCATGTTTTCATAGCGTACAAAAAAGCGTGGCCAGCCTTTTCTCACTAACGCGTAGGCGCGTCGCACCGGAATTCAGCACTCACATAAAGACTTAAAAAGCATTTCAAAATCAAAAGAATAAAAATTTATTTTAAAAAATTATAGAAAGTTATAGTGGTGAATGTAGGTAAAAAAGGCAAAAGTTGAAGGGTCAATTTCTGACGTATTAAAGACTTAAAAAGGACTACCCATATGAAGCTAGTTATTCTTCTGCTCATGCTCTTTTTCGCTACACAACCCGCAATGGCTGAAGTTAAAAAAGATTCAATTCACTATGTCATCACTGAGTTCAAGCAAGCTATTCAAAGCAAAAACAAGGCGCGTTTTTTGAAACTGTTTGTCAAAAACAAGGTGGCATGGCACGGCGTTATAAGTGAGGCGACTCACAATATGCTAACTGAGCTTAATCCAAAATTCGCTAAGCAACCCCGCTTGACGACAAGCTCACCAGAAGTATTTATTAATTCCATCATCGCAGATGCAGCGGAATCAATTGAAACATCTGATAATGTAGTGATAAAAGAGGACGGGAGCGTGGCTATGGTCACGTTTGATTACGAGATGCTAAAGAACGGACGCTTGAAAAATTTTGGCAAAGAAAACTGGTTGTTAATTAAGACCGATGCGCAATGGCTGATAACAGCGGTTAATTTTTCATTTTCCATAGCGCCTGAATGGATACGTCATCAACGCCAGCGTAACGCGTCTAAATAAGCATTACGGGGTTCGGATTGCCAACTTGTGCAGCCATGCTTCGACAGTCTTGCTGAATTCGATAAGCTGTCGTTGCCTGGTTAAAAGCATCGCAGCCTCAGCCAGGACTATCGATTTGTGCTGCTCTTTTGCGTGAAAAGCAGACTTGGATAAATTTAACAGCCCTTTACTTTTTCCAAGCGGACATTTCAATACCGCATGATAGTCCATCGCTCGTCGAAAGGAGGCATCAGCCGCAGAGAAATGTCCTTGGCTCAGCGCTAAATTCCCTTGCAGTTCCTCTATATAGGCCAGATAAAGCCACTCATTTATACGAGTTGCGAACTTACTCGCCAAATCAAGCGTTTTAACGCCAGCAGGTAAATCACCCTGCTGCAATTTAGTCAACGCTAAGAAAAATAGCAGGCGAACATATTCTCGTTCAGAATCATCTACTGCCATGATTTGCGCCAGAGCCGTGTTTAAGACATTCTCGGCCTCTTCAAACTGCTGCTCTTCAATTAAAAACTGAGCGAGTAAACGATGGGCTACCAAATTGTTTGGATTTGTAAGGGTGGCAGCTTCTAAGAGTTGGATACTTTCACCTAATTTATCGCTCTGTTTTGCCTGTAACGCACTTGCGATTAATTCATTTGAAAATTCTGAATGCGAATCAGGCACTTCGCCTACCGTTTGAATTCCCGTGTGCTGGCCAATCAACTCCACAAAATTCGATAGCAACATGGTCAGGTTACTATTAAAAATCACGCCGTTGGTACGCCCGCTTCTACTATGTAGTTTATACACTAACTGGTAGTCATTTGGCTTACCAAGCAGCTTCGTTTCTATCACAACAGAAGCCCCGGACACCATAAAAATAGCATCTACATCCGCGCTTTTGATATCGTCTCGCGCAACCCTGGCTCTTTCCAACACATCAAGCACATAATCGGTATGAAGAACTGCGTGCTCTGGCGATGATTGCAACTGCGAAATAAGCTGATCCATTGCGCCAAGCTGAACCCAGCTGTGATCACTTCCTTCGATTTGGTTATCTACCGGTAACACTACGATTGAACCAGAAAAATCATCCCCCTGGCGATAAATGAAAACCAGTATAACCAGTGCAAAAAGCACACTACCGATTATCCCCCAGCGTAGGGGCGACATGATAGTTTCAGGTGTGTGGGTCGTGCTGTCATTAGCCGTTTCAATGGGCGTGCATTCCGCTACCCATGCATAGCCTTCTTTTGGAATAGTTCGGATAGGATCGGAGTGTCCAAACGCCTTTCTAATTTCGCGAATTGACTGAAATATGACGTGCTCACCAACTACGACGCCTTTCCAGACATGCGCTAAAATTTCATCTTTCGTAACGCGATTTGGTGCTTTGGATATCAGCAACGTTAACAATTCAAAAGTTTTTGGTCGCAGAGAAACCAGCTCCCCATCCGGAGACACTAAGGAGCCATTACGTGAGTCAATTTTGTAACCCAATGAATTCCATTTATGGATATCGTTAAAATTATTTGTCATTGACCTCTACTGCAACACAACATAAATACGCGGTAAAAAATGTATGCCTGCTATTTAATAACAGAATTAATCATCTACCATTTGCTCATTTAACCACTCATTCAGCGATTTCATGTCGTGAGGCACGGCCATTTGGAGCTCTTCCACCCAGTCATGCACATTCTGCCACCAGGCAGGATGGTCGCCTTGCTGGATTTGATTGGCGATGCGTTGGACGCGCGCCAGCCCTACTGAGCCAGCAGCACCTTTGATTTTATGAGCCTGCGCGCACACTTCGTCTTTTTCATTGGCGTTCAGATTGGACATCAGAATATCCATGTATTCCGGCATCTTGTCCTGGAATACTTTTACGCTTGCACGAATCATGTCTTCGCCAATGGTATCTACCAGCATTTGCAGTAAATCCATGTCGAGAATATTGTTGAGGGACTTGGCCGTTTCGCGTTTTGATTCGGTTTTATCACTCACCCGTAATGTCATCGGATCGGCAAACAAGGCGTTAAATACCTCAATGACCCTGCTTTTTTTAATGGGCTTAGCGATGATGTCATCCATGCCATTTTGGAGGTATTCTTCACGCTTTTTAATTACATTTGCGGTCAGTGCCACGATTGGCGTCTGCATGACCAAATCTTCTTCGTGGAGGGTATTAGCCACATCAAATCCAGTCATGTCGGGCAGCTGTATATCCAGTAATATCAGGTCGTACTGATTCTTCCTGACCTTTTCAATGGCTTCCGTACCCGTCATAGCCACATCGACCTGCTGGCCCAGTTTTTCCAAAAGGGCTTTGGCGACCATTACATTCAGCTCGATATCTTCTACCAACAGGATGTTTAGATCGGTGACCTGCAGTTTGGCAACTTGCATAGGACGTTTTGAAATTTGCAGCGGCAGTTCTATCTCAAAGCGCGTACCTTTTCCTACTTCACTGCTGACACGGATATCCCCTTTCATCAGCTCGACCATTTGTTTACAGATAGCTAAACCGATTCCGGTTCCTGTAGCCGATTGGTGGTCAGGATGGTCGACCTGATAATACATGGCGAAAATCTTATCCAGCTCTTCTTCAGGTATACCCACCCCGGTATCTTCAATAACGAATGTCACCAGTGAAATATCGTTGTCCGGCTTAGTCGCTGACACCGTTAAACTCACCTGCCCTTTTTGCGTAAATTTCACCGCATTAAACAGAATATTCCACAGAATTTGACGTAGGCGCGTGCCATCCACTTCAACGAGTTGCGGCAAGGGTTCATTAATTGTGGTAATTAAATTGAGTGATTTATCTGCCGCAAGCAGACGAATTATGCTGCTAAGCTCTTCGGTAAAATCTTTTAACGAGACGGTTTTTAAACTCAGCTCCAGTTTATCCCGGTCTAGCTTATCCAGATCAATAATATCGTTGAAGATATTGCCCAGGGTGATGGCACTGGCGTAGATGGTGCTGACCCAGCTAAATTGTTCTTCATTTAACTCCGTGTCGCGCAACATACGACTTAAACCGACTATACCATTTAAAGGGGTACGTAGTTCATGACTGATAGTTGCGATAAAACGGGTTTTATCGGTACTCGCTTTAGCGGCGGCATTTTCGGCAATCTTACGTTCTGTCATATCGCGCCCAAATGCCAACAACCCCAGACGCTTACCGTCAGCATCAAAAAAGGGCACTTTACGCATTTCAAAATACCGCCGACGACCATCAGCAAACCGCAGCCAAAGCTCTTCTGTAATGCTCGCATTGGTTTCCAACACTTCGTGATCACTGGTGACAACCTGACGGGCTAAATCTTCTTCATAGACATCATGCGGCGTTAAGCCTAGAAGCTCTTTTTCAGACTTACCTGTCATCATCTCGGCGACGCTGTTACAGCCCGCAAAGCGCCCCTCTTCATTGCGGTAGTAAATTAAATCCGGAGAGGCATCAATAATAGAGCGCAATAGCGTGGACAAGCGACGAGCTTGCTCTTCCTGCTCTGACTTATCCTGTATTTCTTTTTCCAAATCTTTAAAGACCGCCTCGCGTTCTTCTTGTGCATACCGGCGTTGCTCAATTTCATAATTTAACTGACGGATATTATTTTGTAGTTCCCGGTTTAGAAAAACATCTTCCTCCCGCAGTCTTTCTAATTGCGAAACAACCTCTTTTAAATTAGTGCGGGATGTTTCAAGCTGTTTAACCAGTTCACTGAAAAAAAACAACACCCAAGGTGCTGAAAGCATAGTAAGAATGACAGCACTGATAAAATCGTCTGGATTGACTTCGCTGCCCAGACTTACTCGAATTACATACGATCCACCCAGCGTTACCACCAACGTGAGTAAAACAAATACGATACTAAGTTTAAGCGTACCGAATCGCTGTACGAATTGAGCAAAGCGTATCGCCCATGAATCTTTTGGAGAATCTTGATGCATTTACATTGTGTTTAACAAAAATCAGGTGCGCCTATCCTAGCAGGTGTTTATCGAATTCGTCTAAATTTGAAATAGACAAAAGCGACAAATAACTGCATTTTCGAACTCAAAAGCGCCATTTGTTAAATATATGTGAATAATTAGCACATATTTATTCACACATTAAATTTGAAAGCATTTAATAAAATAGGATGTTTATCCTATTTTTCTCATATTTGGAAAATTTCGTTAAAATCAAAAAATTCATAAGGTAATGTTTTTAAACGCATAAATAATTACAGTTTAATTTTAACCATTCTTGCCACTGTTACGGATTGATTTTATTTACTAAAATAGCTATGTTGTACGGCCGCTGACGAAAAATGAATAATAATGCGGAAAAGTAATTCACCTCTTACAAGGCACCGACAGAATATATAGGTAAGCGGGTTGCAAAAAGTAATCTGAAAAAGATTAGAAGCCTATTTGCTAAAGGTTTGTCTGGTTCAGGCTCTCCTTAAAAAACACGTTTACTTTTAATTAAATTAACAAACGGTTGCCACCACCTTGCACCTCGCTGGTATTAGCGACTCTGTGCAGTGTTGTACCTTACCCCATGCATGGTTGAAGGAGCAGATAATGAGTTTATACAATCCCAATGACTCACGGGACAATTGTGGTTTCGGGCTTATCGCCCACATTAATGGCGAAGCCAGCCATTCACTGGTTACCACTGCTATTCATGGACTGGATCGTATGCAGCACCGTGGCGGAATTGCGGCGGATGGTAAGACCGGTGATGGTTGTGGTTTACTGCTTCAAAAACCAGATGCGTTTTTTCAGGCAATCGCACAGGAAAACGGTTGGAAGCTAAGTAAAAAATACGGCGTGGGGATGATCTTCCTCAGCCGCGATGAAAAGAAAGCGCAAATTGCCCGCGATATTCTTAATGAAGAGCTGGAAAAAGAAACCCTTGGCGTAGTGGGCTGGCGACAAGTTCCTGTCGATCACAACGTGTTAGGTGAATTAGCATTAACTGGCGTACCTCAAATTGAGCAGGTCTTTGTAAACGCACCTCCGGGATGGCGTAAAAAAGACCTCGAACGTCGCCTTTACATGATAAGAAGACGGGCAGAGAAACGTCTCGAGCAGGATGAAGACTTTTACGTCGCGTGTTTATCGGGTTTGGTCACTGTGTATAAAGGGCTGGTTATGCCGCGCGATCTGCCCGCATTCTACTCAGATTTAGCGGATGAAAGAATGCAAAGTGCCATCTGTGTATTCCACCAGCGCTTTTCCACTAATACATTACCCCGTTGGCCATTGGCACAACCGTTTCGTTTCCTTGCCCACAATGGCGAAATCAATACGATTAAGGGAAACCGAGACTGGGCGATGGCCCGAACTAACAAATTTTCAACTCCCCTTATTCCGGATTTAAAAGAAGCCGCACCTTTCGTCAACACTCACGGTTCGGATTCGTCATCATTGGATAATATGCTGGAGCTGTTTCTTGCTGGCGGAATGGACTTGTTCCGTGCCATGCGTTTACTGGTTCCCCCTGCGTATCAGAATAACCAGACCATGGATGACGATTTACGCGCATTTTATGAGTTCAACTCCATGCACATGGAACCGTGGGATGGCCCTGCGGGTATCGTCCTCACAAACGGTCGTCACGTGGCTTGTAACCTTGACCGCAATGGTCTGCGCCCTGCCCGTTATGTGATTACCGATAACGGTTTTATCACGTTAGCATCTGAAATAGGTATCTGGGACTACTCGCAACAAAATGTCATTGAAAAGGGACGCGTTGGACCTGGCGAGATGCTGGCTGTAGATACTTACACCGGTAAAATCTGGCGTTCAAATGAAATTGATGACGATTTAAAAGATCGCCATCCGTATACTGAATGGTTGCAAAAACACATCCGGCGTCTGACCCCAATCGAAAAAATGGATGCCTCTGCAATCGGCAAGCGTATTTTTGACGATGACATGATGGCCGTCTATCACAAGCTGTTTAATTACAGTTACGAAGAGATCCAACAAATTATAAAAGTGTTGGCAAAAGACGGACAGGAAGCTGTAGGCTCAATGGGCGATGACACCCCAATGGCGGTACTGTCATCGAAGCATCGGACCTTGTTTGATTATTTCCGTCAGCAATTTGCTCAGGTAACCAACCCGCCAATCGATCCGTTGCGAGAAAGTCATGTTATGTCTCTGGCTACCTGTATCGGCCGTGAGCAGAACGTTTTTAATGAGACTTCCGGTTACGCCGACAGGGTGTTATTCACCTCGCCGATTCTAGTTTACACCGATCTAAAACAGCTTCGCGAATTCAATCCGGATAACTACTACTCCGAAGTGGTTGAACTTCAATACACCGCTGAAGAAGGCTTG
Source organism: uncultured Alteromonas sp. (assembly GCA_964601635.1). Lineage (GTDB taxonomy): Bacteria > Pseudomonadota > Gammaproteobacteria > Enterobacterales > Alteromonadaceae > Alteromonas. The sequence continues at coordinate 34,299 of CAZROH010000007.1, read as the reverse complement.
AAGAAAGCGGTTCAGCGAATCTGCAATGAAGTGGAATATTTAGTCAAGACCAAACGGGCAGCGTTTGTCATCCTTTCTGACCGTCATATCAAGCCCAATCGTTTGCCCGTTCCTGTTGCCATGGCAGTGGGGGCGGTTCAACGCAGGCTGGTAGAAAAGGCGTTGCGTTGTGATGCCAACATTGTGGTAGAAACCGCAGCAGCGCGAGATCCTCACCATTTCGCCGTGCTGATTGGTTTAGGCGCAACCGCCGTATACCCCTTCCTGGCTTATGAGACTATCGAACAGTTATGCGAAAAAGGCGAGCTTGATATCCCGGTAATGCAAGCCACATTAAATTACCGACAGGGCATCAACAAAGGGCTATACAAAATTATGTCCAAGATGGGCATCAGCACCGTGGCCAGCTATCGCAGTGCTAAATTGTTTGAGGCAGTAGGCATCAATCAGGACGTGATGACGCTTTGCTTTGCGGGTGTCCCCTCGCGAATTCAGGGCGCTGGTTTTGAAGATTTTGAACAAGATCAGATCAACTTGTCACGCATCGCCTGGCTTAAACGCAAAGCCATTTCTCATGGCGGTTTGCTTAAATATGTTCACGATGGTGAATATCACGCCTACAATCCTGATGTGGTCACCTCCTTGCAAAAAGCGGTGGTGAGTGGCAATTATGATGACTACAAGGTATTTGCCGGGCTCGTTAACGAGCGCGCTCCTGCGCACTTAAGAGATCTGCTGCAAATCGGATCAGCTAATCAGCCGATTGACATCAGTGAGGTAGAGCCGGCTGAAAACCTGTTTCCGCGTTTTGATACCGCTGCCATGTCCATTGGTGCACTCAGCCCTGAAGCCCATGAAGCACTGGCCATCGCCATGAATCGATTAGGCGGTCAGTCAAACTCTGGCGAAGGTGGCGAGCACCCTTCTCGCTTTGGTACGGAGAAGAACTCTAAGATTAAACAAGTCGCTTCGGGACGCTTCGGTGTCACTCCCCACTATTTAATCAACGCCAATGTTATCCAGATAAAGGTAGCGCAGGGGGCAAAACCCGGTGAAGGCGGACAGTTACCGGGTGACAAGGTCAATAAATACATCGCTCAACTTCGTTTTTCCGTACCCGGTGTGACCTTAATTTCACCGCCGCCCCATCATGATATTTATTCAATTGAAGATTTGGCGCAGCTGATATTCGATCTGAAACAAGTGAATCCAACTGCGTTAATTTCGGTCAAATTGGTGTCCGAGCCCGGCGTAGGTACTATCGCTACCGGTGTAGCGAAAGCATATGCTGATCTGATTACCATTTCCGGTTATGACGGTGGTACCGGTGCAAGCCCATTAACTTCAGTAAAATACGCTGGCAGTCCATTTGAACTGGGGCTGGCAGAAACACAACAGGCCCTGATTGAAAACGGCTTACGCCACAAAGTGCGCGTGCAAACCGATGGCGGCTTAAAAACCGGATTAGATGTGATCAAAGCAGCCATGTTAGGTGCGGAAAGTTTTGGTTTCGGAACTGGCCCCATGGTCGCGTTAGGCTGCAAATATTTGCGTATCTGTCACTTAAATAACTGTGCGACCGGTGTGGCCACCCAGGATCAGAAACTGCGCGATGAGTACTTTATCGGCTTGCCTGAAATGGTAATGAACTACTTCAAGTTTATTGCGCAGGAAGTCAGAGAAATTATGGCCGAACTAGGGATACGTCGTTTCGACGAACTGGTTGGCCGTACAGAACTGCTCACCGCAAAACAAGGGATCACGGCCAAGCAAAACAAGCTGGATCTGTCACCTTTGTTAGCCACGCCAAAAGCAGGTGAGCATACCCGTCTGTTCTGCTCCGAAACCACTAACTTGCCAATGGATAAAGGCGAACTTAATGCTCGGTTATTAGATGATGCCCGGGCTGCGGTAGAAACAGCGTCCGGAAAACAACTCAGTTACTCTATTCGCAATACTGACCGTTCGGTGGGTGCTATGTTGTCTGGCTTTATCGCCCGCCATCATGGCAATCAGGGAATGGAAGATGCTCCCGTTTGCGTGCAGCTTACCGGCACCTCTGGCCAGAGCTTTGGGGTTTGGAATGCAGGCGGCCTGCACATGCGATTGGAAGGTGACGCCAATGACTATGTTGGTAAAGGCATGACTGGCGGGAAGCTGGTAATTTACCCTCCCACCAATATCCAATTTAATGCACACGAAAGTGCGATTATGGGTAACACCTGTTTGTATGGTGCCACAGGTGGCAAATTGTTTGCTGCTGGCCGAGCCGGGGAGCGCTTTGGCGTGCGTAATTCAGGCGCCATCGCAGTGGTCGAAGGTATGGGTGACAACGGCTGTGAATACATGACTGGCGGTATCGTCGCGGTGTTAGGCAGTATCGGGGTTAACTTTGGCGCAGGCATGACCGGTGGCTTTGCCTATCTGTATGATGAAGGGAATGATCTTGATAACCGAGTTAATGCAGCATTAGTCGAAGTGTTACCTATTGAAGATAAAGTGATTCTGGCGGAACACTTACGCGGCTTAATTAATCAGCATTACGAAGAAACCGGCAGTGAGTTTGCGTTATCGTTGCTTACTGATTTCGCTGAATCATTGAAGAAGTTCAAACTGGTTAAACCCAAAACCAGTGATGTGAAAAACCTGCTAGGCCACATTAGTCGCTCTAGTGCAGAACTAAGAGTTGAGGCGCAGTAACAGGAGGGCTTATGGCTAAAAATGTTTATCAATTTGTGGATGTAGAACGTATCGATCCACCCAAAAAGCCAATCACGATCAGAAAATCTGAATTTGGTGAAATTTACCAGCCACTCAGCCAGTCGCAAACTGAGGGACAGGCAGATCGATGTCTGGATTGTGGAAACCCCTATTGTGAATGGAAATGTCCGGTTCACAACTATATTCCGCAGTGGCTGGATCTGGCAAACGAAGGGCGAATTATAGAAGCAGCCGAACTTTCTCACAAAACTAACAGTCTGCCGGAAGTGTGTGGTCGCGTCTGTCCACAGGACCGATTATGTGAAGGGGCGTGTACGTTAAATGATGATTTCGGTGCCGTGACCATAGGTAGTATCGAAAAATACATCACTGACACTGCTTTTAAGATGGGCTGGCGGCCGGATATGTCAGATGTGGAGTGGACCGACAAAAAAGTCGCCATCGTGGGTGCCGGACCAGCGGGACTGGCATGCGCTGACATTTTAGTGCGCAATGGTGTGAAACCGGTAGTGTATGACCGATATGAGGAGATCGGCGGGCTACTCACTTTCGGTATCCCTTCTTTTAAGTTGGAAAAAGACGTGATCACCTTACGTCGGGAAATCTTCACTGAAATGGGTGTGGAGTTCAAACTGAATACCGAAATTGGCAAGGACGTTAAGTTTCAAGCATTAATGGACGATTACGACGCTGTATTTTTAGGTATGGGAACCTACAAGTCCATGCAAGGTGGTTTTGACAACGAGAAAGCCACCGGCGTTTTTGACGCATTGCCATTTTTGATTGCCAACACCAATCGCGTGATGGGATTAGAAAAAGACCCTGCAGACTTTATCGATATGAAAGGTAAACGCGTGGTGGTATTAGGAGGCGGCGACACTACCATGGATTGCGTTCGCACCTCCATTCGTCAGGGTGCCGAAAGTGTGGTATGCGCTTATCGTCGCGACGAAGAAAGCATGCCGGGCTCTCGCCGAGAGGTGGTCAATGCCCGTGAAGAAGGGGTTGAATTTATGTTTAACCTGCAACCACTAGATATAGCCACTAACGAAAAGGGTGAAGCGTGTGGAGTTAAGTTAGTCAAGACGACGATGGGACCGCCCGATGCACATGGTCGCAGGCGCCCGGTGGAAGTCGCTGATTCTGAACATATCCTTGAAGCTGATGCTGTCATCATTGCCTTTGGTTTTCAGCCAAGCCCGGCTAATTGGTTCGCTGACTATGGCATCATACTGGATGAAAAAGGTCGGGTTCGTGCGCCTGCGCAGGGCAAGTTCCCTTATCAGACCTCCAACCCACACATCTTTGCTGGCGGCGATATGGTTAGAGGTAGTGACCTGGTTGTAACGGCGATTGATGAAGGACGCAAAGCGGCACACGGTATACTGGATTACCTTAACGTATAATCCTATACCTATCCGCCGGTTCGAATACCCAAACCGGCGGATGGTCGATTGCACCGGATTTCGCCATTCTCTATAGTTACACTAAGAAACAAGCCGCTAAGACGTGTACACACTGATCACGGAGTGGTTTTAACGAGAAAGGTGAAAGTCGGAGCAAATATGAATAGTTTCATCCAAACCAGTTTGGTCGCGTTGAGTATGACCCTGTCCCAGGCAAGTTTTGCCGCCGACGCAGCTAATTCCCAGCCAACAATCACGGCGTGTCCGGGAAATTTCTTTTCAGTTAATCTCCCGGCCAATGCGAAACAGTGTCAGTTGTTTGATGCTGAAACTCCCGCTTCGATGGTATTTTTCTCACCAGAAAAGAAAGAATCAATGATCGAGCACTTTCAAACGGCCCTTCCCTCATTAAAAGTAACTTCAACATTTAATGATTATACTTTGCTGACCGGTGAGCAGGATACGGTACGTATTATTGTTTCGCCAGACGGAAAAGGCTCACAAGTTGATGTGCTGGTACTGCCAAACGCTGAGCTGGCAAAAGCTTCTTAATCCCCTCTTATTTTTGCAAAGCAGAAAGTGGCATCTGCTTTGCAACACTCTACTCGTAACTATTATTTTTACTGGCAAAAGCCAGTCGCAACGTCAAATAATTGGCGTTTAAATAGAATTAGTGCGAGGAAATTATGGAACTGGCCATTATACTAATGATTTTACTGACTGTAGTGTCAATAAGTGCCATGAAGTTGTCAGACAGTGGCGTGACTTTTCCGTTTCGCCGTAAGCCCACGTTATTTACCCCGGTTGAACACACTTTTCTGAATCTAATTGATCAGGCAGTAGGCAATGAGTTTCGCGTACTTTGTCGCGTTCGCTTAAACGACTTATTGTTAGTGCAGCAACAAACCAACCGCAAACAGGCAAGCGCAGCTTTATCCCGAGCCTCGGGTCGACAATTGGATTTTGTACTGTGCCACCGCAGTGATATGAGTCCGGTGCTCGCTATTGATCTTGTCTATAAAAATGGAAAAGAGGGCTATAAAACACAAAAAGATTGGTTTGTTTCCGGCGCGTTAGACGCAGCAGGAGTTCCTCATGCGCGCATAAAAGTACAGGCAGGATATTCCGTTGAAGATATTCGCGATTGTATAGAAACCAAATTAATTCCTTATCGCCGGTCTCAGCAAAAGCTAGCGCAGGCTCCCACACATAACCCCACGCCTCCCAGACGGCCTACTCGTCCGGTTCGCTCAGTGCGTTCCAGTAAGGCCGCTGCATAATATTGACGGGGTAACACCTATCCGCAGTGATGTCTGTTACCAGCGCACTGCGGATGGGTATAAAACACTGTCAGTTGAGCCACATTCATAATAGAATTACGCGCTTTTAATACTGGTCGCTATGATTAATGTAGTGGCACGCAAAACGGCACCGAAATAATGAAAATTGGTATTCTTGGAGCAATGGACCAAGAGGTTGCTCTGCTTAAAGCGTCACTGGACAACGTCACAACTTCTGAATGGGCACACCTGACGTTTTATTCTGGTCAGCTTCATGGCGTTGACGTAGTCGTGGTAAAGTGTGGGATCGGTAAAGTCGCGGCCTCAGTGGCAACCGCAATGCTGATCGATCGCTTCAGCCCTGACTTTGTAGTAAACACGGGGTCAGCCGGCGGCTTTGATACAAATCTTAAAGTTGGGGATCTGGTTATAGCCAGTGGTGTGCAACACCACGATGTAGATTTGACTCACTTTGGCTATGCTCGTGGTCAAGCCAGTGGCATGCCTGATATTTACCCTTGTGATGAACGTTTAATTGTCGCAGCTGAGCATGCTGCACAAGATGTTGTGCATATTACATCCAAACGTGGGCTAGTATGTACCGGTGATGCATTTATAGGGTGTGATGAAGCCGCTTCGCGTTTAAGAAGCCTGTTTCCGGACATGAGTGCAGTGGAAATGGAAGGCGCAGCTATCGGACAAACTTGTTTCATGCTGGATACCCCCTTCGTTGTCATCCGGTCTTTGTCAGACATAGCCGGGGTAACGTCGACAATGTCGTTCAGAGATTACCTGGACGTGGCTGCCAAACATTCCGCTGAGCTGGTAATGAGTATGATCAAAGAGCTTTCGGAAAACCCACTGTTGAACTAACGATGGAAGCGTTGTTAACGGATTCAGTACTGGGCACATTAGTCATCTTATGGCTTGTGGTCGCGCTGGATTTCGTATGGCGCTGGCCGTCTGCTTACCACCCGCTGTCATTATTCCGGATCATGGCCAGCAGTATGGCACGTAAAGTCCTGCCGAACAGGCAGGATCCTGCCATGCAACATTACATTTCCGGCGCACTTGGGCCTATTGTTCTGATCACTCCTTTTGCTGTATTAGTTGGGTTACTGGTTTATCTGGCTGAATATCCGCTTTTCTTCGAAGCAGTTTTAATGATGGCAATCATCGACTTTAATCACATCCGCAATCAATACCAGCGTGTGGTGAATGCCGTTGGAAAAAATAAAAAAGTGCTGAGCCGGGAGACGTTAGACCCAATCGTGTATCGTGATTGTGTCAGGCTCACGGATATAGGTATAGCCAAGGCCGCTATCGAATCACTGGTTTTGCGTTTTTGTTATCAATACTGGGGCGTTCTGTTTTGGTTCATTTTTGCCGGCCCCGTCACCGCCCTCATTTACCGCTTGCTGCTGACCCTGAATTGGGAATGGCACTGGCGTAAACCCGGCTATTCTCGTTATAGTCAGCCCGTGCACAGCCTCACCAGAGCAATGCGTGCTATTCCGACTTTTTTCGCTGGCATTGCCTTGATTTTAGTTACTCACCCTATCCATGCTTTAAAAGCCATAAAACAGGCCAAGAGCAAAGATCAAAGCTCATTGATTTTAGCCATCATGGGCGGCGGTCATGATATCAAGCTAGGTGGCCCCGCATTTTACCATGGTCAGAAATATCGTTACCCACGGGTGGGAGGCTCACGCGATGTGCGCTTTTCAGATATGATTTACTGCAAACGCGCGATAACACGAGCATCATTACTTTTGGTAACCGTGAGCACGCTGATCATGCTGGCGTTATGGGATATTCCTCGTGTAACAGGGGGGTATTAAGTGGCTAAATTATTTCTTGTCACATTCTGTCTGTTGCTAGTTTGTCAGTCGGTCAGTGCTGCATCCGAGCGAATTATCACTTTGTCTCCTCATCTTACTGAATGGGTATATAGTCTCAACAGTGGGCGGGATTTGGTGGCGGTAAGTGAGTTTAGTAATTACCCCACGCAGGCCCAACGTTTACCTACTGTGGCTAACCACCATGGCATTAATCTTAAAAATATTGTCGCGCTTAAACCTACTTTAATTCTGGCATGGGAAGGGGGAAATAAAGCACAGGATATTGCTCGCCTTCGTTCACTAGGATATGAGGTTTTTACTTCTTCACCTCAATCGCCCCGGGACATCAGCAAAGAAATTCGTTTGTTAGGAAAAAGATTGGGAAAAGCTGAATTAGCGCAATCCTTAACTGAAAAATTCGATGCCCAAATAACCAGCATTCAGCAGCAATTTAGCCAGACCCGCAAACCTGTTTTTTATTATTACTGGGATAAGCCATTAATGACAATTGGGCCGGATACGTGGGCTAACCAATTATTGAACATTTGTGGTGCAAATACGATTTTTATGGACTCGTCTGTTAGTTTCCCCGAGGTGAGTGTCGAAGAAGTATTGAAACGACAGCCTGCTTTATTGATCGCGTCAAGCCAACAAACACCACAATTGCTTGAGCAGTTCTGGACGCCACATCGCGATGTACTAGCTGCGCCTTTGCTTATCGTTAACCCTGATGTATTTAGTCGCTTCACCCTGCGTCTGCCTGATGCCTTACTCTCCTTGTGTGAAAAAATCACCATAAAATATCCGACTTAATTAACGCACGTTCTAGCCTCCCACGAAAAGCTGTTCTACTGTTAATGAAATAAATGCAGAAATTAGACGGTGACTATGGAACAGGAAAATCATGTGATGGCGACCGGCGATTATAAAGTAGCGGATATTTCCTTAGCTGAGTGGGGCCGCAAAGAACTCACTATTGCTGAAAGTGAAATGCCCGCGCTGATGAAAATTCGCCAAAAATACAGCAAACAAAAGCCGCTTTCAGGGGCTAAAATTTTGGGTTGCATCCATATGACAATCCAGACCGGCGTATTAATTGAAACGCTGCTTGAACTGGGGGCTGAAGTGCGCTGGTCTTCCTGCAACATATTTTCGACTCAGGATCATGCTGCAGCGGCAATGGCAGCAGCGGGTGTTCCCGTGTTTGCATGGAAAGGCGAAACCGAAGCCGAGTACGAATGGTGTCTTGAGCAAACCATTATGAAAAATGGTTTGCCATGGGAGGCGAATATGGTGCTGGATGACGGTGGTGATCTCACGGCAATGTTGCACGAAAAGTTCCCTCACGTGTTAGAAAACGTGCATGGGATCACCGAAGAAACGACGACCGGTGTTCACCGTTTGCTGGAAATGCGCAAACAAGGAACCTTAAAGGTCCCTGCAATCAATGTGAATGACGCGGTCACCAAATCAAAAAACGACAACAAATACGGTTGCCGCCATAGTTTAAACGATGCCATTAAACGCGCCACCGATCACTTGCTAGCAGGAAAAAAAGCGCTAGTCATTGGATATGGCGACGTGGGCAAAGGCTCATCCCAGTCTTTACGTCAGGAAGGCATGATTGTAAAAGTGGCAGAAGTGGATCCTATTTGCGCCATGCAAGCCTGCATGGATGGGTTTGAAGTGGTCTCCCCCTACTTCAATGGCCATAACACCGGTGACAAGCAAGATGTGGATACCTCACTGTTGGGCAAAACCGATTTATTAGTCACCACCACGGGCAACATCAATGTGTGTGATGCCAATATGTTAAGTGCGATCAAAAATGGTGCTGTCGTCTGCAATATTGGTCACTTCGACAACGAAATTGATACCGCGTTTATGCGTCAGAACTGGCGCTGGGATGAAATAAAACCGCAAGTGCATAAAATCTATCGCAGCGATGATGAGCAAGACCACATTTTGTTGTTGTCTGAAGGACGGTTGGTAAATCTAGGCAATGCCACAGGTCACCCTTCACGGGTTATGGATGGCTCTTTTGCCAATCAAGTGCTGGCGCAAATGCATTTATTTGAGCAGGCTTATGCTGATCAAGCTTGCCATATCCGTGAGCAGTTGTTACGTGTAGAAGTGTTGCCTCGTCAACTGGATGAGGAAGTTGCCCGTTATATGGTTGAAGGATTTGGTGGCGTCATTACTGAGCTCACCGATCCACAAGCTGAATATATTCATGTTGAAAAGCAGGGCCCCTTCAAATCCGATCATTATCGATATTAGAGACTATCGGATTGGCGGGCTTGTTTTGGTAGATGAACAGCACAGCTATTTGCTAGACTGCTGAAAACAGTATTAAAGCCCATTAATAAATGACCATAGATCTCGCCACGCCTGCCATGTTGTTTCCGGCCATCTCCTTATTGTTATTGGCTTATACCAACAGATTTCTTACGTTGGCGACAATAATCCGTAATTTCGCCAAGGATGAGCTCGACAATAACACGGCGGCGCAAATTAAGAACCTGCGTCAGCGGATCCAACTAATCAAACGTATGCAAATCGCAGGGGTCGCCAGCTTTTTTCTTTGTGTATTAGCCATGTTAGCCATTTATTTAACGTATCAAAAAGTTGGCAGCTGGATTTTTGGTGTGAGCTTGGTTTGTTTACTCTACTCTTTATGGATGTCAGTACGTGAAATATTAATTTCAGTCGAAGCGCTGGATGTTCATTTAGCTGGCGTTGCGAGGAAGTCAGATAATGAAGAGCATTAAACAAATATCTTATATGCAGTTAGCACCGGATCACTTCGCAGGGGTAATAGCACTTGGGAATCGCGTCCACGGCGACAATTATTTAACTGCTGAATCACTACAAACCATATATGATAACAGCTGGCAAGACAAAGTGAATGCCAGCTGGGTGGCCATATTTGACGATCAAATCGTAGGGTTTCGCCTTACCTATGCTCCCTCAAAGTGGACGCCCGATAAGTGGTGCTCGCCCGAACGATGGCCTGTCCCCCAGACACAAGTTTGTTATTTCAAATGTAACACGGTGGATAAGGCGATGCGAGGACATGGCGTTGGCAGTATGCTTCTCCAGCGTTCCATTGAACAAGCTAAGTTACAGGGAGCGAAAGCGGGTCTTGCGCATATCTGGCTTGCCAGCCCCGGCAACAGTGCTTTTAAGTATTTTTCTAAAAATGGCGGTAAATTAGTGAAAGAGCATCCCAACAAATGGCGCCACGAATCAGTTTATGAAGGTTACAATTGCCCGGTTTGCGATGGCTATTGTGAGTGTATTGCTGCCGAAATGATTTTACCATTCAAATGAACTACGACCCATTAACTGTACCTGCGGTTAGCGCCGAATATCCGCACCCTGATACATTCTGGCGTTCAACGCACCAACCGTCTCCAAGACCATCCCTGAAACAGGACAGTGAATGTGAGTGGCTGATCATAGGCGCAGGTTATACCGGGCTTGGCGCGGCATGTGAACTGAAGCAACAATCTCCTGACGCAGCCGTCATTGTAATCGATAGTCATGATATTGGGTTTGGCTGTGCTGGCCGCAACGGCGGGTTTGTTTTATCCGGAACAGGTCGATACAGTTTACCGGCGATAGCTAAAAAATGGGGTAGCGGTATTGCGAAAGGGATGCAACAGGAATTTCAACACGCTGTCGCAGAAGTAAATAAGCGCATCCAACAAGGTAATATTGATTGTGATTTGCAAGCAGGGCCGTATTTAAAAATTGCCCACAACAAGAAACAGGCAGAACTACTTAAACATGCTGTTGCTGCTAACGAGCAGGAATTCGGGGTGACCGCTCAGTATTTGTCAACTCAGCAACTGTCTTCACAACTAACCATTGAGCATGCTTTTGGCGCATCCATGCAGGCTGGCCAATCACTGAATCCCTTAAAATATGTGGATGGGCTGGCGACTCTTGCTGATAAAGAAGGCGCCCAGCTGTATACAAGAACGCCGGCTTTAACGATTGCGCAACACCAATCCGGATGGGTAGTAGAAACCCCGCACGCCAAAATAAACGCAGAGAATATTTTACTCGCCAGCAATGCTTATAGTCCGCGTAAGTTTCACCCGATAATTGATCAGCGTCAATTCCCAGTGCAATCCAGTATCATTGTCACAGCGCCCCTACCGGAAGCTCTTCAGAAAGCGACAGGGTTAAATAAAGCGATGACCATGATGGATACGCGGATGATGAAGTATTACTACCGCACCTTGCCTGATGGCCGTTTATTGTTTGGCGGTCGAGGCGCGGTCACCGGTAACAATGCCGACAGTCCTTTATCTAAGCAGCGTTTAGTCAATGCGATGAAGGTCAGCTTTCCGGCACTAAGCAACACGGATATTGAGTACTTTTGGAGTGGCTGGGTTTCTGTCGCGTTAGATAGCATGCCCCGAATAATCTTTGACCATAACCAACGCATTGGTTACTCGATGGGCTATTGTGGTTCAGGGGTGTCGTTTGCCACTTTAGCTGGAGCGAGGCTTGCACAGCGCGCACTGGGACAGGACGTGGATACATCCCTGCCCCTATACAAAAATGCGCTCCCCAGGTACCCGTTGGCAGCGCTCAGACGAATCGGGCTGCGAGCCCTCTATAGCTGGGCTCACTGGTTTGAATGACGCTGCCTATAAAAGCGTAATACGGGCAAACTTACGTTTACCTACCTGATAAACCGCTTCTCCGGCTTGTGTTAACTGCATGCGGGGATCTTCTACCTTTTCGCCATCGATTTTGACTGCCCCCTGCTTGACCATACGCATGGCATCAGAGGTAGAGCCAACCAGGGACGCTTCTTTGAGAAGCTGACCTAAGCCCATACCATCAGACGGTAAGTCAAAAGTAAATTCTGGCATTTCATCAGGGATAGCGTTTTTCTGAAAACGCTGAATGAAGTCCTGATGCGCCGCTGCAGCCGCGTCTTCGTCATGAAAACGAGCGATGATCTCTTTCGCCAGCAGGATTTTGAAATCCCGCGGATTAGCACCTTGAGCGATTTGCTGTTTGAAGCTTTCGATCTCTTCAACAGGGCGGAAACTAATCAATTCATAGTAGCGCCACATCAACTCATCCGATATCGACATCACCTTACCGAACATATCATTGGGGGCATCCGTGATCCCAATATAATTATTCAGCGACTTCGACATTTTCTTTTCACCGTCGAGTCCTTCCAATAGTGGCAGCATAACCAGCGCTTGCTGTTGCTGGCCCTGATCTTTTTGTAACTCGCGTCCCATCAATAAGTTAAAACGTTGATCGGTGCCGCCAAGCTCAACATCCGCTTTGAGTGCTACAGAATCCCATCCCTGAACCAATGGATATAAAAACTCGTGGATCGCAATAGGTTGCCCGTTTGCGTAACGTTTTTTGAAATCATCCCGTTCAAGCATGCGCGCAACTGTTTGACTTGCGGCAAGTTTGATCATACCGTCTGCCCCCAACGTATCCATCCACTCAGAGTTAAAGCGAATTTCAGTTAGCTCAGGGTCGAGAATTTTAAAGACTTGTTCTTGATACGTACGTGCGTTTTCTAATACCTGATCTCGGGATAATGGCTTGCGCGTAACGTTTTTACCAGTAGGATCACCGATTAGGCCAGTGAAATCTCCGATCAAAAAGATCACTTTGTGGCCGAGTTGCTGGAACGTACGTAGCTTGTTGATCAGTACAGTGTGACCTAAATGCAGGTCTGGCGCGGTAGGGTCGAAACCGGCCTTAACCGTAAGCGTTTTACCGGTTTTAAGTTTATCTATTAAATCCTGTTCAGGCAGGATCTCATCGGTTCCGCGCTTTATTTCAGCTATTGCTGTTTGCCAGTCATTCATTTATTTTCTCACATCTACTGGGTATCGCCGTTAAAATCTGGAGTGGCATTTTACGCATGGACGGGAACCTTTAAAAGGTTTGGTGTTCATATTTGAGCGCAAACTGCCGATAAAGATTACAGGCCGCCCAAAATTTGAGCAGCAAAAGTAAGAAAAACCATGTTGAAAGCTTTATTCTCTTATTAGGTTGTACCATGAGAATCAATTTATATACAGGTGTGAAAAGCACCGTAAAAAAATTACCTTCGCCACACCGCGCTGGGTTAGCTATCGTCAGTGCGATCCTATGTGGGATGGTATTACTTCCGTCTGAACGAGTAGAGGCCAGCCGTCATGCTGAAGCAGCTATATTAGATGTTGGTGTCAGATACCCGCTTAAGCTGGAGGTAACGCAAACCACCGATGTACTCCTGCCAGAAGAAGAGTTAGGTTGGCAGCTTTACAAAGTTGGTCGTGGTGACACCCTGGCAAAAATTTTTAAACGCGCAGGCTTTTCTCCTCGCGACACCTATGAAGTCAGCAGTTCTGGTGAACTGGCCAAAACACTGATTACCATTTTACCAGGTGATGAGCTGTGGTTGAAAGCGGATGAAGCCGGTGGTTTTGCCGGCTTAAAATATAAGTTATCGCCTAAAGAAACCTTGTCAATTGCTCCGTCAGAGGAGTCAGCAAAAATGATTGCTGAGCTTCAGACCAAAGAAATTGAAGTTCGTCACAATTTTGCGCAAGGCGAGATTACATCCAGCTTCTGGCATGCAGGGGTATCTGCCGGCTTAACCGATAACCAGATTATGCATCTAGCCGGGATTTTTGGTTGGGACATCGATTTTGCCATGGAGATCCGTCAGGGCGATGTTTTCAATGTGGTATTCGAAGAGCAGTATATTGATGGCGAGTTCGTTGGTTACGGTGATATTGTTGCTGCCGAATTTATCAATCAGGGTGAGAAATTCGTTGCTATTAAGCACAGTGACGGTAACTACTACACCCCTGAAGGTCGCAGTATGCGCAAGAGCTTCCTGCGCGCGCCAATTAATTTTAAATACGTCAGTTCCAATTTTTCCAAAGCGCGTTTCCACCCGGTGCAAAAGCGCTGGAAAGCGCATCGCGGCACTGATTATGCCGCTGCGGTAGGAACGCCAGTTATGGCCGCAGGTGATGGTAAAGTGGTAAGAGCCGGTTATGATCGTTTCAACGGGAATCATGTTTTTATCCAACATGGCGAAAAATACACTACCAAGTATCTGCACTTTAAGAAAAATGCGGTAAAAGTGGGTGATGTGGTTAAACAAGGACAAACCGTCGGCTATTTGGGTAGCACAGGTATGGTCACCGGCCCTCATTTGCATTACGAATTTTTAGTGGATGGCGTACACCGTAATCCGCGCACCGTGGAGCTACCCAAGGCTTTACCTATAGCAGAAAAAGAGCGCGAAGCCTTTACTGTTATTGCGACTAATCGCTTAGCGCAATTAAATACCAACAAACGTATTATGTTAGCCATGCAGTAAAATCATGGCCTATTACATTGGTTTGATGTCAGGTACCAGTATGGACGGCGTTGATGCCGTCCTCTGTGACATTACTGATAACCAAATTCAATCGTTAGCCTGTACCTCACTCGCCTACCCTGATTCGCTGCTAACAGTACTACAGACCTTATGCCACCCCAGCAAGAATGAACTTAATAGCATGGCATTGGCAGACCGTGAAGTGGCGCAAGTTTTTGCTAATGCGGTAAATCAGTTGCTTGAGCAACAAAGTTTGCGTCCCAACGACATCCTTGCTATCGGCTCTCACGGACAAACCGTTCGCCACCAGCCAGCAACTAACACAACACCCGGCTACTCACTGCAAATAGGCGATCCCAATACCATTGCCGCACTAACCAATATTGACGTTATCGCTGACTTCAGACGCAGAGACATTGCTGAAGGCGGGCAAGGCGCTCCATTGGTTCCCGCCTTTCACCAACAAGTGTTCTCATCTGACAATATTAATCGTGCCATCATCAACATTGGGGGTATCGCCAACATCACTTATTTACCTAAAGACAAAACAAACCACGTTATCGGCTTTGATACAGGACCCGGCAATCGTTTGATGGACTACTGGTGTCAGCTTCATACCGGTAAAGCGTTTGATAAAGGTGGTGAGTGGGCAGCAAGTGGGCAGGTGAATGAATATATGCTGGACGCCATGTTAGAGGATAACTACTTTAAGCAAACACCACCTAAGAGTACCGGCAGGGAATATTTTAACGAACACTGGCTTAAACAATTCCTTGCAATGGATAAGGTACCTGCAGTTGATATCCAGGCCACATTATCAGCGCTAACAGCGTATTCCATCAGTAATTCACTTAAGCAGGTAGGTGACGTTGAGGAAATTTTTGTATGTGGTGGCGGCGCTTTTAATCAGCAGCTGTTAGATTCCCTCTCCTTACTGTGCGGACGCAATATCCTGTCCACTGACATGTTAGGGCTCCACCCGCAGTGGGTTGAAGGAGCGGCATTTGCATGGCTTGCCTGGGCATTTAAGCAAAAAATTGCCGGCAACCTGCCTGCAGTGACAGGCGCTACGAAGTCCTGTGTTTTAGGGGCCTATTTTCCTGCGTAAATTCGGGGGCAACGGGGTTAATGAAAACGTATAGTAGAAAGTTTTTCCAGGCACGTGATCCAGCCACGGAAATGTTGTTCTTTTTCGCTTTCATTGGCAAAACCGGTATGGTTCAGAATAATTTCAGTGGTTGTATCATTGAGTTGTTCAAATTGAATATCAACGCTGGTGATAACACTCTCTTCCCGATCATCCTCCCACGCCCACGAAAACATAAGCTGATCATTTCTGCGAATGCGCGTGTACTCGCCGGTTAAAGAGTATGCATCTCCTTCGGGATCCTCCATCACGATCCTGTACTGACCACCTTCTTTAAAATCAGTAACCACCTGTACCACTCGCATCGGCGAGGGTGCCATCCACTGACTGATCAGTTCTGGTTTATGGAATGCGTCAAAAAGTTGGGTAATGGGAATGTGAAAAATCACATTGACCCTAAGATTATACATACCGATATCTTGCGCTTGAGTCACAGACTCTTATATACGCAAAATACCGGTAAAAGCTATCAGTTCCCTTCTCACTTTTTACTTTTCACATTGATTAGCATTCAAAGTGAGTTGATGTAAGGGTTACTCTTGAAGTATTTCAGCAATGCCGGGAACTGCTGTGTAGTGCTGCTCGCAAACCTGCATGCTGACCTTGCGGTACAATTCGTCAATTTGTGCATTGCTCATAAACTGTTTACTGAACCCTTCTACTGCCGGGTCGATAAAATGACGTGCAGCTAGCATAAAGTGGGCGATAAGTTGCTTCACATTGTCGGTTCCCATCGCAATTCGCATCGTTGTTAGCTCAATGCCCGCTTTGCGCTGCTCTTCAGTACTGAGTTCAGAATGCGAAGTTAACGCTGGACATAATACAATCGTATTAGTCTGTCCAATGCTAACCTGGTGACTGAAAGCCGGCTCTAATGCGTCAAAGAAACGGGTGAAAATTTCACGTTCAAGGTTGGCAGGTGCCATATCAACGGTAAATAACGGACAAGGCCAGCCGTGCTTATGTTGCTTGCGTTTTAATTCTGCGTTGGGGTGGTTATCTAATGCATGGCTATTTACGCGAATTTTAGGATGGGCGGCCAGGAATTCCGTGAACACTTGCGTATTGATCACTTTAGAAATAATCCGTTGTTCCATGGTTTTCATGCCGTTAAGTACATCAAACGCTTTTTCAGAATCAAGGAAAGCACCTTTGATGTAATACACGTCCCAGAATAAGGTTTCAGACCATTTGACGCCGTTAACCTCATCGCCTTTTGACTGGAACATGCGATGGTTCTCGCCGATCACCACGCCTGCGGTCGTTGCGCCACTGCCGCAGATATCTTTGGTGTAGCTGTGTACCACGTAATCCGGTCGGGCTGCGCGGTTCTCATGTTGCAATGGCTGGTGCAGTACCGGAGTGGCTAACGTCGAGTCGAGCATAACCAGGGCATTCACCTTGTGCGCTTCTTCACAAATAGCGGGCACATCTAAAACATATCCATGAGGATTGCACGGCGACTCCAGGTAAACGTGCATATTCGCACCATTTTCCAAACGCTCTGCATTCGCCTCTCGGGTTTCCTTCATAAATTCAAGGAATGACTCTTTCGAATAGCCATCAAACCAGGCAACCTGAATATCCATACGATTACTGCGGGCAAAATAATCGTGCAATAGCTGGTAGGTGCCGCCATATACGTTCCGGGAAACGATTAAGACATCACCATGGGCTAGCACATTTGACAGCAATGCGTCGATTGCTGCCATGCCTGAGTTAAAATTCCACGCCATATACTCAGAGGCATATTTACCCGCCTCACGGTCAACGATAGCATTCGCGAGTGAAATATTCGTTGGGTTTAGTAAGCGGGAATAGATTTGGTGAGTAAACTCCTTGCCCTGAAAGGCATCGTCAACCCATTCTGTACACGCATAGACATACGTCGCCGTGCGCACTACCACTGGTGTCGCAGAGAACAGGGCGGTCACATTATCGAATAACGGATAGTGACCTTGAGAGTCGTCACCTGATGATAAACTTTGATAGGTCTTTCTGAACGGATTTTGTAAGGTATCGAGGATTTTCGCTATCTGGAAAGACAAGAATTTTTTTGCATTAAAGTAGGCTACACGATCTTCTTTATTCAACGAACCAAGTGTATTAGTGGTAATGTCCCACAACGTCATCACATCTGCTTGCGCCTGATAGAGGTTACGTGCAGTATTACTTAATGCTTTACCGTAATCTGAACTGGCGTCGATGCCAAAATGTGCAAGCTGTTCACTTACCAATTCATCCAAAGTAGCTGCCTGTGTAGTATTTCTTCTGGGTGACAGGCATTTGGCTGATTGTAATGTGTCGGTCATTTCGATTATCTCTGGTTATATTGGATAACCGAATGTAAATTGTTAATGAAAATTTATAAATATGAAGACGATTTGTAGCCAGCGTATCAAGGAAAGAATTGTTTACAATGAAGACTGACCACAACATCAAATCCATAAACCTGACAATTTTGTGTAGTGATGCGGAACACTACCGTGAGTTAATTGAACGTGAAGCTTATCAAAAGGTTAACATCATTCAGTGTGCGACTCGTGTTGCTGATGTAAAAAATGAGCGAATTGAGTACCTGCTTGCTTCACCTGCCATGGCTGCCGACATAATAACTGACTGTCCACATCTTAAATGGTGCCAGTCCACATGGGCCGGAAACGCGCCTTTATTAGCGCACGAACGCAAAGATTATATTCTTACTGGCGTAAAAGGCGTCTTTGGTCAGCAGATGCGTGAGTATGTATTCACTTACCTCTTTCACTTCTCACGTAATGTCGAGGCCTTCACTCACCAACAACGGCAGCAGCACTGGTCGCCACCTTCATTTGATTATGTGGCTGGTAAAACCTTAGGCATAATAGGCGCGGGCTCAATCGCCGGTTCGCTTATCTCGCCTGCAATGGCATTTGACATGCGCGTTATTGGACTCAATTCTACAGGCAATGCTGTGCCCGGATTTGATCGCGTCTTTAGCACGGAGCAAAAACGAGAGTTCGCAAAAGCGTGTGACTTTGTTCTTAACTTACTGCCGGACACGGCTGCCACCTACCATTTCATTGACAGGACATTTTTAACAGCACTTTCTGAACGTGCGGTATTAATTAATGCCGGCCGGGGGGCCGCCATTGATGATGACGCCTTGCTTGAAGCGTTGGACGCGGGCCAGCTTCGGGGTGCCGTGTTAGATGTTTTCAAAGAAGAACCTTTACCAGCGAAGCACCCTTTCTGGAGCCATCCTAAAATAATTATTACCCAACATACCGCGGCAGAGTCAAGGCCAGAAGACATTGTGGCATTGTTTTTAGATAACGTAGAACGCTACGTGGCCGGTCGGCCACTGCGTTATCAATTTAACTTTAAAAAGGGTTATTAAAGGGGGTTGCAGGTCGGCAGCTTATTTCCTCGGATCAGTAGCGGTAACTTCAATCCGGTCAACATGGCGCTCTCTGAATAATTTAAGGTTATCAAACGCCTTCAAGTCGTGCATTTCACGAAATTCAACCCAATCAATTAGCGTAAACAAGCAAATAGCAGGGTAATCCCAGCCCTCAAAGCCATTCAGACCAACCTGCTTGTCCAATTCATGAAACGTGGCCTGCACGCGCTCTTTTTGCAATCGGTAGTACAGTTTATCTTCGCTAATATCGAACTCAGAACGTTTTAGCAAAAGCAATTGGACTAATGAGTCGTTCGCAGAATCAATGAGGGTTAATTGGTTTTCCTGATCCCATGTTAACGGAGCGTATTGAAACTTGTCGGCTAAATAGCGGTAAATCACGCGAGAGTCGAATATCACTCCGCCCTCGTCTTCTAAACAGGGAATTTTAAGGGTGGGGTTGAGTTCCGCCAGCGTAGCACGATCATCACCCTGAAAGATTTCCAGATTAACAAACTCGTGTGGTGTCTGCGCAAGCAAGATGCGAAGACGACGAACATAAGGAGAAGTAGTAGAACCAAATATTTTCATGATAACTGACAATCCTTAATACAAATCGTTTAATTAAGTTATAGCAGTTATAGGTGCAGGGCAACAGCGCTGCGGCAATTATACGCTGAAGCTTGCCCCGCAGCCGCAGGTTGTAGTGGCATTGGGGTTATTCACAATAAAACGGGCCCCTTCAAGTCCATCAATATAGTCCACCGTTCCCCCCACCAGATATTGTAAGCTCATCGGATCCACCACAAGCGTGACTTCATTTTTGGCAATGGTCATGTCACCTTCGTTTACTTTCTCGTCAAAAGTAAAACCGTATTGAAAGCCTGAACAACCACCTCCTGTTACATACACGCGTAACTTAAGTTGTGGATTCTCTTCTTCGGTAACCAATTCTTTCACTTTACTGGCTGCGGCATCAGAAAATTCAATAGGAAGGGCGGTTTCAACAGTCATTAGGTACCTCTATTTTTTGCACGGCTGTGCGAGGTCTAATTATCTAATAGATGGAAGCCGCTATCAACAGCTATCACCCAAAGAAGCCTTAAAACGTGAGGAAATAAGATTAAAGTGTAGCAAACTCTGGTTAAACCTGCGGCGAGCAAAGTCAGTATGCCATAGTGGTATCGGCGACACCCTGTGGTTACTTTTCTTTAAATACAGAAGTCCATGCAAATCGTTTTTTGTATGTTCCTCGCAATGTAGTGTACTGATATACCTGAGTTTCGACATCAATAAATTCAGGGATGAAATCTTCAGGCATGGAAAACTCAAGCTGCCCTGACTGAAAGAACTTAAAGCGGTAGAACATTGGGCCAGCTGACTGTAAATGCTCTGAACCGCTTGTAATGGTAGCCGGTTGTCCAGCCAGACTACCAGCAATGGAAAGGTCTAAATTCCCTTTTATTACTGCTTTGTTCTGACGCTGCTGCAGTAAAATGAACGACATCCTATATAATCGAGTACTTGCGGTCTCGGTAACCGTCAATTGCTCAAGTGCAAAGCCTTCCTGAGTTGTCTCTGGTGCTATGATGCGCTCATACAAAGAAACGATATTGAGCAATTCACTTTGCTCCTGTTGATATTTTTCAATTGCGGTTAGAAGTTGATCATTTTTCTCTTGCAACAGTGCTAACTGAACTTGCAGCTGATGCGTTGTGGTAACTAACTCGTCATTTTCCGAAGCAAGCAATTTAACAGACTGCTCAGCTGCGACAGCTGCACGATGCTGTTCTTGTGCGAAATGTTGGGCTAACAAATAACCAAACGCCATCATGATTAGCATGGCCAAAGCGATGGAAAGTTTAGCGGGTAAAACAGGAACGGAATCCGAATTTTTGGACATTTTCATTTATTATTTATGTTTAAAAGATTAAAGTATTTGCAAAGCAAGCACTTGTGAATAGTGATAAGCTGTAACTTATTTTTTCCAGATAGTATCATGACATGCGCCTGTCGGCTCTACGAAAAGAATTAGCCCATCCCCGCACATCCATTCAAATATGCTTATTAGGCATCGTTGGTGGCGTGAGTGCGGCACTACTGATTATTCTTTTTCGTTTGTGTGTCGAATGGGTACAGGAAAGCGCACTTACACAACTGCAAAGTGTGTTCGCATCTCCTGAACTAGTGTGGATGATAATGCCTTTGTTGGCTGTATTACTCATTCTGATCATTGCCTACCTCACTGGTTTCAAACATTATCGGATGGGCATACCGTTTGTAATCCATCGCGTTAAATACTATTACGGACATATTCCATTTCGCACCACCATCAACCAGTTTTTCGGAGGCATGCTAGCGCTTGCCGGAGGGTTTGTGGTAGGTCGTGAAGGCCCCTCTGTTCATCTGGGGGCTGCCGGCAGCAGCTACCTGGGTCAATGGCTACGGCTCCCTTATAATACAATCCGCATCCTCGCTGGCTGTGGCATAGCCGCAGGCATTTCAGCTTCATTTAACACCCCGTTTGCTGCCGTTATTTTTGTAATGGAAGTGGTGTTAAGAGAATATAAAATCCATATCTTCGTGCCTGTTATGCTTGCGGCCGCTTGCGGATCGGTAATGACGCGATTAGTTTTTGGCTCGGTCAATGAACTCTCTTTGCTTAACTTTAACGATTTTAGCGAATGGATGTATGTCTACCTGGTTGGCCTGGGCATAGTACTGGGATGGCTAGCTACATTGTTCAATAATCAACTGATGCGAATAGTAAAGCTATTTCGGCCAGTCAATATGGTGTGGCGATTGTTACTTGCCGCTATTCTCACCGGCCTGGTTACCATGCTTTTACCTGAGGCAAGAGGAGCAAATTTTGTTGATGTGCATGCGTTATTTGCAAGCTCACCGGAAGTCCTTTTATTGCTCGCCGTATTAACTGCCAAATTTGTTTTAGCGGTATTCGCCATTGGACTGGGTATACCTGGTGGGATCATGGGACCGGTGATGATAATTGGTATGTTGGCAGGGGCAATACTGTTGTTACCGGTTAGCCATATACTGCCTGCCGAACAATATACCAGTAGCTTTGCCCTGTTAGGCGTAGCGGGCATGTTAACCGCGGTGTTGCATGCACCGCTGGCGGCATTGTCAGCAGTAATGGAGTTATCGTACAGTCCCGAAATAATTTTACCGGCAATGCTGGTTATTGTACCTGCCTACGTGACCTCAACGCAGTTTTTGGGCAATCGCTCCGTTTTTATCCGACAACTTGATTACCAAAATTTACCTTATGCCATTTCTTCTATTCGCGAGTCGCTTGAAAAAACCGGCGTGCTCGCGGCGATGGCTGACGATTATAAATTATTTCGAGATGCCCCTGAGCATGTACTATCAAACTTTCTTTCCCAGGAACCCACTACGCTAGTGGTACAACAAGAGAAGTTCGAGCTTGATGTACAGTATAAATTGGTCAGTCTGGATGTAAGCTTAGAGCATGATGCCAAGCCACTGAAATATACTGAAATGGAAGGAATTAGCGCACAATCCACCCTGCATGAGGTATATGAAATTCTCAAGAAAAGTCGTACAGGTGCGGTCTATATTTATGATTCAGAACCCGATACGTTGGTGGGCGTTATCACCTGGAACACCCTGCAAAGCTTTTTACAAAAAGCTCAATATTAATTTTGTTAAGAATAATTGTTGTAGACACTCATGAATATTTTATGGATTAAAGCGTTACATATCTTTTTTGTATTAGCCTGGATGGCCGGACTTTTTTATCTCCCCAGAATTTTCGTCTATCATGCTGAATCAACAAACCCCGCAGTGCAGGCACAATTTCAGGTAATGGAGCGACGGTTGTGGTGGTTTGTTACCCCTTTCGCGGTCCTCGCGCTACTCTTGGGAGGGTGGCTGATAGCATTATATGGGGCAGACTGGTTGCGTGGGTCAACCTGGATGCACATAAAGTTAACGTTACTTGTTGCGGTGTATGGCTATCATTTTTATTTGTACAAATTAATGAAGACATTTGCACGCAATGAAAACACCCATAGCCCCAGATTTTATCGTATTTTAAACGAAGCACCGGTACTGATAATTCTGGCGATAGTTTTTCTTGCCGTAGTTAAACCAATTTAGCATGCCCAATGTATATTAATTAGAAGTGCGACCAATGACGGCTCGCACACCCTTTTACCATTAATGAGAGCCCACATGGACGTACAAAATCAACAGTTAAAAAACTTGCTAGAGCGCACAGACAGTACATTCAAAGCGTTGATGCAAGAACCTGGTTCTATTGAAAAAAATACAGATTATGAAAAGGCTAAAAAGGCGCTGGATTTATATGTAGCCAGCTTGCGTTCTGCACTAGCCACGCGTTAATTTATCTCCCCCTTGATGTCTCTTGTTAATTATCACGTTTTTGAAATGTTTCAAATTGATTAGGTAATGAAGCCGCTAACTCATCAGCTAACACGACATACTCCTTCAGCATGACTGGAAGCTGTTGATATAATACAGGAATATGCTGGCGAAATGTGGTGGCATGCTCACCTGACCTAACACTCAAGGCGAATTCTGCATCAGCCAATGAACTAAACAACTTTAAACAGCGCGTCAGACGTTTCGCAGGGGTCTCTGTCAGCCCTTCACTGTTGCCCTTAGCGGCATGCTGCGCCCTCTGCCAAGCCTGTTGCCAGCACTCTTCAACGAGTTGGTGGCCGGCCAATAGACCAGTTAACCATTGCTCGGCGCCCGCTCGACGTTGTTTATCGTCTGCCCAAACAACGTATTCTGGTAACAGGGCTTCTTTATCCCGCATCCCCTTTAACGAATCTCTTAATGTAAACATTAATGCGTCAGCGAGCTGGTCTACCCGCGCTGGGTCAAGATTGTTATTGCTGCCATTGATTAATGCAGGCATCCACGTCTCAGGCATGGGAATTTCAGGCGCGGCAGCGATGGCAAATATAAAGCCTTCGGTAAACGCCTGAGCAGGTAACACGTCGGATAACTCTGCAATTTGATAAACGGAATTTAAAGGTGAAACCAAGGTGTACTCTCATCACAATCTATCTGAGGATTTCTCAATCTAAACACACTATCCTTGCCGCATCTAGCCTATTGACGGTATTCTGATAGGCAAATAAAAAATAAGATAAAAAGCAGACGTGAAAAAAGATAGATCAGGTTACATCATAGCGGCCGCGTTTATTGGTCCGGGGACAATTACCACTGCCAGCTTAGCTGGTGCCGATTATGGGTTTCACCTGGTGTGGGCCCTGCTCTTTTCAATTATCGCAACCATGGTGCTGCAGGATATGGCGGCACGGTTAGGGTTAGTGACCGGCCAGGGTCTTTCTCACGGAATGACGCAAAGTATTGCTTCGCCATTGGTGAAAAAATTGATGGTTATTCTGATCGTCGCAGCAATCGGTGTGGGTAACGCGGCTTATGAGTCTGGTAACCTGACGGGAGCGGCTATCGGTTTAAATGCATTGATGCCCTTAGGCCTTTCTTCATGGGCGGCTATTTTGGGCGTGCTAGCAGGAATTTTGCTTTATACGGGACGTTATAAGGTCATCGAAACGGTTTTGGTTGGTCTGGTATTTTTGATGGCGATTGTGTTTTTAATTACGCTATTTTTCGCCAACCCTGATTTTACCTTAATGTGGCACCAATTCACTTCTCCGGTACTGTCACTGCCCTCTCTGACCATGATTTTTGCCTTAATCGGCACCACTATTGTTCCGTATAACTTATTTTTACATGCGAGCTTGATGGCTCAAATCCAGCATGACGATGATCAGACGCAGGCGATAATCACATGTCGAAAACAGTCAGTGCGGGCAATTGGTTTTGGTGGCTTGATAACGCTCGTTGTGGTCGCCACCGCCATGACTGCATTTTTTGGCAGTGAAACACCCCTTAATGCCGCAACGTTGGGCAATCAACTTGAACCGGTTTTAGGTGAATATGCGCAGTGGTTCTTTGCTGTTGGGTTATTCGCTGCCGGATTGACCAGTGCCATCACCGCGCCTCTGGCCGCCGCTTATGCGGTATCGGGAGCTTTAAAACGGCCCGCTAATTTAGATGACCCGTTCTTTAAGGGTATTTGGCTAACTGTCATTGCAGTAGGTATCATCGTTGCCAGCGCTGGCTTTAACCCCCTTGCTGCTATCTTGTTTGCTCAAGCAGCAAACGGGTTGCTGTTACCGATTGTGGCCATATTTCTGTTAATTGTAATGAATACTCACCCCAAACTGGGTGAGTTTCGTAATAAATTGGCCTCAAACCTCGTAGGCACAATCGTCGTGGTCTTGATCCTGTTGTTAGCGCTATACAAACTCGTTCATCTTGTTATTTAACAGACAAGCTGTCGACTTATGCTCCCAGCCTTTCAATGATCTCGTTTAGCATCTCACGGCTGCAGCCATAATTAATTCGAAAAAAGCCAGGGTCATTAAAGTCAGTTCCAGGAGATGGCCCTACCCCTTTTTCTTCCGCCCATTGCTGCGGATTATTCACGTTGAGACCGGATGCGTCGATCCACCCCAAATACGTTGCCTGTGGTGCCAACATTGACAGGCCTTGTATTTCATTAATTTGGCTGACCAAAAGATCACGGTTTCCCCGTAGGTACTTAAGCAAAGATTGGTGCCATTCATCACACTGCGTAAACGCGGCTTCGGTGGCCACCAATCCAAACTTTGAAACCCACGGCAGCATCCCCATGGTGGCATTAACAAATTGCTGACGTAACTTTCTATTTGGAATGATCGCAAAAGCCGTACCCAAGCCCGCGATATTAAAGGTTTTACTGGCAGCCATAAGCGTTACCGAGCGCTCTTTAAGCAAGGGCAGACGACCTGCAGGAATATGTGATGCTGCTGGATCTAAAATCAGATCACAGTGAATTTCGTCAGCACAAAGCAATAAATTGTGCTTGTCACATATTTGCGCTACGCGCTCCAACTCCGCTTCGGTC
Organism: uncultured Alteromonas sp.; assembly: GCA_964601635.1. Taxonomy (GTDB): domain Bacteria; phylum Pseudomonadota; class Gammaproteobacteria; order Enterobacterales; family Alteromonadaceae; genus Alteromonas. Next base: position 8,159 of record CAZROH010000007.1, on the reverse strand, counting down.
AGTACAGACCCTACCGGATTCATGGGGTTGCACAAAATTAATTGGTTACAATGCGGATCTGCCGCCTGCCTTTCCAACTCATCGAAATCCAATGTCCAGCGTCCATCAACTTTAATGGTGCCAATAGTTAAGCGCTCCAAGCCGTTTAGCTTGGGTGCAGCTAGCAGTGGAGGATAATTAGGCGTTTGCACCATCACCTTACTATCAGACTGGCTGAATGCTTTACAGAACACATTAAAAGCGGGAACAACGCCTGGAACCCAAACGATCCAGTCTGGATCAACTTCCCAATCGTGTTTCTCTGCCAGCCACCTTTTCACCGCGTCTTTTGCTGGCGTGTATTGATTCGGCAGGGTGTAACCCAATACACCGGTCTTTGTTTCTGCGTGAATGGCTTCAAGAATAGGAGCAGCGCATTCGAATTCCATATCTGCTACCCAGGCAGGAATAATGTCTTTTCCTTCATATTTTTTCCATTTGAATGAAAAAGTATCGGCACGCAACGGCGGGTTATCAAAGTTATACACTTGCAAACGGCTCCTAACTAAAATATGAGTGCAGTCTAACGAGCAGCGGCAGAAGAAAAAAGGGCTATTTTGATATAAGTAATGCGCGAGGGTTTAGTCAGTCAAATCAAGTACTGCTTTCACTTTGGTAATCAAACTCTCTCGTTTAATGGGTTTGGCTATATAACCGTCTACACCAAGTTGTCTGGCTTTCATCACTGTCTCTCTGCTTACATCGCCGGTAAGAAGAATAAACGGGATGTTGAGTTGGATGTTATTGCACATTTTCAGCAATGTCAGACCATCATGCTCCGGCATATTCTGATCACTGATAACCAGCTGCAATGTGTCCGGTGTTTGTCTAACCAAAAACTCCCGCGCCTGTTTACTGCGAGAGAACGCATATACAAATGCACCGAATGCTTCTTCCAGAATACGCGTGATTATTTCAAGCGTGATGTCATCGTCATCGACCGCGACAATATTTAAATCAGCCATTACACATTAAAAGTGGTAAGTATTGTTAGAGGGTATACGCTTAGGCAAGTCTTGCAAGTTTAGGGTAAGCATGAAAAAGGGCGCATGCTGCGCCCTTTGAGGAGAGATTAGGCTTTGCTTTTTTCTCGGGAAGCGCGTTTACGCTCATTCTCTGTAAGCATTTTCTTGCGTATACGGATGCTCTTTGGCGTAACTTCAACCAGTTCATCATCATCAATAAACTCAAGAGCCTGCTCTAATGACATCACGATTGGCGGAACCAGCGTTTGTGCTTCGTCAGTACCTGAGGCACGTACGTTAGTTAACTGCTTACCCTTAAGGGCATTAACCGTTAAATCGTTATCCCGGCTGTGAATACCTATCACCATACCTTCGTACACTTCCACACCGTGTCCGATAAACAAACGTCCACGTTCTTGCAGGTTAAATAACGCATTGGTAAGCGCTTTACCCGGTGCATTAGCAATTAACACTCCGTTTTTACGCTGACCAATTTTACCGCCTTTATGCGCAGCATAGTGACTGAATGTGTGATACAACAAGCCTGAGCCTGAAGTCATGGTCATAAATTCTGTCTGGAAACCAATCAAACCGCGGCTTGGAACGATAAAGTCAATGCGCACACGGCCTTTTCCGTCAGGAGACATATCGGTCATTTCAGCTTTACGAATACCAAGCTGCTCCATGATTGAGCCTTGATCTTCTTCTTCACAGTCAATTGTTAGCGTTTCAAATGGCTCTTGCAGTTCCCCATCCACTTCTTTAAGAATAACTTCGGGACGGGAAACAGCCAGCTCGTAGCCTTCACGACGCATATTCTCAATCAGAATACCTAAGTGCAGCTCACCGCGACCTGATACACGGAATTTATCCGGATCATTGGTTTCTTCAACGCGTAATGCCACGTTATGCACCAACTCATCTTTCAGACGATCCAGAATATTACGTGAGGTAACGTACTTACCTTCTTTACCTGAAAACGGTGACGTATTGACCTGGAAGGTCATGGTCACAGTTGGCTCATCAACCGTTAACGGTGGCAATGCCTCTACATTGTTCACGTCACAAATGGTATCGGAAATCTTAAGTTCACCTAAGCCAGTGATAGCGATGATGTCACCCGCGTGCGCTGATTCAACTTCGTGCCGGTCAAGTCCAAGATACCCTAGCACCTGACCCACTTTACCGTTGCGCTTTTTACCGTCGGCCGTCACCACGGTAACTTGCTGATTGATTTTAACGCTACCACGCTTGATACGACCTACGCCGATTACCCCTACATACGAGTTGTAGTCGAGCTGTGAAATCTGCATCTGGAAACCACCGTCGGGATCGGCATTAGGCGCTTCAACCTGATCAACAATGGTTTGGAACAGAGGCGTCATGTCAGTACCTGTGGTATCTGAGTCAAGCGCTGCCCAACCGTTTAGTGCTGAAGCGTAAACCACCTGAAAATCTAACTGGTCATCCGTGGCACCGAGGTTATCGAATAAATCAAAAACCTGATCCATCACCCAATCAGGGCGCGCACCCGGCTTATCAATTTTATTGATGACTACAATAGGCTTCAGTCCCTGAGCAAACGCTTTTTGCGTTACAAAGCGTGTTTGCGGCATTGGGCCTTCCTGTGCGTCCACTAAGAGCAGAACAGAATCAGCCATTGACATAACGCGCTCTACCTCACCACCGAAATCGGCGTGTCCGGGAGTATCGACGATGTTGATGCGGTAATCATTCCAGTTAATGGCTGTATTCTTCGCCAAAATGGTAATGCCACGCTCTTTCTCAATGTCGTTTGAGTCCATTACCCGCTCTTGGGCTTCACCGCGACTTTCCAGCGTCCCGGACTGCTGAAGAAGTTTATCAACCAGGGTGGTTTTCCCATGGTCAACGTGAGCGATGATGGCGATGTTTCTTAATTTGTTGATATCAAAACTTGTATTCATGTATAGCTACTTAGTATGGCGTGCCATTGTTGGAGCAAATATTTGCTAAAGACTTGCTGGGTTGCACAATTGGGCGCGGATTGTACAGAAAATTGAAATGAAATGCGCACTATTTTTCGTGAAATTTATACGAAGTATTTATTCATTCTGATTTATCGGGCAATTATCATGGGCTGGCGATGATCAAATCCGAGATGGCAAGAGTAATCAGTTTTTAGATATAACAGCAATCACGACATATTGATGCCATGCACCATCTTGGTGCTACACTGCACTATAAAGATGCTAATTTTGTTTCGCAGGCATGTGTTTACTGTCTGCAAACCATGCAACACCATGCACTACGACATGGCATGAATATCGCTTTACTTGTCGGATAAATACAGCCTGCGTTAAATCAGGTATTCAGACACCCATTTTTTTCATTTGCTGGAGGACACGATGTCAGTAGAAAAGGCATTAGAACTGATAAAAGAAACAGAAGCCAAATTTGTCGATTTACGTTTCACCGATACAAAAGGAAAGGAACAACACGTTTCTATTCCCGCTTCAATCGTTGATGAAGAGTTTTTCGAAGAAGGCAAAATGTTTGATGGCTCATCAATAGCGGGCTGGAAAGGCATTAATGAATCTGACATGGTGTTATTGCCCGATGCATCGACTGCCGTGCTAGACCCATTTGCAGAAGAAGTGCAGGTCAATATTCGCTGCGATATTGTTGATCCTAATACAATGGAAGGATACGAGCGTGACCCTCGTTCTGTTGCGCGTCGTGCAGAAGAATACCTTAAGTCTACGGGAATCGGTGATACCGTTCTGTTCGGCCCTGAGCCAGAGTTCTTCCTGTTTGACGATGTTCGCTTCCATACTGACATGTCTGGCTCATTCTACAAAATTGATTCAGCTGAAGCGGCATGGAATTCTGGCGCTGAATTTGAAAGCGGCAACATGGGCCACCGCCCAAGTGTGAAAGGCGGTTATTTCCCAGTACCACCAGTTGATTCAGCCCATGACACACGTGCGGCTATGTGTCTGGTAATGGAAGAAATGGGTCTTCATATTGAAGCGCACCACCATGAAGTAGCCACCGCCGGCCAAAACGAAATCGCTTGTAAATTTAATGAGATGGTAGCTAAAGCGGACGAAATTCAGATTTATAAGTATGTCGTGCATAATGTTGCTCATGCATACGGTCAAACCGCTACTTTTATGCCAAAGCCTCTGGTAGGTGATAATGGATCAGGCATGCACTGCCACCAATCAATCAGTAAGGATGGTAAAAACATCTTTGCGGGTGACAAGTACGCCGGTTTATCTGATGAAGCGTTATATTACATTGGCGGTATTATCAAACATGCGCGCGCCATCAATGCATTTACCAATGCATCCACCAACTCATACAAGCGTTTAGTGCCAGGATTCGAAGCGCCTGTAATGTTGGCTTATTCGGCACGTAACCGTTCAGCGTCAATTCGTATTCCCCATGTAACCAGCGATAAAGCGCGTCGAATTGAAGTACGCTTCCCGGATCCAACCGCCAACCCTTACTTAGCATTTACTGCAATGCTAATGGCTGGCCTGGACGGAATCAAAAACAAGATCCACCCTGGTGACGCAATGGATAAGAACTTGTATGACTTACCACCAGAGGAAGCGAAAGATATCCCCACTGTGGCAAGCTCACTGGAAATGGCTTTGACTGCACTAGATAGTGACCGTGACTTCCTCAAAGCCGGTGGTGTCATGACAGATGACATGATTGACGCGTATATCGACCTGAAAATGGAAGAAGTGGATAAAATTAGAATGACCACGCACCCTGTTGAATTTGAGCTTTACTACAGCGTGTAAATAAAAGGTTATTGTAATCAATACCTAAGCCCGCAGCCGCGGGCTTTTTTGTGTGCGTTAAACTAGAATAAGATGTAGCATGAATTTTTTTGCGTGGGAAAGTCATTTATGTGGAAATTAAGTAGCGTTATTTTTCTGATGTTTTTTGCTACCTTGCCCTGCGCAATTGCAGACCCAGTCTTTAAAGTTGTGCAAAAAGATGGCACGGTGCTTTTCACTGATGAGCCCCAGCAAGGCGCCGAAGAAATCGAGCTGAACGAGAACACCCGAAACGCCGTTCCCGCGCTGGCCACGAAACCCACCCAGAGTATAGTTAAACCAACTCCCAAAAAGACTGAACCCAAAATTGAAATAACGATCCTTACTCCTAAACCAGAAGCCACCATTCGTAACAATCAAGGTAACGTATTAATAGCGGCGCAAACGAATACCAACGCTGACGGGCTCTATCAATTGTGGTTTGACGGAGAGGCCATAAAATCCAATCAAACAGGTGAATTTAGCCTGAATAATATCTATCGTGGTGCTCATGAATATCAGGTCAAATTTATTGATAATACGGGCAAGACTCTTGCATTGTCTCCCCTACAAACATTGTACCTGCATCAAGCGTCGATACTGAACAACAATAACAGGCAATAAATAAGCCCTGGAGCCCGGTATTGAAAACTCCGCGCAATAAATGCCCATTTTTGTGCGCCCGTTTCGAGACTGAATGAGGTACAATGCACCATTATTGTGCAAAGAGGACTTCGTCAGTTGCAAACATCGAACTTTGACCAAACAAATTTGCTGAACTTTATGAATACGGCACTGGTGATGGTTAATCGTCAGTTGGCCATAGTGTTTGTTAATCAGGCCGGTGAAGCCTTATTTGAAACGGGCAGTAAACACCTTCACGGTCATCCTCTTGAAGATTTCTTTGTGACCGGTTCTATTGATGCCAATCGGCTCAAGGCAGCCATGCGTCGGGGCGAAGACTTTACTGAAAATGAGCTTGAGTTGCGGTTTCATGATGAAAGACTTGTCAGGGCTGACCTTACCGTAACGAATGTACTAAACGAAAACGAAACCTATCTCCTGTTTGAACTTAGACGTATAGATCAACAAAGTCGTATTTCCAGAGAAAATCTGCAAAACGCTCAACATTTTGCCGCCAGAGAGCTTATCAGAGGGTTAGCACATGAAATTAAAAACCCTCTGGGCGGTATCCGAGGTGCCGCTCAGTTACTCGAAAAAGAACTGGAGAGTGCCGAATTGCAGGAGTTTACTCAGATGATTGTTGAGCAATCAGACCGACTGCGTAATTTAGTTGATCGTTTGCTAGGCCCCAACGCTCTCCCTCGCCTTAAATGGAGTAACTTACACCAGGCCTTAGAAAAAGTGCGCTCGCTGATGCAAATGGATGCCGAACACGCCATCACCATTATACGAGATTACGACCCCAGCATTCCTGATGTGCATATCGATCAGGAAATGATTCAACAAGCGGTGTTGAATATCGTGAAGAACAGTATTCAGGCGCTCACAGACGCGCGCACACCATCCCCGGAAATCAGGCTAATTACCCGAATCGGCCGCCAACTTACAATTCAGGGCAAACGTCATTCATTAGTGGCTAAAATTCAGATTATCGACAATGGTCCTGGCATTCCACTGGCGATTCGCGACACCCTGTTTTACCCCATGGTCAGTAGTAAACAAAACGGCAGTGGTCTGGGGCTTTCCATCGCTCAAACATTAATTAATCACCATGGCGGGCGCATAGATGTAGAAAGCCGCCATGGCCACACTGAATTTACCCTTTATCTACCGATAGTTCGGAAGGAGCTAACCCATGAATAATGAGTCCGTATGGATTGTAGACGATGACAGCTCTATCCGATGGGTACTGCAAAAAGCTCTGCAAGCGGCAAACTTAAGTTGTTGCAGCTTCGATAATGCCAACGACTTGCTTCGCCAATTAAATAGTGGCCAGGCCCCAGAGGTGATTATTTCGGATATTCGTATGCCCGAAATGGATGGCATGACACTGCTGGATGAGGTGCACCGCACTCACCCTTCCATACCCGTTATCATTATGACGGCCCATTCCGATTTGGATAGTGCAGTAAATGCGTACCAAAGTGGTGCATTTGAGTATCTGCCTAAACCATTTGATATTGATGAAGCGGTCACGCTTACACATCGTGCATTAACCCACTCGCGCGAACAATCAAGGCAGCGTCAAGCCCCCCAGGCTGAACCCGAAACAGAGATTATTGGCGAAGCGCCAGCGATGCAGGAAGTGTTTCGAGCCATTGGACGCTTATCACGCTCATCCATTAGTGTGCTGATTAACGGACAGTCCGGCACAGGTAAAGAGCTGGTTGCGCATGCTTTACATCGCCATAGTCCGCGGGCAAGTCGACCCTTTATTGCACTAAATATGGCCGCCATCCCTGCCGACCTTGTGGAGTCTGAATTATTTGGCCACGAAAAAGGCGCATTTACAGGAGCCCAATCGACACGACAAGGGCGTTTTGAGCAGGCCGACGGCGGCACGTTATTTTTAGATGAAATAGGGGATATGCCATTAGATGTGCAAACCCGCCTCTTACGCGTGCTAGCCGATGGTCAGTTTTATCGGGTAGGCGGACATCAATCGGTAACGGTAGATGTCAGAATTATCGCCGCTACCCACCAAAACCTGGAACAACGTGTTTCGGAAGGAAAGTTTCGTGAAGATTTGTTTCATCGTCTGAACGTGATCCGTGTGCATCTACCGTCACTCGCCGAACGTCGCGAAGACATACCGTTGCTGGCCCGCCATTTTTTGCGTAAAGCAGCCAAAGAATTGGACGTAGAAGCGAAGAATTTAAGTAAAGCCGCTGAAAAAACCATGAGCCAACTTGGCTGGCCTGGGAATGTCAGACAATTGGAAAACGTATGTCGATGGCTAACAGTGATGGCGAGTGGCAAAGAGGTGCTCGCCTCGGATTTACCTCCTGAAATTCAAACCACCACTACTTCAGAAGTCGCAGCCGGAGACGATATCCAGTGGCAAGACTTATTGGCTCAATGGGCGGATAAACAACTGCATAGCGGTCACAATAACATTTTAAATGATGCCATGCATGCGTTTGAACGCATACTTCTTCAGCGCGCCCTGGATTATACTCGTGGTCACAAACAGGATGCGGCAAAAAGGCTTGGCTGGGGCCGCAATACCCTCACCCGCAAATTAAAAGAGCTGTCGATTAACGAGTAGGCTTTTGTAGCTCCAACATTCCACTTTCACTACAATCATGGTGGGAAAATGTTTTGGCATTTAATCTGTCACACAAATTTTTGGCGCTGGTGAAATCTCCAGCGCGCA
>CAZROH010000006.1:0-82222 GCA_964601635.1 uncultured Alteromonas sp. | reverse complement strand
CGCTGTGCAACAGCACCGACACCGTCGGTTTGATACAATCAAAAAAGCCCCGCTTATGCGAGGCTTCTAAGAATGGTGCCCAGAGGCGGGATCGTAACGCGCTGTGCAACAGCACCGACACCGTCGGTTTGATACAATCAAAAAAGCCCCGCTTTCGCGAGGCTTCTAAGAATGGTGCCCAGAGGCGGGATCGTAACGCGCTGTGCAACAGCACCGACACCGTCGGTTTGATACAATCAAAAAAGCCCCGCTTATGCGAGGCTTCTAAGAATGGTGCCCAGAGGCGGGATCGAACCACCGACACGCGGATTTTCAATCCGCTGCTCTACCGACTGAGCTATCTGGGCAAAACTGTTTGCGCTTTAGGCTTTCGCCTGCTGCGTCGTGGGTGCGTATTAAACGGATTTCCGAGGCACAAGTCAACCGTTTTTCCACATATTTTCACGAAACACGAACTGATCGCTTAATTTTTGTCACATTGTTATGTTTTCGGTGGTACATAGCCTTCAATAGTCGGTTCTTTACCGTCAAATAAAAATGCTTCCATTTTTTCTTCAAGGAACTTGCGCGCCTGCGGCTCCATCATATTTAACTTGTTTTCGTTAATTAGCATGGTTTGCTTTTTTTGCCATTCTGCCCACGCTGATTTTGAAATATTGTCAAAAATTCGTTTGCCAAGTTCACCCGGGTATAGCTGAAAATCTAAACCTTCTGCTTCTTTGTTTAAGTGCTGACAAAAAACTGTTCTGCTCATTATAGGGTGCCTCTGATAATAGGTGTTATCGCAATGACTTAATTTCGTTGACTATTTTTTGTGTAGGTGCAGCAAGCCCTACTTCGATTGGGGCAAGTATATCAAACCAGCGCTGGTTGTCTTCCGTCACAATGTTATTTGGGAAAGAATTCAGTTCCACTAAAACAGGGGTGATATGTAACTGAAAATGGCTAAAAGTGTGCGTAAATGGCGTCAACCTTTTGCAAGTGTTTTCAGTTAAATCATACTGTTGCATAACACTTTCTAATGATTCCGTTTCAATGAAGCCATATAACCCTCCCCATAACCCGGTAGGCGGACGTTTTTTCATAAGGATTTGGTTATGACAACTTAATACCACCATCAGCGTTTCCCGTTGCGGCAGTGCCTTCTTCGGTTTCTTTCCTGGATAGTCAGCTTGCTTTCCTTGTGCGTAGGCTATGCACTCCGCCTGGAGTGGGCACGCGTCACAATCGGGACGCGTGCGTGTACAGATCATTGCGCCTAAGTCCATCATTGCTTGCGTATACTGCGCTGTTTCCTGTTGTGGTGTGTGACGCGCGGCAATTTCCCACAGTGCTTGTTCTACCTTTTTGGTGCCCGGCCAGCCTGCAATTGCATAACATCTGGCAAGTACCCGTTTAACGTTGCCGTCGAGAATGGGATGTGCCTGCCCCCCGGCTATTGATAACACTGCACCTGCAGTGGACCTTCCAATCCCGGGTAAGGCTATGACTTGCTCTATATCCGTTGGAAATTTTCCGCCGAAATCTTTGATGATAATATTTGCAGCCTTATGTAAGTTTCTCGCTCTGGCGTAATAGCCCAGACCAGTCCAATGGTGAAGCACGTCATCTTCATTCGCATTGGCCAGGCTGTGCACATCAGGAAAGCTTTGCATAAAACGCTCAAAATAGGGAATGACTGTCGCCACCTGCGTCTGCTGGAGCATGATTTCGGATACCCACACCCGATACGCATTAATATTTTGCTGCCAGGGCAGGTGTTTGCGGCCATTGTGATGGAACCAGTTAAGCACTTTTTGGGTAAATCTTTCTGACATAAGGCAACGAATAATAACGGCTACAGCTACACGGGGTGGGCATGATACCATGACTAGCCCGTGAATAAGGAAAAGTCGAACAACATGCAGCCACCCGTTTTATTCTTACCCGGCACGCTATGCGACGAACGAGTTTGGTTACCAGTCTGGAAACACCTTCCTGGGATCAATCGACGCTACGTACCATTGCAATGGGCTAACTCATTATCTGATATGTTGCAGCTTACTTCTGATCGGGTTTTAGAAAACGAAAAAGTGCACTTGGTCGGTTTCTCGATGGGCGGCTATATCGCGGCTAAATGGGCCATTGAAAATAGTCAGCGCGTCGCCTCCCTGACCCTGATAGGATATTGCCTGAGCGGTCTGACAAAAGAAGAGATAAAACGCCGCCAGGACATGCTGAAATACCTCAAAATGAATGTTTTTCATCCCAACAACGCATTTCTTTCCAGATTGGTCCATCAAAATAAACTGGCTACACCAGAGGTCACTAATCCTGTGCTTGAGATGGCTAAGGATTTAGGTAAATCAACGCTTATTGCTCATACAAAAGCCACGACGCCCCGCGCCAACCTAATGAACGCGATCTCTAAGCTGAATCTGACATTAACTATTATAGGGGCAGATTCGGATACCGTCGCCCCGCTTGAATGGCTTAAAGAGGAGCACGCGCAGTTAAGCACAAGTGGTTTTCATGTTCTGCAGCAGGCTGGACACATGATGCCGTTGGAATATCCAGCACAGTTGGCTCGGCTTCTGGAACAAAGCTTGGCGAGGGCAAAATAATTCGCTATTTTGTTGCTATATTGATGAGGTAGTTATTGCAAAGCGCTGGAGAGGCTGGATAATGCCGCTGCGAAATTGTAGAAGGTGGTGAGTTGACAATGAGGCAATTTAAAAGTCAGGCTGAAGCAGAAGCCGCTGGCGTCTATGTCAGTAAAGTAAAAAGCTATGTGAAGCGTGAAGGCCGATTAACCAATGCGCAGGCGCGCGCTATTGAAGAAAACTGGTCTTCAATGGGGATTGATTATCAACCTCAACGCCTTAATTTCGACACGTTATTTGCCCAACCTGGCCCGGTCGTCTTGGAGATAGGTTTTGGTATGGGCAAGTCATTAGTGCAGATGGCATGCGAAGCGCCCGACACAAATTTTATCGGCATTGAAGTTCATCGCCCGGGTGTAGGGTCCTGCCTTAGTGAGGCCGAAGCGCATAATTTAACCAATTTGCGGGTAATGGAACATGATGCCGTTGAGGTATTTAAGCACATGATACCTGATGCCAGTCTGCGCCGTGTTCAACTCTATTTTCCTGATCCATGGCATAAAAAGCGCCATCATAAACGCCGCATCGTACAGCCTGAATTTGTTGCCATGATAAGAGAAAAGCTCACTATCGGTGGTGTCTTTCACATGGCCACCGATTGGGAAAACTATGCAGAACATATGCTCACAGTTATGCAGGGCGCACCCGGTTTTTCCAATACATCAGTCAGCGGTGATTACGTTGAACGTCCTGATTACCGCCCGATTACCAAATTTGAAGTACGCGGACAAAAATTGGGGCATGGCGTCTGGGATTTAGTTTTTGAGAGAACAGAATAATGCTGAGCGCACCTAGTCAGCTACTAAAAAGAAATATTGAGATATTTAGTGAAGGTAACTGTTTAATCATTAACCCTGCCGATGCCTATTTTAGTGAACAGTTAGCAGAGCAGAATATCGATATCTTGCATCAGTATTTCGATATCTATGCAGAAAGCGTGCGTGTTATTCCCTGTTGCATCCTGGACAGCAGGGATATTCTTGATACGCAATCAGGAATTTTCAGCGAGCAAAAAGTCGGAAAGCATCAACATTTTTTCGGACCCTTTTTAACTGCACACCGAACGTACGACAACATAGTTATTTATTTACCGAAAGCCAAGGCGCACTATTCCATGTTGTTAAATATGGCCGCATCGTTGGTTAACAGTAGCGGTGCAATATATGTCGTGGGCGAAAACAAGGGTGGAATTAAAAGTGCCGGCAAGTTGCTTGGCGCGGTGGGCGATGTGGAAAAAGTCGACTCAGCCCGGCACTGCAGTTTACTAAGGTGTGAAGTCACCCAGCAACATGATGCGTTTGATATTAAACAATGGCTTCGTCATTTTGATATCGACGTAAATGGACAAGTAGCGACGATTGCCAGTTTACCCGGGGTATTTAGTCATGAAGAGCTGGATGAAGGTACCCAACTTCTGCTTGAAAAATTACCTTCAACATTACGCGGTAATATTCTCGATTTTGCCTGCGGAGCCGGGATTATAGGCTGTGTACTCAAGCGCCAGTTTCCTCACCTTAACATTGCCTATCTGGATGTGAGCGCGCTGGCTTTATACAGCACTGCCCATACGCTGGCAGAAAGTGAATTAACCGGTAAGTTGATAGCGGCCAATGGTCTGCACGGCGTCGATGAGCAATATACTCATATTGTAACCAACCCTCCTTTTCACACAGGTGTCAAAACCGATTACACGGTCACTAAACGTTTTATTACTGACGCTGCGCGAATGATAGTGTCAGGGGGAAATTTGCATATGGTCGCTAATCGGTTTCTGCCTTATCCGGGTTTATTAGGCGAAGCGTTTGAGCGAGTCCAAACGCTGGCGCAGACTACGCGCTTCTCTGTCTATCAAGCGATAAAAGTTTAACGCTGGATAAATTATCCGTAGCGGGATGCTCACGGCTTGGATACACTGATAACAACAGCGAAAACCGGTTTTATCAATTAACTTAGCTTGAGGGGTGTCTGTGAACATTGTATTTGCCATTTCTGAAGTCGAGGACCTGGTTAAAACGGGTGGCTTAGCCGATGTGGGCAAGGCGCTCCCAATGGCGTTGAAGGAAGCGGGTCACAATGTGATCATTATGCTGCCCTATTATCAAGCCATTGCCAACCAACTTGATATGGCTCCGGCCAAGCTCGCATCAGCCTGTCCTCAGCAAACGCTGTTTACCCAGAGCCAGGTTTATCACTTTGATGTAAAAGAGCTGAGCTGGAATAATATCAGCATTTATTTCATCGATTACCCCGATTACTTCGCCCGTGAGGGTCTGTACAGCAATGGTTATGATGTTTATCCGGATAACGGCGAGCGCTTCAGTTTCTTCTCTGGTGCGGTGTTAAACGCCCTTCAGGCCATTGGCTTTCAGCCGGATATTATTCATTGTCATGACTGGCACACAGCTATGCTGCCGTTTTTAATGCATTGTGATCACAGCGGCTTTTTTGCTCAAACATCCACCGTCTTTACTATTCATAATGCGGCATTTCAGGGAGTGCATCGATTAGAGAGCATTCCTTTTTTGCGTCATCATCCGGCGATCCTCTCTCAGGTTCATGGTGGTTACATAAATATGCTGCAATCAGGAATTGAGTTCGCTAGCAAAATAACCACTGTCAGTCCCACTTATGCGCAGGAATTATTAACCAATTTAGGAAGTCACGGATTACATGACCGACTAGTAGCCAGACAAAACGATTTGGTGGGCATTTTAAATGGCTGTGACTATAGCCAATGGAATCCGGAATACGACCATTATTTACCGGAGAATTATTCAGTGGACTCCCTGCATGTGAAAGCAAGCAGTAAGGCGGCACTGCAGAAACTGGCGTCGCTACCCGAAAAACAGAACACCCCGGTGTTTGGTATGGTCTGCCGATTAACAGAGCAAAAAGGGTTTGGTTATCTGTTACCCATATTAAATGACTTGATGGTTCATCAAATTCAAATCGTCATCGTGGGCACCGGCGATCCGGAAGTATGTATGGATTTGGGTGAATTTGCCCAGCAAAACCCGGAAAAATTTGCCTTTATTAATGGCTTCAGCACTAAGTATGCGCATTTGATAGAAGCCGGGGCTGACTTTTTCTTAATGCCGTCACAGTTCGAGCCTTGCGGCCTAAATCAAATGTACAGCCTAGCCTACGGCACAGTACCGATCGTCCGGGCCGTTGGCGGACTTAAAGATACTGTGGTGGACTTGATGCACGATAAACACAATGCCACCGGATTCGTGTTTGAAGAACCCAGTGCTACCGCACTTCTGGCCTGTATTCGACGCGCACTTTTATATTTCTATGAGCATCCTGCCGAATTCAGGCAAATGCAAATAAGAGGGATGCACACTCGCTTTACCTGGCAGGAATCCGCTGAACAATATGCCACGCTATACAGTAATCTTACAGGCCAGGGGAGTGAGAAAGAGTCGAATTAGAGGGTTTTATTACGTTAGCGTTTTGACTTCTTTTACTTTTGCCTGGTTATAGGCCACTATAAGTGAAAATCCTGCAAGATATTTATGTTTAACGTAATAATAATTGATGACTGATTCAAACGTTAAGTTTTCCATTCGCAGCTTGTTTCTTTGGGTGGTAATGCTGATTATCACCTTTACACTGGTATTCTCTTCCAGTCTTTCTATGTATTCGCAGATCAAAAATTATCGTCAGGAACTTGCCAATCAAGTCATCATGTTGGCTGAGATTATCAGTCACAACGCCAGTTATTATTTAAAAACCATGAAAGCGGAGCAAGCCAATGCCCGCTTACAAACACTTGAGGCAGCAGATATAATCCAAAACGTGGTGGTCTATCACGGCACCCCGTCACCCGACGGCAGCCAACCGACGCGTTTCGCAGAGTTTACCAATTCGGGGGTAGCACCAATCATCCCCCCTGCCAGCATTTTTAACCAAATACGCAAGCCCCGATTTGATGAAGATTCGATTGTTGTCACGCTGCCAATTCGAGAGACCGGCGGCACGATAGGGTATGTATTCGTAAAAGCGTCTTCCGCCAGCTTTAACCAAATGGTTGGCAATGCAATATTTTTAAACCTCTCCGTCATGCTAATCATGCTGGTGGTGGGGTTGATTTTGACACTCAAACTTCAGCGCTTTGTTACTGAACCGATTGAACGTTTATCCGAGTTCCTACAGTCTACGTCGCGCAGGAGAGATTATTCCGCGCGTGCCGAAAGCTCCAGAATAAAAGAACTTAACATTCTGTCGAAAGCGGTCAATATCACATTAGGACGTATTCAGGAGACCATCCAAAAACAGGAGTCGGCAGAAGCACAACACCGGGAGCTCAATGCAAGGCTGGAAGAGATGGTACATCAGCGTACTATGGCATTGAAAGATGCTAACCAGGAGCTCATCCAGACACTTGAAAAGCTGCATCAGTTTCAGCGCCAGATTGTCCAGAACGAAAAAATGGCTTCACTTGGCGATATGGTTGCGGGGGTTGCGCACGAAGTCAATACGCCTATTGGCTTAGGCGTCACCGCATCAACGATGATGCTGGATCGCATCGATATGATTCAGGAGCAGTTTGAAAATAAAACGCTTAAAGCGAGTACAATGGCCAAGTTTCTGACTGAAAGTCAGGAGAACCTGAATATCATCTATCGAAACCTCAACCGCGCCGCAGAACTTATTTCCAGTTTCAAACAAGTAGCCGTGGATCAAACCAGTGAGAACAGCAGAGCCGTTTGCATGGCT
Source organism: uncultured Alteromonas sp. (assembly GCA_964601635.1). Lineage (GTDB taxonomy): Bacteria > Pseudomonadota > Gammaproteobacteria > Enterobacterales > Alteromonadaceae > Alteromonas. Next base: position 74,858 of record CAZROH010000006.1, on the reverse strand, counting down.
CAGCTGATTAATGAAATTTTACTGTCGCTGCGGCCCAGACTAAAAAAAGTCCACCACCAAATTGATGTCGATGTTGACCCTACCCTAACCGTGGATACGAAGGCAGGTCCGATCAACCAAATCATAATTAACCTGATAATGAATTCAATTATTCATGGGTTTGAAGGTATCGAGTCTGGCCAAATAGAAATAAGTGCACAGATGATGTCATCAAGTAAGTTGAAACTGGTATACCGGGATAATGGAAGGGGCATTCCTGATGATATTCGAAAACGCATTTTTGACCCCTTCGTAACCACAAAACGGGGCCAGGGTGGCTCTGGTCTGGGCATGCACCTGGTATATAACCTTGTCACTCAGGCACTTAATGGCACGATTTCTCTTTCCAGTGAAGAGGGACATGGCGTAGAATTTGTAATTGTATTTCCAGTAACTGGTTCTAAATCAAGGGAAACGTTGAATTTACATCGATAACCCTTGTTATTTTATTGCAGACCCCAATTACTTTTTACTTAGATGCCGAAGAGACTTGCAAACCAGAGCACGGCTATTAAAATTTGATCCACCACCGACATAAATCATTGTAAAAGAGTGTGAAACAGCATGCAGACGCCTAATATTTTAATTGTTGAAGACGAGGTGGTTACCCGAACCACCCTAAAAAGCCTGTTTGAGGCTGAAGGCTATAATGTTTTCGAAGCCGAAAACGGAGACCAGATGCATGACTTTTTCGAAAATAACACCATTAACCTGGTGATCATGGATATTAATCTGCCTGGTAAAAACGGATTAATTCTAGCGCGTGAAGTACGTGATCGTAAAAACGTAGGGCTTATCTTTCTGACCGGACGTGATAATGACGTGGACAGAATTTTAGGGCTGGAAATTGGCGCAGATGATTACCTGACCAAACCATTTAACCCCCGAGAGCTCACAATTCGTGCACGCAACTTGTTAGCGCGCACCACTAATTCTGCTGAGGACGATGACTTACCTAGCCGCGTGAGTTTTAACGGCTGGACATTGGACGGTGATAGCCGCTCACTGATTTCGCCTAATGGCAAAGAGTTCCGCCTGCCGCGAAGTGAATTTAGAGCGCTACATTTGTTCCTGAATAATCCGGGAAAAATTCTTACCCGTGAACAACTGATAATGGAAATGACGGGGCGTGAATTACGTCCGAACGATCGTACCGTTGATGTCACCATTCGCCGCATCCGCAAGCATTTCGAGTCGGACCCTGGCGATCAGGAGCTTATCGTAACCATCCACGGTGAGGGTTATCGATTCTGTGGCTCAGTAGACTCCTGATCCGTTAAGGCCATGCTTGGTCTCTTAGCATGGCCTTTTTTTGAGGCTGGTGACAGCAGCTAAAAGCCACCGTAATTTTGCCTACGACGATGCCTTTACCTGCATGATGCTGACCATCTATTTGGAGATACCCGTCAGCAGCCATGGTGTGGCTTGAGTTTATAACGTATTCAATTAAACCGCTTCCCTGCGCATTGAGTTAGCGCTTAATTTCCGGCTATACGCATGTTGTCAATCAATACCGAGCCGGTCTGCACACTTCCGCGGGTATCTTTTGTCGAGCCAATAGCCTTAATATTGGCAAACATATCCTGCAGACTACCCGCAATCGTCACTTCATGAACCGGATATTGGATAACACCATTTTCAACCCAGTAGCCTGCTGCGCCGCGTGAGTAGTCACCGGTTACAATGTTGACTCCCTGCCCCATCAACTCAGTTACTAGCAAGCCTGTACCCATTTCCTTAAGCAATGCGTCGTCGGAATGACCCGAGTCACCCACAATCCAGTTATGGATCCCACCAGCATGACCGTTACTTTGAGTGTTTAATTTGCGCGCTGAATAAGTGGTGTACAAATAGGTCGCCAACCTTCCACCGTCAATGATGGTCATGTCACTGGTCGCGACACCTTCGTGATCAAAGTTTGAGCTGGCTAACGCAGATTTTAAATGGGGTCTCTCTTCTATCGTTAGCCATTCAGGAAATAGCTGATGACCTAATTTGTCCAGCAAAAAGCTGGAACGACGGTATAGGCTGCCGCCACTAATAGCACTGACCAAATGTCCAAACAAACTTGATGCAAGATCCCGGTGCAAAATAACCGGGACATTAGCCGTTTTAATTTTTCTTGCGCCTAAACGTTCTACCGTTGCTTTTGCGGCTTCTTCGCCCACTTGAGAGGGGGTGAGCAAACGGTCAGCGTTGCGATCGACTGAATATGCATAATCACGCTGCATGTCGTTATCATCCGATCCAATCATCATACAACTCAGGCTATAGCGACTGCTCGGATACCCCGTGTTGATCCCATGGGTATTACCATACACACGCATCCCCAAATTAGCGTTATAGGAGGCACCATCAGAATTGACGATACGTTTGTCAAAATCCAGTGCAGCCGCTTCGGTTTCAAGCGCCAGGGAAATTGCCTTTTCAGTATCAAGTGTCTGTGGATGATAAAGATCCAAATCCGGAAACTCAGTGGCAATGAGCTCTTTGTCAGCCAAGCCGGCGCATGGATCTTCACTGGTGTACCTGGCGATATCAACAGCTTTTTCTACGGTTAGCTCCAAAGCGCTTCTGCTAAGGTCGGCGGTAGATGCACTGCCTTTGTGCTTACCCACATATACGCTGATACCAAGACCGCCATCGTTAGTAAATTCTACATTTTCCACTTCGCGCAACCGAGCAGAAACAGCGATGCCCTGTACTTTTGACATGCTGGCTTCTGCCTGCGTTGCGCCTTTTTGCTGAGCCAGTTTCAATACATCAGCAACCACTTCCTGAATCTCAGCAATCTGCTGTTCTATTTGCATACTTTGTTTCGCTATCAAATGGTATGTGTCACAATATTGATAAGAAGTGTAACACTTATGAGCGACAAATGAGTCACCGGAATGAAGATTCTGAATGGGATGATAATCCAGCCTATTCACCTGATGAAGAACACGAACCGATCAGTAAGTCGGAGTTAAAGCGTCAGTCAGCAGCTTTGCACAAGCTTGGCGAAGATATGGTTAATTTAACCCCGGCCCAATTAGCCACGTTTCCGTTGGATGAAGAGCTCGCCGACGCCATTAATGTAGCGCGAAAGATAAATCGTAAAAAAGATGGATACCGCCGTCAGTTGCAATTCATTGCCAAGCTGTTACGCCAACGGGATACACAAGCAATTGAACAAGCCATGGCTATGCTTAATCAACACCATGCTCAGCAAAATTCGGTATTTCATGCGCTGGAACAGATCCGCGATGATATCGCCAATAAAGGTGACCCTGCCATACAGTCGGTTTTGCAAAGTCATCCAGAACTGGACCGGCAAAAACTAAGGCAGTTTCACCGACAGATAAAAAAGGAAAGAGAAAAGTCCGCGCCACCTAAGGCTTATCGCGAATTATTCCAATATTTAAAAAGTACGCTTAGTAATTGAACTCAAATGAGTGGGTCAGCATTTACGCTGTCCCACCAACGGTCAATTCATCAATTTTAAGGGTCGGCTGTCCTACGCCTACCGGAACGCTTTGCCCATCTTTACCACATACACCAACACCACGATCCAACGCCACATCATTACCAATCATCGAGATTTTTTGCATCACTTCGGGCCCATTGCCAATCAGGGTAGCCCCTTTAACAGGTGCAGTGATTTTTCCATTTTCAATGAGATACGCTTCCGCACTTGAGAACACGAATTTTCCCGAGGTGATATCCACTTGCCCACCAGCAAAGTTAGGTGCGTAGATGCCCTTATCAATGGAGGCGATGATTTCGTCGCGAGAATACTGGCCGGCTAACATAAAGGTATTAGTCATACGCGGCATGGGAAGGTGAGCAAAAGACTCACGTCGGCCATTTCCGGTAGGTTTAACCTTCATCAAGCGTGCATTGAGCTTGTCTTGCATATAACCCTTGAGGATGCCATCTTCGATAAGTATGTTTTGCTGAGTAGGTGTGCCCTCGTCGTCAACTGACAACGAACCGCGACGGTCTGCAAGGGTTCCGTCGTCGACGACGGTCACGCCTTTGGCCGCTACCCTTTCACCGATACGACCGCTAAATGTGGATGCACCTTTTCGATTAAAGTCACCTTCCAGGCCATGGCCTACCGCCTCATGTAATAGCACCCCAGGCCAACCGTTACCCAATACCACAGGCATCGTCCCGGCTGGTGAAGCGACTGCTTGCATATTGATCCGCGCCATATGGAGAGCTTCTTCAGCCAATGCTTCATACAATGGCTTGCCGCCCTCATCTGCCTGGAAGAAAGCATAAGTATGTCTGCCCCCAGCTCCGGCACTACCACGCTCACGGCGATCGTTCTTTTCAATCAATACAGAGCAATTGAGGCGGACGAGTGGACGGATATCGGTGGCTAAGGTGCCGTCCGTTGCAGCCACTAAAACTTCTTCATAAACCCCACTGAGGCTAACCACCACCTGGTTAATGCCAGGTTCCTGTTTGCGTATGTAAGCATCAACAGCTCTTAAAAGGGCTATTTTTTCCGCGTCCTGCATGCCTAAAATAGGATTATCAGACTGATAGCGAGCAGCATAAGCCCCCGCATTGAGCCCAGTCACCTTATGTTTGCCACCTTCAGCCGAAATTGTTCGGGCAGCCTCACACGCTTTCATCAAGGCTTCGCTGCTTATCTCATCGGAATAGGCAAAACCGGTTTTTTCACCACTAACTGCACGAACGCCAACCCCTCTTTCGAGGCTGTAACTTCCTTCTTTGATAATACCATCTTCAAGCACCCAGCTTTCATGCTGACTGGACTGAAAATAGAGATCAGCAAAATCATTATCATGACGATAAATTGCTGCTAATGCGCGCTCCAGATCCTGTGTTTCAAGACCGGAATCGTGAAGTAAATGTTTTTTAACGTTCGTTGCAAGCGTCATTCGACGAGGTGGCTCCTAAATCGGTTGTGTTCGGCCAGCGGCATACGCTGTTTTAAGGTGTCACGTTCGCGTAAGTCACCTTCCGCGAGTGCCAGTCCCGGCTCATCGGGGCGTTCGACCAGCAATTCCCCCCAAGGAGAATAAACCAGACTATGGCCATATGTTTTACGATCATTCGCATGGGTGCCACATTGATTTGCACCGACCACAAAGCATTGACTCTCAATGGCTCTGGCGCGTAATAACGTGTGCCAATGGGCCTTGCCGGTAGCGCGAGTAAAGGCCGCTGGCAGCACCAGAATATCAATATCTCCCATGGCGGCGATGAGCCCGGGGAAACGGACATCATAACACACTGCCATGCCAATACGTCCGATTTCTGTATCGACAGTAACGATCTGATTACCGGCCAGCGTGTGTTTAGATTCCTGATAACTTCCCGTATTATCCACCACTGCTACATCGAACAAATGAATTTTTCTGTAATCAGCCAGCATTTTACCTTCTGGCGAGAACATAAGAGAAGACGCTGCAAACTTTTCTTTATTATCCGTACTAATTGGGATGGTGCCGCCTACGATATAGCATTGGTGCTGTTTAGCTAAGTCCGCTAAACGCTGCTGAATGGGGCCGTTACCTAAGGCTTCCGCGATTGTAAGCATGTCCCTGTCACTGGCACCAAAAAAAGCGAAGCATTCAGGCAATACCACCAGCGTATTCTTATCTAACCTTGTTGCCGAGAGTTGCTCTTCTAACCACGCAAAATTAGCCTCAACATCCGGTTTTGAGGTCATTTGCACTGCACATAGATTAACCATTATTTACCTCCAATTTAATCGGCTCCAAATCTGATTCTATAGTATTATTGTCATCAGTTGGTTCATTTCTAGCCGGTAATGGCACATCTTTACTGTCGCGACCGACCTCCTCGAACACAGGATCACTGATCGTGCCTGTTACACGATAATTCACATTCGAGATTACTTTCGCAGAGGTTAACACCTGATCGAGTGCCAGTGCAGCTAAAGCCGTCGGTGGTGTCGCTAAGAAATACACTAAAAAGGGTAAATTCCCAGTAACGTTAGGCGCAAAAGAAACTTGATAATTTAATCGCTCCTGCACCAAATCGGTGTAACCTTTAATGGTGATTTCACCGGCACCGCCGTCAACTTCAGTGTCGCGAGTGACAGCTTTACCATCAGCAATTTGCATAGTGCCTTGGATTTCATCATAAAAGAATCCTTTCGCAAAAACATCTCTAAAATCTAAACTGAGCTTTCTAATCAGTGAATTTAAGCTAAATAAGGTGAACAATCGCGACCCTTTATCACTTAACTCACTGAGGTATCCATCGGTCAATTCCCACTGCATGTTGCCAGTTAGCTCAGCAACTGAAAAGTCCATTGGCGATTGTGGCCAGTTAAAGTCAAACGTCATTTCTGCTTCTGAGTCTTTGACCCCGGTATCCACGCCATAGTCACTTAACATCAGGCCAATTTCATCACTATTCACCCGGCCATTAATTTTAGTTTCACTCCGCTGGTCAGTATCAAACCAGTTACCTGATGCCGCAATAACTCCATGTTTACCCTGCGCACGTAACGTGCGGATCGACATACCGTCCGGTGTTTTCGTCATGTCAAAAGTAACTTCACCGAACTGTTTGTCAGCGTATTGGCATTGTTTGCAGTAAAAATATATAGGTGGCATGGATTCGGCACGCCATGCTAAATCAGACTCAGGCTCAGGTAGTTGCCAGTTATCTATCTGAATATAATCTGCATTGATATCGATGCCCTTGTTCAACCAATCATCAAACAGGTTAATCTGGGCGCGCGCTTGTTTGGACTGTAAATCAATATACCAATTATTGTCTGTTTGTCGTGTTGTTGCGTTTACATTAGAGAGGGTGAGTCCAGCCAAATTGACCTCTTTGGCATCTAAATAAATGCGTTCGGGTAAGGTAAATAAAGGTGTATTTGACCTTGCTTTATCAGTCGAAATAGCGGTAATGAATTTATACCACTGATCAGCATTGAGGGTGTTTACCTTGGCTGACACACTCAACCCAACCCCCTGGCTGACAAAGTCACTCTGGCCGTAAGCAACGTGTGCACGGGTAAATTGCATTAAAGGGTGACTTAGCACACCATCGAATCTTAAGTCGTCACTTGTCGTTGCGGTAACAATTGATGAATGCCTGGTGCCTTCACTCACGATTTTGAGAGTCTGCAAGCTATTCTGTTGTTTGGTTAGTGGTGCAGGCAGTGATGTTGCCACCGCCATCAGATCAGCATTTAACTCTGCTGTATATATAAAACCATCTTTAGGGAGTTCGATATTAATTTGTGCATTTACCGGTGCTGCGCCATCGATGTAATTTATCAGCGGCGATTCAAGGGTCGCTAATATTTTATTGGCATTGACTTCACCGCTGGACTGAATATCAACCCAGTAACTTTCACCTTCAAATTCACCACTAAAATCAAAACTAAATGGTTGTTTAAAGATAGTGGCGTTTAACCCTGAAGCAGAAACCACATCGTTCACAAACGCCACTTCTCCACTTGCCTGTTCAAGGGTGAGTCCGATGGCATCAATATAAATATCGTTACCTGCTACATTGACTTTCCCTGACGCGACCACCTCGCGGTTGTTCTTTAAAGGTATAGCAAGGTTAAGATCTGCCTGTAGTGGTCCGTCTATCACGATCTGGTCGCTAAAAAGTGTGCCCAGCGAATCTTTTAGTCCACTATTTTTCATTAAGGTAGCAAGCGCTTTCCCTGTCCCCGTTCCCGCCGCCTGGATGGTCAGTGTGGGGTCAGGTGCCAGCATGTCAGGTATATCTGCACTGACCTGTGCAACAGTAACTGACTGTAAATTAGCGGAGGGTGCATCTATAAACAATCCTGCATTCTCAAACAGAAGAGATAAGTCGAGATCGGTTAACGCAGGCCATTTATCTGAGAATAGAAAGTGGCTATCCTGAATATCGACGGCGGCTTGAAAAACGCCACTATTGTCGCTGAATGGGAAGTGGTTGAGTTGCCCGTGCCAGATTACCTTCGCGCTCTTAACGCGGCCTGGCCCAACAAACGCATTGGATAAATATTGCGCCGTGTTCTGGCCCATGGTGGCAGCGGGAAAATACGAGGAGACGTTGCTCAGTGGCACCTCGCTTATTTGGGCCTGGTAGGCCAGATGACTGTTACTAAGCTGATATGTAAAAGATTGTTCGACAGTCAGCGGGTTACTGGTCAGCGTAACCTTTTCGCCATGTGCAAACCAGTTGTTATTCTGCTGGTATACATAAATCTTCCCTCTCAGTTTATCGATTGGCAAAGTCGCCGGGAAGTTATTATCTGCCAGTAATTCAGCTTCGTCGGTACGAAACCATACCACCCCGCTGTTGCCATACCATTGCACATCAAGATCAATGGTATCTATACCGGGCAGTTGTCCTTGCTGACCCCACCCTACGCCAAGGAGTTTAGCTGCCAGATAAGGTTGGCGGTCTTTCCATTGAAACTGTAGCGTCGCCAATTGACCGTGCGGGTTAAGGTTTGAAAAATTGTCGTCCTGAGTACCTTTCGTTAACAGTGGTAACATCGTTAAAAACGGATTAACGGCGACAGGCTTAATTGTATTAATAACCACGTCACCGTTGTGTTTATAGTGGCCGACCAAGTCCGTTACGATACTTTCGTTGTTCGCATTAAAGATGAGTCTGTCGACCCGAAAATTCCAACCTGAACTATCCGGCAATGCTTGAAAACTTCCTCCCATTATTCCCGAATAAAACAATTGGGAATTATCTCCCCCCCACTCTAATAGGCTTTCATGAAAATCAATGGCAATGCGGTCAAGCTGGCTATTTTGGACATGAACCCACGCTTCTAAGTTTGCTTTGCTTTGTCTGAGTGGACGCGTCACTGCCAGACGGTCAGCGACCCAGGGAGAAATATCCAAATCCGCCCCTTTGGCGTAAAGCATGCCAGTCAAATTATCTTTGTCACCGGATAAGTCAATCAAGAATGTGGCCGAATTCCGTGTTAGAGCTTCCACGTTCACCAGCCCTTCCCCCTGATGCAAACCGTCATCATTAAGCCAGCTGAGATGCTCAATGTTAAATGTCTGCTCACGTTCCTTACTGGCTAGGGTGACTTTGCCATCGAGTAAAGAAAAGCTCTTTAACTGTTCTAAAAACAAACTTTTCAAGGCACTGACTATAGGGAAGTCAGTATCAGATTGTTGGGTCTGAACGGTGTTTATAGTGAGTTGCAGACCAGCTAAATCGAACTGTTCCGAACTGATTTTGCCGGATAGCAACGATTGCCAAAGGTTAAGCTGAACAAATACACTATCGATCGTAAGGGCAACCGGGGATGATTCGTTCTGTTCTAAAACTACGTCGTTAAGAACAATGCTCGGACCATTGCTTTCCCATACTGCATGAACGTTTTCTATCGATAATTCAACACCATACACCTGCCTGGCATAATCTTCCAGCAGGTGCTTTTTATGCTCTAAATGCGGAAGGCTATAGCGCAAAACACTTAACATTACAGCGAATAGCACTAACAGAGCGGCGAAAGTCACCCACAGCTTTTTCAGCAGCATCGAGGCGATTTGTGTTGCTTTACTCACTCAGCCACCTACATCATAACAACGTCGTACTTGTCCTGATTATAAAGGGTCTCAGTCTGAACTTTAATTTGTTTACACACAAATACTTCCAGCTCAGCCAGCATGTGAGACTCCTCTCCCAGCAATGCTTCTGCGACTTTTGGTGAAGCATAGACGACGAACTTATCAGCGTCATAAGCACGATTTACTCGCACAATTTCGCGCATAATTTCAAAACAAATGGTTTCAATCGTTTTTACTGAACCCCGTCCTTTACACACAGGGCATTCCCCACACAAAACGTGTTCCAAGCTTTCCCGGGTACGCTTGCGGGTCATTTCGATTAAACCCAACGCGGTAAAGCCGTGAATATTAATTTTGGCGCGATCTTTACTGGTCGCCACTTCCAGACTGTGTAACACACGACGCTTATGATCTTCATCAACCATGTCGATAAAGTCTATCAGTATCATGCCTCCCAGATTACGCAGTCTCAGCTGACGGGCAATAGCCTGCGTTGCTTCGATGTTGGTATTAAAGATGGTTTCTTCCAGATTACGATGGCCAACAAAGGCGCCGGTGTTGATATCAATGGTGGTCATCGCTTCGGTTTGATCAATAATCAAATAGCCACCGGATTTCAAATCAACCCGTCTTTCCAGTGCCCGCTGTACTTCATTTTCGACATCGTATAAATCGAAAATTGGACGTTCACCAGGGTAGTATTCAAGTTTGCTGCTCAATTCAGGCACATATTCTTTAGTAAACTGCACTAGTTCCTGGTGCGAAAGCTTCGAGTCATTGCGAATTCGGTCCAGCTCCGTGCCTACAAAGTCTCTTAAAACACGGCGGGCAAGCGGCAAGTCCTCGTAAAGTACATTGGATTTTTTACGCTGCATACGTTGCTGAATCTTATTCCATAGCCTTCGTAGAAAAGCAGCGTCCTGGGCTAATTCTTCATGGTTTACGCCTTCTGCCGCCGTGCGTAATATGAAGCCCCCTTCCTCATCACAAAATTCCTGCACCAAAGACTTGAGCCGTTCACGTTCAGTTTCATCTTCGATTCGTTGTGACACCCCTACATGGGTAACACTGGGCATGAAGACCAGGTAGCGGGATGGAATAGTAATATCCGTGGTTAATCTGGCCCCTTTGGTACCAATGGGATCTTTTACCACCTGAACAACGATATCTTGCCCGTCTTTAACCAGATCACGAATATCTTGCTTGGTAATATCACTTGTGTTGACTTCCCCCACAACTTCACTGTGGAGCACGATATCAGAGGCATGTAAAAACGCGGCCTTTTCTAATCCAATATCGACAAAAGCAGCTTGCATGCCTGGTAGCACACGGCTGACTTTGCCCCGGTAAATATTGCCTACCAGCCCGCGTTTGGTATGACGTTCTACATGTACTTCCTGCAAAATGCCGTTTTCTATCAAGGCGACACGGGACTCAGAGGGGGTTACATTGATCAATAGTTCCGCGCTCACGGCGTCACTCCAAATTCTTTTAACATCTGCTTGGTTTCATATAAAGGCAAACCGATTACCGCACTCACACTACCATCAATGGCCTTGACGAACTGACCACCTATTCCCTGAATGGCATAACTGCCTGCTTTATCGGCGGGCTCACCCGTCTGCCAGTATGCGACCATTTCATCTTTGGTCAAGGGAGCAAAGAGTACTTTGGTATTAATACACTGACTTTTTATAACAGAAGCTGAACAGACACAAATGGCGGTTAGTACTTCGTGCTGACGGCCTGAAAGGGCACTGAGCATTTCGATGCATTCATTCTGATCGTTCGGCTTACCCAGACTCGTGTTGTCCAGCGCAATCAGGGTATCTGACGCTAACACAACCGTGTTAATTCTCTGGTCATCGCTGAGTAAATCAAAAGCGGTGCGGGCTTTTGCTTCCGCCAGGCGCACCACTTGTTGGGTAGGCAACTCGTCTGGTAAAGGAGATTCGTCAATATCTACAGCGTTGACTTGGTGAGGTATGCCAATCTGCGAAAGTAACGCAGTACGTCGTGGCGAAGCAGAGGCCAAAATGAGTTCAGGATGCATTGCTCAACGGTCCTTCAGGTAACACGAAATTGGCGGCGTGATTTACGTAATAACCAGAATATCCACGGCCATAACAGCATCGACGTTAACGTAGGCCAAAGGTAATCGAACAAAAAGTAAATATCTGTTAATAGGTGTTGTAGCCAAAATACCAGCAGGTGATATAACGCACTAAGTAAGCCGATAACGATGGCTTGCTGCCAGACCGAGTAATTACGCAATCGTTGATAGTTAGCAACTAAAACCCATACAGAGACACTTAAGGCAAAACTGTGAATGCCTATGGCAGTGCCCAATAAAACATCCATCGCCAGGCCTGTAATAAAGGCAATTCCAACATTCACCCTGTTGGGCAAAGCCATTGCCCAATAAGCTAGAACAATCAATACCCAGTCTGGGCGGTACAAGTCTGCTTCTATAGGAAGGGGCATAATTTGCAGTACCAAGGCAATCAGAAGACTCGCTGGAATAACATAAAAGCGTGACTGAACTCTCACTGACTGCTGCCCTCTGGATTCATACCTTGTGGTGGTTGCTGATCATCTGGCAGGTCTGTTTTTAATTTTTTGCCAGGCCAAATTAACAATAAATATTTAAGACGATCGAGACGAGCAAGAGGCTGTGCGGTTACGGTGGCAAACGGACGGCTTTCATCACGAACAACTTTGTTCACCCGCGCTACCGGATAACCCTCAGGAAACACCTGACCAAGCCCGGAAGATAACAGCAAATCGCCTTCCTGCACATCCACGCTATGGGGGACATGTTCAAGAATCAGTTCATCCAATGAGCCACTACCACTGGCAATGAAGCGTATATTATTGCGTACCGAGCGAACCGGAATAGCATGAGTCACATCCGAAATGAGTAGTACCCGGCTGTTGGTAGTACCCACTTCCATGACCTGGCCAACAATACCGCGATCATCTAACACCGATTGCAAGGGAAAGACCCCATCAATCGCGCCCTTATCAATTACGATCTGCTGGCTGAAAGGGTTATTATCCACCGCCATCAGTTCTGCCACCATCTTGCGCATTTGTGGCTTAAGAGGCGCATCCAGTAATTTGCGAAGCTGGTTGTTTTCAGCCTGTAACATTTCAAAGCGTTGTAAGCGCTCACTCATCAGCATAAGCCTGTTAGTCAGTCGCTCGTTCTCAGATAGAAGTTGTTGTTGAGAGGTCAGACGCTGGGCACTTGCGCTAAGCATGACGCCCGGTAGATTAGCAATATATTGGATTGGGCTGACAAATGAATTTAGATAGACCCGGGTAGAATGAAACCCATCAAGTTTGTGGTCAATCACAATTAGCATTACCGACAGAGCAAGCGCAAGCGTTAGTCTGCTATTGATTGAAGGACCACGAGTAAAAATAGTATCCATGAAAAAGCGAAGGCAACCCGTCGGTTGCCTTTTTCATTATTCGTAACTGAACAAGTCGCCGCCATGCAAGTCAATCATGTCGAATGCCTTACCTCCACCGCGCGCAACACAGGTTAAAGGATCATCTGCGACAACAACAGGTATCCCAGTTTCTTCCATTAATAATCTATCTAGATCTTTTAATAATGCACCACCACCAGTGAGCACCATGCCACGCTCAGATATATCTGAAGCAAGTTCAGGCGGAGACTGCTCAAGCGCAACCATAACCGCTGACACAATGCCGGTTAATGGCTCTTGTAGTGCTTCCAGAATCTCATTCGAATTTAAGGTGAAACCACGCGGCACACCTTCAGCCAGGTTACGACCGCGCACTTCAATTTCACGTACTTCTTCACCTGGGTAGGCAGCACCAATTTCGTGTTTGATCCGTTCGGCAGTAGCTTCACCAATTAATGAGCCAAAGTTTCGACGGATATAATTGATGATGGCTTCATCAAACTTGTCACCACCAATACGCACGGAAGATGAGTAAACGACGCCATTAAGTGAAATAATTGCCACTTCGGTGGTACCACCACCGATATCAACCACCATGGAACCAGTAGCTTCTGACACGGGTAATCCGGCACCAATCGCAGCAGCCATTGGTTCGTCAATCAAATACACTTCTCGTGCACCAGCACCTAACGCCGATTCTTTAATCGCACGTCGCTCTACTTGGGTGGAGCCACATGGCACACAGACCAACACTCTGGGACTGGGACGCAAGAAGTTATTGTCATGCACCTGTTTAATAAAATGCTGCAACATTTTCTCGGTCACGTAGAAATCGGCAATAACGCCGTCTTTCATCGGACGAATTGCGCGTATATTGCCTGGCGTTCTACCCAACATGCGTTTGGCTTCTGCACCCACTGCGGCAACGCTTTTCGGACCAGCTGCACGTTCTTGCCTGATTGCCACTACAGATGGCTCATTCAGTACAATACCTTGATCTTTAACATATATCAGGGTGTTTGCCGTTCCCAAGTCGATTGATAAATCGTTGGAAAACATGCCCCGAAGCTTTTTAAACATGAAATGTACTTTCCTGTTACTGAGCCAATTAGCAAATAAGTAGAAAAATACCGTGCTAACTAGCGTAGAAAATAGTTATCCCCACACTTTATCAATGGGGGCTGTATTGGGCAAGTAATCAGATGGTTTAACTACATAAAAATCAGCAATTTTTTTTGACGACTGTCGGTAAATGCCACTTCATACCCATTTGTACCCCTAATGACCTTCAAAGTTCACACTACCATTATCAATATAGTAATCAAAATATGGCCCACTGCTTAAGCGAAAACGGCAGCGCGCACTGACCATGTCATCACTGTTCAGTTTACCTGGGAAGAACTCGCCAAACACCTTAAAGCCGTCAATGATCATAGGCACATTTAATAACATTCGCCACAATTCCTCGCAGCCTTCACTGGTAGGTGTTACCTTTGGCCAACCATTGCGCGCAATTTTGACCGGCCTGCGATCGACCTCCTTACCCTTAGCATTGTAATGCACAAACATGATCATTTCGGGTTCATTTTCAGCTTTCCACTGGTAATAAGAGCTGACTGCACTGCGTTCAAACTTTACTGACAGTGTTTTCAGTATATCTTCTTTAAGATCAGGTTCCGGCCGATTTAACACGACAATCAGTGCCATGAGTACCAAGGCAAAGCCAATAATTACTGTCACATTTAACGAGGTATTCCCTGGTGTAACGCTTTTTGATGTACTCACACTTTTGTACCGTTAGTTTTTATTGTTGAACCAGCATGCTTGCTCGCCAAAACCGATTTGGCATTGGGACAACCGGTTCCCTTTGATGCAAATAATAACGTGGCGCCAATTCGTTCATTGCCTAAGCGGACAAAGCAAATTGCTGCGCATTTTCTGCCGTTCGGTCAAGTTGAGCGGCCCTATATTGTAAAGCGCTCTTCACTCGACGATTTGACTCAAACAGACCTCGTTTGTGCCTTCCATAAGGCACAGCTTCAGTAACCCCGGCGCATGCATTAGGATTACGCAGCAGTTTGTAAGACCAGTATCCATTGCCATGCATTAGCCATTCACTTGATATATCTCGCCGTTACTATTGTTTTCGGCAGTGACCACGATCCCTTTAAATTACTTACAACGAAATATTATCCAGAATTGAAATCGGCAGGCTTTTCATCACATTGAGCTTACCCTACAGCATCACCCTTGCTGCCAATCCTGCTGCTTTGACTTTATCTGTAATTGTCAGGTGATCATGACGAATTGAGATTATTTTGTTGCTAAATCGCTTGGAGCAATTCTAATTTTTCTACATACATGAGATCATCAACAAAATTACCAAAAAGTCAAAGGCAAGCAATGGTTAGAGCAACAGACGAAGACGTGCCAATGCTGAGTGTTGCTCCTGAGCAGGAACCATACAACTCCAAGCGGCAGCGTAGCCATCAAATCTGTCAACGGCTTAACCGAACCTCTCCGATGTCGCACCGGGAAAGAAGGCAGTTAGTGCAGTCGCTCGTCAATGCCACGTTTCCGGTTTTTATTGAGCCTGACTTTCGTTGCGAATATGGCGAAAATATTCAACTGGGCGCTGAGACTTTTATTAACCACAATGTCACTATAAACGATAGTGCGCCCGTCATTATTGGCAAAAAAGTGCTGATAGGCCCAAATTGTAATCTCGATACCAGCATAAAAAAGGAAAATAATGTGGTTTTCTGCTCGCCAATTCACATTGGAAACAATGTCTGGATTGGCGCAAATGTGACAATAGTCGCCGGTGTCACTATTGGCGACGATGCAATCATTGGGGCGGGTTGCGTTGTTGACGGCTCTGTGGACTGCGGCGCAATAGTTAAAAATAATACATAAATTGCAAAAATCGTCCGTTTCATTTTCCTTTAACGCTGTTTAGCGGCTTTTGTGGAGTGTTTTAAAGCTGAATTTAACACTTTCAACTCCCGCTCACTGACATTACGCCATTGCCCAGGTCTAAGCTTGTCCAACTCAAAGTGCATAATTCGGGTGCGTTTCAACTTAGTCACTTCATAACCTAAAAACTCACACATCCGGCGGATCTGACGATTAAGGCCCTGGGTTAAGATGATGGTGAACATAAACTTCCCTTTGGGCTTGACGATACAGGGTTTAGTTACCGTGCCAAGAATGGGTACGCCTTTCGCCATTTTTTGTAAAAACCGTTCACTGATGGGCTGATTAACCGTGACCTCATATTCTTTTTCATGGGCATTCTCCGCACGCAATATCTTATTCACGATATCACCGTCACTGGTTAATAGAATTAATCCTTCTGACGGCTTATCTAAGCGGCCAATAGGAAAGATACGTTCTTTGTGCCCGATTGCATCAATGATATTGCCCTTAACATGTCTTTCGGTAGTGCATGTGATCCCGACAGGCTTGTTGTAAACCAGGTAAATGCGATCAGACTTATCATCGGCTACTGCACCCACACGTTTGCCATCTACCATCACCTTATCGCTAGGAAATACTTTCGTACCAAGCTCGGGAAGTTTGCCGTTAATCATGACACGATTCTGCTCTATCAGTTTATCTGCTTCGCGCCTTGAGCAAAGTCCGGTGTCACTGATAAATTTGTTCAGCCGCTTACTTGAATCTGAGCTCATTACCTTTTTCCATCATCACATCTATACCATCAGCAAAGAACTCTGTTTTAACCAGGTTCTTAAAACAGTGCATATAATCGCATTATCTCGTGAACTAATAAACGCGTTACCATGTTAAATCGCGCACAAAATGATAAACACAGTACATTCCCGGCCATCTAGAAAAACGCCTGCTCACTTTAGTAAATGACTGTACTGCTATAAATAATTCAAGGCGGCTTCAAATGCCTGGCCAGTGCAGCGTATTGCTATGTCTTGTGCTAACAAGTTAATACTGTTACTGATTTTTTAATACTGTAATTAGCCTCAAAACTTTGCCAGTGTAGATGGTAAGAGGAAAGCA
This sequence comes from uncultured Alteromonas sp., assembly GCA_964601635.1. GTDB lineage: Bacteria > Pseudomonadota > Gammaproteobacteria > Enterobacterales > Alteromonadaceae > Alteromonas. The sequence continues at coordinate 57,802 of CAZROH010000006.1, read as the reverse complement.
TTGGATTAAGATGTGTTCATACCCGAAGCAATGTACTATGAACTAAACAGCTTGTTCCAATGCACTCTAGTGTCGAATATGAAATTATTTGTTGTGGGAAAAAACGAGGAAAAACAATGAAATACTTAGTTAAATTAATTGTTGCAAGCGCAACTGTATTAGTCTGTTTTGCTGGCAGCGTGCATGCAAAAGCAATCAGTTCTGATGCGGTGATGCAGGCGCAACAAGCATCGTTTAATAAGCAGCAACTCATTGAAATGGTAAATCGCGCTGATGTACAACAAAAGCTGGTAAGCTTAGGCGTAAATCAAAGCCAGGCCATCGAGCGCATCAACGCTATGACCCCTTCTGAAGTAACGCAGCTAAATCAACACCTTAACGATGCACCTGCCGGCGGCATTGTTGGAGCTGTATTAACAGTCTTAGCAGTCATCGCTATTCTTGACCTGGTAGGCGTAACCGATGTTTATCCTTTCATCCGGCCTATCAATAGCTAAGGTGGTAACGTCTCGAATTTTTAAAGCCTGCCTTGTTGCAGGCTTTTTGCTGCTAACTGGCTGCCAGGCCACACCACAGGCAGAACAGCTACGTCAGCAAAAACCAGCACAACTGGCTGCTGCCAAAACGATTGCAGACGTACCTTTTTCACCACAACAACAGTATTACTGCGGCCCTACTACCCTCTCTGAGGTTTTTGCGTTCCACGGCCGGCGAATAAATGCCGAAGAAATAGCGCCAAAACTCTTTATCCCGGCGAAGCAGGGAAGTTTACAACTGGAAATGGTCAGTGCAACCCGCCAATATGACTTTCTACCTTATGCGAAAACAGGCTCGCTTACTGAACTGATGCAATTGATAGAGGACGATATTCCAGTGATCGTTTTTCAGAATTTATCCATTCAGTTACTGCCGCAATGGCACTATGCCGTGGTCATTGGGTATGACTTGTCAAAAGGAACAATAACGCTGCATACCGGGCTGACGCCCAATCATGAGATGTCATTTGAACTCTTCGAAAAAACCTGGGCTCGGGGTAACTACTGGCTGTTAGCGCCTGTTCCAAACGGTAAAACCAGCTCTTCCATGGAGCCATTCACCTATATTCAGGCTGCCTACGATTTACTTCAGGTAGGTAACGTCAAGACCGGCTTGAGCTTTTTAGAAGCCGCGACACGACAATGGCCTGATCAGTGGCTGGCGTATTTTTTAATCGCTAACCATTACCTCCAGTTCGACTCGGCGAAGGCGGTACGATGGTTTGAGCAAGGGTATCATACGGGTCAATACCAGCAGGCGTATTTGAATAACTTTGCCTTTGCATTAGCCGAACAAGGCTGTCCTTCGCAAGCGAGAACGGTTATTACAACGGCGTTAGAACGTTTTCCGCATGACAGCACACTGTTAGAGACAAAAAGAAAAATTGATAACATGACTGGCGACTCACTTTGTCCGGGCGGCTAGCGAGCAGTGGTCATCAGAATGCCCGGCGGTCTTTTTCCAGGTGGTCTCCTGCTCCAAATCGGCGCGCTCCAGATGCTAAAAAGAGCTTAAGTTGCTGTGTTATAAAAAATCAAAGGCCAACGAAATGAAAACCGTTCTGTAAACGTTATTGCAATTGGTTATGCGAATTAGTGTTGAAGATGTTGACGAAAAACTCAGTTTGAACGATTAACTGTCCAGTTTGTTTACACTTTGTATATAACGGCCTACTTTATACCAATAAAGAAGCTCATAGGAGTTTGAAAGTAATAACAAAAAATATAATGGTGTGATAAATGCCTAAGAACAAGTCGCAATATTCAGGCAATAGGTTTGGGGATAAGCCGTTGCCTGCATTTCACAACAAACACCTCTGAACTTACGGTAACTGGCTCCCCAGTTTCTTCAAGTATTGTGATGAGTAGTTTAGCACCGCATGATAACGATAATGGCCTGTTCACGTGTAACGACAGAGAACAAGGAGAACATTATGAATAATTTAGTTATTCCACTTTGTTTAACCATTGTTTCACTCCCGATCCTCGCTACTGAGCCCTGTGGTGACTTTGGTGAGTGTAAAGTATTAATAGAGATAAATGCATCCGATGGCGACATTGGATTTCATTTTCTAATGGATGGCGACGAACTGAACTCAGCCAGATTGTACGATCCACGTGGAGCTAAGGTTTTTCAGGAGCAGGCTAAGGGCCCGTTAGCAGAGCAAAAACTGACCGAAACGTTCGTTGAAAGCGCAGAACCTCTCTGCTGGGCAGATCCAGAAGCTGATGAAGACGACGAAATCGTTACGCTTGAAGATTTTCTGGCACGTTGGCCCGCCGGGACGTACATCGTTTCGGGACAAAGCGATGGTGGCGAAAATTTAGTGGGTGAAACCCTACTTAGCTATAATTTGCCGGCAGCACCAATTGATCTCGCCTTTGATGGCAGCACTATCTACTGGAACACGGGTGATGATTTAGGCCGTTGTGCATCAAAGGCGATGCTGGATTCTCTTGTAGCTAACGGTGTCATTAACACCCACCCTGAGAATGTCGCGGTCAGTTTATGGGAGGTAGTTTTTGAGCCTGACACAGAAGATGGCGACCCCGTTGGTGCACAAAAATTTTCTATCCGTGTAGCAGGAGACTTATCCCCCCTGCAAGTCACAGTGCCCGCTGAATACATTAACTCATTACCTGCTGACACACCGGCAAAAATTGAGGTTGGCGCAATTGGGCATGACGACAATGCTACATTCACTGAAATCGGAGACCTATGTGTCAATGAAATTGAAGGGTGTGACTAGCTGTGTAAGGATAAATTGAAAACACGCGGGAAGTAAAAAAGCCCTTATCGTAAGGGCTTTTTTAAACTCAGTTTTATTCTTATAGTACTCAAAGGCTAATTTCTAGACCACACCCAATTATGACGAACACGCGTCGATTGACTGCCTGGGTAAGAAACGCGGCTCAACGGAAATTCAGGATTAATAGATGAAAATAACCAAAGTTGAAATTTTTGACATCGAATGCCCTAAACGCCCAATGTGGAACCCGGTGTTTGTGCGGGTCTATACTGATGAAGGTATTACGGGCGTCGGTGAGGCGGGTCTTGCTTATGATTTGGGTCACAGTGCGGCTGCCCACATGATTAAAGAAATCGCAGAAGCCATGCTCATCGGCTGGAACCCTTTTAATACGGAAGGCCTTTGGGCACGCATGCTGCGTGAGAGCTTTTGGGGTCTCGGTGGCGGCCCGGTAATCTATGCGGCAATGAGCGCAATAGACACCGCCCTTTGGGACATTCGTGGTAAGGCACTGGAGGTGCCGGTATACGAACTGCTCGGCGGTAAAACCAATGGCAAATTACGCTGTTACGCCAGCCAGTTGCAGTTCGATTGGGACAAAGAAGTCACCAAACTAAACGCTCCTGCTGACTACGCAAAAGCGACCGAAAAAGCGCTTAAAGATGGTTATAATGCAATTAAGGTCGATCCCATTGTTTACGATAAAGATGGCGTCACCCACTATGACCGCACCAAGCTATTTACCAAGCCGGAGCTGAAATTGTTTAAAGCCAGGTTACAAGCCATTCGCGACACTATGGGCGAAGATGGCGATATCATCTTTGAATGTCACAGCTTATTAGGTGCCAGTACAGCCATTCAGTTAGGCGATATCGTTGAGGAAATCGGTTGCCTTTATTATGAAGAGCCGGTGAATTACTTAAACGCAAAAGTACACGACAAAGTAGCCCGTCGCGTTGACGTTCCGATTGCCGGAGGCGAACGTTTGTATAATCGCTGGGGGGTTCGTCCGTATCTGGAAGATCAGTCTATCGACGTACTTCAGCCTGATGTTGGTCTGTGTGGTGGTTTCACTGAAACCAAGAAAGTGTGTGACTATGCTGATATCTACGATGTTCGGATCCAGGCTCACGTGTGCGGTGGACCGGTAGCGACAGCAGCAAGCCTACACCTGGAAACCGCTATTCCTAATTTCCTGATCCACGAACATCATACTTATGCAATTAAAGACTGGAACCGTGAGTTGTGCATTCAGGATCCACAACCAGTAAATGGTTTCATTGAAGCACCGGCCTCTCCGGGGATCGGTATCGATCTCAACGACGACGTGGTGTATCGCTCGCCTCATATGACGGTAACGGCATTGAAGTAAAGTCTGAGTAGCTTTAGAGAAAGGCTGGGACAATTCCAGCTGTAGCGTTCTCTGTACTTATTCTCTTTAAACGCCGGCGACTATACAGCATACGCTACTCGCCACATTTACAGCTTGTACTTGTATCAATGTGTCAGCGAAAATTTGCCCGATAAGAATCGAAATATGGCTAACCAAGCTATCTAACTTAGTCATTTCGCATTCGCAAAAGAACGTTTCGATTAAAAAAAAGACCCTTTAAAAAAGGGTCTAATTGTTAATCTTTACACAATCTGTCTTTGCTGAATCCTAAAACGGAATATCATCATCAAAATCAAAATCAGGCTCTGGCATCGCTGGTTTAGCGTTACCCTGATTGGGTTGCTGAGGTCGGCCACCGCCACCTTGATTACTCTGTGGCGCATAGCCACCTTGCTGATTGTAACCTTGATTGCCGCCGCTTTGAGGACGCTGCTGATAGCCACCACCTGCGTTACCACCGGCGTTACCACCCTCCTGACGACCGCCTAGCATTTGCATTTGGTCGACAATAATTTCGGTAGTGTAGCGGTCCTGACCTTGTTGATCCTGCCATTTACGGGTTTGCAGTTTGCCTTCTACGTAAATCTGAGCACCCTTTTTCAAATACTCGCCCGCTATTTCTGCCAAGCGACGATACATGGTCAAACGGTGCCATTCAGTTCTTTCCTGTACCTGCCCTTGCTGATCTTTCCAGCTCTCACTGGTGGCCAGACTTAAGTTAGCAACTGCATTACCGTTAGGCATATAGCGTACTTCTGGATCATTTCCTAAATGCCCCACCAGGATGACTTTGTTAACACCTCTGTTTGCCATCGTTATCTCCTGCAACTTAATTTAACTTACCGCACCTATCTGTATGAAAAGTAGAGAGATAGGGAGTTTTCAAGCGGATGAATTACGCGTAGTATACCCTAAATCATCGGCCAGTTGATGTATTTATTCAGGCCAAAGAGCATACCTGTTTATTTAGTCAATAACCACTGGTCTAACGTTTTGGTTATTAGTTCAAAAAGCTTCTGCAAACTAAATTCTATCTTTGCGTATAAGAATAGCTGTTTTTCTATAACTTTTGCTCAGGAAAAGATAATTAATGAAAAAGTTCACCAACGTATTCCTCTATCTAGGATTAGCTTGTTCACTAGCGATATCGCATTCAGCGTCAGCGTTAGATAAGACAATGCGCTCACAATTGGATGAGTTAAAAAGCGCTGCTACGTCTTCTTCATTGTCTTATGACATCATTGAATCCCTTACTACCGAAGTAGGCCCAAGAATGGTGGGCTCCCCAGGTGACAAAAAATCAGTTGAATGGGCTGTGGCGAAAATGAAGGCGTTAGGGTTTGATAAAGTCTGGACTGAAGAAAGTCAGGCGCCGAACTGGCAGCGTGGTGAGTTACAGGTGAAACTGCTATCCCCCTTCAAACATAACCTCGTGGCCCTTTCGTTAGGCCACAGTGTGGGAACGGAGACTGCGCCCATTGAAGCTGAAATTGTTCGGTTTAGCGATCTTGAAGCATTACAAGCTGCCCCTGCACAAAGCTTAAAAGGCAAGATTGCCTATGTGGCATTTGCCATGGAGCGACGAAAAGACGGTAGCGGCTATGGTGAGGCGGTAAGCGCGCGCGTAAGCGGCGCGTCAGTTGCGGCGCAGAAGGGAGCGGTGGCATTCGTTATGCGCTCAGTAGGCACAGATTCGCACCGTTTTGCTCATACAGGCGTAATGCGTTACAACGAGGATGAAAAATATATACCCGCTCTGGCCCTGTCTAACCCAGACGCTGATTTGCTTGAACATGCACTGACCAGAAAAAAACCGGTTGTCATGTCTATTGATTCATCCGCCAGCGGTATGCTGGACGACACGGTGACAATTGCTAATGTCATCGGTGAAATAACAGGCACTGAAAAGCCTGAAGAAATCGTCACCTTAGGCGCGCATCTGGATAGCTGGGATGTGGGCACAGGCGCTATTGATGATGGGATCGGCGTCGGTATTACACTGGCAGCAGTAAGCCATATTAAGCAAACCCAGCCACGTCCCAAGCGAACAATACGCGTCATTCTTTTTGCCGCGGAAGAAATTGGTTTATTTGGCGCAAAAGATTACGTCGCTAAACACACCGACAATATGGCAAATCACGTCATTGGCGCTGAATGGGATTTCGGTAACGGACCTATTTATAAGTTAACCCCTGGCGTGGGTGAGAAGGCGCTTGAAAACATTAAAGAATACGCCGCGTATCTTTCGCCAATGGGTGTTGAAATGGCATCGACGAATAATGCCAAAGGTCAATCAGATATGAGTTTATTGGGTAAGGCTGGTCAACCGGCGGTCAATTTCCACCCTGATGGGACGGATTATTTTGATTACCATCACACCGAAAACGATACCTTGGATAAGGTAAACACAGAAGCCCTCAAAACCAATACCGCTATATACACAACCTTTGCCTGGTTTGCAGCGAACAGTGGTGTGGACTTTCGGAAGTAAAAATACGCCGATAAATATCAGGAAGGGGCCAGCATGCCCCTTCATTCTATAGAATTAACGAACTCTCGGTAGCGTCGAATCGTCGCTTCTTGTTTCATTCCATGAAAATGGGTTTGCTCTGGAATTATGTACATCGCTTTATTTTCGCCAGGCGCAGCCTGGTATACCTGCTCGACAAACGCGACGGGTGTGACCCTGTCTTTTTCACCAACAAGCAACAGCAATGGGCCATCGTAACTTTTCACGGCTTGTACATTACTCATATTGGCTAAATCCGGGTGGATTTTTAATGACGTAAAAGGACGTGACCAGCCTGGCATCATGTTGGTGACCACGCTAGGCAAATCATTGAGCGCGCCATCTAATACCAGACCGTCTATCTGGCGCTCGGATGCGATATACGTGGCCATCAGCGTTCCCATCGATAGCCCGTGTATAACGGTTGGTAATCGTTGAGGAAAGATTTCTTCTGCGTAGTCATACACCAATAATGCATCTGACTTTAAGTTTGCCACTTTAATTTGCTCGGCTTTACTGCTGGCCCCCATTCCCTGATAGTCGACCCAGAGAACATTAGCGGGTATCTGACCAAATCGATGAATGATCCCTGAGTCCTGATTTATAGTTTGCCCGTCACCACCAAAAAAAACGATATTGACGATGGCTTTGGGATAGGAGACCGCCACTCCCACCAGTTCAAGCCCTTGAGCGTTGGTTAGCTCAACGGTGGTGATAGCAGCTTGCGCCTCATCGCGTTGAATGGCTCTTTGTAAGGATGAGGTGTCCAGTTGCAATGGCTCGGCATCCTGATGAATAAACGCCTTTGGACTGACGTCAATGGCACAGCCTGATATAAGCATCAACAAGCCGACAAAAATTGAGTACTGAATAAAGCGCATTGATACTTCCTTGTTAAACCTAAGACTATTAAAGCCAATAAAACACTTAAGAACAAGTCACATACACTTTATACCCATCTGCGATGCAGTATGATCAGCGTCTTATTCTGAGGAAACGTTATGGCTGATGATTGATTGTGCTTGCTGTAAGTCAAAATCCCTTGTCACTTTTAAGTAAATCGCCTCTGCTTTTGCATTTTGCGTCACATCGACAACACCCGGCAGAGCTTTCAGTTGTGAAGTAATCTCAGCCGAAACAAAGCCGTTTAGTTGAACCCGTTTTACTCTGGAGACCTCTTTTAAGCCTGCTAACAGGAAAAACCACAACAAGATCGCAATCAGGCCTACCAAATAGGCGGTTTCCGCTTGCCAGTTATTCACCGTCCAGCCTGATATCACCCCGCCCAAAAAGGCGCCAAAAAACTGAAAGCTGGCGTATATGCCCATGGCCGTTCCTTTTTCTCCGGCAGGGGCAATACTGGAGACCAGCGCAGGAAAGTTGGCTTCAAGGTAATTAAAGCCGGTGAAAAAGAATACTACTGCAATGAGGACTATCCACTGGTTATGATCCTGCATGGCAAGCATGCTAAAACCAACTCCCATCAACAACAATGCGACCTGTAACAAGCGTTTGGGCATCCGTCCTCGTGCTACGCCCATCATGACGATCAGACCGACAATTGACGCGAGCAAGACAGGGGCGTACAGCGTCCAGTGACTTTCCAGCGACATATCAAAATGGAGCAAGGTAACCGGCAATTGAACGAACAGTAAGGTTATCAGCATATGCAGAAACATCACGCTTACGTTTAATCGCCACAACTGAGATGAAAAGAATAAACGTTTTAGCTGGCTGGCCTGCGGCAAGGTGTCGCCGCTGGCAATCACACTGACTCGGGGAATACCCCATATAATGAGCGGAAGGCAGGCAAGCGCCAACACCCCTGTAACCCAAAAAATGCCCGCCAGACCAAATTGTTCAGCTAGAATGGGGCCAATCAAAACGGCTAAATAGAAGGACATACCAATGGCAATACCTATGATTGCCATCACCTTTGCGCGCTGGGACTCTCTGCTGACATCAGCCGCTAACGCCATGATTGCGCCAGCGATAGCGCCGGCACCCTGAAGTATGCGCCCTGCAATCATCCATACCATCGTATCAGCACTTGCTGCAATAAAACTGCCAAGGGCAAATACCGACAATCCCAGCAGAATAACCGGCTTGCGTCCCCAGCGATCAGACACCATTCCCATCGGGATCTGCAATGCAGCCTGGGTCAGTCCGTAGCCACCGATTGCCAGCCCCACCATCATTGGCGAATAATCAGGATAATCCATTGCCGCCACGGCCAAAACCGGCATTACCATAAACAATCCCAGCATGCGCAATACGTAGACCAGCGCCAACGCAATTGCCGCACGTACTTCAAGTGCGTTCAAACTTCACCTGTCACTCTACCATTTAACAATTGCGGCGAAGTTTACCATAAAAAACGGCACATCCCATGCCGCACCGTTACAAGCGAAATTCTGATCTGCCTTTAATTGCCAGCGTAAACATTTCTTATCTAATTCATCCGCCAATCCTAGTCGCTGGTATATCTTTGCGGCTCAGCTATGGCATACTGATCCTTTTGGCAAAAATAGCGCATTTATGGATAAAATCGACGTTCGCGGGGCTCGTACCCACAATTTAAAAAATATCGATTTAACACTTCCCCGAGACAAACTCGTGGTGATCACTGGTTTGTCAGGATCCGGCAAGTCATCACTTGCTTTCGATACCCTCTATGCAGAAGGCCAGCGTCGATATGTAGAGTCACTCTCTGCTTATGCCAGACAGTTTTTATCGATGATGGAAAAGCCGGACGTAGACCACATCGAGGGTTTATCACCTGCTATTTCAATAGAGCAAAAATCCACTTCGCATAACCCTCGCTCCACCGTGGGCACAATAACCGAAATATACGATTATTTGCGCTTGATGTTTGCCCGGGTTGGCACCCCGCGCTGTCCGGATCATGACACCCCGTTAGATGCTCAAACCATTAGCCAGATGGTAGACAAAGTATTAGCCATGCCAGAAGGCAGTAAATTGATGTTGCTAGCGCCGGTGATTCAGGATCGCAAGGGCGAGCATGTTAAAGTTTTACAAAATCTGGCGACGCAAGGTTACATACGCGCACGAATAGATGGGGAAGTGTGTGACTTATCCGATCCCCCTCCTCTCGATTTACACAAAAAACACACCATTGAAGTGGTGGTTGACCGCTTTAAGGTGCGTGACGACCTGCAACTGCGCCTGGCAGAGTCGTTTGAGACCGCCTTAGAATTAGCCCATGGCAATGCGAAAATTGCCAATATGGACGATCCCGAAGCCGAAGAAATTGTGTTTTCCGCCAATTTTGCATGCCCTCATTGTGGCTACAGTTTAAGCGAGCTGGAACCCCGATTGTTTTCATTTAACAATCCAGCTGGTGCCTGTCCCACCTGCGATGGCTTGGGCACCCGTCAGTTTTTCGATCCCGCCCGGGTCATCAACAACCACGAGTTAAGCCTGACTGGCGGTGCGATCCGTGGCTGGGACAAACGCAGCTACTATTATTACCAAATGCTGCAAGCGGTAGCCGAACAGTATAATTTTGATTTGACCAAGCCCTTCGAATCGCTTTCACAGGAAGCGCAGGATGTGGTGCTGTATGGCTCAAAAGGAAAGTCGTTAAAATTTAAGTATATCAACGACCGTGGCGATGTAATGGAGCGTAAGCACCCGTTCGAAGGTGTCATTCCGAATATGGAGCGGCGATACCGGGAAACTGAATCTAATGCCGTACGTGAAGAACTGGCAAAATACCTGAGCCAGCAGCCCTGTAATGCCTGTGATGGTTCTCGTCTGCGCCTGGAAGCGCGCAATGTGTTCTTACAGGATACAAACCTGCCTAAAATTACCGAAATGTCTATTGCCGGTGCATTCGAGTTTTTCGAAAACCTCGACCTGACGGGTCAAAAAGCACAAATTGCGGAAAAGATCCTGAAAGAAATTCAGGACCGGCTGCGCTTTCTCATCAACGTCGGATTGAATTATTTATCACTGTCACGAAGCGCCGATACCCTTTCCGGCGGCGAAGCACAACGAATCCGCCTGGCCAGTCAAATCGGTGCCGGATTGGTAGGAGTCATGTACGTTTTAGATGAGCCCTCCATTGGATTACATCAACGGGACAACGAACGGCTGCTTAAAACTCTCACCCATTTACGTGATCTTGGCAACACCGTGTTGGTCGTCGAACATGACGAGGATGCCATACGGGAAGCCGACTACATCGTCGACATTGGTCCTGGTGCCGGCGTTCATGGTGGCGAAATCATTGCCCAGGGCAAGCTCGAAGACATTCTAAATAGTGAACACTCACTTACTGGAAAATACCTTTCAGGAAGAGAAAAGATTGAGATCCCAGCGAAACGAACCGCGTTCGATAAAAAGAAGGTTATTAATCTGACCGGCGCAACCGGTAACAACCTCAATGAAGTCGAACTGACAATACCGGTAGGGTTGATGACCTGCGTGACTGGCGTGTCCGGCTCTGGCAAGTCAACTCTCATTAACGATACGTTTTACAAGATTGCCCATCGAGAGCTTAATAAAGCCACCACGTCCGAGCCAGCGCCGCATAAAGAAATAACCGGCCTGGAGCAGTTGGACAAAGTGGTAGATATTGATCAAAGCCCAATAGGCCGCACACCGCGCTCTAATCCGGCCACCTATGCTGGTATTTTCACTCCCATTCGGGAATTGTTTGCAGGTACCCAGGAAGCACGCTCCAGAGGGTACAAAGTTGGGCGTTTCAGTTTTAATGTGAAAGGGGGGCGCTGCGAGGCGTGTCAGGGTGATGGCGTAATTAAGGTAGAGATGCACTTTTTACCTGATGTATATGTCCCCTGTGATGTGTGTAAAGGCAAACGCTACAACCGCGAAACCCTGGAAATTCAGTACAAGGGTAAAAATATCCACGAAGTACTGGAGATGACGGTTGAAGATGCCCGCACCTTTTTTGACCCTATCCCTTCCATTGCCCGTAAACTGCAAACCTTGATAGACGTGGGCCTGTCTTATATTAAATTGGGTCAGGCAGCAACGACCTTGTCCGGCGGTGAAGCACAGCGCGTAAAACTGGCACGAGAATTATCCAAACGGGATACCGGACAAACGCTTTATATCCTGGACGAACCCACCACAGGCCTGCATTTTCACGACATCAAGCAGCTACTTGCAGTGTTACATCGTTTGCGTGACCATGGTAATACTGTGGTAGTAATAGAACACAATCTGGATGTGATAAAAACCGCCGACTGGATTGTGGATCTTGGGCCGGAAGGCGGCTCCGGCGGCGGTAATATTATCGCCACCGGAACGCCGGAAGAAGTAGCCGAATCGAAGGGTTCGCATACCGGTCACTTTTTGAAACCCCTGTTAACGCGTTAAAAGTAGTGAGTTACAGCATGACAAATCGCCCAATGGAAACATCGTTTGATGTGCGCTTTTATGAAACCGATGCATTAGCACACGTGAGCAACACCGTCATCGTCGGCTGGTTTGAAGCAGCCCGAGAGCCTGTGTTCAAAATGTTCACACCCAACCTGGACTTAAAAAACTGGCCACTTATTCTGGCTAGTTATCAGGTCGATTTTCACGCGCAGATTTTTTATGGCCAGCCAGTTACCGTCAAAACGTACATCAGCCGCATTGGCAACAGTTCATTCGATGTTTACCAGGAGCTTTGGCAAAACGAAAATAAATGCGCATCGGGTACCACCACAATGGTTCATTTCGATTATAACAATCAACGCGCCTGCGCTATTCCTGAAGAAGTGCGAAGTGCGCTTGATGCACACTTGCTGGAGGATAAATCATGAGTGAGCACAAGCATGATTTTATCGAAGTGATTGACGATGTACTTTCCGCTGACTTATGCCAGGACATCATTGCTGCATTTGAAAAAAGCCCTAATTTAACAGCAGGGCGCACTGGAGGTGGCGTTGATACAGAGAAGAAAAAAAGCGCTGATGTGTCATTTAGTGAACAACCTGAATTTAAAACTTTCTTTCCACAAGTGATGCAAAAAACGGGCGAGCAATTACTTCGATATATCGAAAAGTATTATTTTGCGTTGGTCGGCCCTATCGGTCTTACCGTTCGTCACCCTACGACAGGCGAAGCGGTTAAGCTAACAGGTGAAAACTTTGAAGAAGTAGGCAAGCCCAATTTAGCGAACCTGTTAAATTATCTTTTCAGAATTGGTGAGATTAACGCGCAGCGATATCGTGCCGATGAAGGGGGCTACCCTTACTGGCACTCTGAGGTTTACCCGCAGATGCCCCACAATGAAGCTTTACACCGCACATTGTTATTTATGTTTTACCTGAATGATGTAAAGGAAGGTGGCGAAACCGATTTTTATTACCAGCAACGCTCGGTAAAGCCTAAAACAGGGCGGATGGTGATTGCCCCTGCTGGCTTTACTCACACCCATCGCGGTCAAGTACCAAAAAATCAGGACAAATATATTTTGACCTCATGGATGCTGTTCAATCGGGCAGAGGCAATATACACGCCGCAAAAGTAACCGCACTAGTACTTAAATTGCTGCATGATGCGGGAAAAATCCTTCGCTAACTGCTCCAGCGAGTGGCTTACGCTTGCCAACTTTTCTGCGCTTTCGGCCGTATCGTTGGTACGACGGTTAATATCATCCACATTGGCCGAGATATGTTGAGCGACGTCTTGTTGCTGACCCGTTGCACTGGCAATCTGGTCGTTCATTCTATTGATCCGGGTAATGGTATCGTTAATCACCGTTAAACTACTGCCAGCTTTATTGGCTTCTTCAACGCTTGTGCCCGCCAGCTCTGTTCCCCGTCCCATAACTGTTACTGCTGAACGCGCTGCATTCTGTAGTTGTTCAATAGTATGCTGAATTTCTTCGGTAGATTGTTGAGTGCGCGACGCGAGTGTTCTGACTTCATCTGCCACCACCGCAAATCCGCGTCCCTGTTCGCCGGCGCGGGCCGCTTCAATGGCTGCGTTTAAGGCCAGTAAATTAGTCTGCTCAGCGATCCCTTTTATAACGCCAAGAACCGTGCCCACTTGATTGGAGTCGGCTTCAAGTTTGCGGATCACTTCTGCAGTTTCCTGAACTGAATCGGCGAGGTTTTGAATACTGGCCACCGTGGAGTTAACTACGCGCTGCCCATCATTCGACGCAGTCGATGCATCGGCGGCAGCTTCGGCAGCATCAGCAGCACTCCCGGCCACTTCGTTCACGCTGTAAGTTAGGTTTTCAACCGCATGCTTCGCTTCTTCTGCAGAGCGTTGTTGAGCTTCAATCGTTGTGCGGGTGTGACCGGACACTTGATTGAGATTGCTGGCCAACTCGGATAACGGTTGTGAGGACTGACCTATATCCCTGACAACGCCCTGTAATTTTTCGACAAACTGATTAAACCAATGAACCAGCTCACCTACTTCGTCTTTGTTTTTCGTCTGGATACGCTTGGTTAAATCGCCATCTTCCTGGGCGATGTCTCGCAAAGAGTTAACCACATCGATAACACTACCGCGCAAGTTTCGAACTATCGGAATAGCGGTAGCAAAAAGTACCACGGTAGTGATAACGCCCATCACGATACCTACCATGATTAGTGAGCGGGCTGCACTGTTTGATTCATCGATGGCCTCTTCGAAGGCCGCTTGTCTGGCCTCACTAAAACTTTCTAAGCGAGCGGTGGTGTCTTCGAAAGATTCATTCATAATGGCACTTTGTTCCGCCAGGCGACTAAAGTCTGCCGTGCCTTTCACCATCGACTCACTGACGGAAAAAGCCAGCGTGAAGTATTCGTTAAAATTAGTCTGGATACTGTTTGCGTCTGAACTGAGTGCGGGGTTTACCTGGGCAATATTTTGTAACTGTTGACGTGTTGTGTCAGCCAACTGCCTTGCCTTTTCTAACGCTTCTTCGTCCCCTGTGGTGACTGCACTACTAAGGGTATCGCGCACATTTTTCATGTTAAAAAGCGCTTCACGTGAATAATTTAGTGCAGGAAACTGTACGCTTCGTGCATCCTCCAGCAAACGAACGTTATCCTGAGCGGTAATAGAAGTTATAGCCAAATAGATAACAAAAGCGATAGTGCTGATAATCGGAATTAAATAAAGCTTTTGTGCGATCGATAATCGGTTCAGAAAATTCATTGGCTACCTATTAGGACAAATTCCGACAATTAATATCATTAAACTTATTATATATCTGAGTAATCGCCAAAATTTTTGATTGGGAATCAAAAAGGCGCGACCGTCAGACCGTTCAGGCGATAACCTACCGATGCTATTTCACCTGACCACCCTTCGGTGGTTAACACACCGGTTACCCAAATCGCATCAGATAAGTTGTCTATCGGCACTCCCTCGTCAAACTTTACATAAACAATCTGATTAGAAGGCGGTGGTGGGACGTGAATACAGGCGCCGAAATAAGGTACCAGTAAAAATTCAGTCGTCAGTTCCGCCGTCCCTTCCAGCGGTACGACAAAACCTGGAATTTTAACAGTTTTACCCTCGTACTTCGTCACTACTGGCGCGTTAGGTTGCAGTTGCGCCATACTCCCCTCATGGGACACGGAAGGCGCTTGCAGAGGATTGAAATCTGCAGGTACCAGATCTTCCCAATAAACTTCGAGCGGCTCTTCTGCCAAAGCAGTAACCGCGCAGCTTAATACGCTAATTGATAACAAAACCCGAAAAAAAAGTTTCATATTGCCTCCGCAAACAAAAAGGGCTCGCATTAGACGAACCCTTTCGATCTTAACATAGCAAAATGCGCAATTAGCCGTTTTGCTTTTCACGCTCTACGCTTGAAGTGATTTCTTCTTTGGCGGCTTCAGCGCCGTCCCAGCCATCAATCTTAACCCACTTACCAGGCTCAAGATCTTTATAGTGAGAGAAGAAATGTTCGATTTGCTTAAGTAATAATTCCGGCAAATCATTTACGTCTTTTACGTCACGATAAATCGTTGAAAGCTTGTCAATAGGAACAGCAATGACTTTAGCGTCTTTACCAGACTCATCTGTCATTTTAAGTACACCAACAGGACGACACTTAATTACCGAGCCTGACAATAAAGGAAACGGTGTCACAACCAGCACATCAACCGGGTCGCCGTCTTCAGATAGCGTGTTTGGCACATAACCATAATTGGTTGGGTAGTGCATGCAAGTCGCCATAAAACGATCCACATACATGGCGCCTGTCTCTTTGTCGACTTCGTACTTTACCGGGTCAGCCTGAGCTGGAATTTCGATGATAACATTCACTTCTTCAGGCAGTTTTTTACCTGCTGGAACGTTGCTTAAGCTCATTTACAAGTTTCCTTAAATTTGGGTGTATCAATAAACCGCACAGTATAATATCAAATGCATTAAGTATCTACGCGGTGGATCTTAAATTAAAAGCAGCGAGAAGCGCGGCTGGGAGTTCAACCTAAGACTCGTGCTTGGCGTAATAACTCAGACACGCTTCAATTTCTTCTTTTGAACCTAACAAGGTGGGTACACGCTGATGTATTTCACTGGGCATCACTTCCATAATACGACCATGTCCGGTATTCGCTAACCCACCTGCCTGTTCCATCAAAAACGCCATCGGGTTAGCTTCATAAAGCAAGCGTAGCTTGCCGGGCTTAGACGGGTTTCTTTTATCAAATGGGTACATAAAAATACCGCCACGACACAAGACGCGATGAATGTCGCCGACCATGGCTGCAACCCAGCGCATATTGTAGTCTTTTCCGCGAGGGCCTTCGGTACCTGCTAATAAATCCCCAATGTACTCCTGAATGGGTGCTTCCCAGTGACGTTGATTGGAGGTGTTGATGGCAAACTCTTTGGTTTGCTCTGGCACCTGAATATTCGGATGGGTCAGCAGGAATCCACCGTGAGTTTTATCAAGTGTGTATATATGCGTGCCGCGCCCCGTGGTCATCGCCAGCATGGTTGAGGGGCCGTATAGAACGTAACCGGCAGCCACCATTTGGGTGCCCGGTTGCAGGAACGCCGAAGGATCATCAGCATCCATCCACTGAGGAGCATGGGTAATTGAGAAAATGGTTCCGATAAGACTGTTAATTTCGGTATTGGATGAGCCGTCTAACGGATCGAAGCTGACCAAATATTTGCCTTCCGGGTCACACGGTACAACATCATCTTCTTCCTCAGATGATATTGCCTTGACGTAACCTGATTCGCGCAAGGTATCTTTTAAAATCTGGTTTGAAATCACATCCAACTTTTTCTGGGTTTCACCCTGTACATTTTCACTCAGAGTTGAGCCAAGTACACCGGCGAGCGCGCCTTGGCTTACCCGGAAAGATATTTCTTTACAACCGGCCAAAAGGGTACGAATAAGGAGTATAAGTTCGAGCGGGGCACCGTCTTTTTGTAACTGTGAATTAAGTCGTTTCATAGTGTGCTACAGCCTTTGTCAATTTTTTGTAGGGTAAAACAGCATTACGTTGCTTATTATTATTGGTTAGATAACGTAATTAAGCCGTATTTCGATTAACCAACCTTTCCCATGCATTTGTGCATACATAATTGGGCGTCGATTAATTGGACACTAATTGTACCCGCGAAAAAGATTGAAAGGAAATCTGAGTTGTATATCAACACATTGGTTAGCATCTGGTAGAGTATATTGACGAGAAAGTTGAATGAAGATCCTATGCACGTTCATATTTTAGGCATTTGTGGAAGTTTCATGGGTGGCATTGCTGCCATTGCTAAGTCACAAGGACATACGGTTACCGGTTCTGATCAGAACGTTTATCCGCCCATGAGTACACAGTTAGAAAATCTCGGTATTACCTTGACCGAGGGTTTCGATGAAACACAATTTCACCCGATCCCGGATGTAGTGATCATTGGAAACGCCATGTCACGGGGCAACCCGGCGGTTGAATATGTACTGAATCGAAATATTCCTTATATTAGCGGCCCTCAATGGCTGCTGGAAAACGTATTGCAGGACCGCTGGGTTGTTGCTGTTTCCGGCACTCATGGTAAAACCACCACCAGCAGCATGGTTGCCTGGCTCCTTGAATCTGCGGGATTAAATCCCGGCTTCCTGATCGGGGGTGTCCCACAGAATTTTGGTATTTCAGCACGATTAGGTGACAGTCCGTTTTTTGTGATTGAGGCGGATGAATATGACAGTGCTTTTTTTGACAAGCGCTCCAAGTTTGTTCACTACCACCCCCGTACGTTGGTGATCAACAACCTGGAGTTTGACCATGCCGACATTTTTGCCGACTTAGCCGCCATTCAAACCCAATTTCATCATTTAATCCGCACTGTTCCCGGTAATGGCCTGATATTGTCGCCTAATAACAGCGACTCTATCACGCAAACTCTGGCCAAAGGTTGTTGGTCTGAACAGCAATTCTCAGGTAGTGACTGGCGATATGAATTGATTAAACCCGACGGTAGCGCTTTTAGCGTGCTACACCAGAACAAGCTAGCCGGCGAAGTTCACTGGGATCTGCTTGGTCTTCACAATGTGGAAAACGGTTTGATGGCTATTGCTGCGGCTCATCATGCAGGGGTTACACTTGAAGATGCAATCACTGGGCTAGCGCAGTTCAAAAACGTGAAAAGGCGTTTGGAAGTACGTGGCGAAATCAACGGGATAACGGTATATGATGATTTTGCGCATCACCCCACAGCCATTGAGCTCACTTTGCAAGGGCTACGCGAAAAAGTTGGCGCTCAGCGTATTTTTGCCATCCTTGAGCCCCGTTCCAACACCATGAAAATGGGTCATCATAAAGAACAGCTGGTTTCCTCCTGGCAATTGGCGGATGAAACGTTACTACTTGAACCTAAAGGGTTAAATTGGTCATTGCGTGACCTGGCCGCGCAAAGCACCAGCGCTGCCCAGTGCTTCGACGAGGTCGGACAGATTATTGATTACGTTATTCAGCAAGCCAAACCCACTGATCACATTCTTATTATGAGCAACGGCGGTTTTGATAACATTCACCAACGCCTGCTTGATGCACTAGCGCAATTAAAGGAAACGGACCATGGTGGATAAACCAATCACACTGGCGATTACTGGGGCATCGGGTGCCCCCTACGCACTGCGATTGCTGGAATCGCTTTTGGCTGCCAGGTGTACGGTACATCTGTTAATTTCTTCCGCGGCTAAAGTCGTCTTCGCTACGGAAGAAGACCTGCAATTACCGGGTCGGCCGGATCAAATCAAAGCGCTGTTTGTTGAAAAATTTCGCTGCGATGAAGCGCTTTTACACGTTTACGGCAAGGAAGAATGGTTCTCTCCTGTCGCGTCGGGCTCAGCGGCTCCCAAAACCATGATTGTTTGCCCCTGCTCTACCGGAACACTCTCTTCAATTGCGGTAGGCGCCAGTGACAATTTAATTGAGCGGGCTGCGGATGTGGTGTTAAAGGAACGGGGTCAGCTCATTTTAGTTCCCCGGGAAATGCCATTATCATCCATTCATCTTGAAAACATGTTAAAACTCTCACAATCAGGTGCCACCATTATGCCTGCGGCACCAGGGTTCTATCACCAACCACAATCAATAAATGATTTAGTGGATTTTGTGGTAGCCAGAATCTTAGATCACATTGGAATTGACCAAACAATGATGCCCCGCTGGGGCTACCAACGGTAAAGGAACTGTAATGCCAAGATTTGTACAAGGTGCGTTGATTGCCTCACTGACTTCAATATGCTTATTTAGCTCATCGCTCGCCATGGCCTGGGGCCAAACCGGTCACCGGGTCACCGGCGCTATTGCGGAGCACTACTTATCAGCCAAAGCGAAATCTGCAATTGAGCGATTACTGCCCAATGAATCGCTAGCCGAAGCCTCTACCTGGCCGGATGAAATGCGCTCTCACCCAGATGAATACTGGCAGAAAACTGCTACGCCCTGGCATTGGGTGACTATCCCGGGGGATAAAACCTATTCACAAGTCGGCGCGCCTCCACAAGGCGATGCTTATGTCGCATTACAACATTTTCGCGAAATGTTAATTAATCCCAAGAGCACAACAGCTGACAAGCAAAAAGCATTGCGTTTTATCGTGCATCTTATTGGCGATTTACATCAACCGCTTCACGCGGGCAATGGCACAGACCGTGGAGGAAACGATGTAAAGGTCAGGTTCTTCTGGGAAAACTCTAATCTGCATCGCGTCTGGGACTCTCAAATGATCGCACAGCGCAAGTTATCTTATACCGAATGGACCCACTGGTTGTTGCAAAAAATATCGCAGCAAGACAGGGCGCTATGGCGGGATACCGATCCTCAGACCTGGATAACAGAAAGTGTAGCAATAAGAAAAACAATCTATCCTGACGATGCCAATAATATGAATTACGACTACGTTTTCGATCATATCCCCACCGTGAAACAAAGATTACAACAAGCCGGAGTGAGGATTGCCGATTATTTGAATGAAATTTTCCAGTAATCGTTAAGTGCCATTTCAGGGAGCCATCTACGGCTCCTTTTTTACATCTGAATAAAACTCACCCCGTCATTAGCGTCCGCCTTTCCTGCCAATCATCATTTGCCGCCGCCACAACAACAGTTAGGCCGATAAGTTAAGCATTCCACACCAACGTTAACATCACTTGATATGGCATTTTGCAAAGTAGAGGGTTGTTAATAAAGAGCATTGGGAAAAGTCTGCTACGCGTTGGTGGCAGCAAGTTAAACCCCATTAAATAAGAAAAACACTATATTCAGATAATAAATATATAATAAAAATGTAAAGCAAATTTTCGTATAAACCTGTACCGTAGTCATGCTTAAAAAACAGGCATCTAACGAAACAGGAAAAATGATGAAATTAATTCGCTTCAAATTTTTAGCATCACTGATGATGCTAAACGCAACACTCTTACAAGCGCAGGTAATTAATGGGAATTTTGAAAGCTGGTCGGGCTCCGCTCCGGATGACTGGACCACTATTGATAGTGGCATTACAGTATCCCAGTCCTCCAGTCCCAGCTATGAAGGCACCTATGCTGCTGCCATAATGGTTAATACCACCACCCAAAGTTCAACAGATTTCAGGCAAAGCGTGAGTGTTGAAAACGGCCAGCAATATAATTTCAGTGTATGGGTATATCACACGGAAGGCAGTCTTGCTGCAAGGATGTATGTCAATGGCTATCAGAACTACTCCAATCCTGCGCTGACCAATCAGTGGCAGGAATTGTCATTCCTTTATACCGCAACCTCCACTGGCACGATTGAGGTGGGACTTCGCTTCTACGACCAATCAGGTTTTGACGGCTCAGAAATGGTCTACATCGACATGTTTATGCCTTCTTCTACCGGAGGCGGCTCAGGCACTGGTTGTAATGACAATAGTGGTCAATTCTCCTTAACCACTGACAATTATGGTTCAGAAACAAGCTGGGAAATTACTGATAGCAGTGATCAGATACGGTATTCCGGCAGTGGCTATGCCAGCAACAACAGTTACAGCGAAGATGTGTGTTTAGTTGATGGGGACTATACCCTCACGCTGTATGATACTTATGGTGATGGTATCTGTTGTAGCTTTGGGAATGGCAGTTACGCGCTTACCGTCGAAAACACCACGGTAGCCAGTGGTGGCAGTTTTGGCGCGCAAGATAGTACCAGTTTCACCTTAGGAAGTGGCGCTGGTGGCAATCCGGATTTGTCAGCTTATTATCAAAGCGCATCAGGATTATCAGGTTATGCACTTAAAAGCGAACTTCACAACATTATCAAGGATCATTCTGTACAAAGCTACGGCGACTTGTGGAGTTTTTATATCTCTTATGAAAGAGACACCTATTATGAAAATGACGGCAGCATGCTGGATATTTACTCAGAAAATCCTACTGGCAGTGACAGCTATGTCTTTAGTGCCGGCACCGACCAATGCGGCACCTACAGTGGTGAAAGTGATTGCTACAATCGCGAACATGCGTTCCCTCGCAGTTGGTTCGGCGGTGCCATTGCGCCCATGAACACCGATGTTCATCATATCTTTGCTACCGATGGCTATGTAAACTCCAAACGTAGCAGCTTTCCGTATGGTGAAGTGGGCAATGCGAGTTATGTTTCAGCGAATGGTTCGCGGTTAGGCTCTGCGCAGAGTGGGTTAGGATACAGTGGCACTGTTTTTGAGCCTATTGATGAATTCAAAGGTGACATCGCTCGGGCCTATTTTTATATGGCAACCCGCTATGAAAACGTCATCTCTGGCTGGGAAGGCAACAGCAGCTACGCAAATGCCGTGCTAAATGGTACTAACAGTCAGGTTTTTGAAAACTGGCTTGTCGATCTGCTGCTCACGTGGCATTTGCAGGATCCTGTCAGTCAAAAAGAATTAGAGCGTAATGAAGCGGCATATCAGTTTCAGAATAACCGCAACCCGTTTGTGGATTATCCTGAATTTGTTGCTGAAATTTGGGGAAATTAGCGGCCTTGCTACAACGTACAAGTAAAACGGAGCATTTCGCTCCGTTTTACTTATTAATCAATATCTAACGGTTCAGGAGAGAGTATAACGCCTGTTGAATCGGCATACAGGTGATCTTCGGGCAAGAAGGTTACCCCACCAAAATTCACTGGTATATCGACATCGCCTACGCTTTCACCTTCCGCGTTGACAGGAATGGATGCAACGGCAAACACGCCTATATCCAAATCGGCCAGGCTGTCTACTTCACGCACACTGCCGTAGCACACTATGCCTTCCCACTCGTTATCAATTGCGATTTGGGCAGAGTTAGCATCTATCAGTGCACGACGAGTTGAACCGCCACCGTCAATTAACAACACTTTTCCGGCACCATTTTGCGCCAGTACGCGATCAATCAGTCCGCGATCTTCATAACACTTGATAGTGGTAATTTCGCCGCCGAAAGAATAGCGCCCACCGTAGCTGATAAATATAGGGTCGACCACATCAACGCTATCAGCAAACAAGTCACATAATTCGGAAGTATTGTAATCCATCGTTTTTCCTTTCAGGAACATAACTGCTGTTCCTAGCATAGCATCATTTACGGTAAATCAAACACATTGCCTGTGAGATATCTAATTTATTCATTGTCACAAAGGTTTCGCTGGACTGTCATCCACAGGTCACAATTTAACCATAACATTTTACTCAGTAAAACGAATGAGACAGGGCCTGTGAAACTAAAATCCTTGACCGAATACGACACTGACTTGTTTTATCGGATATTCAATCTGACGAGCGAACGGGATTGTCGATGGATTATCTGGCTGTCGAAAACCGGCGACGGTTACCTGTATTTGCTGCTAGGAGCGCTGCTGTGGGCGTTTGAACCAGAGCATGGAGAGCTTTTTTTATATACTGCCCTGATGGCTTATGCGCTTGAGCTACCCTTATATATTATCTTGAAGCAGCTGATAAAGCGCCCACGTCCCTGTGACCTGTTAAGCCACTTTTGTTCCCATGTTACCCCCTCAGACAAATTCAGTTTACCTTCTGGCCATACCGCAGCAGCCTGGTTGATGGCGAGCATTGTCTCCCACTACTATCCGCCGTTTACAGTTCTCGCATATTGCTGGGCAACGCTGATTGGCCTGTCTCGTATTTTACTGGGCGTACACTATCCAACGGATGTGCTTGCAGGAACCGCATTGGGTGTCGTCATTGCCTCATTTAGTTTAACAGTTTTAGGTTAGGAATGAAGATACTATACGGTGTACAGGGTACTGGCAACGGCCATATTGCGCGCGCACGAATTATGGCGGCTGCGATGCAAAGCAGAGACGATATCGACGTTGATTTTATATTTAGCGGGCGTCAGGCTGACTCCTATTTCGACATGGAGGTATTTGGCCACTACCGCGCCTTTACAGGATTGAGCTTTTGTTCAAAGCACGGACGTATCGATCGTCTGGAAACTATCAAACAAGCTAAATTAAAACAATTTATGCACGATATTAAGGCCGTTGATGTTTCAGGTTACGATGTCCTGATTAACGACTTCGAGCCTGTTACTGCCTGGGCAGCCAGGCAACAGGGATTAACCTCCATCTCCATCAGTCACCAGGCGGCGTTCGCATTTCCCATTCCACGTGCCGGTGAGAAAATTATAGATCGCTGGATATTAAAGCACTTTGCCCCTACAGACATACAGATCGGTGTACACTGGTTTCACTTTAATCACCCCATTATCCCACCTTTTGTAATGGAAAAGCCTGTCGAAAAGGGCGCAAACTCACACATATTAGTTTACTTGCCATTTGAAGAATTAGACGATGTACAACAGTTGCTAGAACCATTAAGTGAGCACAAATTTAAATGTTACCACCCTGCCATTTCTACTGAAGTAACATGTGATCATATTCATTGGTTTCCACCTTCTAAACGCGGTTTTCAAAATGCGTTACAACACAGTAAGGGTGTCATTGCCAATGGCGGCTTTGAGTTATCCAGCGAAGCCTTGCAGCTCGGCAAAAAGCTGTTAATTAAACCCCTGCACGGCCAATTTGAACAGTTGTCGAACGCCCTTACCCTGAATAAGCTGGGGTTGTGTCAGACGCTGTTTCAGCTGGATACCGATATCGTCGAAGAATGGCTCGCTCTTCCTGACAATGAAGCGGTCACATTTCCTGATGACCCCAGCGTGATTATAGATTGGTTACTACGTGGGAATTGGGAAGATACGCAGACGCTATGTGAATCCCTCTGGTCTCAGGTAAGTTACGGATACCGAACACAAGAAAAGCTATCTTCACTTGCAATTTAATGAAGCGATGAGATGATAAGGGTATCGCACTTTCGTTAAGTTAATTTTTCGTGTTGAGAAAGCATTCTTTTATCCTGATCGTTTTTTTGATCACCATTTTCTTTGTTTCTGCCTGCGGATATCGCGGTGCACTTTACCTACCTGATGAAGAAAATAATAACCAGCAATCGTTAGAAGAAGATGAATCTACCCGCAGTGAGGTTCAGTAAATGGACTATTTTCAGTTTCGCGATGACCAATTGTTTGCTGAAGACGTCGCGGTTAAAACCATTGCGCAGCAGCACGGCACTCCGCTGTATATATATTCTCGTGCCACACTGGAGCGCCACTGGCATGCATTCAACGACGCAGTGAGCACTCACCCACATCTTATATGCTATGCGGTTAAAGCCAATTCAAATTTAGGTGTCCTTAGCGTACTTGCACAATTAGGTTCTGGCTTCGATATCGTCTCTGGGGGCGAACTTGCCCGGGTAATTGAAGCAGGCGGAGATCCCTCTAAGGTCGTTTTTTCCGGGGTCGCGAAAAAGCGTGAAGAAATTCGTTATGCCTTAGAGCAAGGAATCATGTGTTTTAATGTGGAATCTGAGCCAGAATTAAAACGTATTAACGACGTCGCCGCGAGTATGGGGAAATCCGCACCGGTATCACTGCGAATAAATCCGGATGTGGATGCCGGTACCCATCCTTATATTTCAACCGGCCTCAAAGCCAACAAATTTGGTATTCCGCGCGAACGTGCCATTCAGGCTTATCAACTCGCAGATTCGTTAGCGAATTTGAATGTAGTGGGTATGGATTGTCACATTGGCTCACAGTTAACGCAGGTGAAACCTTTTGTGGACGCATTAGATCGGTTACTCATACTGGTCGATGAACTGGCTGAGTTAGGCATCCATTTATCACATTTGGATGTCGGTGGCGGGCTTGGGGTAAAATATTCAAACGAAAGCCCCCCTCATCCCAAAGAGTATGCCGCCGCAATGGCAGAGAGGATGGCCGGCCGTGAAAACCTTAAGTTAATCCTTGAACCGGGCAGAGCGATAGCCGCCAACGCCGGTATCATGGTTACCGAAGTTGAATTTGTAAAAGAAGGTGACGAAAAACACTTTGCGATTGTAGACGCGGCCATGAATGATTTAATTCGCCCTTCACTTTATTCTGCATGGCAAGAGATCATTCGCGTAGAAACTCACACTACCGCTGCCAAGCGCGTCTATGACGTCGTCGGGCCAGTATGCGAAACAGGTGACTTCTTAGGTAAGGATAGAGAACTGGCAATTGCTGAAGGCGACTTCCTGGCGGTGCGTGGGGCCGGTGCGTATGGCTTCGTCATGGCATCTAATTACAATAGCCGTTGCCGCCCTGCAGAAGTCATGGTGGATAAAACATCCGTTCATATCGTACGGGAACGAGAAAATCAAAAAGAACTCTGGAAAGGTGAGTACAAACTTACGTAAACTAGAGGTCATTATTTAAAAACTTATAACGATAAGAACCGTTATTTATGCAAGTGAATTTTTCGAAAATGCACGGTCTGGGCAACGACTTTGTGGTCGTGGACAATGTCACGCAGAACGTCTTCTTTTCGAAAGACCGAATTCAGCAATTGGCCGACCGTCACTTTGGTATTGGTTTTGACCAATTACTTATGGTGGAGCCTCCGTACGATCCAGAGCAGGATTTTCACTACCGAATTTTTAATGCTGACGGCAGTGAAGTGGGTCAGTGCGGCAATGGTGCCCGCTGCTTTGCCCGGTTTGTACGCCATAAGGGTTTAATTAACCGTAACCGAATTGTAGTCAGTACCACGAACGGCAAAATGGTGTTGTATTTGGAAAAGGATGGCCAAGTTACGGTCAATATGGGTAAGCCCGATTTTGACCCTGCAAATATTCCACTTAAAGCGAATAAGCAGGAAAAAACGTACATAATTCGTGAAAACGATTACACCTTCTTTTGTGGTGCGGTGTCTATGGGCAATCCTCACTGTGTGATGGAGGTAGAAGACATTGATGAAGCTGATGTAGCCACTATAGGGCCTCTGCTGGAAAAGAGCGATCGGTTTGTTGAGGGTGTTAATGTGGGCTTTATGCAGGTATTATCATCAAAACATATTCGTCTGCGCGTGTTCGAGCGCGGCGCAGGTGAAACCCTGGCGTGTGGCAGTGGAGCATGTGCAGCCGTTGCCATCGGCCAGATTCAGGGGAAACTAGATAAAGATGTGCAAGTTGATCTGCCCGGAGGCACACTCAGAATTCGCTGGCAAGGAGGCGATAGTATGCTGAAGATGACAGGCCCGGCAGAGCATATCTATGATGGACATTTTACGGTATGAGTGAACTTTCAGGACAACCCAAGGCAACCGTGCCATTAGAACCCAGGTACGAAGAAGCCGATTCGGTTTCAGCCGAAGATGTGCGCAGCTATTTGTTGAAGCACCCTGAATTTTTTAATCAACATCCGGATTTGCTCGAACGCTTACATATCCCCCATCAACATAAAGGCAGCGTGTCGTTAGTTGAATTGCAAAGCGAGCAATACCGTAAAAAGTTACGCCAACTCAACTACAAGCTCAACCAGTTAATTGGGGTGGCCAAGCAAAACGAAAAAATTTACCGGGTTTACACAGATTTAAATGTCCAGTTACTCACCTGTAAATCCATCGCCGACATTCAGCTTAAACTGGAAGAGGTCCTGCAAGATCAACTGGATCTTGCTGCGGTGGTGATAAGAACCTATAAAGGTGCTCATGCCCTGCCCGAGTTACAACGAAAGCTCATTGCTGAAAAACGCTTTAAACAATCCCCATTTTTCTTCGGCCGCTTAAGCCAACACGAAAAGCAGTTATTGTTTGCCAATGAGCCCGCCGAATCAGTGGCGCTTATCTCATTAGGTGAGAAAAACGATCTCGGTTTAGTCGGTGTCAGTAGCGCAGATGCAACTCACTTTACTCCTGACATGGACACGCTGTTACTGAAACAACTGCAACAAGTACTCAATATCGTTATTCCAGATCTGCTTGGTTATTAATGGCAACGCCTTCCATTGAATCACTAACCGATAATTGCCGTGATTGGCTGGAAAAGTTTTTAATTCACCTTCATGTTGTTCGGGGCTTATCCCCTCACACAATTAACAATTACCGGCGTCAATTGATTGTAGTGGCTGACATTCTTGCCATTACCGACTGGCGATCACTGACCCAGGTTGATGTTAAGCGTGTTCTTGCGGCATCTAAACGAGCCAACCAACAACCGCGCAGTATCGCCCTGCGACTGTCGGCATTACGCTCATTTTGCCAGTATTTAATTGAACAAAATTACCTTGATACCAATCCGGTTGAAGGAGTTCAGGCACCTAAAACCGGACGTCCGCTGCCGAAGCAATTAAATGTGGACGAAATGCAACAGTTGCTGGCAACTGAACAGGACGCAGATATAGCGTGTCGCGATATGGCGATGTTTGAGTTGATGTATGGCTGTGGCTTACGTTTAAATGAGCTTACCACACTCAACCTGGCTGATATTAAAGCTGACAACACCATCTGGGTATCCGGTAAAGGCAACAAGCAACGTGTACTCCCCTTAGGCCGTGCGGCAGCGAAAGCCATTCATGGCTGGTTAAAAATTCGTGGCCACTACGCGTCCACATACGAAACCGCGTTATTCGTCAGTAAACGGGGAAGTCGTATCTCCAATCGCCAGGTGGCAAATCGGCTGAACCAGCTTGCTCAGCAACAGGGTATCAATCAATCCGTCAACCCCCATAAATTACGCCATTCGTTCGCCACTCACGTGTTGGAATCAAGCGGTGATTTACGCGCAGTACAAGAGTTGCTCGGTCATGCAAACCTGTCAACCACACAGGTATATACGCATCTGGATTTTCAACATCTGGCAAAAGTTTATGACAGTGCTCACCCACGGGCGAAGCGCCGCTCACAGGATTGACAATGAAATTTTACCGTCCCTTCACTGCTGTAAAAGCAATCACGTTTGATCTGGATGACACGTTATATGATAACGGTCCCATCATACGTGCGGCCGAGAAAGCGCTTGATCTGCATCTGAAAACATACCACCCTCAAACCGCTGAACTTGACCGCCAAGACTGGTCAAATATCAAAAAGAAGCTTATCCAGGGTAACCCGGCGCTGGCGTCTGATATGGGCGAGTTACGCATGCAAAGCTTACTCACGGCGCTCGCGGAGGAGTTACCTTCAAATCAGCTCGAAACGGCCGCAAAAGCCTGCTTTGATCTTTTTTACCACAAGCGAAGTGATTTTGAGCTTGATAAGAACATCCATTCCTGCCTGCAAAAACTTTCCGCAACCGTGCCTTTAGTTGCAATTACCAATGGCAATGTAGATCCTGATAAGATTGGTATTGCCGGATATTTTCAGCACTTTTTCCATGCCAACATTGAACTACCTATGAAGCCTGCCCCCGCTCTATTTGAAGCAGCTATTGCGAAATTAGGCATAGAACCACGAGAAATATTGCACGTGGGCGACAATTTGATAAAAGACGTACAGGGTGCGCTGGATGCAGGAATGCAAACCGCATGGTATGCACACAACCGCGGCATGATCATGCGGCAGGAAAAAGCGACCTTATTGCCACATATTGAATTAGCGACCCTCGAAGAATTGTTACTCCTCGTCGATTAAGCCGTTATCTTCCAACACATTTTGATTCATTGATTCGCATGGGCGCTGACAACAGGGGCGTCCGACCACTTTAGCCGGAACACCTACCACTGTAACATGCGCTGGTACATCTGACAGCACCACACTGCCTGCGCCAACTTTAGAGCCTTCCCCGATTTCGATATTGCCTAAAATTTTTGCGCCGGCTCCGATAAGTACATTCTGACGGATTTTTGGATGTCGATCGCCTGACTCATGGCCAGTACCGCCAAGCGTAACATTTTGTAAAATAGAAACATTGTCTTCGATAACTGCCGTTTCTCCCACGACAATACCGGTGGCATGGTCAAACATCACCCCCTGACCGACTTTCGCAGCAGGATGAATATCAACACCGAATACCTGTGAATTTCGGCTTTGTAGAAACAGCGCAAGCTGGTGCCGTCCCTGCTGCCAAAGATGATGTGCCAGGCGATGAACCTGAACAGCCTGAAACCCTTTAAAGTAAAGTAATGGCGTTAGATAATTAGAGGTGGCGGCATCACGTTTGTAGACTGCGCTAACATCAGCAATGGCCGCCTCAGCAATCGCAGGTTTCATTAAATACGCTTCATCTAACACTTCCCGGATAGCCAAAGCAGGCATAACATCATCAGCCATTTTGTTTGACAAAATAAAGCTCAGTGAAGTTTCGAAGTTATGGTGGGTCAGGATACAGGCATGAATGTAACTGGCTAACAAAGGTTCATTCTCGGCCACTTTTGCCGCTTCATTTTTTAATTGTCGCCAGAATTCAATTGTATTCATGTCGATTTGCATCCTCACCTTTAGTCATCAAAGTCCGATCTACCAACTGTAGCGCATAATACCGAAGGCGCTACTCCTTCCCTATCCTATATTAATGGTATTTTGCTTTAACAAAGAACAGAATAATCTATTCAAATTGTCACTGTATAAATGACCAGCCTGCTGGCATAATACACGCAAATTTAGCAAGCGCAGGCAAAATTATGGATGTATCACGGCTACTTGACGATTTAAATGACAAGCAACGCGAAGCGGTAGCCGCTCCTCTTTCAAACATGTTGGTGTTGGCGGGTGCCGGTAGTGGTAAAACCCGAGTACTAGTGCACCGCATGGCCTGGTTAATGGAAGTGGAAAACATCGCCCCCTATTCTATTTTGGCAGTGACATTTACCAATAAAGCGGCGCGGGAAATGCGTGGCAGGGTTGAAAAACTCATGCATCGCAGTATGCACACGATGTGGATAGGCACTTTCCACGGCCTGGCTCACAGGCTACTTCGCAGTCATTACGCTGAAGCCAAACTGCCTGAGAATTTTCAAATTATCGATTCCGATGATCAGTACCGATTGATCCGGCGCGTGCTGAAAGCCATGAATCTGGATGAAAAGCACTGGGCACCGCGGCAAATTCAGTGGTACATCAACGGCAACAAAGACGAAGGGTTGCGCCCACAACACATCGAAACGCATCATGACCATACTCAAAAGAAAATGCAGGAAATTTACGCTGCGTATCAGGACGCCTGTGACCGGGCAGGTTTGGTTGATTTTGCTGAGTTATTGTTGCGGGCACATGAATTGTGGGCCAAAAATCCAGCAGTGTTAGCCCACTACCAACAGCGTTTTCAGGCTATTTTGGTGGACGAGTTTCAGGATACCAACAATATCCAATATGCGTGGCTACGTATGTTATGCGGTGACAACAACACCATCATGATTGTCGGCGATGATGATCAGTCTATCTACGGCTGGCGTGGTGCGAACATCGATAACATTCAGCATTTCTTAAAGGATTTTCAGTCCCCCTCGACTATCCGTCTTGAGCAAAATTATCGCTCGACAGGCACCATCTTAAAAGCCGCTAACGCTGTCATTGCCAACAATCAGGGCCGACTGGGTAAAGAACTGTGGACACAAGGTAGCGAGGGTGAGCCCGTTTCGGTTTATGCGGGCTTTAATGAGCTGGATGAAGCCCGCTTTATCGTTTCCCAAATAAAAAGTTGGCTGGACAAAGGTAATCCATTGCAAGATTGTGCCATTTTGTATCGCAATAACGCCCAGTCACGGGTTCTGGAAGAAGCTCTGTTGCATGAAAACCTGGCCTACCGCATATACGGAGGTTTGCGCTTCTTCGAACGTCAGGAAATCAAAGATGCACTGGGTTATTTGCGCATGGTCAGTCATCCACATGATGACGCCGCTTTCGAACGTGTGGTCAACACCCCCAGTCGTGGGATGGGTGAGAAAACCTTAGGCCAAATTCGTGAAGCCGCACGAAACCACAATTGTTCAATGTGGCAAGCCAGTCATTTATTGATAAACGAAGGCAATTTGAAGGGCCGGGCTGCCAATGCGCTGCAATCGTTCATCGGCCTGATCACCGATCTGGAACAGGACGTAAAACAGCTACCACTGGAAGAGCAAGCCGACAAAGCCATTCAGCGCTCCGGCTTATATGCCATGTATCAGGCCGAAAAGGGCGAAAAAGCGCAGGCTCGATTAGAAAACCTTGAGGAATTAGTCACTGCCTGTAAGCAATTTGTCGTGCCTGAAGAGGCAGAAGAGATGACGCCATTAGCGGCATTTTTAGCGCATGCGTCGTTAGAAGCAGGAGAAGCCCAGGCTGATAGTGATCAGGATGCGGTACAGATGATGACGATCCACACCGCCAAAGGTCTGGAGTTTCCGCTGGTATTCCTTGCAGGAGTAGAAGAAGGCATGTTCCCCAGCCAGATGACCAATGATGAACCCGGTCGCATGGAAGAGGAACGTCGACTGTGCTACGTAGGCATGACACGTGCTATGCAAAAGCTGTTTATAACTTACGCCGAAAGCCGCCGTCTTTATGGTCAGGATAAGTTCCATACGGCCTCACGATTTATACGTGAGATCCCAACTGAGTTCGTTGAAGAAGTTCGATTACGTTCAACTATTTCACGCCCGGTACACAATCGCTTCAGTCGTGTTACCTCACATGAAGCTTTTGAGAACAGTGGTTTTTCCTTAGGCCAACGGGTGAGGCACCGTAAATTTGGTGAAGGGGTCGTGTTGAATTATGAAGGCTCAGGTGAACATGCACGGGTGCAAGTCAATTTCGCTGAATTTGGCAGCAAGTGGCTGGTACTTGCATATGCTAAGCTTGAAGAGGCATAATTGATTAAAATTTGGGCGAAAAGGACACTCTTCCCTAGGCATTGCTAATTAAAATGCCGCTCCCGTACAGGAAAGCAAATGGCCTTATCATTCAGGGCAAGCGGTTTATGCAGAAAAAAGTGCTGGTGGTTGAGCAAAGCACACCCAGTTTAACGCTGATGTCCAAGCTCGTCCTTAAGGCGGGACTTTGCCCAGTTGGTGCCCGCTCCTTGTCAGAAGCCCAACTTATATTCAAGCAATCCATTCCGGAAGAATTTCTCTGTGCCATCGTCGACTACCGCCTGCCGGACGCACCCCACGGCGAAGCGCTGGATTTCGCTATCAACGCTTACTTGCCAACCATCGCCGTTACCGACGCCAACGACAGCAACACCCGCAATGCCGTGCTGGCCCGGCAGGTAGTGGATTACATTGCGAAAGAAAACGGACAAATATACGACTACCTTAGCCGGCTGCTCAAGAGACTGGAAAAAAACAAGTTAGTTGGCGTACTCGTCGTCGATAGTTTTCGGCATAGCCGCAACGCCATCGTCTCATTATTAAAACGCCATCATTACGTAATTTACGAAGCGACAAACTCCGAAGCCGCTGAAAGTGAACTGGATTTACACTCCCACATTCAACTTGTGATCGTCGGCGACAGTATGCAGGATGAATCCTCTACCGACTTCATTGCAAATCTGCGCAAAGAATATGCGAAAGAAGAACTGGCTATTATCGGTGTTTCAGACAGTGAAAGCGGCCTGCTGTCAGCACATTTTATAAAAAGCGGAGCCAATGATGTGTTACGCAAACCTTATTGTTATGAAGAGTTTATGTGCCGCATCACGCAAAATATTGAGTTTCTGGATAATGTTAAAACTATTCGCGAGGCGGCGAATAAAGATTTCCTTACCGGCCTGCCAAACCGGCGGCATTTTTTCTATTCGGTTAACCACAGCTTTAAAAATCTGCCCGAAAAGCAAGCGTTAGCCTTGCTCGATCTCGATTTTTTCAAACTAATCAATGACACCTATGGTCACGATGCAGGTGATCAGGTATTAAAACATATCGCCGGCTTGATCGCTCAAGCGTTTGATGATGTGTTTGTCGCCCGTTTTGGGGGCGAAGAATTTTGTGTTTACCTGCCCCTTTACTCCCCAGAAAAAGCGTTCAGCAGGTTGGAAGACTTTCGCAAACGGGTAGAAGGCTCGGTGATCCTATATAACAATATTGAAATTACCGTCACCACCAGTATCGGTTTAAGTACCCGCCCATCCCATAATATCGAAGCATTATTATCTGATGCCGATAAACTGCTCTATGAAGCCAAAGCGAACGGACGCAATCAGGTCTGTATCAGGGACGAGAAAACCACAACACTTAACCAGGCCGAATGATTAGAAGAAAGACCTCACAGAGTCTCCCTGTAGCTTTGCCGGTAGCGCTTAACTTGAAGCGCCACTGACCCTGAGCTTTTTCTGCCGATGATAAAATCTCAAGGAGTCCGCACTGAACAGCAGTAAACCAGTCCATACAAACGCAAAGGTGATTAACCTGGCTTCTTGCAAAGGCTCACCATATAAGAACACGGCCAGCACAAACATAATGGTGGGGCCGATATATTGAAAAAAGCCGAGCGTCGAATACATTATACGTCGTGCTGCAGCAGTGAAACAAAGCAATGGTGCGGTAGTCACAATACCCGCGGCAAATAAAATTGTGTTCATTTCCAACGAATTTGTGGTCATGTCACTTTGCGGGGAGGCAAACCCTACCCAGAAAGCAAGGGCAAATGGCAGCATCATCATGGTTTCGATAAATAAGCCCGGCAAAGAGTCCACGTCTACCTGCTTGCGTAACAAGCCATATACGCCAAACGTTCCTGCCAGCACCAACGCAATCCAGGGCAACTGACCATAAGAAAACACTAAAACCGACACGCCTAGAATAGCGAGCATTACCGCCACTTGTTGGAGAGGTCGTAATTTTTCCCCTAAAAACAGCCTGCCTAATAACATGTTGATTAAGGGGTTGATGTAATAACCCAAGCTTGCATCCAGTATGTGATCGCTGTTAATCGCCCAGATGAACAGTAACCAGTTGGCACCCAACAACAACCCCGCTACTAACAGGATCATCATCACCTTGCGCGAGCGCACGGCTTTGATAACTTTCTCTTTTTGTTTGAGGCCAAGTATGAGCCCGGCCAGGATCACTGCCGACCACACAATCCGATGCATCAAAATCTCAATGGCAGGCATGGCCTGGAGCAATTTAAAATACATCGGTGCCAGCCCCCACATGCTATAAGCAGCGATGGCAAACAATACGCCTGCGCGGGCGCGCTTTTCTGCGTCGGTTGATGCGATAGGTTGGGTCAAAACGATGTTCCGAACGGTTATTGTTGAAGGCGGTGTATTGTCCGAAAATTCAACGCACCACACAAGCGTTTAGACGAATAAATTAGATGGACTGTCGCTATAACAAAGATTACAACAATATAAGTGTACCTAGCCCAAGGAAAGCGACAAAACCTACCACGTCGGTTACCGTGGTTAAAATAACTGAGCCTGACAACGCCGGGTCAATTTTTAATTTATCCAGAATAACTGGCACAAAGACACCCGCGATAGCAGCGGCAACAATATTAAATAAAATGGCGAAGCAGATAACTAACCCCAGTGCGACATTGGTAAACCAGAAATAGGCCACAATTCCGATAATGATCGCCCAAATTACACCATTTACGCCGCCAACCTTAAGCTCTTTCACCATCAATGCTCTCAGGTTAGCACTATTGACCTGACCCAACGCCAGTCCTCTGACTATCAGCGTCAACGTCTGGCTACCTGCAATCCCCCCCATACTTGCCACAACAGGCATGAGGACCGCTAACGCCACCACTTCTTGTAACGTCGCTTCAAACAAACCAATAAACCATGACGCTAAAAAGGCCGTGAGTAAGTTAATGCCTAACCACAACGCCCGATTACGTGCACTCTTTGCCACCGGGGCAAATAAATCTTCGTCCTCATCCATACCCGCAGATGCCATCACCTGACGTTCGTAAAATTCGTTTACCAGTTCGCTGGCCGATGTAATGTCTAAACGGCCTAACAACTGGTTGTTATCATCAATTACTGGCAACGAAGCAAAACCAGAGCGTTGCAATTGTAGAGAGGCGGTGGTGCTGTCATCTTTTCCTTTGAGCGTTGGCACGGATTCCTCTGTAAGCTCAACTAAAGGCACATGCTCGGGTGAGCCAAATATGCGGGTAAGCCTTACTGCAGCCGAAAACTGGCCCGAGCGGTTGACCAAAAATATGCTGTCGCAGTGCGATGGCACATTGCGTCGGATCAGACGCAAACCGTCACGTACCTTTGCG
This sequence comes from uncultured Alteromonas sp., assembly GCA_964601635.1. Lineage (GTDB taxonomy): Bacteria > Pseudomonadota > Gammaproteobacteria > Enterobacterales > Alteromonadaceae > Alteromonas. The sequence goes on along the minus strand of CAZROH010000006.1, from coordinate 22,184 downwards.
TTTAAAGGAAGAACGAGTAATCCATAGTTCATCCAGTGGCCAATCTCACTATCTTTAAATTGTGAGGCCGCTTTAAAGTGCTTTTGTTGTTGCTCGTCAAGCGCAGTGAACGCTAACTCAATTAACTTGTTTGGAAGTGAATCAAGTAGCTCAAGTAAATCTTCTGCTTCAATATCAGCAAATATGGCCGCCCATTCTCCAGCGGGGGTCGCGTCGATGAGAATTTCACGTGGATCACTCCGCATTTCTACCAGAATATCGAGCTTGCGGTCACGCGGAATTCCTTCCCATACGCTTACCCGCGGCTCCACGGGAAGTGACTCAAGCAGGGTGGCAATATAGATATCATCCTCTCCCGCCAGGGTGGTCAGAATTGCAGCCGGATCGTCTGCCTGAGGATTAGAAACAAACTCTTCGATTAAATCTGGTAAAGGTTCTGCCATATAGTACTCCCGAAATTATCCCAACATGTAGGTGCCTGTACCAAAGGCAATATGATCGCCACGTTCGTTATGTAATTCCATGCGACATACAGCCACCCGACTACCTTTACGTATGATCTGGGCAGTGGCGATAAAACGCTGTCCGCGGCCAGGCCTTAAATAATCCACCCGCATATCTACAGTACCCATAGTGGGGAGACGTTCAACAAGTGCAGTTAAATGCCGGTCCTGAGTTTGTTTAACTGCGCTGATAATGGCAGTCAGCCCACCGATAGTATCAAGCAATGAAGCTGTCACCCCACCATGCAAAATTTTCTGCATTGGGTTACCGGTTAACTTATCATTCCATGGAATTTCGAGGCGGATATTATCACTTTCTGTAATAAATCGAATCCCAAGAAGCTGATTAAAGGGCATATTTTCTTTAAATAAATTAACGACCCTGTCAATTACGATGGCTTGTGTAAGTTGCGGCTCCGTCACCCTGACTCCTTTTATCCTACGATTAAATCAAGTGTAGTGCATTGTAGGTGATTACTATTGTAATCGCTGCACTGTTCCTGCTCTTGCGAACAGATTTTTCATTTTCAGCGGCTTTACTGATGAAGCGCAGAGCAAAAACACGTAAACTACGCTCCATGAACGATACCTGCACACTTACCGATTCCTCCCCTCTTCAGCAAACTTCTGCCGCCACCGTAATGGAGCAGGTTTTTGGCTACGCCAGTTTCCGTCCCGGTCAAGAGGAAGTCATTAGCCACCTTATCAATAGTCAGGATGTGTTGGTACTTCTTCCTACTGGTGGAGGAAAGTCGCTGTGCTATCAGGTGCCCGCTCTTATTCGTAAAGGTACGGCTATCGTCGTTTCGCCACTGATTTCATTGATGCAGGATCAAGTGCAACAGCTTAAAGAATCGGGAGTGAATGCAGCCTTCTTAAACTCCAGTTTATCGGCAGACGATCAGCAAAGCACGATTGATTCATTCAAAGCCGGCAAGCTGGATTTGCTGTATGTCTCACCCGAGCGCATGTTACAGTTTTCCTTTTTACAACTGATAAAGCAATTACCTCTGGCATTATTTGCCATCGATGAAGCGCACTGCGTCTCGCACTGGGGACACGATTTCAGACAGGATTACCGCAGTTTAGGTACGCTAAAGCAACAATTTCCTGACGTCCCGATTATTGCTTTAACCGCCACTGCAGATACCGCCACTCAATCGGATATTGTTACTCAGCTCGCGCTAACTTCCCCCTTTATATTTAAAGGAAGTTTCGATCGACCGAATATCCGCTATCGCGTGATGTCAAAATACAAAGCGTTTGAGCAAGTCTCAAAATATGTAAAAGGCGCAGAAGGCAGTGGTATTATTTATTGTAACAGCCGCGCTAAAGTCGACGACCTGTATGCCCGTCTGCACCGCCAAGGTTTTAAATGCGCGGCGTACCACGCGGGTATGGATGCGGATGAACGTGAATACGTTTTACAGCAGTTTTTACGTGAAAAAGTCGATATTGTGGTTGCTACCGTGGCGTTTGGGATGGGCATTAATAAATCAAACGTACGCTATGTGGTACATCATGATGTGCCCAGAAGTATCGAAAGTTATTATCAGGAAACCGGCCGGGCCGGACGCGATGGATTACCCGCCGATGCGTTATTGTTGTTTAACGAAAACGATGCGGCCAGAGTGCGACAATGGATTGAGCAGGGTGAAAATGCCTTGCAAACACCTATCGAAGTACAAAAATTTGCAGCGATGGAGTCGTTTGCTGAAGCACAAACCTGCCGACGTCAAATCCTGCTCAACTACTTTTCACAATTCAGTGATCAACCCTGTGGTAATTGTGATATCTGTCTGGACCCACCTACGCTTATTGATGGCGTTGTATTAGCTCAAAAAGTCTTATCCTGTATTCTGCGTCTGCAACAACAAGCCTCGAATCAATATGTGATTGATATACTTCGTGGCAAAGCCATCAAACGTATCCAGGAAGCCGGACACGATCAACTTAGCACTTATGGTATTGGCAAGGATAAATCAGACAGCTATTGGCATAACATAATCAATCAACTTATCCATAAAGGCTTAATTCGAGTGGATATAACTGCTCACGCTGCATTACGTTTAACCGAGGCAGCCCGCCCCATTCTGAAAGGCATGTGCGAGCTTAAACTGGCTACGCCGAGACTGGAATTTAAGCCTGAAAAAGAAAAGAAAACCATTAATGTGGATTACGATAAGGCATTGTTTAAAAGGTTTAAACATTTACGCAAAACACTGGCTGATGAACATGAAGTGCCCCCCTTTGTCATCTTCAGTGATGCCACATTGGTAGACATGGCTGCGCGCATGCCTACCAGTGCCAGTGAGTTTTTAGCCGTAAGCGGTGTCGGTCAAACGAAGCTGGAGCGTTACGGTAGTGCATTTTTGCAATTAATAGATGACTACCTTAACAAAGATTTGACCCACTAAGCGTATGAGTACTCGCCGCCTTTTTTAAGCGCCTCCTGGTATGCCGGGCGGGCATGAATGCGTTTGACATATTCGGTAATAGCGGGGAAATTTTTAGCCCTTCCGGTGGCTACCAGTGACTCCAGAGGAAAGCTCATTTGTATATCTGCACCGGATAGTCGGTTACCCGCAAACCATTCATTTTTGCTCAACCACGACTCAATATATTTAAGGCTCTGCTTGAGATTAGGGCCGTAGTAAGCGTTAATAATCCCTTCGACCATTTTATTGACTACGGGCTTAAATAAAAACGGCGATTTTTCACGGGCTTTGAACAACACTTTCATCGCGACCAGCGGTGGCATCAATGAACCTTCCGCAAAATGCATCCAGAACAAATAATCCTGATGGTCTTTTTCGTCTTCAGGTACACCGCATGTTTCATTTGCGTAGCGGCCAATTAAAAACTCAATTATGGCACCCGACTCAGCCATCACACCATGCTCAGTGGTCAATACAGGTGAACGGCCAAGTGGATGGATCGCTTTTAATTGCTCCGGGGCAAGACCTGTTTTGGGATTACGCTGATAGGTTTCCAGTTGATATGGAATTTTTAATTCTTCTAAAAGCCACAAAATACGCTGGGAGCGCGAGTCGTTCAAATGATGTAATGTCAGCATAGGTCCCTCAAAGATTACAAAAAAATGCACGCTGACCAATCAGCGGGCTTAAAAGTCGTACTATTAGGTGTATACTTCGAACTGAATCAACACGGTGATAGCAGCACGGAACGCTTCTTAATGTCGAACTGCACAGAGTCAACAGAAGTTAGTTCAGATTCATGACAATGCCATGACATACTTTTTCAGCTCTATTTTCAACCTAAACTTAATCTTTTCAGTAGGTATTGATGCTTTCATCTGATTTCGCCTCACAGCTACCCACCTTGGGAACTCAGGTATCACCCTCTCCGCTTAAGGGGATGAAATTAACTGCGGTTAATCAGACCCTGGCGACTTCGCTGCGGTTGCCTGATGAGTGGTGGCAGCAAGATTACCTGACGACCATGCTATCTGATCCTGATTCACCCATCAGCCAACAGGCTTTTGCACAAAAATATGGCGGTCACCAGTTTGGTCACTGGAATCCTCAACTGGGTGATGGGCGAGGATTGTTGTTAGGTGAAGTGCACGATATGCGTAATCAGCCTATTGATTTACATCTTAAGGGCGCTGGTCCGACGCCCTACTCAAGAGGCGCTGACGGACGTGCCGTGCTGCGCTCGACAATTCGTGAATATCTGGGTAGTGAAGCACTGCATGCTCTGGGGATCCCCACATCACGGGCGCTGTGCCTGTTTAGCAGTGATGAAACCGTTTTTCGTGAGCAACCTGAACCCGGAGCAATGATGATACGCACTGCTCCCAGTCACATTCGTTTCGGACATTTTGAGTATTTTTATCATGCTGGAGAGCACAATAAGCTCGCTGCGCTTTTTGACTACACGTTGCAGCGGTATTTTCCAGAGCACATTGACTCCCCGTCACCTTTTGAATCCATGTTCAGCAGCATCATAACCAGAACAGCCAGAATGATATCGTTATGGCAAGCATACGGTTTTGTCCATGGTGTAATGAACACCGACAACTTTTCTATTCACGGCATTACCTTTGACTATGGGCCTTACGCATTTTTAGATGCATTTAAACCAGATGCTGTATTTAACCATTCCGACTACCAGCATCGTTATGCCTTTGATCGTCAACCGGGGATTGCATTATGGAATTTACAAGCACTGGCTACCGCTTTTTCGGTACACCTTGCTAATGACACACTGACTCGTTGTCTGAATCAATTTGAACCTATTCTGGTCCAGCAGTATCAGCAATTATTACTTAAACGCTTCGGTTTCGAGCAGGTAACACGAACGGGACTTGAAGTGGCGTTTGATTGGCTGGAACTCTTAGCAGAAGAAAAAGCGGACTACAATTATTTGTTCCGCCAACTCACCTTAGCGGTAGTGAATCAAGACCGAGCGCTTGTCGATGACCATATCATTAATCGGCCTCGCTTTGAAAAATGGTGGCAGGCGTTTTCCAAGGAAAGGGAAGAAACGCATTCTGTTGAGACAATGGTCGCGGCTAACCCAGCTATTTTACCGCGGACCCACATTTTACAGGACATAATCGCGCAGGCAGAAAAGGCTAACTGGCAGCCTTTTGAGGCCTTTATGCAAGCACTGAACAATCCCTTCTCTTCGAACCTGGATCAACATGCTTGGGCACAGCCTCCCAGGCAAGTGCAATCTGTGAGCTTGTCATGCAGCAGCTAAATTTAAAAGCCCTGCTGAGCTGTTTAGACACCGTCGAGGATAAAGTCATTATCAGATTACCGTTACCGACGACGATTGACGATACAAATTCTTTTATCGCGCAATTGGCTGAGTGTACTGAGTCGCACATCGTAAACTCAGAGTGGGGAGCAGATCGGCATCAGTCTACCTTTGAAAAAACGGGCATCTACTTTTATCTGCACATTGAATGGCTATGCGAAGCCATGTGGATTGAGGCGACGCATAGTGATTATGACGGGAATCAACTTGTAAACCTATTAGCCCAGTAGCCACTAAAGTAATTTTAGTAGTAGAATCAGATAATGTTTCACATCTGCTGGGATACTTGCGGCAACAACAAAGGTAGTTGTATTGAAGAAACTCGCTCTTGCGTACATACATGCTGGCGATCATCCAGACTATGACACCGAGAAAAGCCGATTGATTGCAGTAATTAATTTATTCGCTGCAGTTGGTATGTCCATCACCTTCATCCTGGCTTGCCGAGCGCTGTTAGCTGACGACTTAACACTCGCCCTCTCTCTTTTTGTTGCCAGCTCCATTTTTTTCAGTTCGCATTTGCTTATGCGCTGGTACCGTTCTCCCGCCACTTATAAAATAACGTCTACCATCCTGGTAAGTTGTTTGATGTTCCTTTCCGCCTACCTGATCATCTCCGGTGGTGCCAATAACACAGGTCCATTGTGGAGTTATTTAGTCCCGTCGGTAGCCTTATTCATGGGCGGATTGCGGCGAGGCTTAATCATTTTAGCCATATACTTCATTTGTATTAGCCTACTTTTATTCTACGGTAATGGCAGCTTATTACTTGTAAGCTATAGCTACGAGTTTAAAACGCGACTTGTTTATTCCTTTTTAACCGTCACCTTCTTGTCTGGCTATTATGAATTTGCCCGCCAGCAATCATTCAAACAACTTGCAGAGCTCAGCCATAAATTTGAAAAGCAGGCAAGGCGCGATCCACTAACGGGTTTACCCAATCGGAGAGGCATGTGGGAGCAACTGAACTACGAATATGATCGTTCACAGCGCTACCACCTGTCTTTGTCTGTATTAATATGTGATATCGACCATTTTAAAAAAATAAATGATTCACTGGGCCATGATGGAGGTGACTTTATTTTAAAAGAGGTGGCAAAAATAATGTCTGCAGCGCTTAGGAAGCAGGATGTCGTCGCTCGCTGGGGCGGTGAAGAGTTTCTTTTTTTGTTACCCGAAACGGATACGCACGATGCCTTCGTGGTGGCTGAAAAAGTGCGGGCGCGTATTGCTGAGACAGAGTTTACCTACAATGATCAATCAGCCTCTGTTACTCTCAGTTTCGGGCTAGCCAATGTCAGTGATAAAAAAGCGATTGATCAAGCCATCAATGAAGCCGACCGTTTTCTCTATCAAGCGAAAGACACAGGCCGAAATAAGACTCTTCCTATGTCCTGAAAAGGTCACATGCAGGCCACTCCGTCCTCTGCGGTTTAACTATTTTCTCAAATTATCAAATTTCACGTACCCGGTGTTATTTCTCGCTGCCTTTAGCGCCGCAATCTGTGATAAACAAGCAATCAGCTTATTGTTACACTTTTTAGAAAATGGCAGGTTGCAGCAGGCAACACCAAAACAATGCACACGTAAAAGAATATAAGTTGCATACTAAGTCTAAAACCAGATACCCAGAACCGCGCTAACTTATTCGCCACAGAGCAAGTTGTTAGTTAAGATAAGGAGGGGATTTCTCTGCGGATAGGTTGAGTGACACAAATTTCATGGAACAGAGCACGTATTAACCAGAATCAGTTTTCGTTTGTCTGGCGTGTTGTACTCATTTTGCTGTTGTTGGGTTTCCAGCCAATTTACGCTAAGGCTGGGACCTTGCTAATCGATCAGGAATTTGAAAAGGCAAATCTGAAGCAGCATGGTTTAAGTACCATCGCGGATCGGCACATTTCTTTCTCACAGATCATCAATTCAGCTACCGGTAAGGTTAATCCGCATTTCCTTAACCCGCTCGAAGACGATTCGCGTTTATGGATTGTTAACCACGTTCAGAACATTACCAATAAACAAATTAAAATGGCGCTCACCGTAGAACGACTTGGGCTGGATGAGGTGACCGTGTGGATTGTTGATGAGCGTCAGCGCATCATGCATTCTTACACCACCACCGCTGAAGATTCCGTTTCATGGTTTGAGCAGATGCTTCCTGCGCTTACTTACGATTTTACGCTGCCGAAAAACCAGACCGTTACCATTCTGCTGAGCGTGCGGGATAAAGGATTAACCAGTTTACCGGTCTTTTTATGGCAGCAAAGTGCCCTGCGAGCACACAGTAAAATCCACTTACTCTTTTTAGGCGTGTTGGTGGGAAAGCTAGCAATTTTATTTATTTACTTTTTCCTTTCCTATCTTTACCAACGTACACCGGCTCGCTTCTGGCTGGCGATGACTAATCTGTTCTTCTTAATTCTGGTTATTGCAATGCAAGGGTTGCTTGATACCGTTTTTCCAGTTTCTGAGTTTGCGGAACCGATTCTCGCCGTATTACTGGCTTTGATACTTATTACCTTGGCTAAGTTGACCCACAACTTATTCGTACGTTTGCCAATGGGATTCCACTTTTTAAATTACGTGGGGCCACTTTACTTGTTAGTTTCCGTGCTGGTGCACGATACGTACTATTTATCATTGACCTTACTACTTACTCTACCTATAGCCGGTTTACTGCAAGTCTTTTCAGCACTGATTTTTCGCGACCGCCGCAACAAATCTTTATCCCGTATCTATCTGATCAGCTGGCTGTTTTTAATCGCCCTGTTCGCGCTGCAAATTGATATTTTAGCCAGCAGTTATAGCCTGACTTCCTATCACACGGCGCTTAGTGTGTTAATGCTCTCGTTAGCCTGCTTGAGTTTCGGCGTCTGTGTGGAACTGAAAGAACGCAGTTTTACACAACAACAAATTAGTGCAAAAGAGCAAACCATTAGTAGTTTGAATTACTTTTACAACCTGTTTCGCAATTCAGCCGAAGGGCTTTATACCTCTACCGTGGATGGCGCATTAAAAAGCGTGAATCCAGCCATGTGCGCGGTCTTCGGTTTTGAAGATGAAGAAAGCATGCTTAAGGCGATTAAAAACACCAAACAGTTCTATGCCAACGCTGAAGATCGTGAATTACTGGTCGGAGAATTGCTGGAAAAAGGCTCAGTAATGGGCAAAGAAATAAAGGGACGGAAGGCGGATGGCAACGAATTCTGGTTTTGCATTTCATGTCAATTACAAAAAGAAGGCGATGAGCGTTTTTTATACGGCTCGATTTTTGATATTACAGAAAGAAAGCAGTCCAACATCAGCCTTGAATATCTTGCTAGTCACGACAGCTTAACCGGTGTATTTAACCGCCGTGAATTTGAATTACGTCTGCATAGTGCTGCTAACCTGGTGGAGCAGGCAAAAACCAGTGTGGTGTTGTTATATCTAGATTTAGACAGATTTAAAGCGGTCAATGATACCTGTGGTCACAAAGCCGGTGACACACTTATAAAAGAAATCGCCCGCTTAATTCAAAGCACGCTGGCGGGTAAAGGCATTGTTGCCCGATTGGGCGGAGACGAATTCGCCGTACTATTTGAAGGACACAGTGAAGATATAGCGTACCTGCAAGCGGTGAAAATCCTTAACGCGATACAATCTTACCGCTTCATCTGGGAAAACCGGGTTTTTACTCTTGGCGTGAGTATTGGATTAATTAACTGTACTGAACACGAAGCTAACCCAGAGCAGCTATTAAGCATGGCCGATGCGGCCTGCTACATAGCCAAAGAACAGGGACGGAATCAAATCCATCGATACAGTAGTGATGATGAGAGCTTAAAACGCTATGAACAGGAATTAGCGTGGGTAGCGGATATCAATCAGGCACTTGAAAATGACAGTTTTGAATTATATTACCAGCATTACCGTGTGTTGAACGCGCAACAGCAAGGTGATTATTTTGAAATATTATTACGCATGGTTTCTCCGACCGGTGAAATTGTGCCACCTTCAGCCTTTTTCCCCTCGGCAGAACGCTATGATCTGAGTACCAAGATTGACCGATGGGTAGTAGAAAACACCTTTAAGTGGTTAGCTAAAAATCCAGCAGTGCTTGACCGTTTAAAACGTTGTAACATCAACTTAAGCGGGCCATCGTTAGCTGATAAAGATTTAAAACTGCTTATCCTCAATGCCTTTGAAAAATCAGGCGTGCCCTACGAAAAGGTCTGTTTTGAAATTACCGAAACCGTAGCTATTGTCAAAATGGAAGATACCTTGCAGTTTATGAAAACCTTCCAGCAGCTAGGTTGTCATTTTGCATTGGATGATTTTGGTAGCGGCTTTTCATCGTATACCTACCTTAAACACTTACCGGTTAACAGCGTCAAAATTGATGGCAGCTTTATTAAAGACATGCTGAACGATCCCGTCGATCATGCCATGGTTTCGTCAATAAAAGATGTCGCTAAGGCCATGGGCATGGAGACAGTAGGTGAGTGCGTGGAAGACGAAGCCACCATGGTGGCGCTCGGTAAAATGGGGGTTAATTACGCCCAGGGTTTTGGCATTGCCGCGCCACGCAGCCTGAAAGAATTTGTGTCACTGGGAGACAGTGCCAATAACACGGAACACTGATATAATTTGCTAAGCAGTTATTGTATTTCATCTAACTGCCCTAACATTATCAACTCTCTAACTGCGATAAAGATGTGTCATGACCAGCCAGCAACCTAAATACGAATATGTAAGCTCAGCAAAACTGCCAACTCGCTTAGGCAATTTTCGTATTCATGGCTTTGTTGAGGCCAGTGGTCAGGAGCACGTGGCGCTCTCCTATGGCGAATGGAAAGAGGATGACGTAGTTCCCATTCGGATCCACTCAGAATGTCTGACCGGTGATGCTCTTTTCAGTACCCGCTGCGATTGCGGATTTCAGCTCGAAAAAGCCATGGCTAATATGGTGGAAAGAGGTTTTGGCGTATTACTTTATCTGCGTCAGGAGGGCCGCGGCATAGGCCTGTTAAATAAAATTCGCGCGTATAACTTGCAAGACGCTGGCATGGATACGGTTGAAGCTAACGAACATTTAGGTTTTGATGCGGATTTACGCAGCTATGATATCTGTAAACTTATGCTCGAAAAACTGAACGTCAGGAAAGTAGAACTGATGACCAACAATCCACGCAAAGTTACGGCGCTCGAAAAGCTAGGGGTAGAAATTGTGGCGCGCAAGCCCATCGACCATGGTATTACCAAAGACAATAAACATTATATTAAAACCAAGACCGAAAAACTCGGTCACGCGTTTGATCCACACTTGTTTAAAGACTGATACCCGCTACTTACAAAATTTATTTTTCTCGAGTAACCAGTAGCCAACACCGACAATTTTAGCTGAGAAAAAATAAGCACAGCTGTAGTAAAACAGGTCACGCAAGATATTCACTGCAGTGAGTTCATCAAATGAAATAACCACGTTTAGCCCTGATATGCGCTCGATACTAAATAGTAGAGTCAGGCTTATTATGACGATAATCAGGTGCTTCACTTCAATTTCCCTATCTTATGTGCCGCTATACAGCGGCGTTAACTATACGCTTTTAAAGAAGAGGATCACTATACCCATTGCCATTATATTCTTCCCTCCAACCACTCGCTCCACCAGCAACCCAGCCCCAGTATGCGTCTAAAGCCTTGCCTGCGGCATAACCAATAAAAAAGTTATACACACCGCCATTAATCAACTCCGTTTCACTATATTGCAGTTCTTTCATTTTATTTCCTTGAAAATTAACTAATGTTCATCACCGAACAATACAAAGCTTAATAGCGACCATACAGGTTATCGACTGTCTGTCAGGATAGTTTTTGAAGCTGACTTAACAGTCCATACATTTCGATTCAGCTTCGGTTAATGCTTTATCCACTATAACTCCTGATAACACGTATAAATCCACATCGTGATCGTAAATGTGGATCAGGAGTGATTATGAAAAAAACCGTATTAGCCGTGCTAACTGCACTCTCGCTATCAGGCTATGTGATTAGCACACCAGCCAGCGCGACACCTCCCCCTGAGCCGCAGATGCAACAGGAGGAGTTTAGTGACGCGGAGCTGGATAGCATCTTAGCGCCAATTGCCCTATATCCGGATACCGTGCTGACCCATATTCTGATTGCGTCCACCTATCCACTTGAAGTGCTAAACGCCTATCGCTGGCGTAAAGATAACGCGCACCTTTCAGCTGAAGAAGTCGCCGAAGAAGTTGAAATGTTCGATTGGGATCCAAGTGTGCGTGCATTAGCGCCGTTAACGCAAGTACTTGAAACCATGAGTGATGATTTGGATTGGTTACAAAATTTAGGTGATAATGTGCTGATTGACCAGGCTCGTGTTCTGGAACGCGTTCAGGTGCTTCGACAGCATGCGTTAAACACCGGCCATCTTAAAAACTCAGATTACCTTACCTATGAAAAAGCCGAAGACGTGATTGTTATTGAGCCGCGTCGCCGTGAGGTGGTATATATTCCCTATTACGACACTCGTGTTGTGTATGGCAACTGGTGGCACCATATCGAACCAGTCTATTGGCACCACCCTATACATGCACTTTCTCATGCCAGTTTTTACTGGAGTCCGAGTTTCCGCTTATCTGCCCACTTCTATTTTGGCGGCATTCACTGGCACAACCGTCATGTTGTTGTGACGCATGCGCCGGTCAGGTACTACCATCATCCTCGTTATAACCGACGCGTTTACAGTAAAGGCTATCAACGTTGGGATCATAATGCTGATCATCGTCGCACTCGCTACTCACCAAGGGTGGTCAATCGGGTACATTCGCTACAGGAAGGCAAATATATTCAAAGTAAAGCACATTATCAGCAACGTAAAATTGAACACCGTGCATTAAACGATCAATTAAAGCATGTGCGTAGCCACCCTCGTGGCAATTCCGTTCAAAAACGCGACGTGGTCAAAACGCACCCACGAGATCTTCACCGAGAAAAGCGTGACGTTAAACCACTACGTCGTGATGAGCTTGCCAGACCTGAAAAGCCTCGAATCGATAAACGTGAATATTTGCAAAGAGAACGGGATGTTAGTCCCCGCCCTCAAATAGAGCGCAGAGAGATTCAACGAAAATCTATAGAGCGGCAGCCGGTGGAAATTAAACGGGATTATTCAACCGTACGAAGTGCTCCACCGCAACGTCACTCTCCTCCTGAAAGGCAAACGCGAGAGGTGCATCGCAATAGAAGTTTGGAAAAAGACAGATAATCCACCCTTTACCACCCGCGTTATCATCCCCGCATGGATGCGGGGTGGTAACAATTTACCGTTGGATTCTGGCTTTAAACGCTTCTACAAAACGACGGGGAGATTGCGCATCTAAGGTGAAGTACAGCGATGGTTCAATCAACTCTAATTCCATCACGGCCCACTCGTTATTAAAACGGATGAGATCTACACGCGCGTACAGAGAAGAATCAGGCATGGCTTTAAGTACTTGCTCAGCTGTTTTCAGCATATCTGGAGAGGGTTGAACTGTGGCCAACTCCCCCCCGTGTTCTTCTTGCACACGAAAATCACCTGCAGCCGGGCGTTTTAAAATGGCATGGCTATACGCACCGTTGAAATAAAAAAGTGAATACTCACCCTCCCTGATAATCACATCTAAAAAGGGCTGAACCATTAAACTTCGGTTGTCGAACAAGCGGGTTAACACATCAGACTGTAGCTTGAGCTGTGACCGTGAGAGTTTAAACGTATCGTCCGCATTTGCACTGAGTGTTGGTTTGACAATCAGGTTGTCGGTTTCCCATCGCGTAAACTGTGATTCAATTGTGTTTTCGTCAAAAGCATCGAGCCATAATGTAGGAACAACGCGCACCCCCTGAGCTTGCAAGTCTTTTAAATAAGTTTTGTGCAAATTCCACTGCTGTAACGTTAACGGGTTTTCCAGGCGCGCCGAAGACTGTTCAATTTCTTTTAGCGTGCTTAAAAAAGCTTCCGCATGCTGCTGGTAGTCCCAGGTACTCCTCACGATGACCGCTTCATAATCATCCCAGTTTACATCACGCCGGTGCCAGGAAACCGTATCTACCTGCCAGCCTGCCTGCGCAAATGGAGTGAACAGAAGTTCATCATAAACAAAAAAACCTTCGAGGTTATCTGTGGAGAGAAACGCTATTCTATTCATTTACAACTCTATAATTAGCTGCTCATTACGTACCGACATACTTCTGGGTAACTGGTTGGCAAAGATACCTAACTCCATTTCGTCTAAGTCCAAAAGTAGAATAACCGGCAAAACTTTCCCCTGAATGCCTTTGACCCCTTCAATCATAGATTGTGAGTCAGTCATATTGTTTTCCAGAACTTCCAGATCAGATAATACTGGTTTCTCAATTTGCAGTTCTTTCTTTGCGCGCCGCCAGGCAAGTTGACCGCTGATTTTACCGCGTGCGGTCATGACGCCCTCGGTTTTCTCCGCCTTGAGGGTAACCACCATACTGACGTCATTATTTGCTTCCCCTAAATCAACTTGCGGGTCGCTAAACGTTAATATCATTCCCTGATAAAGCTGAGTCTGTGGAAAAGACGCTTTGGCCATCATATCGACGTCTTTTTCTGAAAGCTTGAAGGTAAGTGCTGAGGCAGAAAAAGTTGCTAAGCAAAGCACAAGAAACGCAAAAGTGCTTACACAAACACTCGAAAATTTGGATTTCAATTTCATCATCAATTTGATGCCCTGTTATTTGATTAACGAAGTAAAGTGCTCATCAGGACTGCCTATTTTCACACTCAGTTCATCGAAAAAGTGGAAAACTTGGCAAGCCAATGAACATCAGTCTATCATGCCGAATCAGATTGGATATCATCTTTATATTGGTGACGAGGACTATCACACGTGCAAGAGTTGCTCACAGAACTTAAACAATATTTATCGATTGAATTGTTTACGCTGTTTAAACACACCTTTACTTTCGGCGAACTATTGCTTATCCCGATGGTACTTGTTGTCGGCTCATGGTTCATACGAAAACTAGCCCACTTAGCCACCTTTCGTTTACGTAAAACCGGTGCCAGTGCCGACACCGTGCATTTATTCAAACGTATCTTCTACATCATTGCCTTCACTATTTTAATTGTCACTATGCTTGAGATGCTTAGTGTGCCACTCACAGCATTTGCCTTTCTTTCCGGGGCTATTGCCATTGGTGTAGGTTTTGGCGCTCAGAATATTATTAATAACTTTATCAGCGGCTGGATTTTAATGTGGGAGCGTCCGATCCGTATCGGCGACTTTCTTGAAGTCGATAACGCCCGCGGCTCAGTAGAAGCGATTAACACTCGCTCAACCCGTATACGCCGCATCGACGGAGTGCACATGCTCATACCGAACAGTAAGCTGCTTGAAAATACAGTTATTAACTGGACTTTGATTGACCGTCTCACCCGCACATCGGTAAAAGTCGGTGTCGCGTATGGCTCGCCGTGTAAAAAGGTCGCAGAATTAATTGAACAAGCGGTAACCGTACAGGAAAACATTTTGGCCGAACCTAAACCTGTAGTGATATTTGAAGACTTTGGTGATAACGCGCTGGTATTTGAAGTCTACTTTTGGGTCAATGCCACGGTCGAGCGAGATTTACGTCAGATCCGCAGTGCCGTGAGATTTGAAATTGATGACTTATTCAACCAAGCCGGGATCGTAATTGCCTTCCCACAAAGAGATGTGCATGTAGATGGAGCGCTGACGTTAGTGCGGCCAAAAGAAGAAGTGAATACTGACTGATATTGGTTCGGACTCCTTTTTAATAAAAATAAGGGCATTTTCGGTGGGCAGTCAGAGTAAATTTAATGGTATCGGCTATCACTTCATAGCTTTTTTATTTTATCTGTAACCATGGCTTGTGCGGATTCATGAATGCCGCCACTGGGTCCAAACAGAAAATGATAAGTTAACTGGCTGCCATCCTTTTTATTAACCAGAATGTATTTTTCAATCATCGTAATATCCTTGATTTCACTGGCGATGACTTTATGACACTCAGGGAAATTATGGATATAAACAAAGTCACCTCGCCTTCGAACAGAATATCTGCCCCACCTCCAGCATACTAATGTAACAATACCCACGACCAACGTAGTGAAAATCACTGCGCCGGTGGTATCGTCTGGTATAAAAATACCCAAGATTGAAAACGAAATTAGCAGGGCAATCGAATAATTAAAAAAGAATATACACGTCATAAGTGCTCCAAAAAGAGAGGCTGCGCCTCTCAGTTTTACGGGTAGCAGAAGAAGCCACCACCAATGGCACCCAGCCCCGAGCCCAGTGTACTTCCACCGGTAGCACCCGCTCCTGCACCAAAGCCAAAACCACCAAAGAATCCGATTGCTCCACCGATGAGTCCGCCAGCAATTGCGCCGCCGGTTGTCCAGTTTGTCATACAATCGCCACCAGCAATCTGGCAAATTTCATTTTGATTCAATTCTTCCATCGTTTTCTCCTTAAGGTAAGCAAACCGCCGCACCTATTTGTGTGCCCATGCCAAAGCCCCATAACGCGCCAGCCCCCATTCCGAGTCCGGCCGTTGCTATGCCGCCACCTATAAAACCGCCAAGGGCACCCAACGCACCAAAACTCCCGATGCAGACGCTTTCACCTACACCCGCACCATTCACTGTTGCAATTTCAACTTGTGTTAATTCGTTCAAAATGGTTATCTCCATATAAGTTAAACATGCCCTGAAACCTTCAGGACATGGTTAGATTAAGAGATTCGGATGGTATGGGGAACTGACCTGATGTACGGAATACACTTAAAAAACAGAGAATAACCTGTCACGCCGACGTATCAGAAAGTGAGTTCGGCACTTAATTCTGATTGCAGCCACTTGAAACGCATGAGGTTTCAACACTAAGGGGGATTAAGCGTATACCCTTGCTGTTGTAACAGCGCATTTGCCGTCATCGCTGAAAGTGCGACCTCGACTGCAGGCAAAAACTCCTGGTTTTTAATTCCATGAGCGGCTGCCGATTGACCACAAACAAAAATTTTAACCCCTTTTTCAGCCAGCGCGTTGATAAGTGCGATATTCCCGTTAGCTGCGTTTTTTCGTTGCTGGTAAGCCTTATCTGTCAATAAATCCAACGTGGCTGCGCCGTGCACAACCATCGCTAAATGAATATTAGATTCCTTAATGCCATTAGCAACATGCATATTAATAAATCGCGCCAGCGAATTGATATGACGGCTTTGCTCGCCAGGCTCAGCAGCAACAGTAATATCAAATACCACCTTGAACTGCTGATCTTTGTCAAACTTCACACCACCCACCGCAGCATGTTTACCAAAGTCACTAAAAACTGGTCCGGTGTTAAATTGGGCTGCGCTCGCGATAACCGGGAGCAAGCATATTAAGAAAATTAAAATCCGGTACATATCACTCCTTTTTTGATCTATCACATAGGTACTATCTTATGTACCTTAACACAGCTAAATCCAGGCAAGGAGCGGAAAATGGCTAAACAAGCAACCTTATACCGCATGGTAACTGATGAGCATATTTGCCCTTATGGCCTTAAATCCAAAGATTTATTAGAGCGCGAGGGCTACCACGTCGATGATAATAAACTTACCTCGCGTGAAGAAACGGATGCGTTTAAAGAGAAACATGGCGTTGAGACTACGCCACAAACTTTTATTGATAATGAACGCATTGGTGGTTACGACGACTTAAGAGATTATTTCGGCAAAGGTGAAGAAGGACAGCAAGGGACCAGTTATACCCCTGTGTTAGCGATTTTTGCCATCGCAGCATTATTTGTCGCAGCTCTTCTATTTTCATCTCGACTAGCGCTTGGATTCGAGCCGGTGATCATGCACTTTGTGGCTTTTGCGATGGTCTTATTGGCCTTACAAAAACTGCAAGATCTCACCTCGTTTGCCACCATGTTTATTACCTATGATTTACTGGCGATGAAGCACTTAAGGTACGCCTATTTTTATCCGTTCGCCGAAGCGTATGCCGGATTGGGTATGCTGGCGCAATTTCCGGCCCTGACTGTCGCCCCGGTTTCTATTTTCATTGGTGGGATCGGTGCGGCATCGGTGATAAAAGCCGTGTATATCGATAAACGAGAGCTCAAATGCGCCTGTGTAGGCGGTGACAGTAATGTACCACTCGGTTTTATCAGCTTAAGTGAAAACCTGTTTATGCTAGGCGCAGGTTTATGGATGCTGGTTAAGTACTTTGGGTAATAGATTATGAGACGGCACTTTTTCAGCGTCGTCTCAATACCTTCTCAACCGCCACATAAAACATGGGCACGAAGAAAATAGCCAGAAAAGTTGCAGCCAACATACCACCGATAACCGCTATACCAATGGCATTTTGAGCTGCGGCGCCGGCACTGCTAGCCAGTGCGAGAGGCGATACACCAAGAATAAATGCCATGGATGTCATAATGATCGGACGGAAACGTTGTTTAGCTGCATTGGCAACAGCGACCATAAGATCTTCTCCCTGCGACACCTGTTCGCGGGCAAACTCCACAATCAAGATAGCGTTTTTCGAGGCGAGTCCCACGGTGGTTAAAAAGGCTACCTGCAGATAGATGTCATTTGGCAAACCGAAAGCAAACGCCGCGACGACCGCTCCTAATATACCTAATGGCACCACCAGGATCACCGCGATTGGTACCGCCCAGCTTTCGTAAAGCGCAGCTAAGCATAAAAACACCACCAGCACTGAGATAAGATACAACATGGGTGCCTGATCACCGGCTTCCTGCTCCTCATATGAAAGGCCCGTCCACTCAATCCCAAAGCCCTTGGGCAATTGATCGACCAGTCGTTGCATTTCTTCCATGGCTTCTCCGGTAGATACGCCCGGTGCCGGCCCCCCTTGAATATTTAATGACCCGATACCGTTAAAACGTTCCAGACGTGGCGACCCGAATGTCCATTCATAAGTGGCAAAGGCACTGAATGCCACCATTTCTCCCTGCTGGTTACGAACATACCATTTATCCAAATCATCCGGATTCATCCGGTAAGGGGCATCGGCCTGTAAATAAACGCGTTTAATCCTGCCCTGATCAATAAAGTCATTGACGTAACTCGACCCCCAGGCAATTTGTAAGGTGGCATTGATTTCATTAAGTGGCACGCCAAGCGCGGATGCTTTCTCATTATCAATGTTCACTTTAAATTGCGGCACATCACTTAAGCCGTTAGGTCGTACCCCCATCAGTTTAGGGCTCTGCGATGCCATACCCAGTAACTGATTCCGCGCATTCATTAGCGCCTCGTGACCTAACCCTGCCCGATCGACAAGTTGCATACTAAAGCCAGTTGCGCTGCCCAGTTCCATAATGGGCGGCATCATTATCGGGAAAGCCATGGCATCCTGAAATTGGGAAAACGCGCCATAGGCTTGATTGGTTACTGCAAACGCACTCTCTGATTCGTCCCGTTCGTCCCAATCCACTAAATGAACAAATCCCATGGCCGCATTTTGCGCGCTGCCGGCGAAGCTAAAACCAACCACAGAGAACATGTCCTTCACAATGTCCTCATGTTGATTAAGGAAGAAATCTTCTGCCTTTTTTACTGATTCCAAGGTACGTTCAGCGGTAGAGCCAGGAGGGGTAGTCAGGATCATCAGCACACTGCCCTGATCTTCGTTTGGCAAGAATGAGCCCGGCAAGCGCATAAAAATGAACAACATTCCGGCAACTAACAATCCATAAATGACAAAGAAGCGTTTGAACCGCCCTGCCATAAAAGACGCTGAGCGCTGATACTGGTAACGCCCGTTATTAAACATACGGTTAAACGCGCCAAGCACTCCCTTGTTCTTTTGATCGTGCGGTGCATGTTTTTTAAGGAAGGTGGCACAAAGTGAAGGGGATAGAATAATAGCCACCAGCACTGAAAAAATCATCGCCGATACAATTGTAATAGAGAACTGACGATATATAGCCCCGGCGGAACCACTGAAAAAGGCCATCGGAATAAATACCGTCGAGAGTACTGCGGCAATACCTACCAGCGCACTGCTGATCTGGCTCATAGACTTTTTAGTGGCTTCCTTAGGTCCAAGCCCTTCTTCTTCCATAATTCGCTCGACGTTTTCAACTACCACAATGGCATCGTCGACCAGCAGCCCAATTGCCAACACCATGGCAAACATGGTCAACACATTGATACTGAAACCAAAGGCATACAGCACGGCAAAGGTGCCCAGTAACACCACGGGTACAGCGATGGTAGGAATAAGGGTGGCACGCCAGTTCTGTAAAAACAGTAACATGACCAGGAAAACTAAAATAATCGCTTCAATTAAGGTTTGCACCACCGATTTGATTGATAATTCAATAAACGGCGATGAATCCAGCGGATAAACGACCGTTACCCCTTCCGGTAAAGTGCTTTGCAATTCATTTACACGCTGTTTAACCCGTTCAATGGTATCCAGCGCATTGGCTCCGGAAGCCAGACTCACCGCCATACCGGAGGCAGGGTGTCGTTTATAGCGAACAATTGCATTGTATGACTGGGCACCCAGTTCCACTCTGGCGACATCTTTTAGTCGCACCTGAGAGCCATCGGTATTCACCCGCAATACAATGTTTTCAAAATCGTCGACCGAATGTAACAGGGATTGTGCCCGGATGGTCGCGGTGATCTGTTGCCCTTTAAGCGCGGGCATTCCACCTAATTCTCCAGCTGAGATATCGGTATTCTGTATACGTACGGCATTTTGTACGTCCACCGGAGTTAAGTTAAAGCTATAAAGTTTGGCAGGATCCAGCCAGATACGCATGGAGCGCTGTGCGCCAAATACTTGTACGTTTCCGACTCCATTGACGCGTGAAATTGGATCGCGAAATGCCGACACCAGCATGTCACTTAAATCAAACTGAGAGTAGGTATCATCTTCGGAGTACACTCCTACCACCAATGCAAACGCATTATTTGCTTTGGTCACTGTCACCCCTTGCTGCTGCACTTGCTGCGGTAACAATGGAATGGCGCCCTGCACCTTGTTTTGCGTTTGTACCTGCGCAATGTCAGGGTCAGTCCCTGGGGCGAATGTGAGTGAAATGTTCATCGAGTTATTGGCACTGGTAGCGGAGAAATAACGTAAGTTATCAATGCCCGATAAATTCTGTTCGATAATTTGGGTCACCGAATTTTCTACCGTTTCGGCTGAGGCGCCTGGATAGAAAGCACTGACACTAACTGAAGGCGGCGCAACTTTTGGATACTGCTCAATGGGTAATGAACGAATCGCTAACAAACCGGCCATCATAGTGATAATGGCGAGCACCCAGGCGAAGACGGGGCGATCGATAAAGAAATTAGCCATATCCTTTCCTTACTGCCCTGTTGCGCCAGATGATTCAGACTCCCAAGGCTGCGGATTGACGGCCATGCCTGTCTGTACCTTTTGATACCCGGTCACTATGACGCTTTCTCCCTCAGACACCCCTTGATTTACGATAAACTGATCGCGATAAATACCCTTTACTGTTACGGGTCTCGCTTCGACTTGCTGGTCATTATTGACGATAAACACGACCAATGAGCCATCTGGGTTGCGGGTGGTAGCCCGCTGCGGCAGTAATAAAGCGCGCTCAGATGACATCATGATATCGGCTTTGACAAACATGCCTGGCATCAGCAGCCCTTCTGGATTAGGGGCAATGGCTCGCAAGGTAACCGCGCCGGTGGTTTCGTCTACCGTGACTTCAGAAAATTTAAGTTCAGCCTGATGGCCGTATCGTTCGCCAGTCACATTATCCAACACCAGTTGAACGGGTAAGGCGCCTTGCTCCTGCATCATTCGACGGATCTTAAGAACCCCCTTGCCAGAACTCTGAATATCAATAAACACAGGATCCAGCTGAGTAATAGTGGCCATTTCTTCGGTTTGGTTGGCATTGACTAATGCGCCTTCGGTTACCCGGGAACGGCTAATTTCACCTGCAATGGGGGCATACACCTTGGTGTAATCCAAATTCACTTTAGCCAGATCCATAGTTGCCTGAGCCACACTGATCGCGGCTTTCGCCTGTGCCAGCTGGGCAATAACATCGTCGTTTTCCTGTTCGCTTATCGCATTCTTATTAATCAGGTCTTTATACCGTTTTGCGCGTGCCTCAAGGGTTTCCAGATTGGCTTGCGCACTCCGCAAATCAGCCTTTGCACTGTTGTATTGAGCTCGATAACGACTATCGTCGATCTGATAAAGCTGCTGCCCTTGCTTTACCTTCGCTCCTTCTTCAAATAAACGTTTTACTACCACCCCATCTACTTGCGGCCGCACGTGTGCTTGCTTTGAAGGTGTTACCCGACCTGGCAAAGTGGTGGATAATGTAACGTTTTCTCGGGTAAGTTGAAGCACTGACACCGCTGGCGGTGGCGCGGCCTGATTCTGCATTGATTGAGAGTTGGAGTCTTCCGCGCACCCTGTTATTGCTAACGCGAATAATACCGCAACAACGCTGTATATCTGATTCATTTAGTAAACCTAAAATCTGTGCATGAGCACAAGCTGGCAGGAAAACTTAAAAAATACGCGCTGATAGAGACTTAGTCAATTAAGGTTGGGATGAAGTATGGAGATTTCTCGCTAAACTTTAAAAAAATGATGTCTTTTTACCTAACGCTCCAGTCAATGTGAAAAAGCCGACTTTTACGTCGGCTTTTCTCGCTCTTGTTTTGTCAACTATGGCAGCGGCACTGTTATTACGTCAATTTCACCGCTACTTAACGTCACTTTAAGTAGTTTATCTGCGTTGGTGTAAATAAATTTATCACCTGAGCTTGAACTAAAAGAGCTTGTTTCCGTAAAACCAGTTAATGAAAACTCTTTCAGAC
>CAZROH010000005.1:0-84152 GCA_964601635.1 uncultured Alteromonas sp. | reverse complement strand
TTACCCGCTTACTTATCAGCGCAGTTTTTCAATTCAGTCGGTCATTTGCCACCGCTATTATGATTTATGCCGTTTCCCTATTGCTCCAAAGTACCATGGGCATAGGACAATATTACTCGCTACTCACTATTGGTGTGATCACCCTGATCTACTCAGCCATGGGTGGAATGAAAGCGGTAGTCTATGGTGATGCGGTACAAATGCTGTTGATCATTGCCGGCGCTGTAGCTTGCTTATGGGTAGGACTTGATGCCATGGGTGGTTGGGAGCCGGTTCTAAGTGCGCTCTCACCTGAGCGACTGCACGCAATTAATCCGTCCACTTTTGGTCTCTATGGCAATGACTTTGGCTTGCTACCGATGCTGTTCGGGGGAGTCATTTTGTATGCCTCTTACTACGGATGCGACCAATCCGAGGCACAACGAGCGCTGTCAAATAAGTCTATCCCCGATTTAAGAAAAATGCTGTTTGCGGTTGCTTTGTTGCGGTTTCCCATCGTGATGATTTACTGCCTTGCCGGCCTGGTAATTGGCGCACTGGTGGTCACTGACGATCAGTTCAGACAACTGATCCCGACTGATCATCCAGACTGGATGATGCCTGTATTTATTGTTGAATACTTGCCAAGCGGTCTATTGGGCTTGCTCGTGGTTGCCATCATGGCGGCGGCGATGTCGTCGTTAAGTTCTGCCATCAATAGCCTGGCTGCGGTTACCACTGAAGATATTCAGCGCCTTCGCAAAGCTACCTTTAGTGATCAGCAATACCTCTGGCGGGCAAGAACTGCCGGAGTGTGCTGGGGCTTTATCACGCTTGCGCTTTCATTGTTTGCGAGCGACATCGCTCCAACCATAATTGAAGCGATTAACAAAATTGGTTCCGTCTTCTACGGCCCGGTACTAGCGACATTTCTTCTGGGTGTGCATACTGAAAAAGTGCATGCCAAGGCAGTGAATACCGGTTTGATCACAGGCGTAGCAGGAAATGTTTTCCTATGGTTAAGCGGTAGCACATTGTTCTGGTTCTGGTGGAATCTTATCGGCTTTACGGTTTGCATTGCGGTGGCTATCGCAATCACGCGCATTTTCAGACAAGCGCCTGAGCCAACCATCACTGCTAACGGAATTACATTATCAGAAGGTATTTCATTAGTAGGCTGGACAGTAATATTGATCTTACTTGGTCTATCACTGCCCACCTTATTTTATTTTGTAGTGTAACTTCGATTAATGCATTTCACCTTTTTTATAAGGTATTTCTTCATTAAACTCTTCAACCCGTTTGGTGCGCTCAAGAGGTGAGCCTGTTTTTCTGGCTAACCATGCATACGCGGTGGGGATCACATAAAGAGTCATAAACGCTGACACCAGTACGCCAGAGAAAATGACCGTACCTATCACCATCCGACTTTCCGAGCCAGGCCCTGCGGCAATGATCAAGGGTATAGCACTGAAAAGCGTGGTAAAACCGGTCATAACGATAGGCCGTAACCGCTGTGTGGCCGCGCGTTTTAGTGCCTCCTCAAACTCAAAGCCGGTGTCGCGCAACTGATTGGCAAACTCAACAATCAATATACCGTTTTTGGCGGCGAGCCCTATCAGCATTACCAGCCCGATTTGACTGTAAATATTGATACTCATTCCCGCAATCTCAAGTCCAATAAACGCCCCTAACAGCGCTAGTGGTACCGTTAACATGATCACAAAAGGGTGGATCCAGCTTTCAAACTGCGCTGCAAGTACCAAATAGGTAACGGCCAGCGCCAGGATAAACACGAAGATAAATGAGTTACCGGCTTCCTGATAAAGCTGAGACTCGCCTTTATAATCAATGGAGACTGCATCGGGTAGTTCCGTACTGACTATCTCTTCTAAATAGGCCAAGGCTTCACCCAGGGTATAGCCGGGAGCCAGATTCGCATCTATAGTAATCGAACGCATTCGGTTGTAACGGTTTAACTGTGCAGAAGTAGCCTGTTCCGAAAACGAAACCAGATTATCCATCGGAATAAGCTCACCGGTTCGCTGTGAACGCACGTATAAATTATCGATACTTTGCGGGCTGCGGTAATCTTCCTCGATCCCTTCCATGATCACGTAGTATTCTTCGCCCCGATCAAGGTAGGTCGACACCCTTCTCTGCCCCAGCATTACCTCAAGTGTTCGGCCAATATCACTGATTGAAACTCCAAGGTCAGCGGCCCGGTCGCGGTTAATTTTTACCAGTAACTGTGGTGACGTTTCTTTATAATCTGAGTCCATTCTGATCAGATTGGGATTCTCACTGGCTTTTTCCATGACCGTATCACGCCAGCTAACCAGATTTTCGTAAGTATCCCCTTGCAAAACAAATTGCACCGGCCTGCCAAAACCACCGCCACCGAGTGAACTACGCATGATCGCGAAGGCACGCACATCCGGCAATTCGTTTAATTTGGCACTGATCTCTTCCATTAATTCAAAGGTGCTGTAATCACGTTCATCCCACGGTGCAGCCCCAACAATAGCGATGCCTGCACTACCGCCGAACCCTGGCGTACGCACCAGTAAGCGACTAATTTTGCCTTCATCCCGATAAGGCATCAAGATCGCTTCTAATTCTTTCAGGTTCTCAGCATTACTTTCAAAGCTTGCGCCTTCCTGCGCCTGCATAAGAATAAAGAAGTTACCTCGGTCCTCCTGAGGGACGAACTCTTCAGGAATGCGATCCGATAACTTCATGATCGCAAAAATTGAACCCACCAACAGTAACGTCATGATAATAGGTTGGTGCAAAGTTTTATTTAAGCTGCTGAAATAGCGATGTTCTAAGTTAGCAAAGCGTTTATCAACCCAGGCACCAAAACCGCCATTTCGGGTACGCTTAGTTAACAGTTTTGATGCCAGCATCGGCGCAAGGGTTAGCGCGGTAAAACTCGAGAATACCACTGCTCCGGCGATTGCTAAGGCAAATTCGGTAAACAGGCGGCCGATATTACCCTCTAAAAATACAAGTGGCACAAACACGGAAACCAGCACCAGGGTCGTCGCAATGACCGCAAATCCAACCTCTCGCGCACCTCGGTAGGCTGCCAGAATCGGCGGTTCACCCATTTCAATGCGTCGATAGATATTTTCTAACACCACAATGGCATCATCGACCACCAGCCCGATAGAAAGGACCATCGCCAGCAGTGTCAGCAGGTTAATCGAGAACCCAAGGGCATACATGACAATAAACGCGGCAATAAGTGAAATCGGCACGGTTACAGCGGGGATCAGGGTTGCTCTGACGTTACCCAGGAACAGGTAGATAACGATAATAACCATTAAAATGGCAATCCCTAATGTGGTGTAAACTTCCTGAATAGATTCTTCGATAAATACAGAAGAATCATAACTGGGCACAATGAAAATATTATCCGGCAAGGTGGCCGCAATCTGATCCATTTTCACTTGTGCGGCTTTGGCGACCTCTAACGTGTTAGCCTTGGACTGTTTGACAATCCCCAGCCCGATCATATTGGCGCCATCGCCTCTGAATTCGGTTTCATCGTCTTCTGAGGTTAACTCAACTCTGGCAACCTCGCCTAACCGCACCAGATAACCGTCACTACCGGTGGCGACGGTGATTTTTGCAAAATCATCCGGCGTTAAAAAGGTGCGCGCCACCCGTACTTCCAGGTTTCGATCAAGCGACTCTACCTGCCCAGCCGGCAACTCGACATTTTCAGATCGGATCACTTGTTCGATATCAGTTACCGTAATGCCTCTCGCGGCCATAGCATTACGATCCAAAAATACTTTCATCGCATACGTTCGGCCGCCACCGATGCGCACTCGCGCTACGCCATCAACTACCGATAACTTATCCACTAAGAATCGCTCTGCGTAATCGGTAAGCTCCATCACATCGAGATTATCACTACGCAGGTTATACCAAACAATCACACTTTCATCTGAGTTGGCTTTGGCTACTTCAGGCGGATCGGCCTGGTCTGGCAAGTTATTTAACGCACGGCTTACCCGCTCCCTTACGTCGTTCGCAGCGGCATCAATATCCCGTGAAAGCTTAAACTCAATGGTAATATCAGAACGCCCATTCCTGCTGGTAGACGTTACATTTTTAATCCCTTCAATGCCGCTTATGCGATCTTCTAACAGCTGCGTGATGCGGGTTTCAACGATATTGGCAGAAGCGCCCGGATAATTGGTATTGATTGACACGATGGGCGGGTCAATATCGGGATATTCTCGCAAGGACAGCGACGTAAAGGCCACGATCCCAAAAATCACTAGCAGTAAATTTATTACCGAAGCAAAGACAGGCCGTTTAACCGAAATATCAGAAAGCAACATGCTTATTCTCCACTCTCTTCATCCAGCACTCTTACTGTGGAATTATCACGGACCCGCAGGGTGCCTTCGGTGACCACCTGATCACCTGCATTCAAACCACTGACCACCTGAACCTTGCCGGGCCTTCTGACCCCTATTTTTACTTCTTGTTGACGAACCTTTTCACCGTCGACAACAAAAACATATTGGCGATCTTCTACCGGAACTAAGGCTTTTTCAGGCAGTACGAGCGTTTCCAACACGCGTTTTTGTAACGTAACCTGAAGTAGCATGCCCGGGCGTAACTTACCATCAGCATTATCAACCAACGCCCTCACCTGTACAGAACGCGATACTGGATCCACGCGTGTGCCCACCGTACTGATCTCACCTTCAAAGGTTTGTCCAGGGTAGGCAGTCGATGTTGCTGCAACAGACTGGCCTTTTTCA
Source organism: uncultured Alteromonas sp. (assembly GCA_964601635.1). Lineage (GTDB taxonomy): Bacteria > Pseudomonadota > Gammaproteobacteria > Enterobacterales > Alteromonadaceae > Alteromonas. Next base: position 79,386 of record CAZROH010000005.1, on the reverse strand, counting down.
AGTGATGCCAGATGAGCCTCTGCAACGCTGAAATCGACTTTTATTACGCTGGTATCATCAAGTGTGGTGATCACATCGCCAGGCTGTACCAACGCGCCTTTACTTACCTGTCTTAAGCCAAGTAAACCAGCGAAAGGGGCTTTTATTGCCAACTCGTTAAGCTGTGCCTTGGCCACATCCAGCTGAGCTTGCAGGGCCTGAACTCTAGCCTGCTGCTCATCCAGTAACTGCTCGGAAGCTGAGCTCGACTTGGCCAGGTTCTTAACACGGGTAAACTGGCGTTCGGCTTCTTCGATATTGGCTTGTAGTTCATTAATTCGAGCCAGTTCTTCATTGTCGTTCAGTTGCACCAACAATTGTCCCGCTTGTGCTATATCTCCGTCGTTAAAGTTTATTTCGCTTACTACCTCAGTTTGTTGAGAAGTAATCGTTATTGATTCACTGGCTTTAGCTGTGCCCAACGCTTCAACCGTAATTGGAAACGCTTGTTCTTGAACTATCGCTGCTCTTACCGGTGTTGCAGTAGCGGATGCGCGCGGTTTCTCTGCCTCTGAAGGCAAATACAGATAAACCAACAATCCCGCTAATAGCGCAACTACGATAACCAGCGGGGAAAGCACAAATCGGGACATGACAGATTCCTAGTAAAATAAAAGCAACAATGACGGTAGTTTGAGTAATCCAATATTTTACGTCAGTAAAACGATTAGCAGGCTTCATTTAACGTTGTTTTTATTGGTTTTAACTTAAGATCAACGGAAAATGGGCAAAAAGCGTTCACTTTACTACAGCAGTATTTTTTTACTCTCCTATACTCCTCCATAGGATTTTATGCCTATAATAGCGAAAATTTAAACGCCCGTTTGAAATAGGAGTTATCCATGCCTTCATACCATGCCCCGCTCGCGGACTTTCAGTTTCTTTTGCGCGACTGGTTAAAGTTAGACAAGCACTATCAGGAGACCGGATTACAGGATTTTGATTTTGAACTTGCCAATGAAGTAATAGCGCAAGGCGCAAAATTTGCCACCGATGTGGTTGCCCCGTTAAATCGCAGTGGCGATGAAGAAGGATGTAAGCTGGAGGATGGCAAGGTTTCCACGCCAGAAGGTTTTGCTGCCGCTTATCAGGAATACGTTGCGAACGGTTGGAATGCAATGCTCGGTCCCGAGGAATTTGATGGTCAGGCACTTCCGTATACCATCGCAGTACCTATCCATGAAATGCTCAACTCGGCGAACCTGAGCTGGCGATTAACCACCATGTTAACCGAGAGCACGGTGCTTGCAATGTGCAAGCATGCTTCTGCAGAACTCCAGCAATCTTATTTGAGCAAATTAGTCACCGGTGAATGGACAGGAACCATGAACCTCACCGAACCGCATGCCGGTACAGATTTAGCGTTACTGAATACCAAAGCGGAACCTCAGGACGATGGCTCATACACTATCACCGGTAACAAGATATTCATTACCGGCGGCGATCATGACTGGACCGATAATGTTATTCACATGGTATTAGCCCGTTTGCCTGACGCGCCTAAAGGGGTGAAAGGGATCAGTCTGTTTTTAGTGCCTAAATTCTTATTGGATGAAAATGGCAATCCGTCTACCCCCAATAAGTTATCAGTAGGCAGTATTGAGCATAAGATGGGTATCAAAGCCAGTCCCACCTGCGTGATGAATTATGATGGGGCCAAGGGCTTTTTAGTGGGAGAACCACATCAAGGCTTGGCATGCATGTTCACCATGATGAACGATGCTCGTTTCCAGGTTGGTTTGCAAGGTTTAGGCGCCGCCGAAGCATCCTATCAGGGTGCGTTAGCTTATGCCCGAGAACGCTTGCAATCACGTGCACCTCAAGGGGTACAGCAACCAGACGACAAAGCTGATGCGATTATTTTCCAGCCTGATGTGGCCCGCATGTTACTGACACAAAAATCACTAACCGAAGGTTGCCGGGCACTCTCAGTGTTCTATGCCAGTTATATGGATAAAGAGCGCGCAAATCATACTGATCAGCAAGCGGCTGATGTGCTGCAATTTCTTACTCCCATTTGTAAAGCCTTCATGACCGATATGGGCCTGGAAGTCACCAGCTTAGGTATTCAAATCTTTGGTGGACATGGTTATATCCGTGAGTGGGGAATGGAGCAACTAATGCGCGATGTGCGCATCGCACAATTGTATGAAGGGACCAATGGTATACAGGCACTTGATTTGATTGGCCGCAAATTGACTCGCGATGGTGGAAAAATGTTGCAGTCAACCTATGATGCGTTTGCAGAGCTGGTTAATAACATTCACGATGCTGAACAACAGTCTCGCGCGCAGGCACTGCTTGACGACTGGCGCGCCAGCTCAGCGGACTGTCTTGGCATGGAGCCTAAGGACGTCGCAGCAGCCGCATGTGACTACCTCGCTTTTTCAGCTTACTCTTTGATTGGCGTGTTGTGGTACAGCATAGCAGACAGTGCACAGCACGCTGAAAATAAGGTGTTAGCCGCTTCAAAGCAAAAAACCTGTGCATTTTATGAAGCACGTATCCTGCCCCGACGCGATGCCCACCGGATCGCGTTCCAGGCTGGCGCTGACTCCGTCCTGGCGGTAGCGGGCAGCGAGTTTGATTACCTATAAAAAAAGCCCTGTCCAATGACAGGGCTTTTAATAAATACACAGGGGCGCAACGCCCCTTTTTTTACGCCCGACGACATCCTTTGCGCGTACAAAGTCCACGCAGCGCCCAAACGTCTTTCATGTTAATTTGACCGTCATTATTCAAATCAAACGCTTCTTCTACATCACGACGTAATACGATAGCCAGTAGCAAAGCGCGCATGTCGTCAATGTCTACATCCCCATCCCAGTCAACATCGCCTGGCAGGCGTGCATCAGGCAAACTGAATGAGGCGATGACCGGATCGTGATCCGAAGCCCGATAAACCAGCGTGTTTAACCAATCGTCAGGTTTGTACTCTTCGTTATAGTCAAACGCAACCGATTCATCAGTATTAATGTGCCATTCTGTCGCATCCACTAACCACTCTTTCGCGTCAGTATTGGTCATCAGGTAATCCAGGGTGCCCGATTCGCCCCCGAAAGTATAACTGTAAGCAGTGTCACCGATTATTGAACCCGCTGTATCGGTAAAGCCTGCATCGGCTAATGCGCGAATAGGATCTTCTTTGGCATAACTGTTAAGGTCGCCCATCAATATCGCCGGCGTTTGTGGGTACTCACTAGCTAACCACTGGCTTACCCCTCTTGCTGCCCGCGTGCGGGTCAGGTTACAGTTCCCTTGTCCAGTCGCATAATCGTCATCACCAGCGCCGCACCCTGATCCTTTTGACTTAAAATGGTTTACGTCAATGACGAACTCTTGTCGGCTATCGGAATGTTTAAATAATTGCGCCACTGAAGGACGGTTACGGGAGGTATCAAACAGTACCCCCTGTTCATCTGAAGGGCTGTTGGCTTCGGTGAGGATTTGTGCCGCTTCAACAGGTTCAACCACCGCAGGTTTATAGATAATACCAACGGTGATTTCATCCGTTCCTACAGGCCCGCCCAAGTCGATAAATGCATACATCGTTTCACCGTACTCAGCGTTTAATGCATCCACGAGCTGTGCAATTGCACTATTAGCACCAAAGCCATCGTTTTCAATTTCCATCAAACCAACAATATCCGCGTCAATTCGCGTAACTGCATTGACGATTTTCGTCAGTTGACGCTGGTATTCAGAGGCTGAGTCCGCACCACGTGAAGTTGGGAAACCAGCGCCAGTGCCATCGCCATTAAACAAGTTCAATACATTGAAACTGGCGACCTTAAGATTACCCGAGGCAAGAGCAGGATTGGCTTCACGCGAGTTAGTGTCAACTAAAGCGGGATCCTGAGACACACGAATTCGATAAGCACCAAAATCATGATCGACCACACCGGTTACACCCGTCAGGGTTTGTCCTGCCCGAACCGGATTAAATGGTCCGAATTCGCCTGCAGGTAAATAAAAATCAGCATTCGAACCATTGGCTAAATCATCCACCAGAATTTGATTGAGTTGGTTAGCGTTGGCCAGTGCTATCGCTTCCTCACTGCCCGGCAGGTAAAGTTGAGTAGGATTATATAAACGCGTTGTAGAAGCGACCAGCTCAGCATAACGGTTGTAATTATAATTACTTGAAATAACCCAATCCTGCTCGTTGGTCACTAACATACCTTCATATGCTTCAAAGCTTGCAGTAGAATCTTGCGGTAAGCTAACCACGGTAGGTGTGATGTTCGCTTCTCCACAAAGAATGTGATCGGTCACGTCAGTTAACTGGGTTTTATCATAAAATTCTTTAGCGGTAGCAGCCAGGCGAATAATATCCCCTTCCCTTACACTTTCGACCAGCTCAGGCGCATACACGAAAATACCTTCAGAAGTCGCCGCGTTATTATCGTCATCCGCTGCTTCTTCTTGCATAAAGAAACCGCTCATTGCCGGCGCCCGCACAGTGATTACGGCTTCGGCGACAACAGCGGAATTTGACATCGTAGTGGCAAGACCACTTCCCTGAATACTGCTTATCAACGTTGCGGTAGCGCCACACTGACCCAGTTCATCTGAATGCTCACCGTCACCATCACCACCGTCATTGCCATTACCAAACGTCTGGTTCATATTCACTGCATTGGCAGTCGCCTGGTTACTCGTCTGCCAGGCGAAATCCGCGTAACTGGCACCTTGTCCGCCTAACTGCAACGAATAGCCCACAGGCGAATTGTATTCTTCGGAAACCAGAATATCGCTACTTTCCATACCTGCCGCGGCACCATTGGTAGCCGTGAACTGGCCTTCATAGCTTATGAACTGTACCACTTCTCCCGCCGGAGAGATAAGCGCGATACCATCCGGGCTGCCGTTTTGAATGCCGGCATACGCAAATGCAATGGTACCCAGACCACCTTGCTGATCGGCGATGACTCCCGATAAATTCAATGACCCATAAAGACCACCACCATTGCCGTTATAAAACTCAAGGCTGTAACCGCTCAAGTCGGTACCAGCGCGCGCGGCTATCTCAACAAACTCACCTTCATCTGAGCCGCTGTTGTCATAATGTATTTCATTGATAAAAGGAGTTACGTCAGAAGCAAAAGTCTGTCCGGTATTAGTTGCATCTTGCGTATTACTCTCGGTGATCTGCCAGCTAAAATCCGTGTAGACAGTCCCTTCCCCGGTAAGTTGCAATGAACTACCCACCGCAGTAGACCACTCCTGGGCGACCCCAATATCATCGCTCTCCAACCCCATCGCAGGACCGTTACTGGCGGTAAAGGCACCTTCATAACTTAAAAACTGAACAACTGCACCATCACCGTCAACTAACGCAATCCCATCAGGTGAACCGTTCTGGATCCCATTTGACGGGTAACTCACAGAAAACGCCCCGTAACCGTTGCCTAAGCTGGCGACAACACCTAGCGAGGTTGTACTATATGCTTGACCATTTGAGCCGTTGTATAGAACAAGTGTGTACGCGCTCAAATCGGTATTTTCCGGTGCGACTACCTCAATAAATTCACCTGTATCCGTACCGCTGTTATCGTAGTGAAATTCATTGATAAAAATGTCAGATGCAAACGTTGACGTGCTAGCTATTGCTAATAGCAATGCAGGGTATTTAATTTTCATTGTAATTAACCTGATTTCCCAATAAGTGTGGTGAGTGAACGTTAAGGAAAAGAAATATACCTGTACTTTGTGACAGTTTTTATTCGGCAGGTCAAATGTCAGACAATATAAGAATTTACTTAATTATTTCCTGCTGATCGCAGGAGTTCGAAGAATTTATTCGTAAAAAGTACGTAAGTTGTAAAAGAGTTCGACAGGTTAATTGGTGGGAAAAAAGCAGCTTGATTATTAGTCAAGGTATGTAATGAAAAACCCATTAAATGCGGATGTAAAAATTCCCGACATTTAATGGGTTGAATTGTAAACAAAAAATTACAAGGTTACAGAAACCTGCTGACCAAATTCGTCTTCGAACCATTCTTTTAACATCTGCTTTTCGTAGCGAAGTGATTCATGGTTGAGGTTAGATCGCAGGCCATCCATAAAACCCATATCTTTTAAATTTACCTCAGCCTGTTTAACAACCGTGCCGCTTTCATCCGATAGCGAGTAATTAAATGCCATTCTGGGAATGTAATGACGTTTGACTAATCTGACGTCGGAGCCGGAGTTTCCCATACCAACAAAACTGGCGGGCCACACTTCTCCAGCCAAATCCAGGTCCGTTACGGTAACGGTTAGTTTTTGCTGCGCCGGTAATGCGGCTGCAAGATCGACAAAATATTCTTCGAGTGACCTCAGTGTGCGCTCTCTAAATTTCTGTCTGCTTTCGTTAGACGGTTTTACATCGGTGAACTTTTCTGGTTCATCCCAATTCACTGTGACTTCAGCAGCAAAAATCGGCGCAACACTTAGTATCGCGACCGCTGTAACAGTTTTGCTCAACAAATTACCCATATGTCACCTCAAAACAATTATAGTTGTCTGTAACATATAGTATAGATTTCACACATGAATGAAACCTGAACATTTTCCTAAACAATTGCTTAAGAATTGATGTCCAACAAAGCCGATCTCTGTATTACTGAACAGAATTCATATAAATTCTCACCATTAATGTATGGATTTAATTCTTTTCTCTTGCAATATTGATGATGAAAATGATTCACAGAAGAACGACTTGAAGTAACCAGGTTCAGGTAATCCTGCTGAAATGGGCGAAGTGACGCCATCTGTTGATTAGCATCTTCACGTATAGAAGTTAACACCCGTTTCTCCGGGATTTCTGATAGATTAACCAGCCAGTTAGAAACAGAATTTTGAATATCTTTAAACAAATATTGGGCAAAAGGAGTTTGTAGCACTGTTACCAACAACGCTATTTCTGCCAAGACAATCAAAGAGCGAAACATAATTCAACCTCCACCACGCTCCGGGAACCATTTTCCAATGCTGAGAATAGATGAAACGGCACCTGATATAAATTGCGCATTTCATACGTGAATATTAGCTTTAATATCATGACGGGCCCGTCTCCATAATTTGTCGACTTAAAATTAGCGAAAAATTAAGTAGTTATTGATCCAAATCAAAGAGAGCTTTAATAAATAGAATTCGACTTCGCCCTGTTAGTTATCTGCTGGTATACTATTAGCGCATTTTCCTGTTCATCGAGGCCTTTTGAATGAGCGAAAGAATTCCGGTAAAAGATGTTACGCCGGTTAAAGTCCATCAACCCGATACGTCTGATCAGACCATACGCTATTCTTCGAATGATCGAATCTATGTCAGATCGGTATCAGGACCTTTGGAAACCTTCCGCCGTTATTTTGGCTTTATCTTTCTTGGCCTATTCGCCGTTCTTCCCTGGATCCCGTACAACAATCAGCAAGCCGTGCTATTTGACTTAGGCGAACAACGATTTAATTTATTCTCCCTAACCTTATGGCCACAAGATTTAACCTTACTGGCTTATATTTTCATCGTCGCCGCGTTCGCCCTGTTCTTCGTGACCACCTTTGCTGGCAGAGTATGGTGCGGCTTCATGTGCCCGCAAACGACCTGGACCTACATGTTCATTTGGCTGGAAGAAAAAACGGAAGGAACGCGTAACCAACGCATCAAACTGGACCAGCGTCCCATGGATGCTGATAAGTTCGTTCGCAAATCATTAAAACATGTGAGCTGGCTTTTAGTTTCGTTGCTCACCGCCCTGACATTTGTAGGTTATTTCACCCCGATAAGGGAACTTTTCGTTGACTTTTTCACCTTCAGTACCGGTTTCTGGGCGGCAACGAGCGTTATTTTCTTTGCAGCCTGTACGTATGGGAACGCAGGCTGGATGAGGGAAATAATGTGCACACACATTTGTCCTTATGCACGTTTCCAGTCAGTCATGTTTGATAAAGACACCCTCACCGTGGCTTATGATGTATCCCGAGGCGAAAAGCGAGGCCCTCGTCCACGCAAGATCCCACATAGCGAATTAAACAACCATGGGCTAGGCGATTGTATCGACTGCAACCTGTGTGTTCAGGTTTGTCCCACCGGCATAGATATACGCAACGGTTTACAGTACGAGTGTATAAATTGCGGTGCGTGCATTGATGCGTGCAATGGGGTGATGGAAAAAATGAAATACCCTAAAGGGTTGATCCGCTTTTCATCTGAGACTCAACTACAAGGTGGCACCACATCGTTTTTTCGCCCTAAATTACTAGGTTATGCATTTGTACTGCTGGTGATGCTGGTTATTCTAGGCGTAAATTTCTGGCTTCGCTCATCATTGGAAGTTGACATAATTCGAGATCGAAACTCGCTGTACCGAGAAACCAATGACGGTTTGATTGAAAACGTCTACACACTGAAAATTTTAAATAAGACTCAACAGCGCAGGCATTACCAGATAACAGTGCAAGGCTTACCCGATTACCGTTTTATCGGGGATCAGAGTGTCAGCGTAGGTGGTGGTGAGATATTTAGCCTGCCCATTTCTGTTGCTACGGATGCTTACAACCTAAAAGAACCGGTGACGGAAATCCACTTTAAGGTTTCAACTGAAACTGCCGATGGTGAAACCATTACAGTATTGGAGCCTACTAAATTTTTATACCGATAACAGGCCCTATTAATGGCAGATTTTGATTTCAGTGGCCTTGACCCTGATACGATTTTAAACGCGTTAGAAAGCGTTGGGATATACCCTCGTACAGGGTTACTGGCACTCAATAGTTACGAAAACCGCGTTTATCAGTTTCAGGATGACGATGGCCGCAGGTTGGTAACCAAATTTTACCGACCACAGCGCTGGAGTGACGACGCCATCCGTGAAGAGCATACATTCGCGCTTGAACTGGCTGCCGATGATATTCCCGTGGTCGCTCCATTAGCGTTCAACAACAATACCTTACTTAAACATGATCACTTCCGCTTCAGTGTGTTCCCTTCCGTGGGAGGGCGACAATTCGAGGCTGATAATCTGGATCAACTGGAGTGGATGGGCCGGTTTATCGGGCGGATCCATCAGGTCTCAGCTGCTGGCGAATTTCATCATCGTCCTGTTATGACCCTTAAGGACTACTTAGATACTCCTCGCAAAGTGTTAACCGATAGCCAATTAATCCCGCAAAGTTTGCATACTGCTTTATTCGCCATACTGGATCCTGTGATCGCAACGGTTAAAGAACAATATGTGAACAGCAATCCAATTCGCCTGCACGGTGACTGTCATGCCGGTAACATACTGTGGCGGGACGGACCGACGTTCGTCGACCTGGACGACTGTCGCAGCGGACCCGCCATCCAGGATCTGTGGATGATGCTAAGTGGTGATCGGCATCAGCAGCAAATACAACTTGAAACCCTGATAGAAGCCTATGAAGAATTTTGTCAGTTTAATCCTGCGCAACTCAAGCTAATAGAGCCATTGCGCGCCATGCGGATGATTCACTACATGGCATGGCTATCTAACCGCTGGCAGGATCCGGCTTTCCCGCGAGCGTTTCCCTGGTTTGCTGAACCCAAGTATTGGGAAGGGCAGATACTGGCACTGAAAGAACAACTGGCCGCGTTAAACGAGCCGAGCCTAAAACTCACCCCCTACTAACAATCGTTTAAGTTGTAACACTTTGTTCTATAATCATTCTTCCCTGGATGCTGGTGAATAGGTATACTCGCCAGCGATTTGGTGCCTGCTTGTCAGGTTAAACGGGAAGTCAGTGAAAAGCTGACGCTGCCCCCGCAACGGTAAACTCATCATAAGCGCTAACAGCGCAGTATGTTTCATTTATCTGCTCGATCAAGAGCTGCCACTGTTACTTATCTGAATTGGTAAGGATGGGAAGGAAAATGATATTGCTCCTGCAATACGAGTGAGCCCGGATACCGGCCTGATCCACGCTGCTAGCTTACAGCTGGTTTTTACGCTAACAGCGCTCGGTGGGAGCGCTCATTCGGAATGATAATATGTTTTTTTATGCTCACGGTCGCGCACCGACCCTGTGTGGTATCTTACTGGCCACACTTTCATTTTCTCGCTTTTCTCCCGCGGTTCAAGAGGTCGAGACGGTCACGGTGCTCGGAAGCCGTATCCCTCTTATACCACACCATGCTTCTGCTTCCGTGTCCGTGATTACGGCTGATGAGATTGAGCGCTCTGGCGCGCTTCAATTAACTGATATTTTAAAAGGGCTGCCAGGAGTGGCGATATCGCGCTCGGGCACAGTGGGTGCATTAACTGAGATCCGTATTCGGGGTAGTGAAAGTAATCACTTACTAGTCGTCTTAGACGGTGTGATTATTAATGATGATAGCCAAGGGGGCTTGATTGATCTTGCCCACATTAATGTAAATGATGTTGCCCGGATCGAGCTGCTGCGCGGTCCGCAAGCAGCCGTCTGGGGCAGTGGTGCGATTGGCGGAGTACTCAACATTCAGACACATTCCGCGCGTACCAGGTCAGCTCACACCAAAGCCTCAGTAAGTTTAGGTAACAAAGATACACAACACGCCTCGCTTTCACTTCGCCAGGAAAAAGCGAAGCACAGTTTCGCCACCTCGCTGCAACATTTGCAATCAGACGGCGACACCATTTCTCGCACAGGCGCAGAGCAGGATGGTTACAGGCGTAATGTAGTGAATACTTACTACCGCTATAGCGGCATTAATTTTAATGCCGATGCGACCTTGCGATTTGCTGATTTTAAAACTGAATACGATAGTATTGACTTTGTCACCACAGGCTTACCTATTGATGCGGATAACTTCACTGAGGGCAAGCAAGCTTCTGCAAGAGTCAATTTAGGCTTTGCACCTGAAAACGCCGTTTATGCTGCGGACCTTACGGCGACTTTCAGCAGAAACCAGAATACCAATACTGAAAGCCACCATTTTGCTGGCTCAAGCGAATCCAACCGCTATCAATTGACCTCTTCTCACCATTTTAATTGGGATCGCGTCGATCTCGTGATCGGGGCAGAGTATTGGCAACGGTTATTTAGCCAACGGGGCATAGTCTCGTTTGCCGACCCCAATCAAAAGCAAGACGAGCAAACAACCAGTGTTTTTCTCGAATCACTCGCTGAGATGGCAGATAACATCCACTTTACCCTCGGTACGCGCTTTGACCACAACAGCGAGTATAAGGATGCGGTTAGCTATCGAAGCGGAGTTAACTGGCAAATGAATCAACATTATACCGCTTTTGTCAGCGTCGGCAGCGCAGTAAAAAATCCGACCTTCACCGAACGCTTTGGTTATTTCCCTGCCACTTTTATCGGCAATGCGTCTCTGTTGCCTGAAAACAGTGATGAGTGGGAGTTTGGTGTGCGTGCCCGCTTGCGTTCTTCGTTATACGGGCAAGCCAGCATTTATCGCGCCGAGCTTGAAAATGAAATACTCGGGTTTGTTTATGACCCGGTGAGTGGATTGATGACCGCCAGAAATGCCGAATCCGAAAGCATCCGCCATGGGCTGGATGGCGAACTGTCCTGGCACTGGGGCACGTTTAACTGGCGCGCATCCTACAGTTACCTTGATGCAGAGCAGGAAACGGGCACACAAACGCAAGATGAACGTCGCCGACCGCGACACTCGGCAGGGATTTCTATGACAGGTTCACTCACCGATGCACTCTCTGTCTATGTGAAGTGGGCCTATACCGGCAGTCAGACCGACGTTTATTTTCCCCCACCTAATTTTACGTCACAAACGGTGTCGTTAAGGCCCTATTCATTATTGTCATTTAATATAAGCTATGATTTAACACCTTCCTGGCAAGCGTCAGTGAGGGTACAAAATGCGCTTAATCAGGAATATGAGGATATTGTTGGCTTCTTCGGCGAAACCAGGAGTGTGCTTTTTACAATGACTTATAATCTTGCACGATAGCCCTATTATTTGTTGCTAATGATTGGGCAGAGCAAAAGGCATTTAATGGCCAGGAGCTTTGCCTGTGAAATTCGCTGTGATAATCTTTAGCGGTTTTTTGTATAAAGGTAAATACAACATGAAGAAATTTGCACTATTAATATTGATGGCATTTTTGATCCCTTTGCAGGCGTGTGCTCAAGAATCGAAGTGGCAAGAAGGTAAACATTATGAGGTGTTGGATGAAGAAGCGACTGCTTCTCCGGAAGTGAAAGAGTTCTTCTCTTTCTGGTGCCCCCACTGCTATAACTTCGAACCTTTAGTGGCCCAAATCAAAACCAAGCTTCCAGCAGATGCCAAATTCACAAAAGTGCATGTAAACTTCATGCGTTTTACTGGCCCAGATGTTCAGGATGATGCGACTCGGGCAATGATGATTGCGCAGGCCGTGAAACAGGAAGAGAAATTAAACAGCGCTATCTTTGCGTATATTCACAAGCAACGCGCGACGATTTCGGGTATCGACGATCTAAAAAATATCTTTGCAGTCAATGGGGTTGATAAAGCAGAGTTTGATAAATTAGCTAATAGCTTTGGCGTGAACAGCCTGGTTAAGAAAAACAACCAGCAAATTGATATATATCGTGAGTATTTAAATGGCGTACCCACGTTTATCGTCAACGGAAAGTTTAAGCCCACCTTTACCCGCGATATGACGCCCGATGACATGGTTGATCTGATTGTCTGGCTGACGACACAAAGTTAACTATCAAACTTTAGTCATTCGCTATAATACTGAAGGCGCCTATACGGCGCCTTCTTTTTTGCGCTACTACCGGCTAAACCGCGCGATAGTTTTAGCATGTCAAAGCAGGCACACAGCGAAACACCGTTTAGCAATTTAGTCCTGTGCAACAGGCACAAAAAACCAGGCGTATTTGTTAGTACGCCCGGTATATCAAGATTACATTAACCTAACTCGTCTGACACTATGCGATAGCGTGGATCTTCGTTAACATTCATCTCCACAAACTTACCCGCGTTACGCAAAAGCCCACGACATTCAGCGCTAATATGCCGAATGTGTAACTTTTTACCCTTCGCTTCATATTTGTCTGCAAGGGTGTCCAAGGCATCAATACCGGATGAATCCCAAATTCGGCTTTCATTAAAATCAATCACCACGTGTTCTGGATCGTGGTCAATTTCAAACAGGTCGCGAAAATGTGAAACCGACCCAAAGAACAAGGGACCATCCAGTTCATAGACCTTCCAGCCATCATCATCAATATGCGTTTCGGCAACGATATGGCGCGCGTGCTTCCAGGCAAATACCAGCGCCGATACAATCACACCCACTACTACTGCGATCGCCAGGTCTGCAATAACGGTGACGGCCGTGACCAAAAATAAAACGAACGCATCTTCTTTGTTGACACCACGGATGATACGGAAGGACGCCCATTCGAACGTACCGATTACGACCACAAACATTACCCCAACCAAGGCGGCCAGCGGGATCATCTCAATCAAAGGCGCAGCAAAGAGTATAAAGCCGAGCAAAACCAGTGCAGCGGTAATACCTGACAGGCGTCCCCGACCACCTGAATTGATATTGATCATGCTTTGACCAATCATGGCACAGCCGCCCATTCCACCGAAGAATCCATTTACCGTATTGGCCACGCCTTGGCCCACGCATTCTTTGTTTCCGCGGCCCCGGGTGTCGGTCATATCATCAATCAATGACAAGGTAAGTAGTGACTCTATAAGCCCCACCAGACATAAAATAACGGACGTCGGCAAGACGATCATGAAGGTTTCCCATGTGAATGGAACCATTGGTAGAGCAAAGGACGGCAGTTCACCTGCCAGGGTAGCACTGTCACGCTGTTCTGCCGGTAATAAATCGCGCACAAAATCAATGACCGTGCGAGCCTCTAAATCCAGTCCATGCACCAACAAGGTAACGGTGACAATTGCGGCTAATGAAGCGGGTATCGCTGTAGTAATTTTAGGAAGAAAATAAATAATCGCCATCGTCAGCGCTACCAGCCCTATCATCCAAGCCAGCATACTGCCCTGCATCCATTCGACCGTTCCAGCCGGACTTAGCACCTGGAACTGCCCTAGCTGGGCAAGAAATATGACTATCGCCAAGCCATTGACGAATCCGAGCATAACCGGGTAAGGCACCAGACGGATAAATTTTCCGAGCCGCATTACCCCGCACATAATCTGTAGCAAACCTGCCAGTACTACGGCAGCAAATAAATACTGAACGCCATGCTCGGCGACTAACGCCACCATGACCACCGCCATGGCACCCGTGGCGCCAGAGATCATGCCTGGTCGTCCACCAATGGCAGAGGTTATCAGTCCCATCATGAAGGCGGCGTATAAACCAATCATTGGCTCAACGCCAGCGACAAAGGCGAAAGCGACTGCCTCTGGAACGAGTGCTAAGGCAACGGTGATGCCTGACAGCACATCATTTTTAACATTGCTGTCACGGCGGGTGATGATATCAAACATTTTTTTTCACTTGGCTAGGATTAGAAATAATTTCGGCGACAATACTACCATGCATGCGTTACAAATTCTTTTAACAGATTGTTAAGCACACCCTTTTTGGCGGTTCGCTTACCTACTTCTTAAAACCTGACGGTGCATGTCCTTGACAATCTCGCGTCTGATTCATCAAAAAAGAAAAAGCATGGCACAAATCCAGCATAAACTATGTTTTAGCAGTTCATTATTGGTGAGCAAACCACTTTATGGCGATCAGACAACTCGATTTCACGCCAAGTAAGATACAATACTTCAGTATCGTCGTAATCGTGTTGGTGTTGTTGTGTATGGGCGCCTGGGGCATTGTCTTTGGTGCTGAAGAAGGTGCACCCTCGTCCGGCTTTTTAGGTGCTTACGGCACTGCCGTTTTCATATTTGAGTCCATCACATCGGTTTTACTGTTATCGCAATTTTTACGCACCGGCCGCGTAACTTATGCATTTCTCTCCATGGCTTACATGTGGGTCGCGTTGTTATCACCATTTCAGATAATGCTATTGAACGACATCAGCATTTTTTCTGCGGTACCTAACGGCACTAATGTCGCAGCATGGCTATGGACGCTTTGGCACATAGGGTTTCCTGCGCTGATCACTATCGCGTTGGTTTTAAACGGCTCTTCCCCCTATATAACGGAACGGCCGGTGTTCTGGGCGTGGTATCTTTTTGTGGCGGAACTCGCCATCATCGCGCTTATTTTAGTGCTGACCTTGACTGGCTGGACTAACCTGCCTGACTTAGTCGCTGCCGATAATCATTTTAGCAGCATATTAATAAAATATGTCGGCCCCATCGTTGCCATTTCATGCGCCATCGCTTTAATCACAGTCGTGATGAAAGGTCACCTAAGAACAGACATTTATGCGTGGCTAGCCATTGCGATGTTAGCAGCGTTATGTGAAGGGATAGTGGCGGTTTATTCCGGTTCACGTTACAGCGTGGGCTGGTATACCGCAAGGGTACTCAGTTTAATCTCATCTTCTGCCGTATTTTTCGCCCTCTTGCTTGACACCATGGCACTGTATCTCAAAGTCATAGAACAAAATAAAGAGTTACGAAAGATAGCATCAGTAGACAAATTGTCTCAACTGGCCAACCGCCGAGAATTCGATTATAGATTGATAGATGAAGTGAAAAGAGCCATTCGCGAGAGAAAAGCAATCAGTCTGATCATGTTGGATATCGACTTTTTCAAAACCTTCAATGATACCTACGGTCATGTGGAAGGAGATAAGTGTATCGCCAAAGTGGCATCCAGCATTCGCAAGGCAATCAGTCGTCCGGCCGATTTAGCTGCCAGGTACGGAGGAGAAGAGTTCTCAGTGCTGCTTCCGGATACATCCGAAGAAGCGGCCTTCGAATTAGCAGAAGTGATCCGCAATGATATTGCTAATACGCCATTTGAGTTCGCTGATGGTGGCCAGGTTTCAGTAACGGCGAGTTTTGGCGTAGCTAGCCTTTATCCAACATCTGCGGCTGACGGAGACGAATTGGTCAAAAGCGCCGATGCAGCGCTTTATCTGGCCAAGAAGTCGGGCCGAAATCGCGTACAACGACCGACGCGCAGCTGGCATTTTGAACGCCATATGCAGGAAGCGCGTGTGTCCGAACACCCTGAGCTATTGAGAAAAAAACAGGTTTAGTCAGCGCGGCGCAAATGATAAAACTTCGCAAGGTGGAAGCACATCATTGCCCAGAACGCCCCTGCACACCACCCCGCGACGACATCACTAGGCCAATGAACTCCAAGGTACACCCGTGATACCCCCACCAGCACCATCGTTGAAATGGCCACCACAAACACTAACGCTTTAATGGCACGGCGATTTTGTACCTGTGCCAGTAATCCCGCCAGGGTTAGGTATGTCACCGCGGACATCATGGCATGGCCTGAGGGGAAACTACTGGTGTATATGCGCGTATGGTGAGGCACTAAATCTGGACGGGGACGGGAAAAGCCCAATTTCAACGCGAAACTCATCAAAATACCGGAAATAATGGCGACGACCAGAAATATTGCCATTCGCTTGCGATCAATTAGCATCAGGTAGCACGCGACCACAAACGTAATAAGCACTAATAGCCAGTTACTTCCTAACGCGGTGGCGTCTCGCATAATTTCTTCTAACCAGCTCGGGCCGATAGGATCAGATAAGTCCACCCCGCTTCGCAGGGCGTACATTATCGTCGAATCGATTTCAAATGTGTCCCCTGCCATGATGACCATGGCTAATTGTAAAAAGCCCCAGCATAATCCGCTGAGTAGCCATACGATGAGTAACGTCCTGGGTGCAAAAAGGGTCGATTTGTCTGTCACCATTGCCTTGTTCTAATTGGTTATTTTTTATTTATACCACCTCAATCAGTAAAGTGATCAGCCAGCTTACTCAGGCGTGAAAAGGAAGCTATTCCCCCCCCAGACATTTAGGTGACGCCACCACACTTTCACCGCGCTTTTCCCATTCGCCCGGGGTGAATGTATGTAAGGACAACGCATGAACCGGCCCGTTAAGCGCCTCGCTGAGTAATTCATTCACTTTTCGGTGACGCTGAATTAATCTAAGTCCGTCAAACGCGTTGCTGACAATGGTTACTTTCCAGTGGCTTTGCGCGCCACTGGGCACGTTATGCATATGACTCTCGTCCAGCACTTCCATCCAGACGGGCTGAATGTGTTCATTGAGGGTTGATTCAATGAATAATTTAACCTGCATTTATGATTCCTTTGGGTGGATAAAACGAAAGGTGAGATTAATTCTATCACCGACTTCCTTCGTGGTCTTGCTAATCCCATGAAGATAACGTTGTTGAGTTTTTCCGGCCATCACCAGCAAGCTGCCATGGGCCAGTTCGATTTTGTGTCGTGCAGACGTGTGTCGGTGCCTGAAAACAAACGGGCGCGACGCTCCCAGCGTGACCGAGGCGATCGTTGGTTGTGTACCAAGTTCCGGTTCATCATCGGCATGTAACCCCATGCTATCCTGGCCATGTCGATACCAGTTGAGCAAAACACTATTAAACAGCTGACCGGTTACCGCTTCACAACGTTCCTTGAGTTTTTGTAATGAGGGAAGCCAGGGCTGCGGTTTCATCTTTAACCCCGAATACTGATATACACAATTCGTATCCCCATGCCACGACTGCAGTCTGGGCACCAGGTGTTGCTTACCGTACAGACTGATTTTTTCCTGTTGCCAGGGTATCTCAGTTAAAAAGGCTTGTAACAGATGCGTTGCTTCAGCATGAGAAAGCCACTGAGCATAGTAAGTTACATCTGCCTCAGGAAGAGGTAAACTCTCGCCCTGAACCGATGCGTGCTCGAATAAACCTTGCTGCTTCAATTTAGCACCTCAAAATGAACAATAAAGAAATGAATACAACTTTTTCCTGCCGCGAACGCGAATTGCATTTGATACGCTACCCTGCCGCAACGCAGCATGTAAGCCTGCAAGCATGGGATAGTGCAGACGAACTGCTGATCGACTATATCACGGAATCCGTTGACCCTGCATGTGTATCCCCGCTGTTAATTCTTAATGACGATTTCGGTGCATTGGGGTGCTGGTTTGCTGATGTATCACCGATATGGATGTCCGACTCCTGGATAGCGCATCGCTCACTGCATGAAAATCTGGTCGCCAACCACGCGCAGGTTACGTTATCCAGCGATAAGTTGGTTGACCACCCAGTCCGCGCATTACCGAGTACCGCAGCGATGCCGGACGCTCCCGCTTTAGTCGTATTAAAGATCCCGCGAACACTCAGCATGCTAGAGTATCAGTTAACTGAGCTGGCGAAGGTGATCACAGCTGACACGAAACTTATTGCGGGTGGAAAAGTCAAAAGCATCACCCGTAATGTACTTCAACTTTTCGAAAAGCATATTGGCCAAACCACCACCTCGCTGGCCAGGAAAAAATCCCGTTTAATATTTGCCACCGCTACGGCTAAAAAATTAACCCGGCAGCAACCTTCATCATATCCCAATGTTTGGCGGCATACGCTTCCTAATGGCAGGCAAATCAGTTTGCTCAACGAAGCCAACGTATTTTCCGGGCAATCCATTGATATCGGCGCACGTATAATGCTTGATCATATGCAGCTTGAGCAACACGACCATGTTGTCGATTTAGGTTGTGGAAATGGCATTCTGGGACTGAACGCACTTGCCCTGGCTCCCGGTGTAAAGGTTAGTTTTGTGGATGAGTCTTTTATGGCAATAGCATCAGCGCAACATAATGTCCGTACTAACTTTCCAGAGCAATTATCCGACTGCCAGTTCATTGCTAGCAATTGTCTGGAGGAGTTACTTAAAGATGATCAACAATGCAGCGCATCAAAAGTATTTTGCAATCCACCTTTTCATCAGCAAAATACCATCACCGATCACATTGCCTGGCAAATGTTTCAGGACTCAAGACAGCTATTACGCAAGGGTGGACAGTTAGTTGTGGTTGGCAATCGGCATTTAGACTACCACAGTAAGTTGAAGCGAATTTTTGGTGGCGTTAAGCTTGTTGCCAGTAATCAGAAATTTGTCATTTTACTCGCCACTAAGCGATAACTTGAAAGGAAATGAATATGTTAAAAAGACTGTTTGTTAGCTGTTTAATTCTTCTTTGGGGCGTGACCTCAGGCATCGTTGCTGCCAAGCCTGTTGACGATGGCGCGAAGGTGCAGCCGGATAATTACTACCCAAGGGTTAAAATGGAAACCTCCATGGGTGATATTGTGGTGGAGCTGGATCGACGTCGTGCTCCGATTACGGTTAACAACTTCCTTCGCTACGTTGCCAACGGTTTGTATAACAACACCATTTTTCATCGAGCCGTACCCGGTTTTGTGGTTCAGGGTGGCGGCTATTCCCCTGAGTTAGAAGAGAAGGTTACCTACGATCCCATCTTTAATGAATCAGGCAATGGTTTAACCAACGACCTACACACCATTGCTATGGCACGCCAAAACGATCCTCACTCTGCCACCCGCCAGTTCTTTTTTAATGTCAACGAGAATGAAAGCTTAAACCCGGGACGTAACTGGGGTTACACCGTTTTCGGCATGATTATAGAAGGCTCTCAAATCGTTGATAAGATGGCTGAAGTTGAAACGGAGTATTTAGTTGAACTGGGTGAGCAGCATGCGCCAAAAGAAATGATTATGCTTAAAAATGTGACTGTACTTCCGCCATTATGATGGCTGACGGTTGGGCATTGTTGGCGTTTTTTTAATTTCCGCTGGCGGAGGGATATCACTCTTCCGCCACTCACAGCGCCCATTATTATTTAATTCACGCCACTCATCTGGAAGTGCGCTTACAATATCCATAACATCGGTGATGAGCGGATGCAGTAACAGTTCCGTTGTTTGCGGACTGATTTCTGCGTTGAGTTTTATCACTTGCCTGTTATATACCAGTGCAGCAAAGTCACGGAAGAATGGTTGCGATATAAGCCGGTGCAATATAGTGCCATCGGCATAGGCAAATTCCAGGCCCTCTTTAAGCCGGTTGGCTAATTCAACTTGTTCCTTATGCACATAGAAACGCACTAGATTGGGGTAATAAAGGACAACGTATGGGTAGATAATGGCATTAGGATGGCGATCAAGCTCTTCACAAACTTCAATCACCGAACGAGGGAAGTAGTCCACAAAGTGGGTTTCCAACAGCCTGTAAAGCATATGATATTCCGCTTCAGAAACAGCAAAACCGTTGTTTTTGAGTATTTCCACATCCCGCCAGTCACGCCCCTGCCCAGCTGTCATGCGCTGAATTTGGCGGGTGGATAACGGCGCGCTAAAGCGCTTATCGTCGCTATTGATCACCAAAATACGATAGCTAAATAAATCGGCCGACAACGGAAAAGGCACGGCGATAAAGTCCTCGTCCTGATCGACTGGGCTTACTGTCCAAATGACATCCGTTTCCGCGGTCTTCAGCCCCATTATCTGTCGCTTTTGTAGGGTGGGTATATCCTCTACCTCGACCACGGCGACCCCATATTTTTCTTCGGTGAGCTCCAGGGCCATAACTAACAGGCCGTGGTAATAATTAAACAATTCATCACCACCTTCGTACATGGGAACGCGAATAATTTGCTGCTCTGGCTGACTGACGGATTGATCTTGTGAGTTTACGTTTGCGATGAGAACCAGCAATAACACTAATAGCCACCCAACCGACCTAACCGATCGCTGGTTAAAATGAACTATTTTTTCATTTGTGTCAGTCAACGTGAATGAGAACTGTGGTTTCTACAGTCCTGCTCTTTTCGATTCTACATTCTCTACAGCATAGATGAATAATCCCATCATTTGTATCACTAGCCAGCAAATCGCCACAATTAATAATCCAACCGGGTTACCTTTGTCTACCGCCACTGTAGCGAATAATAACAGGCTAATGATGATCGGTATTACAGAAGTGCTTACCACTAATAACAACGATAATATGGCTTTAAGTTCATCATGATGTTTTTTTTCCACCAGAATATATTGCGATACTGCCGCTACTCCAGCAAACGCAGTGAACAACCCCATAGTCAGTGTCATAAATGACATTTCCCCATATAGCGAAGGCATGGAAAACGCATAACCAAACAGGGAGGTGAGCGGTATTGCAAGCCCCAGCGCAGACGTAACGAGGGCTACAGAATATAATTGACCGCTATAGGTTAAAATGGCTAGCGTGATAAACAGCAACATGGTTAACGTATTATGCCCAACGGCGTTACGAAAACCCTGGCTGAGTTCACGTTCAACCAATTGTGAAAAGGGAATGACGCTTTCCACTAATGCTGATACGAAAAATAAGTCAATCAGCCAAAAGATGATCAGCAAAAGAACCGCAAAAGAAGCGAACCGTCGCACTAAACGCGAAGAGTGCGAAGGATAGTTACCTAAAAGTGCAATTGAGATAAACAAAAAGCAAAGCGCAGTAAATGGGTTCGTTGCCGGCCCGTTTTCTATAGGTCGATAAAAGAATTCAACGGAAAAAAGATAGCCCGCAACTGAAAGCGAAGAGAGTATCGATACCACTGCGGCCAGGGGCATTACCAGCGCACCAAGCGTTTTGACTAACCTCAAATATTGTTCGGTTTTTCTCACTGCTCCATCTTTAACAATACAGAGTCATTATTAGACTTTAGTCTAAAAAAAGAGAAATTCCCATTAAGCTCAGACGGTTACAGTTAAAAAATTTTAATTTGCTAAATCTAACCAGTAAAATCGTAAGCCTGTGCGGCTATGGGAAGCAAAGTACTGCCCGTAGTAACTAAACCCATTTTTTTCTAATAGGGCGATGGAAGGTGTGTTATCGGGGTGAACCACTGCCGTGACATAACTAAAGCCAAAGTTATTTCTGGCGTAGCCAATCACTTCGTTGACGGATTGGTGTGCGAACCCCTTGCCTCTGCCTTGCGGTAAAAAGGCAAACCCTAAATCCGGACAGCTAAAAATATTTCGATTGAGTAAACCGCACAGGCCAACCGGCTCGGCATGATAGGCTTCCACTACCCATAGCCCATAACCGTGGTTTTCAAAATGGGTTAAGCTTTGTTGAATATACTGTTGCGCATCGCGCTCACTGTAAATGCCCCGATCCCCTATATATTGAAGCCATAAAGGATCGTTAAGCAGCTGGATAATAAACTGCGTATCATCCATACGCAGCTTTCTTAAAGAAAATGGATGCGCCAAAATCAGAACCTGGCTCTTACACCTAATTTTAGATTTCGACCTGGTAAAGGTGCGCGGTCTTTTAAGAATGAAGTATGCACTCTGGCCTCCTCATCTAATAGGTTATCGATTTTTGCGTAAAACGCCCATTCAATATTTTGGCTAACCAACGTATATTCTGAATATAGCCCTACTTGGGTATAGCTATCGGTAGCAGTTTCAAACGGCGCCGTATCCGTTTGTTTGGCATACCAGTTGATCGATACTTCAGTTAACCAGTCAGCGGTTTGATAGCTCAATTCGCTGCCCAAACGCATGGGTGGAATCCGTGGTAAATATTGATCAGACAATTTTGCCTTGATGGCGTCACCAAATAACTGCAATCTGAACTGATCAGTCAAATCCCAGTGTGATTCAATTTCCAGTCCATACAATTTAGCATCGGATTGCTTAAAGACGTAAATTGGCAAACCTTCATCATGCGCCTCCGGCATTTCTTCCTCATGAGCGCCTCCCGCAAAGAACTCGCCGGTATTCTGCTGGTAAATATAGTCACTGACATCATTATAAAACAGGGAAGCCGTGTAACCCCAGTCCCCCGTAAAGCGGCGCAGCGTAAAATCCAGGTTGCGGCTGACCTCGTTTACTGGCACCTGCCAGGCAGTGTCGTCTTCAGGTTGATAAGCCAGGCCAATTTCATAACTTTGCGACGCTAAATGCTGGCCCCCTGAATAAAGCTCCTGATGGCTTGGTGCCCTGGCACTACGTGACAAAGTAAATGCCATCCCCTGACCTTTGCCGTACTCCCAGTTGGCTCCTACCGAAAAAGAAGGAGTCGTGAAGCTATCAGTGTTATTCGCAAGCGCCCAATGCATTTCACTTATCTGTTCACCTTCGTTATGACCCGCTTCGTCGTGTGCGTCATCAAGGGCGAGACTGCCTGCTCGGGTATCGTAATCGGTGCGCTCAAGCCGGGCCCCCATCTCAAACGTAATGTCCGCAACCTTTTTCTGTTCAATCACAAACAGCGCATAGGAAAGCGTTTCTGTGGGCGGCGTAAAGGCTTCCTCCCCCACCGCCTGATAGTCTGAGTCATGCCACTGAAGACCGACAATCCCATGCCACCCGCCTGTCTTGGCATGATTGGCAGATAACTTGACATCGGTACTTTTATTCTTAAATTCAGTCGCTGTTTCGCCTTCCTCGATTTCGGCATGCTGATAGTCTGTATACGCGGCCGACAACGTTATATGGGTCAAAAAATCGCTCACTGAATCCCAGTCTGCATTGAATTGGTAGCGTTCCATATCCGCTCTGAGAGCCACGCCTTCCTCCTCACTATGCGCACTGTCTGCGTCGTCATGCAGGTCTTCCTCTGCATGCGCCTCGTGCCCAGGCACACCGTATTCATTTTTAAGCTTCTCAGCCGCAAAGCCGATGCGTTTGCTATCACCAATATACGCCATACCTGCGACCAGATTATCGGTATCCATGGCACTGTTTTCCAACACCCCCTGCGGCTCATCCTTATCAGGGTTAAGCGATGCAAAACCTGGGATCTCACTGTTCTCTCGTAGTTGGGTAAAGCCACTCACGTGCCAGGCAAGACGTCCCGCCCCATCATTAATGGCGATATCTGCATATTTACCTTTATCTACGGTTGAATAACTGACTTCGGCCTGAGCCTCTAGTTCATAAGGGACAGTAAAAGGGATACGATTATCGACTACATTCACGACGCCACCTATGGCACCGCTGCCGTACTGAAGTGTTGCAGGACCTCTGAGTATTTCAACCTGGCGGGCATTGGCCGCACTGGTGCTGATATTGTGATCGGGCCCGATTCTGGAAGCGTCTGACACGTCAAGCCCATTCTGGACAATCTTCACCCGCGGGCCATCGGCTCCGCGAATAACCGGGCTACTGGATACGGGGCCGAAATAAGAGCTATGCACACCGGGTGTTTGCTTTAATGTTTCTCCCAATGTGGGAGCCAGTTGTTTTTGCAATGTCTGCTCGCCCAGCACCGATACCGGCGTGACTGACTCTAACACAGATGAACGCATCGCTGTGGCGGTAACCGTAATATTCTCAATTGAAGCGGGCGATAATGCAAAGTTAACAACCTTATCCTCCGCGATCTCGCCTAAATCTCGATCACCATGTACATATTTATCAGACGATACATGCAGATGGACATTGGCAGGAACGATATCGGTAAACTGATAGAAACCTTTGCTGTCTGTTTCTACGATTTGACGCATACCTTCAACGCTAACCTGCGCGCCTGAAATAGGTTTTCCCTGTTCGTCGGTCACCTTTCCGGACACACCCACTGCGTTCACGTGAAAAGAAACCAAAGCGATTATTGAAAGGACGGTACGCTGCATAGTTTGACTCAAAGACGACTTCAAAATGTTATGTTATAACATTCTCGCCATTTCGCCATAAATGTCAACCTCACTCCTCTTGATGAACAGTAATTCATCGCACGCAAACGCGGTATGTCATGTACAAAATGTTAAGCCCGCGACACCGGGAACGAAATGACTTCGTTAATATGGCCAGAGTGCGTCTTTAGCATCAATAAGCGATCAATTCCAAGAGCAACCCCGGCACATTGAGGTAAGCCGTGTTCGAGCGCCTGTAAAAAACGTTCATCCTGTTTCACCGCCGGAAGGTTTAACGCCTGTCGTTGTGACACATCATGATTAAAACGCTCGCGTTGTTCCGTGGCATCGCTTAACTCATTAAACCCATTAGCCAATTCAAGCCCCTTAAAATAAACCTCAAAGCGATCCGCCACCCGTGGGTCGTCGTGGTTCAATTTTGCTAACGCTGCCTGACTGGCCGGAAAACTGTAGATAAAGCATGGAGATTCCTGCCCTATTTGGGGTTCAATTTTAAAACTGAACAAGAGCTGCAACATGGTATCTTTATCTAACCCTTGTTCGCCATGCACATCGATCTCAAGGTCACTTAATACAGATTTAAGCTGGTGTTGTGAAATGGTCAGCGGGTCGATCCCTAAGGTATCCTGAAAAACCTGCTGATAAGTTTTGCGTTCTGCGACCTGAGTGCACAGGGTTAACTGTAACAAGTCATCCATTTCATCCATAAGCTGATGGTGATTAAACCCGGGTCGGTACCACTCCAACATGGTGAATTCAGGATTGTGCCAACGCCCTTCGGCTTCATGTCTGAATGCTTTACAGATTTGATAACACGCCCCCACCTGTGCACACAGTAATCGCTTCATCGCATACTCGGGTGACGTTTGCAGGTAAAGTGTTTTTACCTGTCCATCGGCAGCATGCTCAAATTGAGTAGAAAATGCCGACAAGTGGATATCGGTTACGGTGCCCTGTGACAGTACAGGCGTCTCAACTTCAAGTACCTGTCGCTCAGCAAAAAACTGGCGAATGAGCTGTAATAGCGCAGCGCGGGCACGAATGTTATCGCTCGATGCGGTGGGTTGCCAATTCTGACTCATAGCGGATGAACAGCGCGCCAGCACGGGACTGGCGCGTTAAACCGGTAAATTTTTTATTTCTGCGCGCGTGAAACGTATTCCCCTGAACGGGTATCTACTTTTATCACTTCGCCTGTTTGCACGAATAACGGTACCCGTACTACTGCGCCCGTGCTCAAGGTAGCAGGCTTACCACCAGTACCCGCGGTATCACCTTTAAGACCTGGATCGGTTTCTGTGATTTCCAGCTCTACAAAGTTAGGCGGGGTGACGGTAATCGGTGAACCATTCCATAAAGTAATGGTGCAAACGTCATTTTCTTTTAACCACTTCACATTTTCGCCTACGGCTTTTTCGTCAGCAGCAATTTGTTCGAATGTTTCATTATTCATAAAGTGGTAGAATTCGCCGTCCGTGTATAGGTAGGCAAGTTCGGTGTCTAATACATCAGCACCCTCTACCGATTCACCAGAGCGAAATGTTTTTTCCAGCACTTTGCCGGAAATCAGCTTGCGAATTTTAACGCGGTTAAACGCCTGGCCTTTACCAGGTTTTACGTATTCGTTTTCAAGGATATTACAAGGTTCGCCGTCTAACATAATTTTCAGACCGCCCTTGAACTCGTTTGTACTGTAATTAGCCATAATTCCTCTGACAGAATAAAAGGTGTAAAAATTTAGTGGCGCAAATAATACCTAAAAATCTTGCTAGTGTAGAGCATAACTGGCAAAAAGAGTTGGCAAGCAGCTTTACTGATCCGGTTGAACTGTTGCGATACCTCAATTTACCGATTGAAGATTATGCCCACCATATCGAAGCTCGCCGCCTTTTTCCAATGCGAGTGCCGCGGCATTTTGCCTCATTGATGAGTCCTCAAAATCCGCAAGATCCGTTATTAAAACAGGTACTACCTTTAGCTGACGAGTTTAACACGACGCCCGGGTTCAGCGATGATCCCCTATCCGAACACGACACCGCCGGACAAGGGTTACTGCATAAATACAAAAGCCGCGTCTTACTAATAGTACGTGGCGGCTGTGCCGTCAATTGCCGCTACTGTTTCAGACGTCATTTTCCTTACGCCGATAATGCCATTAACCGACAGCAATTTGAGCAAGTACTCACTTACCTTGAAGCTGACAAAGATATCAGTGAGGTCATTCTTTCAGGCGGTGACCCGTTAATGGCGAAAGATGAACATTTAGGCTGGATGGCCAGCCAACTAAGCGCAATATCACACATCAAACGACTGCGTATCCACACCCGTTTACCCGTGGTTATGCCGAACCGACTTGATAAGGACTTCTTTGACTGGTTTACGCCATTACCATTACAGAAAATACTGGTCATCCACGCAAACCATCAAAATGAAATCAGTCCGGTATTAAAAGAAAAACTGCTGGCGCTTAAAACAGCAGGTGTGACTTTACTCAACCAAGCGGTACTGCTTAAAGGAATTAACGATGATGCG
Source organism: uncultured Alteromonas sp. (assembly GCA_964601635.1). Classification (GTDB taxonomy): domain Bacteria; phylum Pseudomonadota; class Gammaproteobacteria; order Enterobacterales; family Alteromonadaceae; genus Alteromonas. Next base: position 52,270 of record CAZROH010000005.1, on the reverse strand, counting down.
GATACGCTCGAAGCGCTCCACGAAGCATTATTCGATGCTGGTGTGTTGCCCTATTATTTGCACATTCTGGATAAAGTGCAGGGGGCGGCGCATTTTGATGTGAGCGATGACATCGCCCGCGAAATAATGGCGGAATTAATAAAGCGCCAGCCAGGTTTCCTGGTCCCCAAACTCGTTCGAGAAATTGGCGGCCAGCCTGGCAAAACGCCTATCGACTTGCATTTACATCCGTAATCTATGGTTTTTCACCACTTTCAAATCAGGCGTAGGTATTAATGTTGGCCCCTACTGCCGGGTTTGCGGATGAAGATTTAGGTACGTCAACTGCCGAAGATTCCAACAGTTGAAGCGTCGCTTGACCCTCTTGTTTTTGCTGACTTTTCGCCATTTTAAGAGATGCCAACTCAAGCGCCGCACCGGTTCCCGAGGCACTTACACCTTGTAGATCCATACCACTTCCTCTTTGCTTAAGCATTAGAACAGCGGGCAGGATTACCCGCTATTATTAGTATCGACCGGATAGTGCTGATCTTTAGTGATAAAAACCAATACCGTTTCGCTATAGAGAGAAAGCCGGAATTACGCTACTATTCGGGCGATTTTAAGAGAATGGAACAGCAAAAACTAACATCATGCAAAATATTAGTGATCCCCTCAAAGAAACCTTACAAATCCTGTATCGCAAAGCCATTGATGCTGACACGGCGTTGGACGCGTTACAACGGGAGCAGCAAGGCAAGTTTCAGGCTATTTTCCCGGCGCAAAGCGGTTTTTCGACCCAGGCAAAACGCTTCTTGCCTTATGTAGAGGAAGTCGCCACCGACTGGAATACGCTGCAAGAAAAAGATGACAACACCATCAAACAGCAGCTACCGGGACTGGTTCAAAAAATCGAACAGTTATTAACCACCATCGGACAGTTTCAGTCGTCATTGCGTAAGTGATGATTCACGCTCTAACTGGTATAGAGGTAATTGCGCGAGGCGACGTTCGATTTCATTAACCCGTTTACGATACGCAGTACTGTCTACGCGCTGGTATTCATCTTCAAACTGGCGCTTACTTAATCCTTCCGGTAACCCCTCGAAGGAAGGTAACAAGGCGTCATCATCGAACGCGACAGCCATAAACTCCTGTAGCTGGGCCGCGGTCGCAGGGTCGGTGGCAATATTGGCAAATTTGACCCCGGCCATATCGGCCATCAGATCCACAAAACTATATCCACTGCCGCCCATGGCCCGATCCATTAACTCTTTAAACTCGCCAATTGCCAGCGAAACGCCTTGCTCACTTAACACTTTTAATGCGGCCGAAACGATAAAATGACGTGCCAGATCATTACGCCCCCCTAAGGTAGCAGGGGCTGCCGGCTTAAGTGCCCGCTGCGCATCAGGATGTACATCGCCGACAAAGTTGGCAATGCGGTGATGGCCGATAAAAATAGCTACGCCCAGTATCGCTGCCTTATTATGTAAAATAAGGGTTTCGGACGTACTACGCTCGTGTGCACGGCGCATGACAGCACGCAAATAGTCGACAAACAGCTGCGGTTTTTTCTCCAGCGCAATTTCCTGGTAGGACGCGTAGCGCAAATAATACGCCGTCTGTTCCCGCAGTTCATCATCCTGCTTAACATTGATGCCGTTGCGGATTTCATTCAACTTATTTAAAAATGCATCCAGCGGCTTTAATTTTATCGAGACGCTTTCCTCTGACATGGAGACGCGGGTAATTTGCTGCCTGGCCTGCGTTGCAATATCACTGTCGGTCCACCAATTGGCCAGTGTTTCAACCAGCAATACCGCCAAGTCACCTGACAATGACAAGCCGCCAATGCGCACGTAGCTCACATTTAGCTTATCATCAGGTAGAACCGTTACTTCAAGATTCAAAAACAAGGGGATCAATTCGGTGGGCAATTCAATGCTGGCATAAATGGATGAACTCCCTTCCCCCACCTGCGCGTTGCCGTTAAATCGCGGAGTGGCGCGCTGAATAAAGCCGACAATACTCAGCAGTTGATCTTCCGACACCACAATTTCCTGCTCCGTGGTACGTTCATTTAAGCTTTGGCTGATTTGCGACAATAACTGTTTGACTGTTTCTGCATTTTGAATCTGCTCAGGCGCCGCCGCTTTAACCGACGCTTCCCTATCTAATGCTACAAATGCCAGCGCCGCAATGATGATAATTGCACCGACCACAAACCATGCTAAAAAGCGAATCAGTATCACTATGTTATTCCCATACTGTTCGAACATTGCCAGACAATGCTAAAGAATATCATTTTATCCAAGGAAAACGGCCAAGATCTACCGTTACACTGAAAAAGACGATCGATTAAAAGATCATTCATTTTGATTAAAAAAATGTAATAAAACATTCAACACATTGGTATACGAAATAAATTCTTGGTAATCATTGGGTAGATTTCGTTAAATAAGGTTCCGTTATTCGCTACTAAGTGAATACTTACACTTCTTATAAAACCAATTAAATTAGGACATTAAGTATGCGTTATAGAAAGCAATGCATCACCGCTCACCATTCATTAAATTTATAAGCCTTAGCTAATTAATAATTTGACACTCATCAGAGCAGCGACTATCTAATGTGTTACTGAACAAAAAATACTCAAAAAATGAACTTTTAGAGTTTTAATAAAATCACGGATCAGAGTCATGGACGCTACACAGGCACGCTTAATCATCACCGGAACCCAACCAGTTCTCGTTGACGATGTAACTAGATCGTTAAAAGAATTTGTTCCCATTACGGTGGAACCGTTTTCTCGCTTCACGTCGGGAGACAAACCTGCGCCGTTAATTATGGCGTATGTGATGTCCAGCTTAGATAGCAAGCACCGTTATAACATAGCCTTGCTCAAGGCGACGGGGTGCCGCTATCTGATCGTTTTTGCTCAGCACCTCACCGTTCCCTGTATGTGTGAGTTAGTGCGTGCAGATGTTGATGATGTGACGCTGATCCCCTGCTTCATTCAGGATTGTATCCGCTTACAGGATACGTTATTGCCACAACTGGATTGTACCGGTAGAGATAGACACAGCGCTATCACGCCAACCGAGCCTGGCATATCTTTACAAAACTCGATTAACTTTGAAGAGATCATTCAATTGGTGGAAGAACATTTCTGCGCCAAACTCAGCTTATCCCGGGTCGCCAACGAACTGAACCTCAGCCCGAGCCGGATCAGCCACCTGTTCAAAGACATTTGTGGCTTGTGCTTTCGCCAGTACTTAACCTGCCGCCGGCTTGAAGAAGCTGAGACGTTATTGAATTCACCCAAATCAAACATCACCTCCGTGGGCTTCACACTAGGTTTTTCCAGCCCCTCCCATTTTTGCAGGAGCTTTAAAGAGCAATTTGGTATTACCCCTAAAGCCTATTTAGAAGGCTGTCGGGAATTCAGGCTAAATAATATTTTCGAGCGCTACCAGAACTTACGGATTAATGTGCTTCCCACTATCAAAGCCATGTCTCATCAATCGATATCTGCTGTCCGGGCCAAATTTCACCGGGTCGCCTGAACAATGCGGTGGTATACAGGGTTGATGCTAACTGTGACGCTCGCCATGTCACTGACAGCTAAGACGCAAGAACACCACCCGGAGCAAAGCCACCGCGACTATCAATACTGGTTTGCAGATAACAGGCTGTCTAACTCAGGCATTGCGGTGACCAGCCTGTTGGCCGACTTGGGCTATCGAACGTCGCCGCAACTGAGTCAGAATGAAAAGCGCGATCTTTTCCTTACCGCCCGTCAGATCACACACGATCTGTTAGGTATTAACTCGCTGGCGATCAACCACCAAGTCAGTCAGTCACGTCTTTCTCTTACGGCGATAGATCAGGCGTTTAAGCAAAACCGGTTGCGGGCGCTCATTGACAGCCAGTTGCCCCGGTTAGAACAAGTCACCTTATTGCGCAGCGCAATCAGTCACATGCGCCAGTCAAGCTATCAGGACTGGCCACAACTTGCAGATGATTTTTCACCTCGCTTAGGCCAGCGCCACCCGGAAGTACACAAGCTGATTGCGATGCTAACGGCGCTGGGCGATTTGCCAGCAACCTACCACACCCCGCATGCGGGGTTCACCCCTACCGTGCAAGATGCGCTTAAACAGTTTCAACGTCGCCATCAGCTGCCCCCGTCGGGTAAGCTCACCGCAGCAACCCGTGATCGGCTAACTCGCTCGCCAGGCCAGCGACTGCAGGTGTTACAGCTTAACTTGCGGCGCTGGCTTTCACTGCCAGCGGTACCACCGTCGCAATACATTGTGGTCAATATTCCGTCCTATTCGCTGGCGTATTTTCATGAAAATAGGCAACAGTTCAGTATGCCGGTCATCGTGGGCCACCCCAACACGCCCACCCCCATTATGTTAACGGAAATCAGCAGCATTACGGCCAACCCGGTTTGGCGTCCCCCCCGCAGTATTATCGAAAATCAACTACTCGACTTACTCAACCGTTATCCATTGCGCCTGAGCGCACAGCAATTTTACTGGCGCAGCCGCACCCAGCACGACCAAATTATCCCCATTACGCAGGTTGCTGATTCGCCTCGACAGCAACTGACGAACTATCGCCTGGAACAAGGTCCCGGTGAACACAATGCACTGGGCCGCTGGCGCTTTAATATTAAAAATAATGACGCCATTTATTTGCACGACACCCCGGTCAAGCAGCTATTTAATCAGCCCTATCGGGCCCTGAGCCATGGCTGTATACGTCTGGCCGATGCTGCTAAACTGGCTGCCTACCTGCTGGCTGATTTTGTGCCGATGGAGCGTACACAAACACGGCGCCTCCCTCAGGGCGTACCTACCTATATTAATTACCAGACGGTGCAAATTCACCACCATACACTTTTCTGGTTTGACGATATTTACCATCTTGATGCCGCGCAATTAGAGAACACCTTTTCGCAATTATCGGCTAAAGATCGCATTTAGCGACAACCCTACGCAATTAGATGTAAGCGTTACCCGGCCCTTCTCTTCTATCCTTATTGCACCAACTGATCAGCTGGCGACTGCCGTCGATTGGCTGGAAATTTATTTTTTTGAAAACAGAGGATATTTGAAATGAACAAACTCAATTCACTTTTACAGGAGTTTATCGCAGACGAATCCGGCTTAACCGCAGTAGAGTATGCGATTGCCGGTGGTCTGGTCGTCGGCGGCATGGTTATCGCGTTTGTGAATCTGGGTGATGCAGCTACCACTGAAATTGATGCGTTATGCGAAGCAGTTAACGGCGATCCAGATGGCACTGCATGTGACCCAACAGCTGCAGCTGGTGGAACAACCCCATAAATAGCAACAGGGGGAGACACACTCCCCCATGTTTTCAGGATAAATCCGATGCTAATTCTGACCTTGCTAGCCCTTACCTTGTTCACCCTCGCCGTGTGGTATGACATGCGTGCGTTCACCATTCCGAACCGGTTAACGCTGAGCTTCTTCTGCCTGGGTGTCATCGCCAATGCCATCGTGCTGGGCTTAAGCGCAGCCGGGCTGGCATTACTAACCGGTTTAGGCGTATTTGTGGTGATGTTTCCGCTGTTTGCGTGGAGGTTAATCGGTGCCGGTGATGTGAAATTAATGATGGCAATTGGTGCCATTATGGGTGCCATACCTACCTTTCATACCCTTGTGTGGGGCATCATCTTCGGCAGTGTAATGGCCATCGGATTCGGTGCCTGTAAAGTGGGCTTAAAAGGCATTCGCGAGACGTTTGTGCGGTACTACTACTGCCTGACGTTGCGGATGTATGTCAGACCCACCGCTAACGAGTTAGGCTCGGTGTCAGTGCCTTATGCCCCAGCGCTGGCACTGGGCTTTATTTACACCTGTGTAACCACCCCTGAGTTACGCAACAGTTTAGAACCTTTGCTTAGTCCGCTAAAGAGCATGCTATGAACAGTAACGTTGCACCTAATTTATTCGCCGCCGATACGGCAGCGTTGGACGGTAATGGAGCACCCGTTGCTGCCAATCAGCTTAACAGTGATGAATCAGGCCCTTTTTCGCGCCCAACCTCGCTGGCTTCACTGGGCATTCAGCGCCCGTTATTACTGGACTTATTGTTAAAACATATTTTACAGCTGCAGGTGGCCACCTTAGAAAACCTGGTGGATGCCATGCGCATTCCCGGCCGGCTGATCCAGGAGTTAATCGCCGAAGCCAAGCAACTGATGTGGGTAGAAAACCGTGCATCCGCGCAGCAGGCCCGCTACAGTTTAAGTGGCTCAGGTAAACAACACGCCGAACATTTATTACTGCAAAGTGGGTATATCGGCCCGGTTCCTGTGCCGTTAGCCCAATACAGAAAAATTGTTAATGCGCAGAGCCATCAGCATATCCATGTTACCCAGGCCTATCTGGAAGAATGTCTGACCGGCGAGTCATTTGAAAGCGAGGCATTGCAAGCGATGGGAATGGCGCTTAACTCCACCAAACCGGTGCTGCTGTATGGTCTGCCAGGCTCAGGTAAAAGTTACCTTTGCCGCCAGTTAATCAAAGTGTTTAACGATACAGTGATGCAACCGGTATCGATAGAAGTAAATAATCAAATAATACAGCTTTACGACCCCCAGGCACACCAGCTTGTTTCTCAACCCGATAAACACTCAACCGATGCCCGCTATCAACTGATCAAGCGGCCGCTTATTGTCACCGGTGGCGAACTGTCCATGGACATGCTTGAAGTCAGTTACGATCGTGTACGACACCTGTATAAGGCGCCCCTGCAGATGAAAGCCAATAATGGCATCTTGCTGCTGGACGATTTAGGCCGCCAGCAAATTGCGCCTGCCGCCTTGTTTAATCGCTGGATAATTCCATTAGAAGAACGCAAAGATTTCTTAAGTTTAAGCAGTGGCGCCCACTTCGAGGTGCCGTTTGAGCTGGTGATGTTGTTCTCAACCAACCTTGACCCCGCCGAGTTAGTCGATGATGCCTTTTTACGCCGCTTAGGCTACAAAATTCAAATGCACCCGCTTGATTTCAGCCAGTATCAGGCGTTGTGGCAAAGGATGTGTGATGACTACGCGCTAACGTGTGACCCTGACATATTTAACTACCTGATTGAAACCTATCATACCCCAGAGGACAAGCCGTTCTTGCCCTGTTACCCAAGAGATCTGCTGGGAATTGTAAAAGACGCAATCCGCTATGGCGGCCTGCCTCCTGTCGTTACTCCCGCATTACTCGACAGTGCATGGCGTCACTACTTTGTTAACGCCGTTTAAGGAGGCCGACAATGACTAAAAATACCTGGTTATTTTTAATCTTATCCATCAGCTTTGGGTTAGCCGCGGTTTACATGGCTAACAACTGGTTAACGGCCAATGCTACCGCTGAAGATGAAAACTACATTGTGGTAATAGAGGCTGCACAGACTATCCCCATCGGGGGCATTATCAGCGCCAAACAGGTGCGCTCACGCAGCTATCCCGCTGATCTGGCACCAAAAAACACCTATTCAGATTTGCAGGAAGTGATCGGTAAAGTCACCAAAGAAACCTTGTATGAAGGTGATGTGATCCGGACCGAGCGGGTAACGGACAAAGGCGATGGCAGCTCACTGGCCAGCCTGATTGGTGAGAATAAACGCGCGTTAACGATTCGGGTCAATGACGTCGTGGGTGTGGCCGGTTTTTTGTTACCCGGCGACAAGGTGGATATTCTGAACACCTTTAAACGCGGCCCCACCACCCTTACTGAGATCGTGCTGGCCAATGTGAAAATTCTGGCGATTGACCAGACCGCACAGAATAACGAAAACCGGCCCCGGGTGGTCCGAGCGGTGACCGTAGAAGTCAGCCTTGAACAGGCCGAGGAGCTTATGAATGCACGTTCACGAGGCAACTTGCAACTGGCGCTGCGCAACCCGGTTGATAATGAACAAGTGGAAATTGCCAAGCACAGCACCGAGCAGGAAGACCCTATCGAAGAACCCGTCGCCGCCGCGCCGGTGCAACCTGTGGTCCAGCCGACAATACTGTCACCCAAGGTGCAGCTGATCAGAGGCAGCAGACAGGAAATCATTTCACTTAAGGCAGATAAAGCAGGGAGCGAATGATCATGATGCCCACCCTATTTAGATTTAAGGCTTTACTATGGCCGACTATTGCATTGGTAAGTTACTTGCTGTTTGTCAGCTACGACGCTCGTGCGGGTGGACCGACCTACAACAACGAGGGCATGATCCATGTGCCGATTTACCAGTCACGCAATGTCAACTTAAAACGCAACGCCCAGCGGGTGTCAGTGGGCAACCCGGATATTGCTGACATTCTGATTTTACGTCAGCGCGAACTGTATGTGGTGGGCAAGCGCCTTGGCACCACCAACGTAATGGTGTGGGATGAAGAGGATTCCTTAGTCGACGTGCTGAATGTTGAGATCACCCATGATCTGGCAAGCTTACGCACGCGCTTACATAACTTTATGCCAGAGGAAGCCATTGATGTGCATTCGTCCCAAGGTCAGTTAGTGCTAAGCGGGGAAGTTTCGTCACTGATCCAGATGAACAAAGCGGTCGACCTTGCCACTGCGTATGCCGACGCCGCCGGCGGTGAAGACAGTAGCAGCAGGGTATTGAACCTGCTGAGTGTCGGTGGTGGCCATCAGGTCATGCTGGAAGTGGTGGTGGCAGAAATGAGCACAGAGGTCAGCCGCTCATTTAATGTCGATTTGAATTTGCTCAGTATGTTTGACGATAACAACTGGGATGCCAATATCGTGCGCGGCCCGGACTTTTATAATTTTGTGACCCAGGGTACAGACTACGAATTTTCCAACGGTATCCTTGCCAGTTATATCGACGGTAACGTGCTGTTTAATGTGGCGCTTGATATCGCCAAAGAAAATGGCCTGGCCAAAATTCTGGCCGAACCGAATATTACCGCCTTAAGTGGGCAAAAAGCCGAGTTCCTGTCCGGGGGCGAATTCCCGGTACCGGTGCCGAATGACAATGGCGTTGTGATCCAGTTCCGTGATTTTGGTGTGGGCGTCGGTTTTGTGCCTACGGTGTTAGACAGCGGTAAAATCAACCTGAATTTAAAAGTGCTGGTCAGTGAAATTTCCAACGCCAATACCGTGGGTATTACACCCATTGGTTCCAACGCGACCTTAATTATTCCCTCCATTATTAAGCGCACCTCAGAAACCACGGTGGAAATGGGCGACGGCCAGACCTTAGCCATTGGCGGATTGCTGTCGGATAATTTGCGTGAAAGTATCGAACGCTTTCCCGGCTTAGGTGACATTCCGATTTTAGGCCAGCTATTTCGCAGCCAGCAGTTTATCAGCGGGCAGTCGGAACTGGTGATCATGGTCACACCGCGCCTGGTACGCCCGTTTAACAAAGACAATGTGCGCTTACCCACCGACGGGCTGGTATCGCCTTCAGATTTAGGCTTTTACCTAATGGGCAGACCCACCCGCTATATGCAAAGTGACAGTCAGGGTAGCTATTACGAGCAGGAAACACCGATGGCTGTGCTGCCGTCGAATGGCGGTACCGATGAACGCTACGGCCACGATATCCGTTAACCAGGAGAAACCAGATGCAATACCTCGTCTTATTGGCGGCTACCGTTTTGGTAGCAGGCTGCACGAATAACGGCGCGTACACACTAAGCCGCGCAACCGAACACATTATTGCGCAGCAAATTTTAGACCCTGACGCACCACAGCGAAATGACGGTATTACCCGTGAATTGCAGGGGGATTACGCCAAGCACGCCGCTGAAAACTATCGCGACAGTATTTACGCAGGAAAAGAAGGCCGTACCGTGCAGTCTGACGGCAATGGTAAGTAGCAAAAAGTTAAGTAAAGGAACATGTAATACTTAAAACGCCACAAAGGAAAAAGGTAAAGGATCATGAAAAAGCTAGCAAATAAAGGCAATCAACAGCAGCAGGGCAACATTCTGGTGTTATTTTGTGTTGGCCTGCTAGCCATGTTAGGTACCGCGTCACTGGCATTGGATGGCGGCCATATTTTACTGAACAAATCGCGATTGCAGTTGCTCGCAGACTCAGCCGCGTTAAGTGGCGCCACCCAGATTATGCAGGGCGGCACCCATGATGACGCCCGCCAGGCAGTGGTGGATATTCTCACGGAGAACTTAAACCATAGCGCATTTAAGGAAATCGCTGCAGAACTGGATTTATCGACGGCCGATAACCTTAGCAGCGCCGTTGCTCAGTATCTGACGGTGGATTTCTCACACCGTCCCGATCCATTTTCGGTAACAACCGATAGCACCGCTGAATATGTCCGTGTACGTCTGGATAATCTGCCACTGAATAACTTTTTAGCGCAGGTGTTAGGCATTACCAAAGAAGTCGACGCGGCAGCGGTTGCCGGTCCCAGCACAGCCTTACAGGAGTGCTACAGTAATCTGGTACCGTTTGTGGTATGCGGGGCCAATAATGATCCTACGGATAACTTTGGCCTGCCCACCAATGAACTGCAGCTCCTTAAAATTAGTTCAAATACCGCATCTGAAATCGGCCCTGGCAACTTTCAGTTAATTCGTCTTGACGGCAGTTTCGGTGCCGATGACGTAAAAAAAGCGCTGGCCGGCGAGGACTACAATGGTGAAATGTGCTTTAGCGCCGATACCTCCAGTGAATCAGGCCAAATTGATACCGAACCCGGCAACTCGGTCGGTCCGGTTGCACAAGGCCTCAACACCCGCATGGGTGAGTGGCATGGCGGTCAGCTTAATCCCATTGATCACCCTCGGGATTTAAATATTTGCGAGGGCGATCACATTCCCTTAACCGCAGACGATGAACTGGACACGGCCTCGCCTGAATATGCCAACGCTTACCGCTATCTGACCTACCTTAACGAAACGCAAGCCGCCGCCGAATCAGCCGCCATGTGCAGTTCTGACTACAGCGGTGACATTGAAGCACCCGATCCGGCCAGATATAAACGGCGCATATTACAAGTGTTGGTTGGCGACTGTGATGGCATGACCAACGGCGCGTCGCAATTAGGTTATTTTGGCTCCGCCTGCTTTTTTCTGACACAGGCAGTGATGCAAAAAGGCAATGAAGCGTACGTCATTGGCGAATATATCGAAGCGTGCAAAAGTGAAGGGACGCCCTCAGCTGTTGCCAGTGATCTGCCCGGCCCTTACAAAATTGTACTTTATCATGCGGGGGTGAGTGATGCGTAAATTCAACCTCTCCGGCCGCCACCAGCAAGGTATGGCAGTGGTAGAGTTAACGCTGGTGGCGCCGCTCATGTTCTTACTGATTTTTGCCAGTGCTGAATTTGGTCGTTTGATTTATCAGTATAATGCGTTAACCAATATTGTTCGCGATGCCGGACGTTACCTCAGTGATCAGGCCTATATCGGCAACACCAATATTCCTGTCCTTACGGATGATGCCAAAGCAGAAACCACCAACCTTATCATTGCCGGTGACATCAATGGGCAAAGCGAAATGCTGCCCGGTTTAGCCAGCGCCATCGTGAATTATCAGCTAAATGGTGAGTTGGTGACCATAAATGTAATTTACAACTGGACCCCCTTATTTGCCGACCTTTTCTTCAGTATTTCCGATAATTCGGCGATTACGCTGAATTTTCCAATGCAAGTGACCTATACCATGAGGGCCTCCTGATGAAATCGCAACAAGGTATGTACAGTGTGGAGTTTGCCATTGTCGGCGCGTTATTTTTCATACTGCTATTCAGCGTGTTTGAGGTGGGCCGGCTGTTTTTCACCTGGAACGTACTGACTGAGGCATCGCGGCGGGTAGCAAGGCTGGCGGTAGTGTGCGATTTTGACCAGGACAATCACCTGGTGGATAACAACGCGGTGCTCTACGCACTCAACGACCTCACCCCGCTTATTCCGAACTTCAGCGACGTCAATGTGACCGTTAATTATCTCGATAAAGAGGGCGCCAATTCCACTGGCTGGAGTGATATTCATTTAGTCCGCGCTGATATCGCCGATTATCAGCACCAGTTTTTAGTCCCCTTTTTCAACCTGACTCTGACGTCGCCAAATTTCACTTCCATTTTACCCCGCGAAAGTCTGGGTGTGACACGTTGGGGTTATACGGCTTGTACCGGAGCGTAAGGAAAGTGTAATGGACCCAGAAAACAGTATTCATAAAATTCCGACATCTTGCATCATTGATTATCCCAGTCATGCTGCGGTTAAACGCCATCCCTTATCAACCCGCATCCGTCTTCTGGTTGTAGCCAGGCACGCCCCATTAACGGCCATTACAGAGGCTACCTTAGAAAATGACCCCATGATTGACGTAACCCTCTGTGAGACCGTCCCGGATGATATCAGCCCGTATCAGGCCGCCATTATTGCGTTTGATGAAGACTCAGAGGAACACAAAACTGCCTTGGTCACATTGACCCAAGCCATCAGCCATATCGTCTTAGTGCCCAAGCTGCTGACCGCGGAAATCGCTCGTCTGGCCGTACAATTTAAAGTCAGCGACCTCATTATTAAAGATGAGCTGCAGGAAGGGCTTTACCCCGCACTGGCCAACATAGCTGATAGTCTCAAACAACATGCGAAGATGGCCGAACTGATCACGGTCGTCAATGGCAAGGCGGGGTCAGGCGCGACCTTTATCAGCTGTAGCCTGGCCGAACTGTTTAGCCGTCATGCAGTGGCTGATTTGGCATTAATTGATGCCGACTTTAACTTTTCCTCACTGGGTTATGGTCTGGGTCTGACCAATAAATATTCCATCAATCAGGCGGTCAAAGATCTCGACAAGCTTGACGAAGCGGCCATTCGTACCATGATGGGTGGAAAAGATCGGGTTCATCTGATCGGCAATACCCCCTTCTCACGCCTTCATGCTGACTCCGTCAGCCCCAAACAGCTGGAAAACCTGAGTTGGAAGATCCGCGAAAGCTATGATCAGGCGCTGGTTGATATGTCAAAAGGGCTGGAGCGTCAAACACTACCGCTGTTGCTGCAAAGCAGCTGTATTCTCATCGTCATGCAGATGAATGTGGCCTGCTTGCGGGAGACTAAGGCGATGCTCAAAGAGATGCGTCAGCAAATTGATTTTACCCAATGTAAATTAGCCATCGTCGTTAATCGCTATCATAAAGATAAAGAAGATATTCGACTTGATGACATCAAGTCGGTTCTTGAGGTTGATACGCTATTTACCATCAGCAATAACTATGAATTAGCCAGTCAACGTACCGAGCTGGGTAAGCCCCTGATGTCGATCGCAAATCATAAAGTCATGTCTAAAGAGCTGGAAACCATTCTGCGTTTTGCCAGCCCGCTTATCGATACGCCTGCCGCCCAAAGCAAAAAAGGCTTCTTTAAAAGTCTGTTAAGGAGAAAATGATGCTTGATGCCCCCCCTTTTCAGGATCCATATCAACTTTTAACGTCAGAGGATGTGGATACCAAACAGGAAATCTTTAATCAGGTATTGAACTTGCTCGATCCTTCAGTACTGGAAACTATCGAAGACGACATCGCCCGTCAGCAGATAATGGAATGCTGCCGAAGGCTGTTAGAAGAATACCCGCGCCCGATCAACCTACCCACCCGTAAAATTATCACCCGTCTGGTACTGGACGAAATATTAGGACTGGGCCCGTTAGAGGTGTTAATGGCGGATCCCACTATTGCCGATATCCTGGTTAACAATCACAACAATATTTATGTTGAACGTCGGGGCAAACTGGAACGGGCCGCCGTGCGTTTTTATGATGATAAACACCTGTTAAATATTATCGATCGCATCGTTTCCCGCATTGGCAGGCGCGTAGATGAGTCGTCTCCCATGGTGGATGCCCGCCTCGCCGATGGTAGCCGGGTTAACGCCATCATTCCGCCATTGGCACTGGATGGCCCTTCTCTTTCTATTCGTCGTTTCACGGTGGAAAAACTGAATGTCGCCCAGCTGATTGACTACGGTTCGATGACCGCAGACATGGACACCCTGATCAAAGCTGCGGTAGAAGGCAAATTGAATGTCCTTATTTCCGGCGGCACCGGTTCAGGCAAAACCACTTTACTCAACATTCTGTCCGGTTATATCCCCGACGACGAACGCATCATAACCATTGAAGATTCGGCCGAATTGCAGTTACAGCAGCCACATACGGTGAGGCTGGAAACCCGTCCGCCAAATATCGAAGGGCGTGGCGAGGTGACCCAGCGTGACCTGGTCAGAAACTGCCTGCGCATGCGTCCCGACCGAATTGTTATCGGCGAAGTCCGTGGCGCTGAAGCCATCGACATGCTGGCCGCCATGAATACCGGGCACGAAGGTTCGCTGGCCACCTTGCACGCTAACAGCCCGAGAGACGCCTTGGGCCGACTGGAAAATATGATCTGTATGGGCGGCTTTGAAATGCCCATGCGTAATATTCGCGCACAAATTGCTTCTGCCATTGATTTGGTAATCCAGACTCAACGGCTGGAAGACGGTGGTCGTCGTTTAATCAGTATTCAGGAAGTCACCGGGATGGAAGGCGACACCATCACCATGTCTGAAATCTTTACCTTTGAACGGCGCGGCTTAGACGAAAATCATCGGGTATTAGGTCAGTTCAGGCCCACCGGCGTTGTGCCGATCTTTCACCGCAAACTGGTTGCCAAAGGGCTGGATATTCCCCATCGCATCTATGGGGTCGATGCCAATGTTGGCTTTTAGGAGCACCTTATGAGTATTCAATTGATGTTTTTAGGGATGGTGTTTTTAGCCGTATTGCTACTATCCCAAATGCTGTTCGTTTCGGTTAACAGCCCCCAGCGCGCCAATAGTAAAGAACTGAAACGGCAGTTGGATGAAATGATTGCACAGGATGCCTATTTCCCGAAGCAGCTGCTGTTAAATTCACGTTTAAACGGCTTATCGCCCCTGCGCGCCGCGTTGGAAAACGCTCCCCTTATTAAAGATGTGACCTTTAAGCTTGAACTAAGTGGCTCCAAATTGCTCGGCCATGAATTTATTACCCTGGCGGTGGTCACGGGTATTGCTGCAGCGCTGGTTAGCTTTATTTTCACCCGTGACGCTACCATAGCGCTGGTATGCTTCGGGCTGGCCCTGTTTGCCTTTCACTTTAAGCTTAAGCGTGGCATTAGCAAACGTATGGAACGGATTGAAGAACAATTTCCTGAGGCGCTGGATGTGCTTAAACGGGGATTGCAGGCCGGCTATGCCTTCAACGAGGCACTTAAGCTGGTTTTTGAGGAACTGCAAGGTGATCTCAGTAATGAGTTAAAGCTCCTGTTCCAAAAAATTAATTTAGGCGCAGAAACCAAAGCAGCGATGCTGTCATTTGTCAGGCGGGTTCCCAGCACGTCTGCCATGGCGTTTGCCAGCGCGGTCAATATTCAAAAGGAAACCGGCGGTAATCTGGCCGAAAATATTGAAAAGCTTTCCATCCTGATAAGACAGCGGTTTCGTTTTCGCCGCCGGGTTAGAACCTTATCCGCCGAAGGACGCATGAGTGGCTGGATTCTGGTACTACTCCCCTTCGTGCTGTTCGCGGTGCTATACCTGACCTCGCCATCTTATATCAGCGAGCTGTTTACCACCGAAGCCGGCAATGAGTTACTCAAGTGGGGGCTTATCGGCATGCTGGCAGGTATATTCTGGATTAAAAAACTGCTTGAGCTGGAGGTGTAATATGGAATCGTTAATAGGCTTTATCCAATCGTTCACGCAGGACCAGCAACTTATCAATGTTGCCGTGCTGTTTATTGCATTATTGGCCGGGCTGACGTTTGCGATAGCGATGTTTTATGTCATCAGTGGCATGTACTCCCCCATTAAACAGCGGGTTAACGCATTACGCAGTGAAGGAAGCGCCATTGCAGACGAGCCCAATTTTCAGAAGAACCTGGAGTCAACTTTATCCAAAGTAGGTGGCAGCGCGCTATTTGCCGGTTCGTTAAAAAAAGACAAAGAAACCCGCAAACTGTTAATTCATGCCGGTTTTCATTCTGAAAACGCATTAAAGGTGTATTACGCCATTCGCTTGTTTTCATTACTGACAGGGGTGGCGTGTGCCTTTGCCGTGCATAAAATGCTGCCCGACGCCAGTACCATGGTCACCATGTATTTAATGCTCGCCGTGGGCGGTGTGTTCTTTATTTTACCCGGCCTGGTGCTGTCAAAACTGGCTTCAAGCCGCATGCGCAAGTTGCGTCGCTGCTTCCCCGATGCACTGGATTTACTGGTGGTATGCTGCGAGTCGGGTTTGGGTTTGTTGGAGTCGTTCCAGCGGGTCGGTAAAGAGCTTAAAGCGGTGCACCCCTACCTGGCCGACGAATTAACTTTGGTGGTTAAAAAAGTCAAAGTGGGGATCCCACTGGCACAGGCATTAGAAGAGTTCGGCCACCGCACCGGTTTAGATGATATACGCGGACTCAATTCAGTGATTGTACAAAGTATTCGGTTAGGCACTGGCGTAGCCGAAACAGTGCGCGTGTATGCAGAAGAATATCGTGATAAGCGCTTACAGGCCGCCGAAGAAATGGCCGCCAAAGTGGCCGTCAAAATGGTTTTTCCAATGATGGTCTGTATCTGGCCTTCATTTTTCATCGTGGCCATTGGGCCTGCGGTGTTGAAGGTATCCTCAGTATGGGAACTTGCATTTTAAAGGAATAATTATGTTAATACGTGTCGTAACAATACTAATAATCTTAACCGTTGCAGGTTGCAGCACTACCGACTCATCTGCTCGCCAGGAAAAAGCCGTTGCCTCAGATGAGCAGTTACTCACCATGGCTGGGCACTATGAAAAAGCCATGGAACTTGAAAAAGCCCTTATTTACTATCTGAAGGCGTTGGAAAGTTCACCCGACGATATCGAATTGCTTTACCAAATCGCCGATCTGAATAAGCGACTTGGTAAACATGACTTTGCCTTACAAATGCTCAAACGGGTATTGTATCTTGAGCCTTCCCACACCCAGGCGTTGACCGAAGCTGGCTTGCTGTACCTTGCCAACAAACAGTTTACTGAGGCATCCGCCCATTTACAGCAGGCCACGCTGGAAGATCAGGAGCGTTTAAGCACCTTGTATCCAGACTCACAGGAGCAAATCCCGCTGGACGATAAATCGCCCTTGCTGGCGTATAACGGGCTTGGGGTAACCTATGACCTGATGGGCAAATACAGTGAAGCTAAAGCGGTGTATGAACTGGCACTCATCACCTACCCAAACTCTCCAATCCTGCTTACCAATCGGGGCTACTCTGAGTATTTATCCGGTAGCGCCAGCAATGCGGTCAGATATTTTCAACAAGCGATTGATGCGTCGCCCACCTATAAGCGGGCATGGACAAATTTAGGGCTGGTCTACACGCGTATGGGGAGGTATAACAGAGCCTTTCAAACCTTAAACCGTGTCATGACAGACGCTCAGGCGTACAACGATTTAGGTTATTTTCTGATGCTGGAAAAGCGCTATGAAGAAGCCGAACATTTTTTTGAACAAGCCATTAGGTTGTCGCCGCGTTTTTACGAAGTTGCCAATGAAAACCTGGAAGATGTGCGCCACCAGCTGGCTTTACTGCAGGAAAATGAGGAAATGTTGATGAAATGACGCCCCCAACAACGGGCGTCAGCCCCTTAACATCGCCGTGCCGGTCACTACGTTTCAGACCAGCATGCGCGAGCATTGCTCCGACTCAACCGCGCTCTATTTTACGTGAAGTGTGATACGCCACTGAGGCAACCCGAGGCTACAACACCACCTCAGCCATATTGCCTTTGCTTTCCAACCAGCTCTTACGATCACCGGAACGTTTTTTCGCCAGCAGCATATCCATCATTTCTAACATGCCTTCGGCGTCATCAATGGTAAGCTGTACTAAACGACGGGTATTCGGATCCATGGTAGTTTCACGTAACTGCATCGGGTTCATTTCACCCAACCCTTTAAAGCGCTGTACGTTCACTTTGCCCCGCTTTTTCTCGGCTTCAATACGATCCAGAATCCCCTGTTTCTCGCCTTCATCCAGCGCATAATATACTTCTTTTCCGATATCGATACGAAACAGGGGTGGCATGGCAACGTATACGTGCCCATGATTAACCAATGTACGGAAATGTTTGACGAACAAGGCGCATAACAATGTGGCGATATGCAATCCATCCGAGTCAGCATCCGCTAATATACAAATCTTGCCGTAGCGCAAACCACTTAAATCGTCTGAGTCCGGATCAATACCCAGTGCGACCGAAATATCGTGAATTTCCTGAGAAGCCAACACCTGCGAAGAATCCACTTCCCAGCTGTTCAATATTTTTCCGCGTAACGGCATGATGGCCTGGAATTCCCGATCCCGTGCTTGTTTCGCCGATCCACCCGCGGAATCCCCTTCCACCAGAAACAGCTCGGAATGATTAATATCCTGTGAGGAGCAGTCCGTTAATTTACCGGGTAAGGCAGGTCCCTGGGTGACTTTTTTACGGGCTACTTTTTTGGTCTGGCGTAAACGACGCTGGGCGTTATTAATACACATCTCGGCTAACGCTTCAGCAATATCGGTGTGTTGATTCAGCCACAGGCTAAATGCATCTTTGACCACACCAGACACAAAGGCAGAAGCCTGACGGGAAGAAAGGCGTTCTTTGGTTTGCCCGGCAAATTGGGGATCCTGCATCTTGGTAGACAGAATATAGGCACAACGATCCCAGATATCATCCGGAGTGAGTTTAATGCCACGGGGCATGAGGTTGCGAAACTCACAGAATTCACGCATGGACTCAAGCAAGCCCTGGCGCAGGCCATTCACGTGGGTACCACCTTGCGCTGTAGGAATAAGGTTCACATAGCTTTCGGTGGTTAACTCACCACCTTCTGGCAACCACATCACTGCCCAGTCAGCGGCTTCTTTGTTACCACTGAAGGTGCCGACAAACGGAGTGTCCTGCGGAAGTGTCTCGTATTGCTCCACCGATTGATAAAGATAGTCTTTCAGGCCATCCTCAAAGCACCACTCTTCACTTTCTTTGGCGACTTTATCTTCAAATTTAATTCGCAAGCCCGGGCAAAGCACAGCTTTGGCTCGCAGGTTATGTTTAAGTTTTGTGGCAGAGAATTTGGCGGTATCAAAATATTGGGGATCAGGCCAAAACCTAACTCTGGTGCCCGTATTTCTGCGCCCGCAGCTATCAATGACGCGCAAATCCTCGCTGCGATCGCCGTTGGCAAAGTCAATCTGAAAAACCTGACTGTCACGACGGATCACCACCTCAACCCTGGTCGATAAGGCATTTACAACAGATATTCCCACGCCATGCAAACCACCAGAAAACTCATAGTTTTTATTAGAGAATTTGCCACCCGCATGCAGTTTGGTCATGATCAGTTCTACGCCTGACATCTTTTCTTCCGGGTGAATATCTACCGGCATACCACGGCCGTCATCAATCACTTCAAGAGACTGGTCTTCATGCAGGATCACTTTGATATTGGTGGCGTGGCCGGCCAGTGCTTCATCCACACTGTTGTCGATCACTTCCTGGCCTAAATGATTGGGACGTGTGGTGTCCGTATACATTCCAGGCCGGCGCTTAACGGGATCTAAGCCATTTAATACTTCAATTGCATCGGCGTTATATTGCTCTGCCATATTATTATGTGCCTTATGCTAATTAACCAACGGTCAGGTTAAGACTTATCACGGATTTAAAAAATCTAGAGTTAAGATGTTATCAGGGGTACAAGTTTCCAGCAATTGCTTATGCTCAACGAATACGTTGAATTTATTTTGCTATCTGTACTGCCCCAGTAAAAACTGTGCGATTTCATCAAGATGGTTCTCAAATCCTTGAAAACTATGATCACCGCCCTCTTCCACAACCAGTAAACTATGCTGATATTTTGTTTGCGCTTCCCGGTAGTTTAAGGTGGCATCACCAGTTTGCAACATCACCCGATAACTATCAGGGTTGCTGACCTGCGGGGTGTCCAGCTGCTTTAAGAAAGTCATGTCCTGTTCTGTAATAGTGAAGCTTTCCTGGCTATACGGGTTTACATGCTCGCCCAGATAATCTTGTAGCAGCTCAAATGGCTTAACCGCAGGATTAACCAGGACGGCTTTGCCACCGTATTTTTCTACCAGCCAGGTAGCCAAAAAACCGCCCATTGAACTACCAATAACCTTTAAACCTGCTTCAACATTTTTCATTTTCCCATGAATAAATGAGAGTAAATATTCACTTACTTCAGATGGCGTATTTGGCAGGGCGGGAAAATGAACGTTGACGTCAGGATAGTGGCGTTCAAAGTAATGCCGGGTTTGCGTTGCCTTCTGTGATTGCGGGGAACTTAAAAATCCATGTAAGTACAAAATTTCTTGCACTACACTCTCCTTATTTGGGTAGACCAGGAGCCATTGTCATGCAAATCAATAATTCGCAGCCCTGGTTTGTCGGTTGAAAATGCAAAATCAGGCGTCATTTGCCACTGCCAGCAGGTAGAGGGTACGCCTAATACAGGTATATCGTTGATTTGTCGCTGCAGGGGAAAGTGAACATGCCCATGAATAACCAGCTTAATTTGCTCAGTCTGGCCGACAAAGGCAAGAAGCGCGTGTTCATTCTTCAGCGCATGGGTGTCCATCCAGCTATCTGACGCGAGTGGGTGGTGGTGTAACGCCATAAGGTGATACCTCTCTCGGTGCCGATTCATGACGTTTTTGATCTGTTGCAATTGTTCGTTATCCACATACCCCAGCGTCCCCTGATAACGCGTATCCAACCCATGCAGCAACCACTCATCCATATCTACAGGCTTATCTGATGACAGTGAGTATTTACTTAAATAAGTCATAAAGCTGTGATTGGCGTCATGGTTGCCAGGCAGCACAGCAAAAGCCACGTGGGGTACCTCGGCTTGCATTAAAGTTAAAAAATGCTGATAACTTTGCGCACTGTCATCTCCGCTGATATCACCGGTGACCAAAATAAAATCTGGTTGCAATGAGGCCGCCAGGCGTAATACTTCCTGTAAGCTCTGATAGGGGTTAACGGACGCATAACCGATGTATGTTTTGTCACTAAACAGGTGACAGTCTGAAAGCTGAATAAGGCGCATTACACCTCATTAAGTACTTGGGGACGCAGCTTGATACAGAATTGTAGCCATTCTGCCAGAAAGACATTGACCATCTGCTTTTCGTTTTTTGCATGCATCTTGGCATTCGGATAATCGTAAGAGGCGGCAATGGACCCGGTATTCTGACTACTGACCACTTCTGCCATTTTTGCATCATGATACAGTCGAACCACCATACAGGGTTTCATGAATGATGGGCTGCTGTGATTGATTTGTTCAACTGACACCGTACTGGTGTAGCGTGCAGAATCCAGAATGGTAATGCAGTACGCTAACCCATCGGTCACCGCGAAACGATAACTAAGTTCCTGCGTATCACAATCAGGAAGCATACGTAAAAAGCGGCTGTAATTATGTTCACATACCGCCTGCATGCTTGCTAATGGAGGGACATATTTACGACTGGTTTTGCTCACGTTAGCGCCAACTTTGAAGTAAGGATTCTTTGTTCATAAAAAACCATTGTAGCGCAATTATCGCCGCGGCGTTGTCGATAATTCCGTTTTCCAGCCACGCTTTGGCCGTAGTGGTATCAATACGGTGAACCCGGATATCTTCAGACTCGTGATCTAGCCCGTGGATCCCTTTAGCCGAACTTGAATCGCATTGCGCAACGAAGATGTGCACCCGCTCGGTGGTTCCGCCGGGACTGACCAGGTAACTGAGCGCTTTAGTCAGGTTTGTTAACTTAATACCGGCTTCTTCTTCGGCTTCACGATGACACACATTTTCCTGCGTTTCACCCTCATCGATAATGCCGGCTATCACCTCCATTAACCAAGGGGTATCTGATGTAGCCTGCGCACCAATCCGAACTTGCTCAATCAATACAAATTCATCATTTTGGGGGTCGTATGGTAATACGGCAACCGCATGTCCCCGCTCAAAAATTTCACGGCGAACCACGTCACTCCAGCCACCCTCAAAAAGTTTATGCTTAAAATCGTATCGCACCATTTTGAAAAAACCGTCATAAACGCGCTTTTTTTCAATAATTTCGATATCTTTTGAGGTGAAACTTAAAATTTCGTTGCTCATTTGCTGCCACTTTTATTGATAAAACCGTTATCATCTTTATATTGGATACGTATCGGACAGTTCACTTTAGCACGGACCTAAACGATTTAACTGTATCAAAGAAGAATAACTTTAAAGTAAAAAACATATTCTGTTACAGATAAACATGGACTGTTACCACATGTTACTGTTTACAACTAAATAAATTTCATACACTTGGCACATTGTTAGGTCTTACAGGCCAAATTTTATATATTGGAAGGCGCGTACATGAAAAAAACGTTATTGTCGCTAATCATTGGGATGGGAGTTACTACATCCGCGTTTGCAGATGATTTAATGCAAGTTTATCAACAAGCTATGGCGAACGACCCGCAGGTTAATCGTGCTAAAGCGCAACGCGATGCCTCCTTTGAAGGAATTTCTATCAGTCGTGCAAATTTGCTACCGCAAATTTCCGGCTATGTGGCCTACACGAAATCAGGTGGCGAACGCACGCAAAACCTCGGTAACCAGACATTTACGCTCGACTCAGATACCGATACCACCTCCTACGGCCTTGATTTAACGATGTCATTGTATGACCACGCGAACTGGGTTGGCTTAGATCGCGCTGAACGAGTCGCCGAGCAAAGTGATGCTCAATATGCTGCCAGCATTCAGGAACTTATCGTAAGAGTGGTTACTGCCTATTTTGACGTGCTGCGCGCCCGCGACAATGTCACCTTTGTGCGTGCCGAAAAGCGTGCAATCGAGCGCCAACTGGAACAAACCCGTCAACGTTTCGAAGTGGGTCTGACCGCTATTACCGATGTCCATGAAGCTCAGGCAAACTTTGATAATACCGTGGCGCAAGAAATTCAGGCCGAAAACCAGTTAGAGTTCGCACTGGAATCGCTGCGTGTTATTACCGGTAAGTATCACGATAAGCTGTACGCACTGGACACAGAAAACTTTTCGGCCGAACCGCCTGCACCGCAAAATGTAAATCAATGGTTAGAAATTGCAGAAGACAAAAACCTGACCTTACTGGTTAACCGTTTGGCGGTGGATATTGCTAAAGAAGACATTTCCAGCGCTCGTGCGGGGCATTTACCCACCTTAGGCTTCAGCGCCAATGCGGGTAAAGCGAAAAACGATACGGAATCTGAAGGTGTAACAGAAGCAGGCCAACCATTTGTTGATGCCTTTGAAACCCCTTATCAAGATAGTTACAATGCAACCGTTCAACTTTCAGTGCCGATTTTTTCGGGCTTCAGAACATCTGCATTAGCTGACCAGGCACGCCACCTCTATGTCTCCGCCAGTGAAGATTTAGAGTTCAGCTATCGTCAAACTGTTCAGTCAGTGCGGAGTTCTTACAATGATGTACGCGCCTCTATTTCGACCATTCGCGCTCTGGAACAAGCTGTAGTCTCTGCGCGCAGTGCGCTACAAGCGACGGAAGCAGGCTTTGATGTGGGAACGCGAACAATCGTAGATGTATTAAACAGCACTCGAAATTTATTCGATGCCCGTCGTAACCTTTCTGATGCCCGCTATAACTTCATCCAGGCAGTGGTGAATCTGAAACAAGCAGCAGGGAACCTGACTGAAAACGATCTGCAAATGATTAATCAAGGATTGAAACCAGCAACAGAAGAATAAAAGTATTAACATGATTAGCCAAACGTCGGCAGACTGGCGTTTGGCTGATGAGCTTTGTGTTTTTTTAGTTAGTGAGCTTTTTTATCCACGTAAGCGTCAAACTGTTCAAGTGACGCTAAAAAACCTGCCAGCTTCTGCTTAAGCTCTGACACATTCCCTTTCGCTACCTGATAATTTTCCAGCTCTTTAGATAATTGATTACATTTCCACTGTATCTGTTGAATTTCATCTTCCATGACTGACCTTAAATGAGATTTTGTGTTACCTGAATATACTAGCGAATAACAAACCGCGAAGGCAAGCGCTTTAAATCCGATGATAATGGGCTGTCGCGCTGTATTTAGCGTTACGCTTTTGTTCTATAATCCGTTTTTACACAGCACGGTGAGCCAGATTGGACGCAATTGCGGGGGTATAAGACGCCCCGCTCGCACTTGCTCCTCTTCGGGGCGGCGGAGTGTGACGTAGCAGAAAAATCCTCTTCACTCACCGCTTAATATCACTCAAGCACAATCATTCTTGAACATGGATGGTTGTGTTATCAACGGGTTGTAAAAAAAACACCACACGCTAGTGCCTGCAACTCATGCTAATATCCACAAGGTCGCGCTGACGGCTCAGGCACCCAGTTACACTTAGCCAAAAATAGGCTAATAGCCTGTTCAGCCGCAAAAGCATTTTCATAATTTAACCTGCCATTGCTATAATCCGCCCCCCAGAAGTAATCACGCTATAGTAATGAACGCCACTCAACTCCACGAAAAATTTGAAACTATTCGCGCCAATAAGCTATTCGAAAGCTTTGTTATTGCCGTTATCGTTATTTCTGCCTTACTGGTTGGAGCAAAGACCTATGACATGCCCCCCACTTTCGGTAGTGTGACACTCATCTTAGATTGGTTTATCAGCTTATTTTTCCTCACCGAAATCGCGATTCGCTTTTTGGCTGAACCCAATAAACGTATCTTTTTCAAAAGTTTCTGGAACTGGTTTGATACACTGATTGTGTTAATTAGCTTAATACCAGCCGATAATGCCGAACTCGCGGTGGTTGCCCGACTCGTACGGGTGTTCCGGGTGCTCCGGATGATATCGATCATCCCTGAGTTACGCGTATTACTTGTGTCGTTAGTGAAAGCATTGCCTCAATTAGGTTATGTCATGCTGCTGATGTTTATCATCTTCTATATTTACGCTGCCATCGGCTCTACACTGTTTGAAGCGATCAATCCTGTCTTGTGGGGCGACATTACCATCTCGTTGCTGACGCTGTTCAGAATAATGACCTTTGAAGATTGGACCGACGTGATGTACGAGACCCAGGAAATCTACGGTTTAAGCTGGATTTATTACTTAACTTTCATTTTTTTCACCGCCTTCGCGTTCCTGAATATGGTGATCGGTATTGTGGTAAATGTGATGGAGCAGGAAAGTCAAAAAGCGCGCAAGCTTGAAGAAGAAGCCAGTAACGAGCCGACCATGCAGGATGTGATGAATGAACTGGTTAAACTGCGCCAGCAAGTTGAATCGCAATCCGCTCAGACGACCAAATCGTAAACGAAGAAAGGGGAGTTTTCTCCCCTTCCATTATCCTGATTAAAATGAAAAATTAACGAGAAGGCTCTTGTCCGGAAGGCCGTTTTTTGGACTGGTTACGTTGAGGATCTCTGTAAGAATCCTTTGGCTGTTGCTGCTTCTTTTTGTCCTGATTTGTCGCCATAATAATTTCCTCAAAATTGAAAAATATATTACTTCTGCTCTCATTGTTTAGTCTTAAACAACATCGTCAGTATAGGGTAAGTTAGCAACTGTGCTAGCAAGCGCTAATACGGTTATATTATTGGCGATACCGGGCAAATATTATTTAAGCATAAAAAAACGCCTGAAATTCTCACTTACGCCCCCCTGGCTGCACAAATGAGGTGCAAGATAGGCTGACTAACTCTTTAATCTATAACGGCTATGGACTGAAGACATGGCTTTTTTCGTTGAACCAATCATAACTTAAACGAAGGCGAGACTGAGGGGGCGGACCCGCTCTTAAAAAAAATTAATTAGACTTTTGGATGAGAAGTTGGCTGAGCCGCATGACTCAGCCAGCCCAGCTTGATTACAAATATTGCTCTTTAAGGGCCTGCTCTCGTTCTTTGGCGCTTTGACGCTGATATTCTCGAGCGGTTAATTTACGCTCCGCTAATGCGGTCCGGCCTTGCTTAAACAACAATTCAACATAGTTTAAATACACTTCTTCATTACGTGTCTTGTCATCCACGACCTTTTCATAAAGTGTTAACGCTTCTTCTGGCTGACCTTGTTTAATAAGCACTTGCGCTAAAGTATCGACAGAATCAGCGTTTCCAGGGTTTAGTTCAACAGCTCTGCGCGCCAGCTCTTCAGCACGCTTGAGGTTTCCATCTTCAAAATACAGGTAGGCTAAGTTATTAAGCACAACAAAGTTGTCCGGCGTGGCCTTTAATATATTTTCGTAAACCTTTTGCGCTGCTTTAGGATCCTCACCAATCAGGCGCTCGGCATATAACATATTGGCACGCAAATCATTGGGGTTTGCTTCGAGGTGCTTTTTAAGAAAGGCAAACCCCTCGTCCCGTTGGTTGGTTGTTTCGTAACTGGCCAGCACCAACACAGCATTTTTTGCATTAGGTAGCGCCTCATAGGCAGCAAGAGCATCTTCCACGGCAGACTCACCTTTACCTTCCTGAAGTGCTATTCGCGCTTTAATGCCACGCACAAACGGCACCTCTTTCATATTCTCAGGCAATCCATCGATAATCTTGCGCGCCTGGCTGATTTGGCGAAGCATCGCATGGAAGTAAGCTTTTATCACCTTTAGCTGCCTGTCATTGCGTACCTTAAGAAATGCTTCCAGCGCATTTAAGCCTTCTTCATAATTACTTTGCGCATCATAGATAAGCAAAAGCCCCAGTACTGCACTTTTATTGGTTGGTGACGCCGATTGCCAGTTTTCGAAATGCGCTAGGGCTGCCGGGATTTGATTCGTTTTCAGCAGGGTCTGCCCTTTTAATTCCCAGTATACTTTAGGCTTGTCTTCGAGCTTTTCCAGAGGCTCTAAGGTGGCTAACAATTTGTCTGATTCATCGACCGAAAAGTACATCCGCGCTAACAGTAACCGCAGCTGCAGATTCTCTTTATTTTTCTCCAGCGCGTTTTCTACTCGTTCAATCACCTGAGCCTGATTGCCCTGCTCTGTTTCAAGCGCATATAAGAACGAGAGACCGGCGATATTTTCCGGTTCTTTCGCCAATGCGGCTTGCACTTCATCTTTTGCCTGCTCAAGCTGTTCTTGCTGGGCGTACATTCGCCCCTTGGTCAGGTGAATGCGGGCATCATCAGGGGCGGCTTCGGTCGCCTTTTGCAAAGCCTGACTGGCTTCTTCGAAATTCTCTTCTTTCAGGGCTATATCAGCCAATACCAGCCATGGCCCCACTGCGTCATCTTCTTTTTGCGTCCATTCCTTTGCCAATGCCTTGGCTTTTTCTAATTGATTCGTTGAGACGTAAGCCGCAAGTAGTGTCTTTTGCGTAAGTTCCGATTGCGGCGATTTTTCCGCAGCCGCCTCCAGATTAACAATGCCATCGACATCGTTAAGCGACAGCTGAAGCATTCCCAGCCTGGCCAGATCATTTGCTGAAGTGCTTAGCTCACTACTTTTTTCCACCATCTTGCGGGCATCTTCGATATTGCCTTCACGCAGTAACTCAAAGCCCGCTTTCGAAAATAAAGCAGCATCGGCCTGGGTATCGCCTTCCAGTCGGTTAAGAACGCTCGTTGCGTCGCCGCTAAGCCCCTGTTGCAATAAGCTGTCAGCAAGCATCCGCAACCCAGGATGACTATCAGGAAGATCGGATGCAATCATGGATAAATGGCGACTGGCCGCGGCAAAATCTTCAAGTTTATAGGCACTGTGTCCGGCCAGAAGCCTAACAGCCGGCTCATTGCGGCCGTTTTGAATAGCCTTTTCTAAATGCACCAACGCTAATTCATAATCGCCCTTCGAGGCTTCAATAATGCCTTGAAGCTGATTTAACACCCCATGTTCGCGATTTAATTTTAAGAGGTCCGCAACGATGGGCTCAGCTTCCTCGTATCGCCCCAGCTCGATCAGCAGCACTGCCAGTGAAAACTTTGTACTGATGTCTTTAGGATAAGACTTAACATACGCTTCATAGACTTCTGCCGCTTTATCCCGATCGCCCGTTACCAGGTACAAGCGCGCTAATTGAAGGAGTACATCTTTATTGGTCGGTGACTGCTCACGAAGAGACAAGGTATTGGTGAGCGCCGTATCAAAGTCTTTGGCCAGTATATGATCCATTGACTGCACTAATCCTTGGTAAACTGAAGAGGTCTCCAACTCCAACAGTTCATCGATAAGGGCTTTTGCCTCTTCTTTTTTATCCAGGTTGACCAGGGCTTCAATTTTGTAAAATCCCACTTTAACTTTGTCAACCGCGGTCATCCCTTGTGCATTGTGGTCAACCTTTGATAACGCGTTTTCGGCCCCCGTATACTGGTAGGCCACGGTTAAATGGGGCAGCACCTTGGATGGCGGATGGCCCAGCTCCAGCGCCCGATTCAGTTCTTTTTCAGCGCCAGCGTAATTGCCTTTTTCAAGGTAAAGTTTGCCTAACTCAAAGCGTGGGGTCGGCGCACCTGGGTCCAGTTGCACTGCGTTTTTATATTCAATAATTGCGGCGTCAATATCATTGGCTTCCTGAAACTGGCGTGCGGCACTAACATATTCCTCAACCGATGCCTGCCCACAACCATACAACCCGATCAGTCCTGCGATTGCTATGAACGTACCTACTCTGGCTTTATTCATCTTGTTCCCTACCTTAGATTGTTAGCCACTATCTTCAGTAGCTTTTGTATGTTTACTCACCGGATTTGTCAAATCCAGTTTTCATTTAATTGGATACAACTTTATTAATGGAATATAATAAGCGTTTTGCAATGACTTGCCGGCTTTTTCCTTAGCCGCGCCCGCCTTTTCTCAGGATCATGAATGACCAATAATGTCGAGCTGACTTTTAAAGACCTTAATTTACCACAACCTATCTTACAAGCACTTGAAAAAGTTGGCTATGAGAAACCGTCGCCCATCCAGGCAGAGAGTATTCCATTACTGCTCGAAGGGCATGACCTGTTAGGGCAGGCACAAACAGGTACGGGTAAAACCGCAGCATTTGCCTTACCCATGCTGGCACAGATAGAGCCTGATTCCCGCTTACCTCAGCTGCTCGTACTGGCCCCTACCCGCGAACTGGCCATCCAGGTTGCTGAAGCCTTTCAGGTTTACGCCAGCTTTTCGAAAGCGATAAAAGTATTGCCGGTGTATGGAGGTCAGTCATATGACAACCAAATCAGGCAATTAAAACGCGGCGTGCAAGTTGTGGTGGGCACACCTGGTCGTATAATTGACCATATTAATCGTAAAACGCTCAATTTAAGTGAATTAAAATTCTTAGTGCTTGATGAAGCTGACGAAATGTTACGCATGGGCTTTATTGATGATGTGGAAACAATTTTATCGCACGCACCCAAAGAACGTCAGACTGCACTTTTCTCTGCCACTATGCCTGGTCCGATCAAAAAAATCACTCAGCGCTATCTGAATGATCCCAAGCACGTGAAAATAGCGTCAAAAGTCTCCACAGCAAGTACGATCCGTCAGCGTTTCTGTCAGGTCGCGGGGCACCATAAATTAGAAGCGCTGACACGGATCATGGAAGTTGAGCCATTTGATGGCATGATTATATTCGTACGTACCAAAACAGCTACAGTGGAATTAGCCGATAAGCTGGCAGCAAGAGGTTATGATGTGGAGCCGCTAAACGGTGATATCCCGCAAAATGCCCGTGAGCGCACCGTAGAAAAGCTAAAAGACGGCACCATTGATATTCTTGTGGCCACCGATGTGGTCGCCCGAGGCCTTGATGTGGAGCGCGTCAGCCACGTCATTAACTTTGACATCCCTTATGATACCGAATCGTATGTGCATCGCATAGGTAGAACCGGCCGTGCTGGGCGCAGTGGTGATGCTATCTTGTTCATCTCACATCGCGAAAAGCGCTTGTTATTTGCAATTGAAAAAACCACCAAACAACAAATTGAACAAATGCCAATTCCATCTATTGGCGAACTGAACGAAACCCGGTTAAGTAAGTTTAAGCTGTCTGTCGCACAAGCCATTGATGACAAAGGGTTAGAAAAGCTGATGCCCATTGTCGAAATGTTACAAAAAGAAACAGAAGCCTCGCCTGAAGTATTAATGGCGGCACTGGTTCAATTGGCACAAGGTGATGAACCGCTGATGCTTAAAGAGTCTGATCGCCCCGACCTGCACAGCAAACCCGCCCACAGTGAACGTGGCGATCGTCGTGACAATAAAGGCGGCAGAGATAGCCGTGACGGCAGAGGTCGAGACCGTAAAAGCCCGAATAAAGGCCAGCGCAAGCCTGAAGCCGGTATGCAACGCTTTAGAATCGATGTCGGTCACGCCCATGGCGCCAAACCTGGCAATATTGTGGGCGCGATAGCCAACGAAGCCAACATTCAGAGCAAACACATCGGTGCCATCGAAATTTATGACAAATTCAGCACCGTGGATTTACCTGCAGGTATGCCAGGAGAAACCCGCAGTATCCTGCAAAATACCCGCGTCGCCGGGCAAAAGCTTTCGCTTCGGGAATGGCAGGATACGCCACCGAAAAAGCGTAAAAAATAGTCGTCAAAGGAAACCGGGTATCAAGTGTTGCCGAGCAAAAATACGCTAGCTTGATACCAGGCTATATTCCAAAAAGAAATAACAATTCGTTATTTCTTTTTTAATTTAGTATATGAGTACTGGCAAAATAGCCTTTTTATGATCATAGTATAAGCTTATGCAGTACTTTCCCGCTTTTATCGATACAAGCTCTTTGACCTGCCTTATCGTAGGAGCAGGTAATGTAGCTGCGCGCAAATTGGAGCTGGTATTAAAAACCCAGGCCCAGATAGTCATTGTGGCTGATCACGTCGATCCAACGGTGGTTGAACTCGCCAATTCACCTCAGGTTACCTTATACCAACGAAAATTTGAGCAGACGGATTTAGCCGGTGTGGGTATGGTGTTTGTCTGTACTGCTGATAGTCATCTCAACGCGCAGATATCACAACTTGCCAGGCAGCAAAATATTCTGGTCAATGTGGTCGACAACACACCGCTTTGCCAATTTATAACGCCTTCGATTATTGACCGCTCACCGATCACTATCGCCCTGAGCAGCGGTGGCGCAGCACCGGTCTTATTGCGGCACTTACGACAAAAACTGGAAAGTGTGATCCCACAACATATCAGCAAACTCGGCGCTTTTGCTCAAGCTGCACGGGATAAAGTCAAAGGTGCATTAGACACGGTCACCAGCAGACGCAATTTTTGGGAAACCATCTTTGAAGGGGACGTCGCCGAACTGGTGGAAAAAGATCAATATGACAAAGCACAGTCACTGTTCGAGCAAACGCTGACTGCCGCTGCCAGTGACCAACGCCAGGCCGGTGAAGTGTATCTGGTTGGCGCGGGTCCCGGCGATGCTGACTTACTCACCTTTCGCGCATTACGATTAATGCAAAAAGCGGACGTGGTTATTTATGACCGTCTGGTATCAGCACAAATTCTCGAATTGGTCAGAAGAGACGCAGAAAAACTGTACGTAGGCAAAGCAAAAAGCTTACACAGTGTTCCTCAAGCTGAGATAAACGCTCTGATTATCGAAAAAGCCAAACAAGGCCAGCGGGTCGTGCGCCTGAAAGGGGGCGATCCGTTCATATTTGGCCGGGGTGGGGAAGAAATTGCCTCACTGGTTGATGCCGGTATCAGCTTTCAAGTTGTCCCCGGTATCACCGCCGCCAGTGGTGCAAGCAGCTATGCGGGTATCCCGCTAACCCATCGGGATCATGCCCAGTCAGTGGTTTTCGCCACCGGTCACTTAAAAGACGGCACCGTTGACTTAAACTGGCCCGCCCTCGCCCATGCCAACCAAACGATAGTTTTTTATATGGGATTAACCGGTCTGCCGGTAATTTGCGAGAAGCTTATCGCGCATGGCCTCAGTAGTCACACACCGATCGCGCTAATTGAAAACGCGACCTTGCCTGAACAAAAAGTACTCACCGGAACGCTAAGCAATATTGAGTCGCTAGCCAACAGCAGCAATATTCAGCCTCCAACATTGATTATTGTAGGTAGCGTCGTCAGTCTTCACCCAACCCTACACTGGTACAGTACCCAAACGGTTAAATTTGCACCATAATAAGGTAATGTAGTATAACCTAAGTTGTTGATATAAGGCTGGTGCATCGTGCGACTTAGACTAATAGCCATTACCTTTTTGTTGCTGGGTGTACCCACATTCGCGCAGCAAATTGCGTTTCAGAAAGCGCGTACCACTGAGTTTGTCAGTTATGCCTATCGCTGGCTTGACCTCAGTGGTAATGAACGTGCCATTGAATTCGCGCTCGACAACCAGCAACTAGACAAAATTCCCAGTATTCAACGTACTTTTCAACCCGCTTTGGCTCAACGCTATGTTACTGTGGCACTGCTCAAAGAAGCGAAACAAATCAACCCGAAACGCGCACATATTGAAATCAATCCTCAGCGTGATTCCATTGAAGTCAAGGTACGTTCCCGCAGTCAGCAACAGGCCGAAATGGTTCAAGCGCAATTACAATCGCGACGGGCAGCCGCCTACACCGAGTATCTGGACGATCACTATTACACCCAATTTATAACGCCACTTAATGAGCAGGCGGTCAAGCCCGATCACGTGCGCTATATTATGGAGACCACCGAAGCGCTCATACCATTATCACAGGCATTTTACGAGCAACTCAAACAAGACTCTGACGCGCGAGAGTACTTAAATTTGCTACTAAGCTGGGTGCAAAGCATACCTTATGACTCGCTGGAAGATCGCACCGGCAGCAATGGTTCGGGTTTTTCGCCCCCTCCTCAAATTTTGGATCAGAATAAAGGCGATTGCGACAGCAAGTCCGTCATCACCGCGGCAATTATACGGGCCTTCCTGCCGAACAACCCTTTGGTGATGGTGTTACTCCCCGAACATGCATTACTTGGCGTTGCCCTGCCGCCAAGAGGAAATGAACTCACCGTGATGTACGAAGGTACTACCTATATATTAATGGAGCCGACCGGCCCGGCACTCATCCCGTTTGGTCAGGTCGCACCAACAACGCGTCAATTTCTTGCGAATGGCCAATACACTCTGGAGCGCATTCAATAGGTTTTAACATTCAGGAGTATCTGTGAGGCTTATATTTCTTTTTTTAACATCGTTGTTTTTATGTCATCTTGCGGTTGCGCAAAATTCACCTGCTGCGACGCCAAAAAAAGTGACACTGGCGTACGGTGAATACCCGCCCTATTACGGCAGCAGCCTCAATGGAAAAGGCTTTATTACAGAAATTGTTACCAAAGCCTATGCGTTATCAGACTATCACGTCGAGCTGGTGTACATTCCTCCATGGCAGCGCAGGGTGGAAGAAGTCAAAAAAGGAGTATACGACGGCCTTTTTTCAATGTGGTACGCAAAAGACAGGGAACGCTGGTTCTTGTTTTCAAACCCTATGCCGGCCAACGAAATCGGGTTTTATAAGCACACCGACTCTGCGGTTACCTTCACGTCGGTCAGCGATCTGGCCGGCACGCGCTTAGGCACAGTACACGGGTTTATTTACCCGCCGCAATTAGAAGGCTCTGGTGCTATCATTGAGGAAGTGACCTATTTGCAACAAAATATCGCCAAACTTTTAAAGCAACGAATTGATATGGCACTGGTCGATAAAGCAGTAGGACGCCATATTCTGGTCTCCCGCTACCCAGAATACAAAGATGATTTAATCTATATCGAGCCGAGTATTGCCACTATCAACCAACACCTCGTAATTTCACGGCAGGCCGCCGATGCACAGGAAAAATTAAACGCATTTAATCGCGGCTACGCCATACTAAAACAAAGTGGAGAGGTAAACAGGCTTGCTACCAAATACGGTATCAAGCCCTATATTGTCGAATAACGCCAACGGCCAATCAGAGGTTTTCTTCGGCAAATTCGGCTAGGCGGGAGCGCACTACGCCGTCCAGGTTGACGGTGGCACTGCCGGAAAAGTTTTTAAACTTCTCGACCAAGTAAGTCAGACCTGAGGTAACCGGGCTTAAATAGTTGCTATCAATTTGTGCCAGGTTACCGCTGCATATCAGCTTAGTACCTTCACCACATCGGGTTATGATGGTTTTTAGCTGTGCCGCCGTTAGGTTTTGCGACTCATCCAGGATCACAATTGAGTTTTGGATACTGCGGCCACGCATAAAGTTGACTGACTTAAACTGGATATTGGCTTTTTCCATGATGTAGCTCATTGAACCTTTCACATTTTCATCATGTTTGTGCAACACCTCAAGTGAATCGGTAATGGCAGCGAGCCATGGCAACATTTTCTCTTCTTCCGTGCCGGGTAGAAAACCAATCGATTCGGCTATCTCCGGGGTTGAGCGGGTGACAATGATCTTCTCGTACATGTTCTTTTCGACCACCAGCTCAAGTGCAGCCGCAAGCGCTAACAAGGTTTTTCCACTTCCCGCTGGCCCCGTCAGAATAACCAGGTCAATGTGAGGATCGAGTAACGCATGCAGGGCCATCGCCTGGCCAATATTTTTCGGTGTAATGCCCCAGGCATGCCGCCCCATCAAGCGCTCATACCCAAGATCAAGGACTTCCAGCGTATCAGGATTAATCGCTTCAACTAGGCCGGCAAACTGTTTGCTGTCATCAAGCAAAAACTCGTTGATAAACGCCGCAGGTAACAATTCGCGGGAAACGGTGTGAATGGTGTCCCGTCCTTCCGAGCGACTGTCTACCGATTTTACCTTTTCCCAGAAGTTCCCTTCAAAGGTGTGGTAGCCTTTTGACAGATATTTAATGTCGCTTACCAGTTGGTCGGTACGGTAATCCTCAACGTGGGCAAGACCTGCCCCTTTGGCCTTCAACCGCATATTCAGATCTTTGGTGACCAACACCACCTGGCGACGTGAAAACGTTTTCTGCAGATGCAGCGCCACATTAATAATGCGGTTGTCATTTTCATTGCTGGTAAAAACTTGCTGCGACTCCGCCATATTCATGTCGGTGAAAATAGATAGCGCCCCGGTGGGCTTGTTTTCACCGGCAGCCAGCCCCTCCATGGATACCCCATTGATCATGTCTTCAGGGGTCGCATCATGCAGTAAATCTTCCATCGAACGTATGGAAACACGTGCATCACGGGCCACATCCTTTTTGCTATCTTTGATGTAATCTAATTCTTCTAACACTGTCATGGGGACGACAACGTCATGTTCTTTGAAGGAAAGGAAAGCGTGAGGTTCGTGTAGCAGTATGTTGGTATCTAGAACGTAAATCTTGGTTTCATTAGAGTTGTTTTTTGGCATCCGTCGCTCCGGTAATGTACACCAGACTCGCCCAACTACGCATGCGCGAGCACCAGCCAAATTGACAGTGAGGGCGGTCGAACAGGGCTACCACTCTGTCTCTTCGACTTACACTTCCACCATAGTCCAGTTTGACTTCAGAATCACTCACTTTTTGACTCTTTGTCGAAAGATTTTTTTGATGGCACTATTTTCCTATACCATTCAATTGGATATGCTAGTTTAAAAATAGCGCTGGGGTATCATTACTTTTTTAACTCATATTCTCAAAGAATATGGTTGTGCGAAGCCCCATTACTTCAGTAAGCGTTTAACGCCCAAACGGTGGGACAAAATATGGATTTAGCAGGACTGATTATCGCGGGAATAAGCGCTATGGGTACGCTCATTCAAGCTTATTACAGCGCCAAAGAACAAAACAAGCGGATCCCCCCCTCCACGGTTAAAGCCGCACAAAAACGTGCTAACACCCCGTTGAAAGTAGGAGCGAAACGCGTTCGGGCCGTCATTGATGACGAATTACTGCATACCCTCAATGCTGAAGTGCATTTGCAGCAGCGGAATCTGCTAGCGGTATTACAAGACCAGACGTCGCCGCAGGCAGCCAAAGATCGTCAAATTCGGGCGGCAGAAAGGGAAATATGCCGGGTGCTGCGTCAAATTAAAAAGTATAACGATCAAGCGCTTCCCACAGAGAGGCTAAAAAAGCTTTGGACTTCTCACGGCTGCTGACTTTATAAGTTCGCCGCCAGTCTGTACAATACTGCCCCCATTTTTGAACAAGCAGAAAAATTGACATGAATAACGACGGGTTCCACGTTGGCCAACGCTGGCTAAGCAACACTGAAACAGAGCTGGGGTTAGGGGCAATCATCAGTGTGGATTTTCGCACCGTTGAAATTCTGTTTCCCGCTACCGGCGAAACGCGTCGTTATGCCAAAAGTGAAGCGCCATTAACCCGCTTAACCTATGCTGTAGGGGATCGCATCACGCATACTGACGAATGGCAAGCCACTGTTACCGCGGTTAACGAACAACAGGGTGTGCTGGTGTATGAGGCAATACGCGAAGACACCAAAGAGTCGGTCACCGTGTCAGAGGCCTTGTTAAGTCCCCTTGTCCAACTGAACGAACCCGAGCAACGCCTGTTCAATAATCAGCTGGACTTGCCGAAGTGGTTTGAGCTTCGTCAGCAATCCTTTGAGCATGACTATGCCTATCAGCAGTCATCGACCATCGGGTTGGCTGGCGCACGGATTGAGCTTATACCTCACCAGTTGCACATCGCTGCAGAAGTCGGTAAGCGTTACGCCCCGCGGGTACTGCTGTCTGATGAAGTGGGCTTGGGAAAAACCATTGAAGCGGCACTGATCATTCACCAGCAATTACAGACTGGCCGTTCGCAACGGGTGCTTATAGTGGTTCCCGATTCATTAGTGCATCAGTGGCTGGTTGAGATGCTTCGCCGGGTTAACCTGCACTTTTCCGTGTATGACGAAAGCCGTTGCGCCGCATCCGCTGAAGATGGCAATAATCCATTCGATGATGAGCAGTTGGTGCTGTGTAGTCTGGACTTTTTGGTCCAACATCCGCAACATCACCAACAAGCGCTTAATTCAAATTGGGATATGTTAGTCGTGGACGAAGCGCATCATTTAGGCTGGTCCGAAGATGCCCCATCTGAAGAGTACACGCGCATAGAGGCATTAGCCAATACGATCCCGTCGGTCTTATTACTGACCGCCACACCGGATCAATTGGGCCACCAAAGTCACTTTGCGCGTTTACGCTTGCTCGATCCCGCCCGTTTTGTTAGCTATGAAGCGTTTCTTGCCGAAGAAGCCACTTATGCCAAAGTCGCCGAAACAGTCACCCCTTTACTTGAGACTGCGCCGTTAACTGAGCAGCAGTTAGCCGCCCTGTCGGAGCTGGCCCCGGAACTGAGCATTACGCCTGAGCATCTTAACACCGAAGAAGAAAGGCTTGAACTTGCACATAAAATGATAGATCTGCATGGAACTGGCAGAATTTTATTCAGAAACCGACGGGCAAGCATTGAAGGGTTTCCTGCACGCCAGCTTGACCCTCAGCCGTTGAATTTGCCGCCCGAATACGCGCAGATCCTTGCCGGAGCAGATTTAACCGACAAACTGTTCCCCGAGCGTCATGCGTCCGTGGCGGATGCCTGGGTTGACTTTGATCCGCGGGTAGAGTGGTTAATCGAATTTTTAACAGCCATTAAACCAGCCAAAGTACTGCTGATCTGCGCCAGCGCGGTTACCGCACAGCAACTGGCCGAAGTATTGCGTACCAAATCCAGCATTCGTCACAGTGTTTTTCATGAAGGCATGAGTATTGTCGACCGCGATAAGGCAGCGCATTATTTTGCAGATCCGGAAGCCGGCGCTCAGGTCTTGCTGTGTAGTGAAATTGGCAGTGAGGGGCGTAACTTTCAGTTTGCCCATCATTTGATTTTGTTTGACTTGCCGTTGACTCCGGATCTGCTTGAACAGCGTATTGGCCGTTTGGACCGGATTGGACAAAGCCGGGACGTTCAGAT
The DNA here is from genome assembly GCA_964601635.1 of uncultured Alteromonas sp. GTDB lineage: Bacteria > Pseudomonadota > Gammaproteobacteria > Enterobacterales > Alteromonadaceae > Alteromonas. The sequence goes on along the minus strand of CAZROH010000005.1, from coordinate 14,375 downwards.
CCACGTACCTTATCTCACCGGTACAGCGCAACAAGTACTAGTGGAATGGTATCATCAGGGACTGGATGCGTTTTGTCATACCTGTCCCACCGGTTCTGGGGTGTTTGAAGAAGTGGCAGAACAGTTACTCGCTGCATGTCATGCCCCGGAAGATATTGAATTAAGTGATCAACTCATCAGCAATTCACAAACGCTTAACGCCGCGTTGAAAAAACAATTAGATGAAGGTCGTGACCGACTACTGGAATTAAATGCATCGGGAATGGGTAAAGTTGATCCCTTGCTTGAAGACATGGTCGCGCTGGATACCTCCCTTGCCTTGCCCAGGTTTATGAGTCGGGTATTCGATGCGATTGGTATCCACCAGGAAGAAAAGGGACATGACTGTTTCATCCTCACCCCTACCGAATCTATGGTGAACCACTTACCCGGATTTGATCATGAGGGGATGACGGTCACGTACCGGCGACGTGTGGCGACGACCTTAGAGCACATTCATTTTCTCACCTGGGATCACCCACTTGTGCAAAGCGCCATCGAGCTGGTGCTGACAGAATTATTAGGCAAAAGCAGTGTGGGTTTCATCGCAGATAAATCACAACCCGCCGGGATCTACTGGCTTGAGGCGCTGTTTGTACTTGAGTGTAGCGCCCCCAAATCCTTGCAGGCTGGTCGCTACTTACCGCCCACACCGCTGCGCATTTGTCTGGACGCGAAGGCACAGCAAGTTGATTTGACCTTTGATGACGTGCGCCCGACAGGTAAAAAAGTGGCGCAGCAGTTAGTGGGGGCATTAAAACCTCAGCTGGAAAAACAAATCAATCAGGCGACTGCGCTGGCTCATGCACAAGCTAACCGGATTTTACAGGGCGCGTTAGCGACTATGCGTGACAGTCTGTCTGCGCAGGCAGAGCGTTTACAAACCTTACAAAAACGCAATCCTGCCGTACGCGATGACGAGATTGACTTTATTCACCAGCAACTGACTGCACTGGAAAAAGCGCTGTCCAGCGCAGATGTCAGGCTCGATGCGTTACGTATTGTGGTGAATAACCCCTGATGGCCAATCCGGAATTTGTTTACCAGCCACCCCAGTCTCCCTACCTTGAGTTTCTCTATCAGGATAATGATATTGTGGTGGTCAACAAACCAAGCGGCCTGTTAAGTGTGCCGGGAAAAGCGCTACAGCATCAGGACTCGCTGATTAAACGAGTAAACCGGGTATTGCCAAGTGCAACCGTCGTGCATCGGCTGGATATGGCCACGTCAGGGGTGATGGTACTGGCGCTGAACAAAGCGGCACACCGCCATCTTTCCCGTCAATTTGAAACCCGCCAGACACGAAAACGATACTTTGCCCGGGTATGGGGCCAAATCACCCAGGATAATGGCGTGGTTGATTTGCCACTGATTTGTGACTGGCCAAACCGTCCCAAACAAAAGGTGGATTTTGAGGTGGGTAAGCCTGCGCTGACCCGTTATGAAGTTGTTCAGGCAAATCAGTATGAAAGCTTAGTTGCGCTTTACCCGGTTACCGGGCGCTCCCATCAGTTAAGAGTGCACATGTTATCTCTCGGTCATCCCATATTAGGTGATCGACTTTACGGCTCGGAGCAAAGCCGTCAGGCGGCCTCCCGCCTGCAACTGCATGCCAGTGCGTTACAGCTTTGTCACCCAACCAGCCACCATTGGCATTCGTTTGAAAGCCCCCTTCCGTTTGGGACGTATCAACCCCCTGCATTTACGCTCGACGGACAGACTTAGCGCCATCGTCTATACTTTGTGGCGTACTGTTAACTTTTTGTCGTACCTGCCGATAAAATCATTATCCCAACACTAAGAGATACTTGATGCTGAAGTTGTTTACGCCAATATTGGGTTTGCTTTTAACCATGCTCACGCCAGTCGCGCTGAGCCAGGTCGATACGTTATCTGAAGATTTGGAACGACGTTTTCATCCCGACGACCTTGAGCAAGTGCTGGTAGGCGAAACCACATTATCCGTCATTCCGCAGCAATCGGCGGTGCCATTATCGCGGGGTGTTGCAATTCTGCTGGTCGATGCCGGCTATCAAGGGCTTCGTTTGGCAGCGGCTCAGCAATTAGCCACGCAACTGAATCAGTGGGGCTGGCATACCCTAATTGCCCCATCTTTACTGGATGTGTCACTGGTAGCAGAACAAAGTGCAGAAAGCGCCATGGTCCATCCCCGCAGCTCCAGTCAACAGGCGTGGTATGACTACGATCGCACCCAAACCCAGCTGTCGCTGCTGGTAACTGCGCTATACAATCATACTTCCGCTCATAAAGGCTTCAAATTGTTAGTCAGTCAGGGGATGACAGCAGCCCACCTTATCGAACTGGCTGCAAATGAACAGATCCCGGCACCTGACAGCATGGTAGTGATCTCCCCCTTTTGGCCCGAGCGACGAAAAAACCTGGCCATTGGTGAATCTTTAGCCCAAACACGTTTCCCGGTACTGGATATTAACCTAATCCACCACAACCTGTGGAATTCCCAAACGTACAAAACGCGCAAACAAGCGGCGCACACGGCGTTAAAACTGCATTACCGTCAGCGCTCTATACAGGCCGATGACTTACCTTCTAACTCCTACATTGATGCGACATCACCGCAGGTGACCAAGCTCAGTAAAGAGATTTATGGCTGGACCAATTATTTAGGTTGGTAGCGCATGAACCCTTAATTTGGGGGGCCGACAAAATCACCAAAAAGATCACGAACATATTCTATTTTTTGATTAAATTCATGGACATGGTGTATCTTGTAGTGAAAATAGAGAAAAAGTTAAAGAAAAGACTATACTTAAGTCGAATTAGAATTTTACGGCCGTAGAGTGACAGTTATCTCCTTTATCGACGAAAAAGCCAAACAGTTATGTTATTACCTTCGTGCCTTCTGGCAGGGTGATTTGCCGCATACTGAACTGGAATTATTTTTTTGGGACACGCTCGAAGAATGGTCGCAGGTGAATTATCAGTTAGACCAGCCTTATTCACAAAAAGAGCGGGTCTTCTGGCATTTACTCCATCAAATTCATTTCTGGGCGGAAGAAAAGCTAGCGTACGACAATTACCTGGTAGAAGAACTGGCAAACTGCATTGTGTTTCTTGAAGGTAAAGGTATTTGCCCCTTCGATTGCGTGGGTATTCGCCCTTAAGCAGCCAGCGCGTATTGCACTCCTGCCGGATTCATGATCCAATAGCGCAATCACATTCCACTAAAGCGTTCTCTTTTGCACGAATCAATCAAAGCCTTTTTCGACCGTCGTTTACTCAGTGTCTTTATTTTTGGTATTTCCAGTGGCTTTCCCTGGGTGATGATAGGATCCGTGCTGTCAGCCTGGCTCAAAGATGAAGGTTTATCACGCTCGTCGATAGGCCTTTTTGGCGCAATTTTCGCGGTCTATTCGATCAATTTTTTATGGTCGGTGTTTCTGGATAAAATTCATCTGCCCTGGCTTGGCCTGCGACGTGGCTGGATCATAACCATGCAAATCGCCATAGCGGTCTGTTGCTATTTTATGTCGCTGCACAGTGCGCAAAACGACTTATTTTTAATTGCATTAACGGGCTTATTTATCGCAATTTTTTCTGCCACCCAGGATATTGCCATTGATGCATACCGTATTGATATTATTAACGAAGATGAAAAAGACAAACTCTCAGCCGGCTCCTCACTGGCGACGGCCGGTTGGTGGACAGGCTATGGGGGGTTAGGCGCTATCCCGTTTTTTATGGCGGATATGAATAATTGGGACTGGCCTCAGATTTATATCGTGTTGACGGCCATTATGGTGATTATAGCGTTTGCAACCTTCCTTGCCCGTGAGCCGGTGATTGACAATACTGCAACACTGGAAGCCGCTGAAAAACGCTATCAGGAACAGTTAAACAAAAGCGCTGGCAAATCGGTCTTTTCGCCTGTTATCGCCTGGTTGCTCGCCACGGTGGTTGAGCCATTCCGTGAATTTTTTCAGCGAAACGGCGTAAAGCTCGCGCTATCTTTGCTGTTATTTATCTTTTTGTTCAAAATCGGCGAAGCCTTTTTAGGCCGCATGAGCATTGTATTCTATAAAGAAATGGGCTTTACCAATTCAGATATCGGCACCCTGTCTAAACTGCTTAATTGGTGGGTAACCATCGTGTTTGCCATCATTGGCGGCATGGTCAATATTCGGTATGGCATCTACCGCGGGTTGATGATCGCGGGTATCGCGATGGCAAGCAGCAATCTGATGTTCTCCTGGATTGCACAGACCGGACCCGATAAAACCTTATTTGCAGCTACCGTGATCATTGATGGTTTCACGGCAGCCTGGAGTACGGTGGCCATGGTGGCCTTTATATCGTTATTGTGTAACCGATCGTTCAGCGCATCTCAGTACGCCTTAATGGCCTCGCTAAGTAATTTAGGCAGAACACTGGTGGCTTCCTCAAGCGGCTTTGTCGTGGACGGGCTGGATGGCAACTGGAGTTTGTTTTTTATTCTCACCGCGGCTATGGTGATCCCAAGCTTACTCTTCTTGCGCGCTATCAAAAGCGATATACAGCGGCTTGAAGCCAGGCCCCTGGTCAATGGCTGATAAGATTAATCTGGCTGATTTTTAGCGATAATTAGATTGCGGCCACTGACTTTAGCATCATATAAGGCTTGATCGGCCATTTCTAACCAGGCCATGGCTGAATTGCAGTGTTCACTGTACTCAGACAACCCCACGCTGACGGTAAACGTAATTGATTGTCCATCGTGATCCACGGCAGTCGCTTCCGCGGCAGCACGAATGCGCTCAGCAACCAGGTGCGCATTTTCGGCGGTGGTATCGGTAAGAACAATCGCAAACTCTTCTCCGCCGTAGCGGCCAGCTAAGTCTGTTTCGCGTATAGAGCGCTTGATCACGCCAGCCAGGGCCTGAATGACTTTATCCCCCGCCTGATGTCCATAGGTGTCATTGACCTTTTTGAAATGATCAATATCAAGCATCATCGCTGTTACCGGCTTTTCACGGCGCTTGGCTAACTTAAAGTTCAAATCAAAGCGTTCCTGCCAGTAACGTCGGTTGTACAAGCCCGTCAAGCCGTCGACCCGGCTCATAATTTTGAGTTCGTCATTGAGCCGTTCAACCCGTCGCTTGCTAAGCGCCTGATCGGTCACATCATAAATTAACAAACACATTTTGTCGGTACCGCCCTGGGCCGATGCGAGGGGGAACATGGTCACGTTCTGAAACATAAATTCTGACTCAGACGTGATAGGCCGATTACTACCGAACTTGAATAAATAAGGTCGTTGCTCCCAGATCAAAAAGACCGGTGACGCAAGCGTAAAGACCGGATCGGCTTTGGCACGAAACCAGTTTTCGTCAATTTCAGGGAAGTGTTCAAATACGGAAGTGCCACAAATAGCGCTGGGTAAGATATCCGAGTGGTTTTCCATAAACTGGTTCCACACTTCCACCTCAAATTTGTCATTCAGTACCACAATGCCCACTTCAATTGAGCTTAACAGGTGATGCTGCCAATGCAGTTGGGCTATTTCGCTTTCCGTCATGCATCGTCCTCCGTCAACTCCACCAGACGGGCATAGATTTTCTCCATTGAACTGTCCGGGAACAGTAACAATAAATCAAAACTGATATCGCGACTCTTAATGGAATAGGCAATTTCAACTGCCATGATTTTGGTCCAACGGGAAATCGTATCGGTCAGTAACGCGTCCAGCCCCCTGTTGCGTCCTAACAGAATAGGGTGACTATGACTAAAACTCACATTCAGTTGCGTGGATAAGGCATTCAGACAGGCGCCTATCAAAATATTGGAAACATCCATTAACGCTTCAAGCTGGAGTAATTCGTTTCCTTCGCCTTCGTATTTGAGCATTTTGACCATGTCCGCGGTATTCGCGTCGCTGAATATGACCAGTGCTTCGCCATTGATACCTGCACTCACAAACCCTTTGGATACCGCCGATACACTGTCATTGCGATTAATTTCAGCGATCGCCATATGTAACTCATTCGACTCAATCACATTGACATTAGGAATAGGCAGATCGATGAATTCATTGAGTAATTTTGCCAGATTTTCACCTGCCCGCCCCATCGCGACATTGACCAGTTCGCGATAGGCATCCAAACGTTCATCGTCGGTAGCCGACAGGGTTAACTTGGTATCAATGCGGCGAGTGGAGGCGGATGCTTCCCCATCATAAATGCCGTATTGCTTCAACAGACTTACCAGTTTGGCGTTATCAATGGGTTTGCGAATGAAATCCAATGCGCCCATCGACACCATGCGTTCGCGTGCTTCAGGCTGCACGTCACCGGATACTACAATAACCAGACAAGGGAGGTCGTCTTTGCGGATCGCTTCCATCGTCTGATAACCATCCATCACTGGCATGTTCAGATCAAGAAACAGGATATCGCCTTTCCCCTGCCGTATACATTCCAGTGCTTCTTGTCCGTTTGCGGCATAAGTGATGGTGACATCCCAACCATCAGGAATGGAACGCGCCATCTGCTTGCGTGCAAACCCTGAGTCATCACAAATTAGAACTGGCGTGGTCATAGGGGTATGGTGATCCTCTTATTATTATATCGCTACCGGTGCCTTAATATGCGGGTGAGCCTGGTAATCCGTAAGCGTAAAGTCATCATAGGTAAAACTGAAAATGTCTTTCACGTTGGGATTTAATTTCATTGTGGGTCGCTCATAAGGCTGACGACTTAGCTGCTCATCCGTTTGCTCCAGATGATTCAAATATAGATGAGCATCTCCCAGCGTGTGAACAAAATCACCTAATTTTAAGTCGCATACCTGAGCGATCATCATCGTTAGCAGTGCATAACTGGCAATATTAAACGGCACACCTAAAAAGACATCGCCACTGCGCTGATATAACTGGCACGACAACTTGCCATCAAGCACATAAAACTGAAACATGGTATGGCAGGGTGGTAATGCCTGTTTACCCATGGCTGCGTTTTCTTTCGGTGAATAAGACGTATCCGGTAATACAGCGGGGTTCCAGGCACTGACAATTAAACGACGGGAATCCGGGTTCGCTTTAATCTCATCAATGACCGCTTTAATTTGATCAACACTGGTTCCGTCGCCCGCATCCCAGCTACGCCACTGTTTGCCGTAAACTGGGCCCAGTTCACCCTCTTCAGTAGCCCATTCATCCCAGATTGACACGCCATTTTCTTTTAAATAAGCGATATTGGTTTCGCCTTTTAAGAACCACAATAATTCATGAATAATGGATTTCAGATGGCATTTCTTGGTGGTCACCAGCGGAAAGCCTTCAGCCAGGTCAAAACGCATCTGATAACCAAACACGCTCAGCGTGCCGGTTCCGGTGCGATCCTCTTTTTTGAAACCATGTTCTCTCACATGGCGCATTAGTGCTAAATATTCTTTCATAACTACTTCGCCTGTGCAGCAGCGGGCGGATACTCACCTTTTTTATACGCTCTAACCATAAGGTAAAGTCCGGCCAGAATCATCGGTAGGCACAATAACTGGCCCTGGCTTAACCCTAACGAATATAACCCAATATGTGCATCCGGCTGACGGAAATATTCAATAATAAAACGGAAGCTGCCATAACCGAGTAAAAACAGGCCTCCTACCGCCCCCACCGGTCTGGGCTTAGCCGAATAAATCCAAAGGATGGCAAAGAGCACCACACCTTCCAATGCAAATTCATACAACTGTGAGGGGTGCCGCGGTTCAGGGCCCGCATCAGGAAATACGATCGCCCAGGGTACATCCGTCGTCCGGCCCCATAATTCGGCATTTAAAAAGTTACCGATACGCCCTGCCCCCAGACCAATTGGCACTAACGGTGCAATAAAATCCCCCACCTGCAGTAAGGGCGCATGCATACGCCGGGCTTGTATAGCAATAGCAACGATGACGCCCAGCAGACCACCATGGAACGACATGCCGCCAGTCCAGATTTTAAACAGGTAAAGGGGATCTTCTAAGAACAGGCCAAACTGATAAAACAGGACATAGCCGATTCGACCGCCCAGAATCACCCCCAAAAAGCCCCAGAACAATAAATCGCTCAGCTGATCTTTCGTCCAGGGGGTGCGCTCAAGACGCTTGTGCGCAAGAATGTATGCGGCCACAAAACCAATCAAATACATTAGTCCATACCAGCGCACACTAAGTGGGCCGACACTGAAAATAATCGGGTCTATACTTGGAAACACCAGATAACTGCTTTCTGCCATGTTTTAATTAATTCCTACTATCATGCGAATGCTGACGAGAATAAGTAACCCCGCCAACAACTTTTTCAATAACTCGGTGTCGACTGTCTGGCCCAGGCGCGCCCCAACACCCGCGGTAAATACCGAGGTCACTACAATACCAAATGTTGCGGGCAGGTACACGTACCCTAGCGTCATCTCCGGCAAATAGGGCTTATTTAAGCCTGCCATAATAAAACTTGCTGTACCGAACATGGCGACCACCAACCCGCACAATGCAGCACAACCTATTGCCTGACGCATATTAACCCGAAACCACACCAGTGCAGGTACCAGCAGCACACCGCCACCAATTCCCATTAAAGCACTGACAAAGCCGCTACCAGCTCCGATTGCAGTTAACGACGGGCGCGATGCATGATGCGTTGACATCGTTCGCTTGCCAAAGATCATCTGCAGAGCAATGAGGACCATCATGACGGCAAACACATTCTTTAACAACGCACCGGAAATGGCGCTGGCCACCTGCGCACCAATAGTGGCGCCAAACGCGATACCCAGGCCACACCAAATCACAATACTTCGTTTGAGGTTGCCTAACTTATAGTGTGCTCTGGCAGACGAAAAGCCAGTAAAAATGATGGTAGAAAGCGACGTCGCTACCGCCATCGGCATCACTTGTTCCAGTTCAAGTCCGGCAACACTCATCAGCAAGTAGGTCAGCGCGGGTACGATAATCAACCCACCACCGATACCGAACATTCCAGCCAGAAAACCAACTAGCAGCCCAATCACCAAACAACTTGTAAAAATTATTGCTGCCGGGTCCATGCAACTTCCCATCCAAAAAATTTGCGCCTAGCCTACCACAATTTGGGGATGCGGTGAGTGCGGAATTAGCCACCAGCGCGGATCAGGCCGCCCAAGCCCTTTTGCTCGAGAAATTCATTGAGATGCTGGAATACTTCTTCGTGACTGGTCGCCGTAAGCGCACAGGATAGTAAACGCTTACTTTCTTTTAGCGTTACGTTTCGTATAAGCCAGTTAACCTTACGAAGGTTGTAGGCGTTCATACTGAGCTTGCGGTATCCCATGCCCATCAATAAAATTGCACCGCCTGGTTCACCGGCAATCTCACCGCATACCGTCACCGGCACATTGTAGTTATCCGCTTGTTTAACGATGTCGGACAGGGCGCTTAATACAGCAGGGTGGTAACAATTATAGAGGTTAGCCACCCGCGAGTTGTTGCGGTCAACGGCCAACAGGTATTGGGTAAGATCATTGCTTCCCACCGAAAAGAAATCCACATGCTTAGCCAGCTGGGGAAGTTGGTAAAGCACTGACGGCACCTCAAGCATGATCCCGATTTGTGGCCGGTTTAGCGTTAATTCCTGACCTTTTATTTCATCGCCTATTTCATAAAACGCCTGATCAATTAACCGTTTCGCTTCTTTGACTTCACTGACGGATGTGATCATCGGTAACATGATGCGAAGATTGGTAAAACCGAGGCTGGCGCGAAGCATGGCTCTTACCTGAACCAAAAAGATTTCCGGGTGGTCCAGCGTTAATCGAATACCTCGCCAACCAAGAAAGGGGTTCTCTTCACTTATCGGAAAATACGGCAAGGGTTTATCGCCGCCGACATCCAGTGTGCGCATGGTAATAGGCTGATTGGGCGACGACTCAAGAATTTGTCGGTACAGTGCCACCTGCTCCTGCTCTGACGGAAAACGCTCACGCATCATAAAGGGAATTTCCGTTCGGTATAAACCGATACCCGCGCACTGGGTATTACCCGCCATCTCAATTTCGGTGGACAGCCCCGCGTTCATATACAACGACATAAACCAACCGTCCGGGCTTTCAGACGGGCTATCTGCTTCCTCGGCGATGCGTTCAGCCAGCACTTGTTCTTCTTGAATAAGCTGTAAAAATTCAGCACGGATGCTTGGCGTCGGAGTAACGATCACCTCGCCGGCATAACCATCCAGCAGAATTTCCTTTTCTGCCAGCAAACTGGGAGAGACGTTCTGGCAGCCCATCACCGCCGGCACCCCCATGGCGCGCGCTAATATTGCAGCATGCGAGTTGTTCGAGCCGCGCACGGAAACAATCCCTTTAAGATATTGAGCTGGAAACTCCGCTAACATGGATGCTGACACTTCATCGGCGATGAGAATACTGTCCTCTTTAGGCAGCTTGCGCTCAACCTTATGCCCTTTTACCGTGATGAGAATATTGGTCAGAATACGGTTGGACAGATCGATGATATCTATGGCCCGCTCTTGCATATACGGGTCTTCCATATTCTGGAAACGGGCTGCATAGTCCTCTACCACCATTTTAAGCGACGAAGCGGCATCCCATCCCTGATGAATTTTAGCTTCTACCTCTCTGCCTAAGCTGTTGGCATCCAGTAAGTGATGGTAGAGCTGAAAAATCGATTTCACATCATCCGGAATACCGTCATCCAAGCCATCCGACAAGGTGTCGACTTCCTTACGCGTGACCTCAACGCCGGTGCGGTATGCTTTGATTTCGTCGATGTCGCCCCGTGCCTTTCTGGCTACCCAGTTGCGTAAATCAACTTTGGTCTGAAAGGCAAAGCCTTTCCCCACCGCTAACCCTGGCGAGCCTGCCACGCCGCGCACATTTTTCTGGCGCGGTGCTGCGCCTGCCGAAGCATTACTGAGTGCGCCACGAATATCCGCATTGGTGATCTCTAGGGCCACCTGGGCAGCCAGGGTAACTAGAAACGCTTCTTCATCTTCACTGAAGCGACGCATTTCTCCTTGCTGCATGGTGATCACACCTAATACCCGGCGTTGATGGATAATGGGCGTACCTAAAAATGCGCTGTAGTTTTCTTCTTTAACTTCGGGGTAATGTTTAAAGCGAGGATGCGCAGGGGCATTGTCGATGTTTAAAGGCTCTTCACGCTGGCCTACCAACCCAATCAGCCCCTCAGAAAAACCAATGCGCACCAGTTCAACAGACTCACGGGCCAGACCGTCGGTGGCTTTGAGGACAAATTCCTGATTATCGTAATCGGCCAGATAAATGGAGCAGGAGTCAACATTCGTGGTTTGTTTGACCCGCGTGGTCAGGCGAAACAATGCCTCATCAAGCACAGGGATCTGGATCATTTCCTGAACGATGCGCTTAAGTGTTGTCAGCATATTGCCGCTTTGCATTGATTTCACCCTGCGTTGCCTGATGGCTACATAATCTAACCGCTTCTGCGTTTTTTGCGTGAACGTTTCTGATGATTCGAATGCGCCCGACCGGGCGCCATTACAACCGGGCAGAACTCTTTCATCACCCGACGATACACATCACGCTTAAATGACACTACGTTTCGGATGGGATACCAGTAACTCACCCAGCGCCAGTCATCAAACTCAGGATGACCGGTTTTAAGCACATCCACGTCGTTTTCCGGGCATTCCAGCTGCAGTAAAAACCACTTTTGTTTTTGCCCGATACAAACCGGATTACTCCCTTGCCTAATAAGTCGCTTTGGCAATTTATAGCGCAACCAGTTGCGCGTCACTCCCAGCACAGAGACATCAGCAGGATTAAGCCCTACCTCTTCGTGCAACTCCCGATACATAGCTTGTTCTGCAGTTTCCCCTTCATCAATTCCGCCTTGTGGAAACTGCCATGAATGCTGACCATAACGCCTTGCCCAAAATACTTGTCCGTTTTTGTTGCAAATCACTATACCCACATTCGCACGGAATCCATCGGCATCTATCACTTAGACTCCCGGGCACGATAAACTTTTCTATTTCTGCATTCTTCCATAAACTATAGCCCTTTCAAAGTATTAATATTTTTCAAACGCAAAAAGGTCAATATATCAGTGCGCCCCCCTACATCTCCGCCATCGACTGCCGACGAACTAATAGCGCGATGCCAGCAAATAGCTGGCCTGTCGCTGGGCGACCTTGCCTCGTTAGCCAGTATTCACATCCCGCCCAACTTTCAGCGTCACAAAGGCTGGACGGGTCAACTAATCGAGACCTGGTTAGGCGCCAGTGCCGGCTCAAAACCGACACAGGACTTTCCCGAGCTGGGGATTGAGCTGAAAACCATCCCCATCAACACCGCCGGCGAACCGCTTGAGACCACTTACGCCTGTTATGCACCTTTGCTTATCACACCGGGCACCACCTGGGAAAATTGCAATGTGCGCAACAAACTGAGCCGCGTGTTGTGGGTACCCGTTGAAGGCGAGCGCAGTATTCCGGTTGCCGAGCGACGCATTGGTATGCCGGTACTGTGGACCCCCTCTGCAGAGCAAGATGCGGCGCTAAGAGAAGACTGGGAGGAAATAACCGAAATGATTGTGCTGGGCAGGGTAGAAAATATCACCGCCCGTCAGGGTAATGTGATGCAGCTGCGCCCCAAAGCCGCGGACGGCAGCGCGCTGACAGAGGCGTTTGGCCCGGAAGGGGAAAAAATCCAGACCCGCCCCCGGGGCTTTTATCTGCGCAAGCAGTTTACCCGCCAAATTTTGCGGGACGCGTTTAAGGATAAATAGCGCAGCGCCACCCACACTTGCGTTTATAGACCCATCCCCGCCTGCGAGACAATCAGGGTAAAGCTTAAGGCGTCACGCTTTAAGCTCATAAACTTTCCCGGGACACCAGTATGCTCGGCATGCAGATTTTGATAATAACTATTTACTTTGTATACCAGTACGCTGCCTGAATCTTGTTGTCGAGTACAGCGCAATTGAGCTGGGGAAAAAACAGCGGTCGCTGGAATAAATTCAGCAGAGCGTGGCTCCCGATGAAGCTTTGCCAAGGTTATTAGCTTCAATAAGCATTAACCTCATCTGCGTTCGGGAGCTCATCCCATGTCAGCGCTTTATATGCATAATGCCCCTAATTTTGCTTGCTGTATTCCATCAGGCCTTCTACGGCCTTTTCAAGCTCACGCTGAGAGAAAAATAAGTCTCTGTATACCAAGCTTATCGCGTTGTTGTTTTTCTGATACTGGCTGGGTGTAGGCACATTATCAAGAAAGTTATTTTGCTTTGCCAGGTGTGTCTCACTTTTCAAAGTGACGATAATCCATTCTTTTTGAACACCGTTAGAGCCATTGCGATGAAATTTATAAATTTTAAAAACATACAGTTTAATATTTTCATACTTGCGGGTCGCCAGCCACCAGACATCGGGCTGAGTAGCTGGACTGGCACTGCCGGATGACAGCCTTCTTCCTGCCATGATATCCGGTGACAATTTAGAAAGCGCATAAACCGTGAGTCTACTTGGTCGATAATCGATAGTGAAACCCAGTTTCATTAAGCGCCTTAGCCTGTTTTTCTTTCTATATTCTGTATATAAATATGCGCAAACAGCAAACATAAGTATCACCACCATCAGGTGAACCAAGTATTGCGAACCAATGATCATTAAACACCTTTCTTATAACTGAGCCCAGCATTAGCTTTACCTTCACTTAATGCACTGGTTATATAGCTACTGATACGTACGGCCATTGTGCTTTAGCCAACCACCAATATGGCGACCATATGGATCATGATGTGTCCAATGAATTACACCGCCTTTACTATTCCACTCATACTCACCAAAAAATTGAATTTCATCGCCGTTAGAAATAGAACTAATTCTAGGGGCTAAATCAATATTATGAGCAACAAGCAATGTTTGACCCGAAGACAATTTTAAAATAAATCTTTGATGCCTCGATCCTTTATTATCATCAGGTAAAATTTTAATAACTTTACCTGAGCCTTTAACTTGAATATCACTTTGACGATTATCAAATGCTTTTCTAAGAGTGTTATCACTTGAAGTATCAACTAAATTTGAAGTAGTTGGGATTACTGTGGTGTTTAAATTAGTTAATGGATCCGATTGTTGCCACTGATAAATACCCATGGCTAACAAAATAACTATTAAAATTTTCTTCATACACTGAACCATCCATAGCTTTGTAACTTTTAAATAAACGACAAAAACGCAGCGTTACAATCGCTGAGCGGCGCTTTATTTTTGTCCCAGTACCCTGGCGTACGGCTTTATTTTTTTGTCATGTGCCTTGACCGCAAAACTACCTATGAGCCTTTACCGGAATTTTTGAATTCCC
>CAZROH010000004.1:0-88070 GCA_964601635.1 uncultured Alteromonas sp. | reverse complement strand
CTGTAGCGGTGTGAACTTCACTACCGTTACGGGGGGCGCATATTACCGGCTTGACCAACCCCCGTCAAACACTTTTTTAAGCAAAAAAATCATCCGCTCATTTCATCGACAAATTGGTCTATTTTTGATTCATTGAGCAGATGGTTTAGTTCAAATGTTTAAACGATTTTTGGCATGCAAGAAAAAGATATGTGACAATAGCGACTGACTTTCTATCCACTATAATTCATAAGTTTTAACTATGACTGCCCATTTAATCGACGGCAAATTAATTGCCAAACAAGTGCGCCAACATGTCGCGTCTTATGTAGAATCGCTACAAAATGCTAACAAACGTCAGCCTGGTCTTGCGGTTGTGTTAGTTGGTCACGATGCTGCATCACAAGTATACGTCGCAAATAAGCGTAAAGCATGTGAAGAAGTCGGCTTTATTTCGCGCTCTTTTGATTTGCCTTCGGATACGACACAACAAGAGTTGCTATCACTAATTGATGAATTAAACGATGATAAAGAGATTGATGGCATCCTGGTACAGCTTCCGCTTCCTGCAGGTTTAAATGCAGAAAAAGTGTTAGAGCATATTAAGCCACATAAAGATGTAGATGGATTCCATCCTTACAATATTGGTCGCCTCGCCCAACGCATCCCTGCCCTGCGTCCGTGCACGCCAAAAGGCATTATGACGATGATTGAAGCGACTAAACGACCAATAAAAGGTCTGGATGCCGTCATTGTTGGCGCGTCTAACATCGTAGGCCGCCCAATGGGTTTGGAGCTTTTATTAGCCGGCTGTACGGTCACAACGTGTCATAAATTTACCCAGGATTTACGCACTCATGTATCCCGCGCCGACTTGTTAGTAGTGGCGGTCGGCAAGCCTAATTTCATACCCGGCGATTGGATAAAACCCGGCGCGATTGTTATTGATGTGGGTATTAACAGGCTCTCCGATGGGTCGTTGGTTGGTGATGTAGAATTTGAAAAAGCCAAAGATAAAGCCGGCTGGATAACACCTGTACCAGGAGGTGTTGGCCCCATGACAGTAGCCAGCTTAATCGAAAATACACTGGAAGCTTACGTAAAATATCATTCATGAGTATTGAGGCTGTTAAACAGTGGCTGGATGAAATTGTGATTGGGCAAAATTTTTGCCCCTTCGCTCGATTTGTCCGCGACAACGAGCAAATACGCTTCGTGGAAAGTGCGAGCGGCGCACAGGAAGATGTGCTGTTAATGCTTCATAATGAAATTCAGTTACTTGAACAAGACAAGTCTGTCGCAACAACACTTATTATACTTACAGAGGGTTTCACAGACTTTGACGATTACCTTGATGTGCTGGATATGTCTAATGCACTGATTGAACAGTGGGGATTTACCGGGCAATACCAGTTGGCGAGTTTCCACCCTGATTACGCGTTCGAAGGTGAACCAGCCAACTCACCCAGTCACTATACAAATCGTGCGCCTTATCCCGTTTTACACTTACTCAGGGAACAGGATATAGAGGCAGTATTAACGCATTATCCTAATCCGGAGCGCATCTATGAAACTAACAAGCGTAGAAGTCACGAATTAGGAATTGACTGGTTTAAGCAAAAGTTAGCAGAATACCGAACGCGTTAGCTATTCAATTTAGTCGTTTACCGGCTCGACAGAAGTAACAATGTCACTTCTTCCCGTCATATAACTTTTTGTCTTAAATTCAGACAGCAAAAATACCCAGTCACTCACCCAACTGGGGTTGTCAGGCAGACTAAACCACACCTTGTGATTACCTTTGTCATTAGGTTGCGTCAAATACGCGAACACCTGACTATGATCAGTTAACGTGAACGTAATGTCACCTATCAACCGTTCGTTATCCCACTGGTTTTCCACATAGGGAATCGCACTATCATAACGTAGCGATATGAGATCACTGACCGTTTGGGCGATCACTCCAGGATAAATAAGCTGCTCATTTTCCCGCAAATCGGCTAATTGCCAAGAAGCGTTGCCTGATTCGGCACTCCTGACAAACTGAACTGGCTGGTTATCCCGGTATCGTATAACGACTTTTACCACATCATTTTCTTCGAAAGGCAATATGTGTTTAGATAACCAGTCACTGGGACCTGTAGGAAGGTTAAAAGACTGATCAACCAATACACTGGTTTTATTTCCCGCTACTCTAACGTAGGTACCTAAACCACTTGCCGCTTCGTTTCCGATAATTAAACGCCAGGTATTGGCGCCGCCGTTAAGAATTAAACGGGTGGACTGGGCGTCCTGTTGAGTAATCTCCTCCACGCCCAGGCGGTAATAATATTTTGGGTTAGATGTTTTAGCTTCCACTATTTTGGCCTGACTCAATGATTTCATCAACGCTGTGAGTTCCGTCTTATCGACAGGAAATCCCAAAGATGTGTCCAAATGCGTTGCGAGCCAATCACCATTCTCTTGCCGGGCTTTAAAAATTATGCCGGAAGAATTAGCGATTTCTATCTGTTGAACAGCCGCCCCCTGCAGACTAAGATTCTCCAACCAAAGTGTGTGTTCCAAACGTTCATTCTCGTCTGAATGAAAGTTAAGCCAATAAACGGTAACAGATGTCACAAATACTAGAATAACGAGTATTGTCAGGCGGGTATTCATTACCATTCCTCTTGCCACCGTTTGCCTGCTCTTCGACGCAACAGCCTTGCAGCCAGATACAATAAGCAGACCAGTACTACTGGCGCTGCAGCCGTGTTGATGAACTTTAAGAAGTTCCCCAAAGCATCTATATCCCGCTCAAGCTGATAACGTACTTCTCTTAATTTTTTTCTGATTTCTACTCGTTGTTGAACAAACTCGTCGATGGCTGTTTGCTGTTCCTCTGTCATGACCAGCGTGCCCGTTTGCTCTTGCTGTGCTTGTAATTGTGCGAGCTTCTCTTCGGTTTGCTGTAACTGCTGTTGCAGTCGTTCCTCTTGCTCGCGAAAACGTTTTTCAGCCTTTAATTCTAGCTCATTTACCGTGGTAAAAGGTCGAACGAAAGATCCCCGGCTACGAATACTGATCAAGGCGTTGCTGCCGGCCATGTTTTCCACAAGATTGGTGACGAAATCACCATTATTGGCAAACGGGGTATAAACCGGCTGACCAAAAAAGTTGCTTTGCTGAACCCAATAACGATCCGTTAATAAGTCTGCATCTGCCACCACAATTAATTTCAGTCCATTAGTATTGCTGACGTGTTGTTGTTCATTACCCTGGGGCGATTCGGTAAACGCTGATGTAGCTTTTCCAGTAATCCTGGCACCGATAACAAAGGATTGAGACGCCTGCGTCAGGTGTCGCTGTAATGCATCAGGCGATGATTGTTGTGAATACACTTCTGCTTCAATTTCCCCGGCGTGAGCAGATGTGCTTAATAGTGGATGTATTGATAAGCCTGTGCTTGCTGAGGCAGAAATTGCACCAACCGAGGCACCATTGATCACTTCAAGGTTAGCCGTGGTAACATCCTCTCTATCAAGGTTATCTGCGGTTAAGCCTAATATTCCGGGGTGTTTCACTATTCCGCCGGATGGAGAACGGACTTCCAGCCCTAATTTTGCATCTAAGACGATGTATTGTGAAATATTTACTCCCCAGCTATTTAACAGTTCCATTGATGAACGGTTAGGCTCCATGGCACCCATCATCGCCAGTGGATCAGATTCGTAGTGAGGATCTGCAAACGCAATAATTCTCCCGTTATTCATCGCGAACTGATCGACCGCGTATGAGAGAGGTTGTGATAACGTCTTTACATGCGCCAGCATAACAACGTCGGTATCTTCTGGAATTGAGGAGGCGTTGCCGGAAATAACTTCAACATCATAAAGCTGTGACAGTTGCTCATAAAAAACCATCGACGCGGTATACTCACCTGTCATTGGATTTTGCCCACCACTAACAGGGAGATCTGTAACCAAGGCCAGTTTTACTGGCTCAGGGGCACTCAACTGATAGATGAGTTTCGCAATATCATATTCCAGAAATTGCTCTTTCTGGGGGTCGAAAAAGTTGATTGTGAACTGATCGTCAAAGGCATTTGTACCGGCCAGGCCAAAGTAGACCGATTCTCCAATAGCGCCAACATTGGCGGCTGTTAGCCCAAATTTGCTGGCCTGATCTTCGGCTTCAGAGAAAGGCTCTGGATCGATTACTTTTAGTATGACTTTGCCATCGGCAGACTGGGCAAATTCTTTCAACAAACTTTCTACCCTGTCTGCGTAATTACGTAAGCTAGTCATTCCCTTACTTGTTGTATCTGAAAAAAAGAAATATAAGGTCACTGGCTCGTTAATATCGTCCAGCACTGCTTTACTGCCATCAGAAAGGGAATAAACCTGATTTTCAGTGAGATCCACCCGGAATTGCCCAAGCAGTTGGTTGTTCACAATGCCCAAACCGACAAACAGAAAGGACAATAAGGTTAAACTAATAATTGCAGATACCCTGTTCATCTCTTTAATCCGCCTTTTTCTGCTCGATAATAATCAGGCAAGCGTATAACCACAGTACCGTCAAAATAGTAAAATAACCTACATCATTTAGTGCCAGCACACCCTTAGCCATTGCCTCGAAGTGAGTTAAAAAACTAAACGATGCTATGGTGTCGATGATCAGATTTCCTGCCCAGGGTTGAAACGCATCAAGTACGATCCCTGAGCCACACACCACAAATAAGAAACAACAGACGATGGCAAGAATAAATGCGACCACCTGATTTTTCGTGATTGCGGACATACACATACTAATCGCTAAAAATGCGCCGGACATAAGCCAGCTGCCTATATAGGCCGCGACAATAATGCCATTGTCAGGATCACCTAAATAATTGACCGTTATCCATAAGGGAAATGTTAATGCCAACGCAAGTGCCAGCACGCTCCAGGCAGCAAAAAACTTACCGACCACCGCTTCGACAACAGTAACAGGTAATGTCATTAATAGCTCAATCGTTCCAGAACGGCGCTCTTCCGCCCAACTTCGCATTCCTATAGCCGGAACCAAAAACAGGTACAGCCACGGATGGAAATTAAAAAATGGCAATAAATCCGCCTGTCCTCGATCATAAAAGTTGCCAACAAAGAAAGTAAACACACTGCTTAACATCAAAAATATCGCAATAAAAACATAGGCGACAGGAGATGCAAAGAAACTACTGAACTCTCGCCGAGCGATAAACCAACTATTTTTCATGCAGCAGCCTCACTTGTCATTCTTCTGAACACTTCATCCAAGCGCCCCTGTTCGACGAACAACGCATCTACCGGCAATTTTCGGTGTTGAATGTAATTAGTTACCGCATCCAATATATACGTATCTGGTTCAGGGAATAGCGTCACCTGACCCGTGATACGATCAATTTCCATATCGTCAACACCCTCTATTTCTGCTAATCCGGAAATGTCCGCGGCATAACTCAAACTCAAGCTTATAGCATGGTAATAGCGTGATTTTTGTTGCAAAGCGGTGGGGGTTCCATCAAAGCGCAACTGTCCTTTTGAAATAATCATAACGCGATTGCATACCGATGTGACTTCTTCAAGAATGTGGGTAGATATGATTACAATTTTCTCCTGTGACAACTTGCGTATCAGCTCTCTGACCTGATGCTTTTGATTAGGGTCCAAACCATCGGTGGGTTCATCCAGAATGAGTATTTGCGGATCATGAATGATCGCCTGTGCCAGGCCGACACGACGCTTAAATCCCTTTGACAAGTTATCAACCGATCGATTGAGTACCGTTTGCAATTCAAGTTGCTTAATTACCTGGGCAATACGAGACTTTTTCTTTTTACCCTTTAACTCCCTTATGTCCGCCACAAAGTGTAAAAACTGAAAAACGGTCATGTCACCATATACCGGTGAGCCTTCCGGTAAATAGCCTATTTTTTTTTGAAGTAATTTGGCATTTTCCTGCATAGGCAAATTATCAATTTTTACTGCCCCGCCTGAAGGTGATAAGAAGCCTGTCAACATCTTCATTGTGGTAGATTTTCCAGCCCCATTTGGCCCCAAAAAGCCTACGATATCACCCGGTGCAATTTCAAAGGATAGATCATCAACTGCGGTGAATTGGTCGAACATACGCGTCAAATGCTTAACCGATATCATATTTTAACTTTTCCATTTTTCTGTCACGAGTGCGATGCCGTTTCTACAGAGTACGTAGCTCATTGATAGATAACAAGGTCGCATATTGTGGCACAGACAAAAAATTCAAGCATCTGAATTTAAATGAATGTTATTTAGCTGCTATGAGCGATTTTAATAGTGATAAATCACTGTGTATCGATAACTGACAAGCTATAAGGTTGGCGTAACGCATCAAAAACTGACACACCTTGTTGGGCAAAAATAATAAAAAATATCCAAAAAAACGGGCTCAAAATGTGACAAACTGAGTTCTTCGATATCACTATATTTTCAACAATGCAGCATCACACTATTACCCCTATTGGGCATATACTTACGCCGTTTCGACAAAAATTTGCCATCCCTCGCCAGCCTAACTTAGCGAACGCTTTAGGACAGATAAGATTTAATCCAGCGCTTTTTCACCCCGATATGCTTAGAGGAATTGAGCAATTTTCTCATTTGTGGCTGATGTTTATTTTCCATCAAACACTAGAGCGAGGGTTTAAACCGCTGGTGAAGGCCCCTCGATTAGGTGGTAACGCCAAAACCGGCGTTTTTGCAAGTCGAAGTACCCACCGCCCCAACGGTTTGGGCTTATCGGTGGTAAAAAATGCAGGAATTAAAGTAATTGATGGCGAACCACGTCTACACGTAAGAGGGATCGATTTATTACACCAAACCCCTATCGTTGATATTAAGCCCTACCTGCCCTACGCAGATAAGATAGACGAGGCCGCCGAACAGTTGACCCAGGTTGCCAATATTCCTGACCGTAAAGTGTGTTTCTCAGAAAATGTCACTGAAACTTTAAACAAACATACGGCAACCCACCCTGATTTAAACACCCTAATAGAGGATGTGTTAAAGCAAGACCCTCGTCCAGCTTACAAACAGCAGCATAACAACGATCCTAAGCTCTACAAAGTGCAACTGTACGAACTGGATATATGCTGGCAAGTGATTAATGGCGAGGTCGTTGTGACTGACATCATTGAATTATGCCCTCAATCATAAATGTATTTTTATGCTTTGCTGATACTGCTAGAATAATCAAAATTACTTTACCAATAGGATGATACGCGGGAATGCGCACCAGTCATTATTTATTGTCGACGCAAAAAGAAACCCCAGCGGATGCTGAGGTAGTGAGCCACCAACTGATGCTTCGTGCTGGAATGGTGAGAAAACTTGCATCTGGTTTATACACCTGGTTACCCACTGGTTTGAGGGTATTAAACAAAGTGGCCGACATCGTTCGTGAAGAAATGAATAAAGCCGGTGCATTGGAAGTACTGATGCCAGTAGTGCAGCCGGCTGATCTATGGCAGGAATCTGGCCGCTGGGACGAATACGGACCAGAGCTTCTTCGCATTCAGGACAGACAGCAACGCGACTTCGTTTTAGGTCCCACCCATGAAGAAGTGATAACTGCACTGGTGCGAAATGAAGTGAGCAGTTATAAACAACTGCCTCTTAACCTCTACCAAATTCAGACAAAGTTCCGCGACGAAATTCGCCCCCGTTTCGGTATCATGCGTGGTAGAGAATTTACCATGAAAGACGCCTATAGCTTCCACTTACAGGAAGATTGTCTCAATAACACCTATCAAGACATGTATCAGGCATATTCAAACATTTTCACCCGGATGGGATTAGATTTTCGTGCCGTTATCGCCGATTCAGGTGCGATTGGTGGCAGTGTTTCCCATGAATTTCACGTATTAGCGAAGTCAGGTGAAGATGCCATTGCGTTTTCAAATGAATCAGAATACGCCGCCAACGTTGAAATGGCAGACGCTATAAAGCCTCATGCGAATACTTCTGTGGATTCTGCAGCCGCCGAAACAGTCAAAAAGACGAATCAACAATCACTTGAACAGTTTTATGCGGACCACGGAAAAACGGCTGCAGAAGCCTTAAAAGTCGCGGTCGTAAAAGCTGCATCAGATGCAGACGCAGAGCATGACAACTGGGTTATGCTGGTCCTGCGCGCAGATCACGAATTGAATGAAATCAAACTGGAAAAGACAGGGCAAGTCGCCGTACCTCTTGTTTATGCCAGTGAAGAAAAAGCGACCGCATTATTAGGTTGCAGTCCCGCTTCGGCAAACCCATTAGAAGCAAAACTCCCTTCAATCGTCGATCATAGCGCAGCTACACTTAATAATTTTATCTGTGGTGCGAATGAGCCCGACTTGTATCATATTGGTGTAAATTGGCAAAATCGGCCAGACTCGGTTGATATACGAAATGTTGTCAGCGGCGACCCTTCTCCCGATGGTAAGGGAACCCTTGAAATCAAACGCGGTATCGAAGTTGGACACATTTTCCAGTTAGGTAGTAAATACTCCGAAGCCATGAATTGTGGCGTGTTAAGCGAGTCTGGCAAACATCAAACGTTATTGATGGGCTGTTATGGCATTGGTGTGTCGCGCATTGTCGCTGCAGCTATTGAACAGAACCACGATAAATTTGGCATTATGTGGCCTGATGCGATTGCCCCTTTCAAACTGGCCCTCATCCCAATGAATATGCATAAGTCGCATCGTATTAAGGAAGTTGCAGAATCACTGTATCAAACTCTAAAACAACGTGGTGTAGATGTGCTATTTGATGATCGCAAAGAACGGCCAGGTGTGATGTTTAATGACATGGAATTAATTGGCATACCTCATACTATTGTGATCGGTGAAAGAAATCTGGACAATCAACAAATAGAATATAAGAACCGTCGTACCGGCGAAAAGACGCTTATTGAATTGGATGCGATAGAAGACTTCATCGCGAAATTATAATTAAATCAGCGCTAGCTTCAGCGGCTAGGAGGACACATGCAGTTAACCTTTTATGGCGTGAGAGGCTCAATCCCAACCCCTGGGGCAGAGTATATTCGCTACGGAGGCAACACTGCTTGTGTCCATATCCAGCTTGCTGATGAAACCGATATAATCATTGATGCAGGCACGGGTATCAGGAAACTTGGTTTAGAGTTGATAAAGAAGCAAACGCCAATTCATTTACTCTTAACCCATAACCATTGGGACCATATTCAAGGTTTTCCTTTTTTTACTCCTATCTATCAAGAAGATCGCGAAATCAATATTACGCCAGGACAAACGTCCTTTAACGAGCCCGATCAAATATTAAAGCAAATGCAGGGCTCAGTATTCCCAGTACCATCCAGCGCTTTAAAATCCAATATAACGGTTCAGAATTTGCCTGAGGATTTAAAGTGTTGGGAACTAGGTTGTGCCACTATCGCGCGTTTACCCATCAATCATCCGGGCCGGGGAAGCGCTTTTAGCATTACGGAAAACGGCAAAAAAATTGTTTATATGACGGACAATGAACTCTATCCGCCTTACAAAAAAGAAACCGACTTTTTAACTTTTGTTAAGTTTGTCAAAAATGCCGATCTGCTTATTCACGATGCACAATATATGTTATCTGATATGCCGGCGAAATCAGGGTGGGGTCATTCTGTGGCAGAAGAGGCAGTAAAACTTGCGATGGCAGCCAATGCAAAAAAACTTGCACTTTATAGCCATGATCCGGAACGAACGGATGAAAAAATTGATGCCCTGGTTGATCATTGTAATACGTTTATCCATGCTGCCGACTCAACATTGGAATTATTTGCTGCCGCAGAAGGACAATCGATTAAGTATTAAAAGGTTTAGGTAGACTCTGCCTTGATGAGGAAATAAACCGCTTCATCATTTTCCTCTATTTTCTTTCTGACTGTTGGTTAGAATCGTTAAGCATACTCATCGTAAAGATAACCCCCTTGCTTTACATTGCTGCTCGCAAGATAAAAGGGTCGGAAAGCTATCACTAGCAAATGAAACTGATTTTTGCGGTCACCGATAGTTGATATTCAAAATTGCTTCCGATTAAATGGGGTAACAAGGAGAGAGTTTTTACACTCATTATTTAGTAAGGACGCCAAGTGTTTCAAAGTATTAGAAG
The DNA here is from genome assembly GCA_964601635.1 of uncultured Alteromonas sp. GTDB lineage: Bacteria > Pseudomonadota > Gammaproteobacteria > Enterobacterales > Alteromonadaceae > Alteromonas. Next base: position 77,940 of record CAZROH010000004.1, on the reverse strand, counting down.
TATAGTACCCCTGTTATTCATTAGTTATCCGTTCACCTGCAGTGCGGCATTTACCAGCGAGATCGTCAACAACTATCCGGCATGTGATTATCAGGTTATCGATACAATTAAAGTGAATTCCTCCTTTCAGGCGACGTCAAACACCGAGTTTGCTGAACAGTACAAACTCACCATCGACAAACTCCTGTCAAGACTAGTGGAAGCAGGTACGGCGATAAACGCGACCTATCTTGTTATTATTGATAAAGAAGTAGGGACAAAGTTTGGCGACAAAAATATTGTTCTTCGAGCTGAAGCACTTGATGGATGTGAAACCACCATTTTAGATCCCAAAAACTTTGCCCCCTACAATAAGTTAGCCGAAAAACAAGCGGGGTTTTCTAAAACGATAAAACACAAATGGGAAGTTATTGTCGACATCGATGAGAAGCCGGTAAAACCCGCTCTGAGTGACGATATTTCCATTAGCTTAACATCTGGAATATATGGTGTGCCACTGGGTACCACTAAAGATGAAGTTGTCGCCTTATTTGGCACTCCGTCTTTCGAGATGAGGATGTCTGACGATACCTTGTTACTTAGTTATGGCAGAGATCACTGGCTCTCGTTTAATGACGGAAAGTTGAAAAAAGCAGAGTTCAATCCTTCTGATATTACCTGGTCACTTAAAAACTATATTGCTGTGGACGAAAGGTTCGCCGACAGAGAATGGCGAATTTCCGACTCGCTTTACAAGAATGCAAAAATAAAAACGGATGAGCTTAAATCACTAAACTTAACGCAAGAAAATACAGAATCTAAATTAAGCGTAAAAACGACAACATACCTTGAATCTAATCAGCAGTATGTGGTGACAAAGATAACCGGGTTCAACCTTGTATCAAAAGATTTTCGCCCTCGCCCCGCGCCGAAAAGCAAAAAACAGCATAATCAAGAATTCTTTAACCACTTGTTTAATTTAATTGAAAACATTGGGCAAGGAAATGGTGTAGCCCTTCAAGCACTGGGTGTTGAACCGTCTGCGATTATCTACGCCGACAGTAATAGCAAATATTTACTAATGTCGCCTATTATGTTGTTAAAGTCTGGCGGCGACCTCATCACTAAAGTGATCATTAATCCTGACTTAGCCAACAATGCGCAATTGAGTGACTGGCGGTTTGGACCGTTTCAATATAACCAAAGTTCGACGGATGCACTGAATATTGACAGTGAGGATACTTATTTTTTTGATGATGTCATGGAATTGGACATGGGAAGGTATTTAGTTAAGCTGTTTTTTGAAAATGACAAGTTGAAGAGCCTGGAAATCAACTTGTACTAAGGGTTAACGCAGAATTCACTGGGGCAGCTGTAATGCTGCCCCACTCAAGATTACTCCCACTCTATGGTGGCAGGGGGTTTACCTGAGATGTCATAAACTACACGTGAAATACCATCAATTTCATTAATGATACGGTTTGAAACAGTACCTAAGAAATCGTAAGGTAAATGCGCCCAATGTGCGGTCATAAAATCGATAGTTTCAACCGCCCGCAACGAAACCACCCAGTCATACTTACGCGCATCTCCCATTACGCCGACAGAGCGCACAGGCAAGAATACCGTAAAGGCTTGTGAGACTTTGTGATACAGGTCTGCTTTTTGTAGCTCTTCGATGAAGATCGCATCAGCGCGACGCAGCAAGTCACAGTATTCTTTCTTAATCGCCCCTAATACACGGACACCAAGTCCTGGTCCCGGGAAGGGATGACGATAAAGCATGTCATAAGGTAGGCCTAGTTCAAGACCAATTTTTCGTACTTCATCTTTAAACAATTCACGTAACGGCTCAACCAGCCCCATTTTCATTTCTTCGGGCAAACCACCAACATTATGATGAGACTTGATCACATGCGCCTTACCCGTGGCTGAACCGGCTGATTCAATGACGTCAGGATAAATTGTGCCTTGCGCTAACCACTTCGCGGTTGCCAGCTTAGATGCTTCTTCGTCGAACACCTTTATAAACTCACGGCCAATAATTTTACGCTTGGCTTCCGGTTCCGCTTCATCTGCGAGCGCGGCAAGAAAGCGCTCTTCTGCATCCACTTTGATGATATTCAAACCAAAATGGTCACCAAACATATCCATAACCTGCTGGCCTTCATTTAATCGCAGCAAGCCGTTATCCACGAATACACAGGTAAGCTTCTCACCAATCGCCTGGTGAATGAGCATCGCCGTCACAGAGGAGTCCACGCCGCCAGACAAGCCAAGAATGACTTCATCCTCCCCGACCTGCTCTTTGATCCGCGCAATTGCATCTTCAATAATTGCGTCCGGAGTCCATAGTTTTTCACACCCGCAAATATCCATTACAAAATGAGATAGAATGCGCATGCCCTGGCGTGTGTGTGTTACCTCTGGGTGGAACTGGACACCAAAAAACTGCTTTTCCAGATTTTGCATTACCGCGTGAGGACACGATGGCGTTTGGGCAACCGTTTCGAATCCGGCTGGAATGCTGGCGACTTTGTCACCATGGCTCATCCACACATCTAATGTCGCATTACCATTTTGACCGATATGATCTTCGATGTTATCCAACAGCGGAGAAGGTTTAACCACCTCGACCTGAGCGTAACCAAACTCGCGGATGTTAGAACCTAAAACGCTGCCACCCAATTGTTCAGACATGGTTTGCATGCCATAACATACGCCCAAAACCGGCACCCCAGCATTAAACACATATTCTGGCGCACGAGGTGAATCCAGTACCGTGACTGATTCTGGTCCGCCCGACAAAATAATGCCTTGCGGATTGAATTCTTTAATTTGCGCCTCACTGACGTCCCATGCCCACATTTCACAGTACACACCAATTTCTCTGACGCGTCTGGCAATAAGTTGACTGTATTGAGAACCAAAATCGAGGATCAAAATTCGCTGGTCATGAATATTTGCGGTCATGTTTTCTACCTGAAATATGTAAAAAGAGACAGGCTGGTATTAAACCAGCCTGTTATATTAGTTTAGTATCGGAATGAATTAACCCATACGGTAGTTTGGTGCTTCTTTAGTAATGCTGACATCGTGAACATGGGATTCCCCCATGCCTGCAGATGTTACTTTGACAAAAGTCGCCTTCGTCCGTAAATCATCAATGGTCGGGCAGCCGGTCAAGCCCATAGCGGAGCGTAAGCCACCCATTTGCTGGTGAATTATATTCGCAATCGGACCTTTGTACGCTACGCGCCCCTCAATCCCCTCAGGGACTAATTTTTCGGCACTGTTGGGGTCCTGGAAATAACGATCTGATGAACCATGGCTTTGATTCATCGCCCCTAACGACCCCATACCACGATAAGATTTAAAGTAACGGCCTTGATACAATTCTACCTCTCCAGGCGCCTCTTCGGTTCCGGCCAGCATACTACCAACCATCACAGAACTGGCACCAGCAGCCAAAGCCTTAGCAATGTCGCCGGAGAAACGAATGCCGCCATCGGCGATAACCGGTATACCCGTATCTTTTAACGCCTCAACCGCGTCAGCAACTGCGCTAATTTGTGGTACACCACATCCTGTTACGATACGTGTAGTACAGATGGAACCTGGCCCAATGCCCACTTTAACAGCATCTACTCCCGCCTCAGCCAATGCTTTTGCGCCCGCTGCTGTGGCGACATTTCCTGCGATAAGCTGCAGATCAGGATAAGTTTCCCTGACCTTTTTAACGCGCTCGATGACACCTTGAGAGTGACCATGAGAGGTATCAATTAACAACACATCAACACCGGCGTCTACCAATAACTTGATCCGCTCATCGGTTCCTGGCCCAACACCGACCGCAGCGCCTACGCGCAGTCGACCCAGTGAATCTTTACACGCATTTGGTTTATTCTCGGCTTTTTGGAAGTCTTTAACCGTAATCAATCCCTTCAGCTTAAAGCTATCATCAACCACCAGTATTTTTTCGATACGATTCGCGTGCATTAATTCAAGCACTTGCTCTGAACTGGCGCCTTCCTTGACTGTGACTAATTTATCTTTGTGGGTCATGACATCACTGATAGGTGCATCATGACGATTTTCGAAGCGTAAATCGCGACCTGTAACAATACCAATGAGGTTGTTTTTATCATCTGTGACAGGGAAACCTGAATAGCCTAATCGCTTACTAAGCGCGTTGACTTCACCAACGGTGGCATCTTGCTTCACAGTAACCGGATCAGAAACCACGCCTGATTCATACTTTTTAACATCGCGAACATGATTGGCTTGCTGCTCTGGTGTCATATTCTTGTGAATGAAACCAAGGCCGCCTTCTTGCGCCAAAGCAATAGCCAGATTTGCCTCGGTAACTGTGTCCATGGCGGCTGAAACTAATGGAATGTTCAGATCTACGCCACGGGTTAGCCGCGTTTTTAAATTTGCAGTATGAGGAAGAACGGAAGAGTGCCCTGGTACCAGTAACACATCATCAAAAGTAAGAGCTTCTTGGACGATTCTGAGCATGCAACAACACCTATGTGGTCGAGGGTTAATTGCGGCGCAATTGTAGTGTTTTTTAATTATCAGGTAAACTCTATTCGTGTTTAATTACGTGGTTTTTTTTTATGCAGCTTTCAGACACCTCATCTTCGCCGACGATTTTTTCCGTTTCTCGCCTCAATAAAATGGCTAAACGCCTGTTAGAAAAAGAAATTGGCACCATCTGGCTGTCTGCAGAGATTTCAAACTTCGTTAGCGCTGCATCGGGACACTGGTATTTCACTTTAAAGGACGAGAGGGCCCAGGTAAAAGCTGCGATGTTCAAAAATGCCAACCGGTTTATTCGCCAGCGTCCCAAAGAAGGCGATAAAATTCTGGTTAGAGCTGCGGTCGGTCTATATGAGCCTCGTGGCGATTATCAGCTCATTGTCGAACACATGGAAAGTGATGGTGAAGGTCAGCTTAAGCGAGCGTTTGATGATTTAAAAGAAAAACTTAACGCACAGGGCTTGTTCGATAGCGCGATAAAGCGTCCATTACCATCAACTATTCAGCGAATTGGTATTGTCACATCATCGTCAGGTGCCGCACTACATGATGTGCTCACCGTGTTGAAACGACGAAGCCCTTCAACAGAAGTGATTGTATACCCGACTATGGTTCAAGGTAACGACGCTTCAAGACACATCATACAGGCACTCAATGTGGCGAACAGACGTGCAGAGGTGGATGTGATTTTACTCACCCGGGGCGGAGGCTCTTTAGAGGATCTGTGGTGTTTCAATGATGAGCAGTTAGCTTACACTATTCGTCAGTCGTCGATCCCCATTGTCAGTGCTGTAGGACATGAAGTGGACTTTACCATTGCTGACTTTGTCGCTGATTTACGGGCCCCTACTCCTTCAGCCGGCGCAGAGTTATTAAGTCAGGATCTCAATGTGATGCTGGAGGCCTTGAGAGCCCGCGAAAGTAGAATGTTGCAATCGATGACAAGTTTCCATCAGCGTGCAACAGCTAAAATGCAATTACTGCAACAGCGATTGGCCTCACAGCACCCGAAAGTTCGTATTCAAACCCAACAACAATCACTGGACCGCTTACAAATTCGACTTACTCATGCTATCGGACAACGGATCCACCAACTTAATACCACTCAAGCTCGCGTTCTACAACGTTTGTGGCGCACAGACCCTCGCTCCAGAATAGGCAATGCACAACTAAGCCTAAGTCAACTTACAAAAACGTTGAAGAAAAGCATGCAAAACCTGCTACTCGCCAGGCAACAAAAACTCGCATTTCTGGGACAATCGTTGCACTCGGTAAGTCCATTAGCAACGCTGTCCCGTGGTTATAGCATCACGTTTGATGCACAACAAAATGGGCTCACTTCAACTGAACAGGTCAAAACAGGCGACACCATAACTACCCGACTAAAAGACGGAGAAGTAAAAAGTAAAGTGGATGCGGTGGTGTCTTTCGATAAACTAAAATAAGTATTGTACGCAAATTATAGATCGTTCAGACTTAGCCTCTGATCAGCGAAAGGTGTAACTTGTGAAGATGCGTTGGATTTTGATTGTTGGTACTCTATGGAGTGGAGGTTGTCAGGTTATTGATAAACCAAACCAGCAAACAGCAGACTATGCATCCCCCAGTTCCTATCCCGAAGAAAGCGTTGAAGTATCTGCGGCGATTGGCGTCTTTTCGACCTATTTGAGCGATTCCGCGAGCGCCAAGTGCAATACATTGACTGACAATTCATGTGTTGAAGACGCCATTGAGGCAAAAAGCTTTTTCAATGCGTTATTGGCAAGTGGAGTCTTTCCCAACGCCATCGCGGTTTCTGAACAAACTGACTATCAGCTCCTCATCGCTAATCAGGCTGCATCATTGTCCGAGCCAAATTGGTGGGATAAAAGCATTCACGCTCTGACCGATTCTACGCATGACCTCGCTAATGAAGTACAACATTTTACTGAGATTACCGTGCAATGGCGGGGACTGGAAATTGACAGTCAGCTTATAGAAACCCACTTAGGTATGAATGACGATCATCGGGAACAGGCAGTGGCCACGCAGGTGATTGCACAATGGAAGGCCAGCGCATTGAAAAGAGGTCTTTTTTCAGCCCCTTTTTTATTTAAGGCACTGAAAGCCAGTGATTACTTAAACGAAATGCAAGTACCTGAGACCATTGCTGCCTTTACACGATTCGATACGCAGTTGTTTAACGACCCTTTTCAGGGAGCGATTACCCGATACACGCACAATGAATATGAAGATGCGTTATTGGACATTACGGTTTCCCCTTTGACGACCAGCTTGGAGGACGCAGTCGAAACAGCACTGATCAATGTACTCAGGCAAGAACAATCAGATGCCGCTTTTGTTGCTCAGGCAAGAAACCTTACCTTGATCATCGATCAGCCTATTGCAGCATACTCAGTTAACGGCGAATACGGCTTTTCTCTGGCGGTGCATGCAGAAAGTGACGCGTCTGAACCACTTTATTCGACAATATATGTGTTTCAACAGCAAGATAAAGTAATCAAGCTGAGTACGACATTTCCACCACGGGTGGCGAATCCTCTGGTAGAGCAAGCTTTACCTACGATAAAAGTACCAGGCGAATCTCCACTCATGGCTGCATTGCGAGAGATGGCCAAATCTCGCAGAAAAGGAAATTGATAAATACTCGTAATAAGCTTTATTTCTTTTTATGGAATGCCATCAATCTTTTGCGCTTACGCTGTTGCGCCAGAGTAAGCTGGTTCTTTTTACCTTCATATGGGTTGCTGCCTTCTCTAAATTCAATTCGAATAGGCGTCCCCATTACGTTTAACGATTTTCTGAAGTAGTTCATCAGGTAGCGTTTATAGGCGTTAGAAAGATCATCGACCTGATTACCGTGAATAACGATAACAGGCGGATTGTAGCCACCGGCGTGAGCATACTTCATTTTTACCCGACGACCACGTACCAGGGGAGGTTGATGATCCTGCTGTGCCATTTCCATAATTTGGGTAAGCATCGCAGTATTGATGCGCTTGGTGGCACTGCCGTAAGCTTCATTGACGGATTCAAATAAGTTACCTACGCCGGTTCCGTGCAAGGCTGAAATAAAGTGCAGTCGCGCAAAATCAATAAAACCTAAGCGTCTGTCTAACTCGCGTTTTATTTCATCTTTAACATCGGTTTTTAAGCCATCCCACTTGTTGACTGCAATAACCAGTGAGCGACCGGAATTGAGCACAAAGCCCAATAAACTTAAATCCTGGTCAGTGATCCCCTCTCTGGCATCAATTACCAATAATACTACGTTCGCTTCTTCGATCGCCTGTAACGTTTTCACGATAGAAAACTTTTCGATCGCTTCGGTTACTTTACCGCGCTTTCTGACGCCGGCAGTATCAATTAACACATAATCTCGTTCATCGCGTGTTAAAGGAATAAATACACTATCGCGTGTGGTACCGGGCATGTCATAGACGACTACCCGATTCTCCCCCAATATACGATTAGTGAGGGTCGACTTGCCCACATTGGGCTTGCCGACTATAGCCAGCTTTATCGGCAGGTTATTGAGGCGCTGAAGTTGGGCTTCAGCATCTTCTTCTTCATGCTGCTCATGTTGAGGCTGAACCTGCATGTCGGGAAACTGCTCCCTCAATGGTTCTAACGCAAGATCCATAAGCTGGCTGACGCCGCGCCCATGCGCCGCTGCGATTTGGTTAACTTCGCCAATCCCGAGCCGATAAAATTCGGCACTTTCACTATTGCCATCAATCCCATCGACCTTATTCGCGACAACCAACAGTTTCTTGCCTGTTTTGCGCAGATGGTCGGCAATGCCGATATCAGCTGGTAATAATCCCGCTCTTGCGTCTAACAAGAAAAGTACTACGTCAGCTTCTTCTATGGCTAACAATGATTGCTGTGCCATTTTGGCATCAATGCCTTCTTCATCACCGGTGATCCCACCAGTATCGACCACGATGAATTGCTTGTGTTCAAACGTCGCCTGGCCGTACTTACGGTCACGAGTGAGGCCCGGGAAATCGGCAACCAGCGCATCGCGGGTATTGGTTAAGCGATTAAATAGTGTCGACTTGCCGACATTTGGCCTTCCCACTAGTGCAACAACAGGCAACATGAAAGCATTCCTAATTACTGTAAATTATAAAAAGTACTGGCCGCAATGCATTGCGGCCAGATAAGTATATGCAGAGAGCGTATAGTTTGGCTAAGAATTTAGCGTTATTTATTTCGTCGCGAACGCCGCGACCTTTCCTTCGCGAGTGACAGCGACAATGCTGTCTTCTACTTTAAGTGGTGCTACGAAAACCGATTCATCTTCATCGTCACCGCCTAATGAATATCTTGCAACGATTTTACCTGACTCCTGATCTAGCCAATGTAAAAAGCCCCACCGGTCACCCACTACGATGTAATCGTCAATTGGCTCCGCAGCAGTTACTGACCTGCGTTTGAGCCCACTTTGTGACCAAAGCTCTACTCCATTGCGACGATCTAACGCATAAATATTGGAGTTATTATCCACCACGAAAATCTGGTTGCCGCTTAATGTCAGGTTGCGATACGACGCATATTCACGCTTCCATATAACCCGACCGCTACGCAACTCAACCGCTGCCAGTGTACCGTTATAGGCAATAGAATAGACAATTCCGCCATATAACAGTGGCGAGGCATCAATATCAACAATACGTTCTAATTCAGTTGCTCCCGCTGGAGTCGTAATGGCGGTTTCCCAGGCAACAATACCCGTATCCAGAATATTAACCTGTAGTTTGCCCGTCGGCGTACCCACGATTGCACCGCCATTGCCGGCGGCTGGCGTCGAAATACCACGAAGTGTCAACGGTGGAACATCGGATTCACTGCGCCACTTCTGTTCCCCCGTCTGGGCATCCAGTCCGAAAAGCACACCTGAACCTGTGTTAACCAGTAAAATTCCTTCCTCGATCGCAGGAGGAGCGATAACTTCACCCTTCACGGTGGCTTCCCAGATCAAGCCACCATCGTCTTGATTCAGGGCCAATATAACGCCATCTTCGGTACCAATAAAAACGCGACTGTCTGCTGCAGTTAAGCCTGCGATTTTGGCGGATTCACCGCTAGACCAAATGCGGCTGATCGAATCCAACATGCCTTCATCATTAAACTTGGCGAAATTCTTTTCCCAGATCACGTCGCCTGTCTGAGGGTTCAAGGCAACGACTTCGCCACGTCTGTCAGCGACGTATATTTTGTTATTATCATAAGCCGGACGCAAACGCGAAAAGTACTGTTCAACGCCATCGCCGACTTCCTGCTCCCAGACTACTTCAGGAGTAAATTTAGCTTCAATCGGCTCAAGCTTTCTGATTTCAAGCTCTTCTTCATCTGCAAACCAGTCTGATATGGTAGAACAGCCCGAAAGAAACAGCGAAAGGGATAATAGCCCGACGAAAGTGACCTTGTTTTTGCTATTAGCAGTTACGAACATAGATACCGCCTCTTTTATTCTGCTTTACCTGCGACTGCAAGATTGTCCAGTTTCATTTGCACTAACTGGCTATTCGCAGATCCTGCAATAGCACGGGTATACGCTTCTTTAGCTTTTTCTATATCCCCTTCACGGGCATAGATGTCACCTTTGATTTCGTCGACTTGGGTAGCAAAGCTCTCTATTGTAACCTTTTCCAGCGCCGCTAAAGCTTCCTGGGTTTTACCCATTTGCAGTTGAACGCGCGCGAGTCTGATAGCAGCGACCGCTACTAACTTAGAATCATCCGCGCTATTGATCACTTTTTCTAAGTGCGTTACTGCTTCAGAAAATTTATCTGCATCAACGGCTTTTTGTGCTGCCACCAGGCCAGCAATTGAAGCGTATCCTGTGCCTTCATTGTTCTGAATAAAACGGTCAAGCTGCTCTGCGCTTTGTGCATCTTCCTGGGCTTCAACGACTGACTGATAGGCAGCCGAGGCTTCTTCCTTAGCAGCAAGCTGCGCATCGCTGTAATAGCGCCAGCCCCAAAGTCCACCTAAACCAATCATTGCACCGACAATGATTGCTACGCCATTTTCTTTCCAAAATTTCTTAATGGCTTCTACTTGTTGTTCTTCGGTGGCGTACTGTTCCATCTATTTACCTCTAATACTTTAAAATTATGTATTTGCCCCACCCGGCTGATTGTATTACGTAACAACCCGGGCGACACCAAATTAATTCACTTCGATAAGGGAGGCTAGCGTCGCTGCCAAACTATCAAATTCAACTGACTGTTGCGCCTGTTCCAGTCTCAATGGTTTTAGCGTGACGGTGCGATTAGCAACTTCTTCACTGCCTAAAATCAGAGCCACTGCAGCGCCAGATTTGTCTGCGCGTTTCAATTGTTTTTTCATGTTGCCTCCACCGCAGTGCATCATCAATCGGCAACGGGGAAGTTCATCGCGTAAACGCTCGGTAAGGCTAATAGCTGCTATTTCCGCCTCTGCTCCCAACGCGCACACATACACATCTGCGGCGGCTTGCTCTAGTGACTCATTATGTAACGTTTCAAGTAACAAAACCAATCGCTCGAGCCCAAGTGCAAAACCTACAGCAGGGGAAGGTTTACCACCAAGCTGTTCAACCAAACCATCGTATCGACCTCCCGCGCAGACTGTTCCTTGTGCACCCAAGCTGTCCGTTACCCACTCAAATACGGTACGATTGTAATAATCTAATCCGCGGACCAGGCGCGGATTAACCTCGTATTGGATGCCAGCCTGACTTAATCGTTCACATAATTGTGAAAAATGTTCTTTTGACTCAGGATCCAAGCAGTCGAGCAATGACGGCGCATCCGCCAAAACTGCTTGTACTTGTGCATTTTTACTATCTAATACCCGCAGTGGATTGGTTGACATCCGGCGACGACTATCTTCATCGAGCTTATCTTCGTGCCTGGTTAAAAACTCAACAAGGGCTTCGCGATACGCTTGCCTGGCTTCATTAGAGCCAAGTGAGTTGATTTGTAATTTTACATGTTCAGACATGCCAAACGCTTTCCACAATCTGGCGCTCAACATGATCACTTCTACATCAATATCAGGTCCATCAAGACCATATGCTTCAACACCGAATTGATGAAATTGACGATAACGACCTTTTTGTGGACGCTCGTGCCTGAACATCGGGCCCATATACCACAAGCGTTGCTGCTGGTTGTAAAACAAACCGTGCTCATTGCCTGCACGTACACAGCTAGCTGTACCTTCAGGCCGCAAGGTTAAACTGTCGCCGTTGCGATCTTCAAAGGTATACATTTCCTTTTCAACGATATCGGTTACTTCACCGATAGAACGTTTAAATAAGTCGGTGCTTTCAACGATGGGCGTGCGAATTTCCTGATACCCGTAACTGGCAACAACTTGACGAATAGTCGCCTCAACGTGTTGCCATGCACCTGACATTTGCGGCAGGCAATCGTTCATGCCGCGAATCGCCTGAATGGTTTTAGCCACCTTGCATTCTCATACTGACAAATAAAAGCCCCGCATTATAGGGGCTTTAAGTTTAAACAACAATCACCGCATACGTGCGACGAACTTTATTCTTTCACTTCAACCGGAATTTTATTCTGTTCATTTAATTGTGCCGCTTTAGCACGAATGCGTTTTTCCAGCTGGTCAACTAAGTCATCGTTAGCTAAACGTTCTTTCTGACGTTTACCATCGAGGTAAAAACCACTCATATTGCGGGCACCGGTTAAACCTAAATCTGACACTTCCGCCTCGCCGGGACCATTCACTACACACCCGATAATGGATACATCCATGGGCGTTAAAATATCTTCCAGACGCTGCTCGAGTGCATTCACTGTACCGATAACATCAAATTCCTGTCTGGAGCAGCTCGGACAGGCAATAAAATTAATCCCTCTGGAGCGAATTCGAAGGGATTTTAAAATATCAAAACCCACTTTGATTTCTTCTACAGGATCGGCAGCTAGCGATATCCGTAAAGTATCTCCGATACCTTCAGCCAGTAACATGCCCAGTCCCACTGAACTTTTCACCGCTCCAGCACGAAGTCCGCCGGCTTCGGTGATCCCTAAGTGTAAAGGTTGATTTATTTCTTTAGCCAACTGACGATACGCCCCCACAGCTAAAAACACATCGGAGGCCTTAACACTGACTTTAAACTGATCAAAGTTCAGCTTATCTAAAATATCCACATGGCGCATAGCAGACTCAACCAGGGCTTCAGGCGTAGGCTCACCGTACTTTTCTTGAAGATCGCGCTCTAGCGAACCACCATTGACACCAATACGAATAGGAATATTTTTATCTTTGGCACAATCGACAACCGCTTTAACCCGTTCCATATTGCCAATATTGCCAGGGTTAATGCGTAAACAATCGGCTCCGTATTCCGCCACTTTCAAGGCAATTCGATAATCGAAGTGAATATCGGCGATAACCGGGATCGTGACTTGTTGACGAATTTGCTTAAATGCTTCAGCAGCATCCATGGTTGGAACAGACACCCTAACTAATTCTCCGCCCACAGCCTGAATGCGCTTTATCTGGCTGACAGTAGCGTCTACATCGGTTGTCTGGGTGTTGGTCATTGATTGGACGGCGATAGGGGCGCCGTCTCCAATCGGCACATCGCCAACATAAATGCGGGTCGACTGTCGTCGTTTAATGGGACTTTCTGCGAACATGAAAATTCCTAATAAGGTAGCGTAATTCGGGCGGTGCGACCATTTTGATAAAAAGAAATGTCCACCGGCTCACCATTATACCGGATACTGACCAAATCAGGTGCACCTAAAGTGATATCAAATGGAGGAATGCCGTTAATCGTCATCACCCTTCCTTCTTTTTTGATACCTGTTGCAATAACCTCTCCTGTTGCATCATTAATATTGACCCAACAGTCTTCACCAAAAGTGAATTCAAGCTCAACCTCTTCAGCGTCGATGTTATTTTGAACAGTCTGCTCAGTTGAAGCCGATGCATCATCAGTCTCAACCGGGTCTTGTGGTTCAACCGCCTGCGTTTCAGCCGGCTCCTCTGAGCGTTGTGGTTCAACAGGAGTTGAATTTTGTTGATCATCAAGCTCGTCAGGTTCATCCTCGGAAGGGAACCTATCTTCTGCAGTGTCGACAGTTGACTGTTGAGTTTCTTCAGCCGTTTTGGTGGACGGTTCAGTGAGAGTATTGCGTCGCTGGTTGCCAGAATCTTTTACCGGTACTTGCTGAAATGTTTCTTCGGTGTCGGTTGGTGGAACCGATAGGTTTTCAGCCGGCTCATCAATAAGCACATCATCGTTCGACTGTTGATACCACCATCCTACAACCCCCGCGATAAGTAGGAATAATATGACATAGGTGACCATCATCCAACGATCATCATGCGCCTGCTTATTGACTTTCCTCGAGAAGCTCTGAAAATTAGCGGGTTGCTCGGGAGCGGAATGCAATTTTTCAAACTCCGCGATTACACCTTTATCGTCTAGCCCTACCAGTTTCGCGTACATTTTCACATAACCTTTGGTGAAGGTTATGGAAATGCGGGGATCAACTTTGTCATTTTCAATATCATCCACGCTCTGGGGCTTGATAAACAACTTGTCAGCGATGGCCTGTTGGCTCAGCCCCTGTTTCTCCCGCGCCGTCCGTAGCATTGTGCCGGGACTTGGACGAGATGGACTAACTTGTTCGTGTTGCTCTTCAGTTTCCATGGGCTCTACTTAATTTAACTTTTATTTATTACTTATTAATTCGTACTGATTACTGTTCACTTTGCTGTTCAGGTGGAACGAGCCACAGTCGCATGCCACGACTGATATTGCCAGTATCGCCTAATTGATTCCACTCTTGCAGGGTAGACATCTTAAGGTTGTACATTAGGGAAATACGGTACAGATTTTCCTTGGCCTGAACAATATGGAAACGTGGATTTTCTGAGGATATTTCATCTTCTGGTTGTTTCTCTATCGGCACCGTTTGATTTTTGACCGACTCAATAGGCGTATCCGTGGGTTTGGTCACCTGTTCTTGTGGGTTACTGACTTGTTCACTCGTGACCTGCGCAGCATGCTCCTCTGGAGTCTGGCTTTTCTGTGGCTCGTCTTCTATGGCGTTTTTCCCTGTGCGATTTTGTTGCTCAGAGTTCTGCTCTGGTGTTACCTGAACTAGCTTTTCGTTGTTAACCTGCGAAGACGTTGGTTTTGCCACTGGCTTGGTGGCAGTTTTTTTGCGAGTAATCTCCACCTGAGGGATAACACCACTGTATTGTTGGTTTTTGTAATGTCTTGCCTGGGCACTTTGCGGGTACATGCTCAATAGCATATCGCCATAGCCTTTGGCGGTTGCGAAATCTTTTTGCCCTTGCGCCACCTTGACTTGCAGCCATAACGATTCGGCTGACACTCTTGCCACACGCTCGTATTTGCGCAGACTGGTCTTGGCCTTTTCCCAATCGCCATCTTCGATATACAACTCGGTGAGTAAAAATAAACTCTTGGCTCTTGATGGTTGATGATTAAGCGCGCTTTCCAAATATGAAATCGCCTGGTCTCGCAGCCCCTGCTCCTGGGCACAAAGTGCCATATTTTCATATGTCTCAGCCGCATTTGAGTACTGGCGATTGTTTAAGGCTTTCTCAAAATACTCTGTGGCATCTTCGTAGCGCTGTTGTTGACACAGGAACGCGCCATAGCTATTGGCGATATCAGCGTTGCGCGGAGCCAGTTTAAGTGCGTTAGAATAAGATTCATCTGCACGTTCTGTTTCCCCTACTAACTGGTAATAGTATCCCAATGAATAATGAGTATCTGCAAGCCGCGGAGCAAACTGAAGAGCTTGATCCAAGTTGGCTTTTGCCTGGGAATAGTTACCATTTCTAAGGTAAGTCAAGCCAAGCGAAATACGTGTTTTAGCCGCTTTCTCCTGATCAAATTCATCGCCAGCAAATCCTCCCGGCTGCGTTTGGCTTACACATCCTGTAATAATTACGATTAAAGCTAAAACAACGTTGCGCATGGATTACCACTCACTCTTCATTATTATTCTTATGGGCTCATTTTTACCGATATTGCTTCACCCTTCATCTGCTTTTTTAACATTCTTTTTGTACGATCAACAACATCGCCCACTAATTGACCGCACGCCGCGTCAATATCGTCACCTCGAGTTTTACGTACAACTACTGTAAAACCATACTCCATCAGCACTTTGGCGAATCGATCAATTCGCGAATTACTAGAGCAAGTGTAAGGAGACCCCGGATAAGGATTAAAAGGGATCAGGTTAATTTTACTGGGTGTGTCTTTTAATACCTTGGCTAATTCATGCGCTTGGTCAGTACTGTCATTAATATGTGAAAGCATCACATATTCGACCGTCACTTTACCCTGATTGGCTTTTGATTTAGTCAGATAACGGCGCACACCTGCTAAAAACGCTTCTATATTATACTTTTTATTTACCGGTACAATTTCATCTCGTAATTTATCGTTAGGTGCATGTAAAGAAATCGCCAGTGCAACATCAATTTGATCGCCTAACTTATCCAATGCAGGAACCACACCCGATGTACTAAGAGTAACGCGTCGCTTGGAAAGACCAAAACCAAAATCATCCAGC
Organism: uncultured Alteromonas sp.; assembly: GCA_964601635.1. GTDB lineage: Bacteria > Pseudomonadota > Gammaproteobacteria > Enterobacterales > Alteromonadaceae > Alteromonas. Next base: position 61,819 of record CAZROH010000004.1, on the reverse strand, counting down.
ATCAAATCCATTGCAGGCACGACGTTTTTCAAATTAAGTAAGGGTTCTCCCATTCCCATCATGACAACATTGGTAATCGGACGCTTGCTGGTGTCTTTGGATAAACCGAGGAATGTCGCCACTCGCCAGACCTGACCAATAATTTCACTGACGCTTAAATTACGGTTAAAACCTTGCTGGGCTGTCGAGCAGAAAGTACATTCCAGCGCACAGCCGACCTGAGACGATACGCACAAGGTGGCGCGATCACTTTCAGGGATCCAGACTGATTCCACTTCCTGACCACCAGCTAATGCTAACGCGAATTTAATGGTACCGTCACTTGCCTCCTGAAAATAGGCAATTTCTGGCGCAACGATTTCACAATGCTGTTCCAGCTTTTCGCGCAGGCCTTTATTAAGGTTACTCATTTCAGCAAAGTCACTCACACCCTGCTGATAAATCCACTTCATCACCTGATCGGCGCGAAACGGCTTTTCACCAATCTCATTAAAGAACTCACGCATCATCGTGCGATTGAGATTAAGCAGGTTTGTCTTTGCCATGATTTGACCTTCAATAAATAACACTAATTAAGTACGCAAAAAGGGAGCCGCAGCTCCCTTCCTTGTTAACTGTCAGTTGACGATTAACGTGTGCGTGGACAAATTTCTTCGTCTGAGAAGAAATACGCGATTTCACGCGCTGCAGATTCAGGTGCATCAGAACCATGAACTGCGTTTTCATCGATAGAAACTGCGTAGTCAGCGCGTAACGTACCTGCAGCAGCTTCAGCTGGGTTAGTCGCCCCCATAATTTCACGGTTTTTAACTACCGCATTTTCGCCTTCAAGCACCTGTACCATCACTGGACCAGACGTCATGAAGTCAACTAACGCACCAAAGAAAGGACGCTCTTTGTGTTCAGCGTAAAAGCCTTCTGCCTGCTCTTTGCTCATGTGGATCATTTTAGAAGCCACAATGCGCAGACCTGCAGATTCAAAACGGTTGTAAATTGCACCGATAACGTTTTTTGCTACCGCATCAGGCTTAATAATAGAAAATGTACGCTCAAGAGCCATCTTTTCTGTCTCCATCAACTAATCGAATAAATTTGGGCGCGAATTATAGGCAATTCTTCCTCGCTTGACCAGAGGTGAATTGCAATCAGCCACTAATGTACCGCGTTTTTCGCTAACGCATTTATTTTGGCGACGATGGCACGTAAACCATTACCGCGCGTAGGGGTGATATGGCGCTCCAAATCGAGCTCGGTAAAATACTGGTCTATATCAAAATCCAGGATTTCCCTGGGGGTTTTGTCATTATACGCAGCCAAAACCAGAGCCAATAAACCTTGCACGATAACTGCATCGCTGTCGACATCAAATAGCAGTTTGCCATTCTCATTGCGAGACACCAACCACACCTGACTTTGGCAACCTTTGACCAAGCGATCAGCAGTGCGCTCTTCTTCTGGCAACCCGGGAAGCGCTTTGCCTAAATCAATAATATATTGATAGCGTTGCTCCCAGTCATCAAAGAACGCTATATCATCAACAATATCCTGACTACTCGGTAACTGCATTTTGCTGCCCTATCACTTTTCCTGTTTAAAAAAACAAACCCGCCTCAAGCTGGGCTTCTTCACTCATTTTATCCCGTGACCAAGGTGGATCAAAAACCAGTTCTACATTCACATGTTCAACGTTTGGCACCATTCCCACCCGGTATTCCACATCCCCCACCAGTACTGGTCCCATACCACAGCCTGGCGCAGTTAAGGTCATATCAATGTTCACCGTATTGGTGGATTGCTCAACAGACACATTGTAAATCAAGCCCAGAGAAACCAGATTAATTGGAATTTCCGGATCGAAAATTGTTTCCAGCGCTTCCCACACTTGCTTCTCGTCGATGGTGTTGTCATCGTTGGCCGAGAAATTCAGCACTTGTGGTTTGCGGCCAATCGCGTCTGCGTCTGTGCCGTCAATGCGATACATGTTACCTCTCCAGGTAACAGTGAAATTACCACCCAAATCTTGCGTGATATTGACAAATTCCCCTTCCGGAATCTTTACAATGTTACCTGCCGGAACCAAACGTGCTGTGCATTCGCGTTCAGTGGTGACCATTTTCTGCATAGGTAAACTCAGCTTATATTAAAACTTTCACCACAACCGCACTCATCAACCACATTGGGGTTGTTGTACTTGATGACGCCGTTGACACCTTCCATTACATAATCAATTTCGGTGTTTTTGACTAATGGCACGGCATCTTTCGAGATAGCAAGCGTAAGGTTTGGGTTTATCTTCAGTACTTCATCATCAGCTTTTGCAGCATCAGCGAAATCAAGTACATAAGCGTATCCCGTACACCCACTCACCTTGGTGGACAGGCGCACAATTTTATCCTGATGCGATTTAAGCTTTTTTTCAAAATGCTTAATCGCTGGTTCAGTCAACGTAACGATCGAGGTTGGCGGAATAAACGTTTCTACAGACATACTACCTCCACTAAGCCAGCATGGTTTGCGCTTTTTTAAGCGCCTTAAAAAATGCTTCTACTTCTTCAATGGTGTTATAAATTGAAAATGAAGCGCGAGCAGTGCCAGGGATTTTCAATCGCTTCATTAACGGCTGAGCGCAATTATCACCTGTGCGAATGGCAATGCCCTGACGATCTAAAATAAATCCGATATCCGCAGGATGCGCGCCTGACAACAGAAAGCTCATAATACCCACTTTATTTTTGGCTGTGCCGATTAAACGCATCCCTGGCATATCCGCAGCCAGCTCATTGGCTCTGGCGAGCAACGCCTGTTCATGCGTTTGGATCGCTTGCTGATCAAGTCCTGAAAACCATTCAATAGCCGCTGCCATACCAATGGCACCCGCGATATTGGGCGTGCCCGCCTCTAGTCGGTTCGGCAACACGCCAAACGTGGTACTCTGATATTCCACATCAGCGATCATCTCTCCACCAGTCTGCCAAACCGGCCAGTCTTCCAGGATATCTTGGCGCCCCCACAGTACACCGATGCCGGTGGGCCCAAATATTTTGTGACCTGAAAAAGAGTAAAAATCGCAGCCGATTGCCTGCACGTCCACGCCACCATGAGCAATGCCCTGCGCACCATCAATGGATACCAGCGCACCGACTTTCTTTGCCATGGCAGTTAATTCTCTGATGGGGTTTACCGTACCCAATGCATTTGACACGTGAGGAAACGCCACCAATTTAGTATGGCTGTTCAGCGCTGCTTCAAATGCAGCCACATCAAGCTCACCGGCTTCGTTGATAGGAATGACCACCAGCTTAGCGCCTGTCTTAATGCATGCTTGTTGCCATGTAACCAAGTTAGCGTGATGTTCCATTTCGGTGATCATCACTTCATCATTTGCCTGTAATTGCTGCATTAACCCATGAGCAATAATATTCAGGGATTCAGTGGTACCGCTGGTCCAAATGACTTCTTCTTTGCTGTTTGCATGAATAAATTTCGACACAGTGGCACGTGCATTTTCATAGCGGCGTGTCGCTTCATCGGACAGATAATGTGAACCACGATGCACGTTGGCGTTATATGTTGTGTAGTATTCAACCAGTGCGTCAATCACCACCTGTGGCTTTTGTGTCGTTGCAGCATTATCCAGGTAAACCAGAGGATTTCCGTCAATCTGGCTTTTTAAGATGGGAAATTGTTCCCTTAGGGCAGTCACATCTAAGCTCATTTCACTTCCATCTGGGCGAAACGTTCATTGAGCTTGGGTAACAACCATTCTGCCACTGCATTATTGGGAATTTGGTTGACCAATTCCTGAATAAAGCCAAAGTTCAGCATAACCAGTGCCTTATGACGTGAAATACCGCGACTTAATAAGTAATACAGGGCTTGCTCTTCGATTTCTGCCACGGTAGCACCGTGTGCGCATTTAACATCGTCAGCGTAAATTTCCAGTTCAGGCTTAGTGTTGATCAAAGCCCGGCGTGAAAGCAGCAAGTTGCGATTATTCATTTCTGCTAACGTTTTCTGAGCGTCACGATGGATATGAATACGTCCATTGAATACTGCTCGAGCCCCATCACCAATAATACCCCGAGCATTTTCTTCGGAGGTACCATTGGGTTTGGCATGTTCGATATTAGTATGCAAATCAAACAGTTCTCCCTCAGCTAGCAGGTAGATCGCGTTGAGTTTGGCAAACGCATTTTCCGCCGAGTGCCAGATATCTATATCCAGGCGCGATAACTGGCTGCCGTAGCCCACAACAGTGCTATTTAATTTAGCGGCTTCGCCCAACTTAAAGTGACTGCCGCCAACCGCTTTAGCCTGCGATGTGTACAAGGCAAAACGATAATGCTCTAAATAGGCTTTATCGCCAATAGCGTATTCAGTTACAGCCGTGTTCATGCTGTCATCTGTTCCCTGCCCCAGCTCCATGACTTTAGCTCTCGCCTTAGTACCAAGCTTGACCAGTGCGCGCGTATGATTATCCGAGTCAGCTGTTGTCAGGTTAACTAAGCGAATAACCGGCTTGATGTCTGCATTGTCTGCGACATCAATCATCACTCCGTGTGCGCTCAGAGCATCATTCACCTGACCGAATACGTGTGCTTCAGGTTTAATGTGACCAAAAATAGCCTGAATATCCGCTTGCTGCTGTGGACTTGCTTCGGCAAATGAAACTACACTTAGTCCCTCGGGCAGCGTTAAGTCCGATAGCGTAGTGACTAGCGCACCGTCAGCAAATACAATATCGATAACGTCCAGCCCCTCAATGACCGGTACATCCAGTTGTACAGTGGTTTGAGTCTGACTAAAGGTACGATCTTTTACTGGCGCAAGGGGAGTGAAGCGCCATTGTTCGGCACGCTGACTTGGCCAGCCTGCTTGCTGTAATTTAGTGATGGCCTGCTGACGCACAGGAGCAAGAAAATCCTGATTCTCCTGCGCTACATCAATGACCTTATCTAGCCATTGACTCATGCAGTTTCTCCTTCGTATTGCTTACCCAAGAAACCATAACCGCTTTTTTCAACTTCCAAAGCCAGTGATGCATCGCCACTTTTCACAATTTTACCTTCAGCAAGAATGTGAACGAAGTCAGGCTTAATATAATCAAGCAAACGCTGATAGTGGGTAACGACGATGAAGCTGCGTTTTCCGTCTCGCTGTGAATTTACGCCATTCGCCACTACCTGCAACGCGTCCACATCCAGCCCTGAATCTGATTCATCCAGAATGCAAAGTGAAGGTTCAAGCAAAATCATTTGCATGATTTCATTACGCTTTTTCTCACCACCGGAGAAGCCTTCGTTGACACCCCGTTTTAGGAAATCAAGCGGAAGTTGTACCTGCTTGCAGGCTTCTTTGGCCTTTTTCAAAAACTCAGCGGCAGTTAATGGCTCTTCGCCACGCTGTTCGCGCACTGCATTCACCGATTCTTTCATGAATTCCATATTGCTTACGCCTGGAATTTCAACGGGATATTGGAATGCCAGAAACATGCCTTCGCGAGCACGCTCTTCCACTTCCATTTCCGTTAAATCTTTATCGTTAAATCTGGCTTCACCTTCAGAAACTGAATAACCTTCCCGGCCAGAAAGCACGTAACCTAACGTCGATTTACCGGCTCCATTAGGGCCCATGATGGCGTGTACTTCACCAGGTTTGACCTCCAGGTTCAGCCCGCGAATAATCTCTTTGTCTGCTACGCTGGCGTGTAAATTTTTAATTGATAACATCGTTTACCCCACTGAACCTTCAAGGCTGATTTCCAATAATTTGCCTGCTTCTACGGCAAATTCCATTGGTAATTCTTTAAATACTTCTTTACAGAAACCGTTCACTATCATCGACACCGCTTTTTCCGGATCTAAGCCGCGTTGCTGACATAAAAACATTTGATCATCGCTGACCTTCGAAGTGGTCGCTTCATGCTCTACAATTGCGGAAGGGTTACGACTCTCGATATACGGAAATGTATGCGCGCCACACTTATCGCCAATCAACAATGAGTCACACTGAGTGAAATTTCGCGCACCGTCTGATTTAGGCCCCATCTTCACCAGACCTCGGTAAGCATTATTACTCTTACCAGCAGAAATCCCCTTCGAGATAATCGTCGAACGGGTATTTTTACCCATGTGGATCATCTTAGTGCCGGTATCGGCTTGTTGCCGTCCCCGAGTTAATGCAACTGAGTAGAACTCCCCCACACTGTTGTCGCCTTTGAGCACGCAGCTTGGATATTTCCAGGTCACCGCTGAACCGGTTTCAACCTGCGTCCACGAGATTTTGGCATTGGTGTGGCAAATGCCGCGTTTAGTCACAAAATTGTATATACCACCCTTACCTTCTTCGTCACCTGGATACCAGTTCTGCACAGTTGAATATTTAATCGTGGCATCGTCCATCGCGACTAACTCAACTACCGCTGCGTGCAACTGATTTTCGTCACGCTGGGGCGCAGTACAGCCTTCAAGATAGGAAACATAACTACCTTCATCAGCAACAATTAGGGTGCGTTCGAATTGCCCGGTGTTTTGCTCATTAATTCGAAAATAGGTAGAAAGCTCCATCGGGCAGCGTACACCCTTAGGAATATAAACAAATGAGCCATCGGTAAAAACAGCGCTATTCAGTGCTGCATAATAATTGTCTGTGCGCGGCACTACTGAGCCAATGTACTTTTTAACTAAATCAGGGTACTTGTGCAGCGCTTCGGAGATTGGGCAGAAAATTACACCGGCTTTTTCAAGCTTTTCGCGAAACGTTGTAACCACTGATACCGAGTCAAAAACGGCATCAACCGCCACCCCTGCCAACATTTCTTGCTCGTGCAGAGGAATACCTAATTTTTCGTAGGTGCGTAATAGTTCAGGGTCAACCTCGTCTAACGACTTAGGTTTATCCTTCATGCTCTTGGGCGCGGAATAATAAGAAATCGCCTGAAAGTCGATTTTCGGATAATGAACGTGTGCCCATTCAGGCTCTTCCATTTCAAGCCAGGCACGATACGCTTTAAGACGCCATTCCAGCATCCACTCTGGCTCGTTTTTCATTTCCGAAAGACGACGGATGACGGATTCGTCCAGGCCGTTTTCGAAAGTTTCTGCTTCGATTTCAGAATAGAAACCGGCTTCATACTTCCGTGATAGTGCCTGTTCGATCTGTTCACTCATGTTAGGATCTCACTTACTTTTGCCTGTTATGACTGATGTTTGAGGCCAATCTTTTTACGGTCTTAATCGGCCTGAAGCGGCAATTTCTCATACGCCGCACATCTTGAATATATCTTTAAATTGTATAATACCTGACTAAATCACTCAAGTATTAACAATGGTGCCGCACTACGAACAAATACGTCATTGTATGCATAGATGAGGTCGCTAGCGGCGCGGATTTTGCCGTATTTGGCATAATTATTCAATGATTGATAGCATTTCAGACCCCGTCATCCGTGAGAATGATGCAGTCTTGCTACCACTTCCGAAACCCGTTTGATGGTGTATTCAATGTCTGCTTGTGAGGTAAAGCGTCCCACCGTAAAGCGAATACCACTTAACGCTAATGCTTCACTTCGTCCAATCGCAGTTAACACATAAGAAGGAGCCAGGTTGGCTGAGTTACATGCAGAGCCCGACGAAACAGCAATATCATTGCCTAATGCACGGGTGAGCATTTCACCTTCAAGATCAGCAAAGCTGACATTTAAATTATTGTAAATTCGCTTGTCCGGATGGCCATTTAATATCACTCCCCCGATAGACAACAGGCCTTCAGCCAATTGCTCTCGCAATTCAAATAAACGCTGAGTTTCTGCTTTCATGTTCTGTTGCGCAATATGGCAGGCTTCACCGAAACCGACTATTTGGTGGGTAGCTAAGGTGCCCGAGCGCATCCCTCTTTCGTGACCGCCACCGTGGATCTGGGCAACTAGCTCCACCTTTGGACGACGTCGGACGTAAAGTGCGCCAACCCCTTTTGGTCCGTAGATTTTGTGACCTGAAAACGACATCAAATCGACTGCTAATGAAGCTAAGTCGATAGGCAGTTTACCCAGACTTTGCGCAGCATCGACATGAAACAACACCTGCTTTTCACGACACATTTGTCCGATGGTTTCAATGTCCTGGATCACGCCAATTTCGTTATTCACATGCATTACTGACACCAAGATAGTGTCGGGACGGATTGCATCAGCAACCTTTTGGGGACTGATTAAGCCATCTTCATCTACGGCTAAATAAGTCACCTCAAAACCATGCTCTTGCAAATAGGCACAGGTATCTAATACGGCTTTATGCTCAGTATTAAGCGTAATGATGTGCTTGCCTTTGTCGGCGTATTTTAACGCCACACCTTTAACGGCAAGGTTGTCAGACTCGGTGGCACCGGATGTAAAAACAATTTCTCGCGGATCACAGTTGAGTAAATCGGCAACCTGACTGCGCGCTATATCTACCGCTTCTTCAGCCTGCCAACCGTACCGGTACGTTCTTGAGGACGGATTAGCAAAATTGCCGTCCAAAGTCAGGCACTCTGCCATTCTTTGTGCTACGAGCGGGTCTACCGGCGTGGTCGCAGCATAGTCTAAATAAATCGGAGCATGAGCTGTCATTTATAAAATCACACTCAAAATATCGGAGTTTAACTGGGCTTTAGATTTGTTTTTATCCTGACGTCCCGCAACTTCCTGCACTTCGCGCTGGGCCATCAACTCACCCAGTGAAATGCCGTTGAGAAACACGCTGATCCGGTCACTTAAATCCTGCCATAAGCTATGGGTTAAGCAGCGCTCACCACCCTGACAGTCAGCCATGCCCTGACAGCGGGTAGCATCGACACTTTCATCCACTGCGCGGATCACCTGCCCGACAGCAATTTCGCTGGCGGCGCGGCCTAATTTATAGCCACCACCGGGCCCCCGCACACTGTCCACCAATTTTTCTTTGCGCAAGCGGGCAAATAACTGTTCTAAATATGATAAGGAAATTTCCTGACGCTCGGAGATATCAGCCAGCGGAACCGGCCCTTTGGCAGAGTGGAGCGCAACATCCAGCATAGCCGTTACTGCATAACGTCCTTTAGAAGTCAGTTTCATGACGAAAACCCAAACAATTACACCAGGGAAAAATTTTTTCATACCTGAGTAAAATGGTCAAGTATTTGGGCGTTGCAACTGAAACATATTGTTTATATTCGTCATTGTATGTTCCGACTAAATTGTACTTGGATGAAAATAAGAGGTGTTTGCAATAATAGTGGCGCATACGACATTGTCACTTAGCTTCAATGCATCATCGTTACGTTTCCAGCTCACCTTCGCCTCAAAAGCAACGCCTAAATTACGTTCAACAACAGAGACTTTGTTTTGCTGAAGAGCACGAAGCTCGGGGTGGGCTGTTTGACATAGCGCTGGTTTTTGCCGTCTACAACGCTTGTTGAATATTTCAAAATGGTCGTTCATATACACGGGTCGAAAGAAATAGTTTTCAAATAAAGGTGTACTTTTGAAAAAATGTAGCGTATCTTTGCCGGGCTTTAGAAAAATAAAGCTTTATCTACTACTGCATTATGCGTTTCTTTTTCTTCTTTTATTAATTTAAGTCGAACTTGTATATACATTTGCTTTACTGGTTAATGTTTTACTTGTGATGTCTATAGCTTTCCTGGTGGCTTGCCACCCAATAATTTAATTAATAAAAGGTTTCAAATATGTCTAATTCTGTAAACGGTACAGTTAAGTGGTTTAATGAAGATAAAGGTTTTGGTTTTTTAACGCCTAGCGATGGCGGAAAAGACGTTTTCGTTCATTTTCGTTCAATTGTAGCAGAAGGCTATAAGTCTTTAGCGGAAGGCCAGCAAGTTCAGTTCGTCATTGAACAAGGTCAAAAAGGCCCACAAGCAGCCAACGTTGTGCCTTGCTAAAAAGTACCATATTCTTTAAGGCTAGTATCAACTAGCCTTTCTTCATACCGTAAAACTCTCCTTGAATTAATCCTCAGTCATCGTCTTACAGTACATTTACCACCTACCTTCAAGTATCAACAATATGAACTATACATCGAATGGCGTCAGCGTTTTTGCGACACCGCCTATTACTTCTATTTCTGTAAATAAATTAAACGTTGCTTTTAACGATTGTAAAGCACTTAAAAACATACACTTTCACACTACCGCTGAAAAAAAGAAATTTTTAGAGTGGTTGCTAACAATCTGATTTTATTATTTAAATTTATCGTCTGACTCGTACATCGGATAACCTATTCGACTTAACTATCCCATTCCCAGCCCCCTTTTCTCGCCAGACGTCTTTGATTATGAGTGAAGCGATGATCGTAACTTTACGGCGTTTGCCTCCGCTTTCTTGCTGAAAATCACCTATATACTCCATTTATTGTGGGTATCTGTTTGATACATATTTACTCTCCATCGTATCTATCAGACAGATGTAATAAAAATAAAAGATGTATTAGGAGTACCAACGATGGTAGCGCATAAAAAGTCACTATTAAAAACGGCGGTCATATTTGCAGTGTTAGTAGCTAGTGCGGTGATTTTGTGGAAGTTGATGGTGTCCAGAGAAACTGTCCGCGAAGGTTTGAATTATATTAACTCGTTCGGTGTCTGGAGCGTTGTTGTTTTTGGTGTTTTATATGTTGTACTGGCTTCTCTCAGCTTTCCTACAACCGTTTTTAACATCACTGCTGGAGTGTTATTTTCTTTCGAAAAAGGCTTGATAGTCGCTATGGCATGCGCGCTTTCCGCTTCATGTGTGACATTTCTTATTTCTCGTTACATGTTAAAAGACTTCATCACACATAAGATTGAAGCCACTGAAAAAGGCAGGCAAATACTCAAACTCGTTGCTGAACACAGCGCAAAATTTATTATGATGTTAAGACTTAACCCGTTCGTTCCTGCTGTAGTAAAAAACTATGGGCTCGGCGTAACCGAGGTCAAATTCAGAACGTATCTTTGGACGACTTTTTTAGGGCAAATTCCGCTGACCGCAATGTATGTTTACTTAGGTTGGGTTGGTGGCCTTGCCATGCTGGATGAAGAAAAATCACCAGATGCGGCACATTGGGCGGTATTGGGAGGTGGTATCACAATCAGTATCGTGACGTTATTGCTCTCTCATTTATATATGAAAAAACGTTTGTCGCAAGAGAGCTATGCTTAGGGCATAAACCTACTTCATGGTTTTAAACACTTTCTGGGCCGAACAGCTTATTAAAAGAAAGCCCGTCGCAGACTCTATTCCAGCCAGCATGCGAAGGTGGCCTGTTGGCTCTACACTTCCTAACCCTAATGTAGTGATAGTAGTAAGGGAGAAATAAAAAACATCTACTAATCCTGTAGGCTCTTTGAACGCACCAATATCTAAGCTCATTCCCACTAAGTAACAGGCTGTGAAAACACCAGAAATTAACACCTGGCTGATTACAGCCACAAGCACTACGACTTGCGTTTTCCCCCAATTGTGTTGGATCCTGGCAGACATTTTCCCCGCCACGATAGAAATATTAAACAGGTGAATGAAAACACCAAAGAATACTGCAAAAATGGCGAGTATCAATGCTAAAACCACAGCGCTTCCTCCAACGATATAAACGGTGTCCCTTGTAACAGGGTTAGATACACAAAATCGCTCCATCAGGTTTTTAAAGATCTTAAATATCTATTAAGGGAAGATAAAATATGGGATCAGCAGTGGGAATTATCATACTATGCGAGCAAGCAAGGATTCTCATCTTTGCGCTATTCAAGTGCCAGAACTAGCAAAAATTAATTCATTCTGTAAACTCAGGGAAATTTATTTTCTTAGCTAACGTACATGTCTCCAAACGTCAAAATTCTAATCATCGAAGATTCGCAAGAACTACTCGAACAAATTGTGGACGGGATTAATTCAACTATCGATTTTTTTGAGCGCACTGATATATCAATAAGCTTAGTTGAAGCCAGCTCCGTTGCACAAGCACTTGAGTATGTACGCAATGACGGCGACATTCAGGCAGTGGTTTTTAGTTGGGATACTGACGTAAAGTGGAAAGATATCGGTAGCAATAACGCAGGCAGTGTTGAAAACAATGCGGTCGTTATAGATGCAATAAAACATATTCGTCGTGAACTTCCCGTGTATGTTTTAGGAGATGCTCTGAAAGGCCTGGACATTGTAAATCTGGCGAATGGCATGGAGTCCTTTTTTTACCGCAACGATATTATTTCGGATCCAGAATCAATTCTCGGTTATATCATCAATGACTTTGATGATCGCAACGAAACACCTTTTTGGAGTGCCTATCGCAAATATGTAGTTGAAGCCAATGACTCATGGCATACCCCAGGTCACAGTGGTGGCGCCAGTTTTAGACACTCCCCTTACATCAGCGATTTTTACAAGTTTTTTGGACGCAACGTGTTTGTAAGTGATTTATCGGTAAGTGTCGATTCGTTGGGCTCCTTATCTGACGGCACCCATGCAATCGGCCGTGCGCAAGCTATTGCAGCGAATACATTTGAAGTACGCAAATCATATTTTGTCACCAATGGCTCATCCACTTCTAACAAGATTATACTGCAAACCTTATTGCGCGAGGGTGACAAAGTTATCGTAGACCGAAACTGCCATAAGTCAGTTCATCATGGCATTATTCAGGCCCGTGCAATGCCTGTGTATCTGGATAGTATTTTAAATCCGGATTACGGTATTTTTGCTCCACCTGAGTTAGACCAATTAGCCCAGACTGTCGAAGCGAATAAAGACGCTAAACTGATTGTGTTAACCGGCTGTACCTATGATGGCTTGCTCACAGATTTGCGCCAGGTTGTAGAGTTAGGTCATCAATATGGTATGAAAGTATTTATTGATGAAGCCTGGTTTGCTTATTCACTGTTTCACCCGCGTTTTCGCGACTACTCAGCTATCCATGCCGGAGCTGATTACGTGACCCATTCCGCGCATAAAGTTGTGTCGGCGTTTTCTCAGGCATCGTTCATTCATGTAAACGATCCAGATTTTGATCGTGATTTTTTCAAAGAAATTTACAGTATTCACACCAGTACTTCGCCTAAGTATCAGCTGATAGCCTCGCTTGATGTTTGCCGCAAGCAGTTAGAAATGGAGGGCTATAAAATACTTAACGAACTGCTAAATAACGTAGCAGAACTGAAGCAACAGGTGGCCCGTTTCAAACGTTTGCGCATTTTGGATGCTGACGATTTTGGTAGGATCTTCCCTCATTTTAGTAAAGACAATATGGGTCATGACCCGCTAAAGATTCTAATCGATGTATCTGCTTTAGAATATTCGAATCAGGAGATCCACCGCTTTCTAATGGATGAGGTAGGTCTGGAAATCGAGAAGTTTACCCACAGTACAATTTTGGTGTTGCTGACACTTGGAGGGATGCGATCGAAAATCGTGCGCCTGTATAACGCACTTAAAAAGCTGGACCAGGGTATGGTTTCACTGCATCGTAGTAAGAACAAAAGTATTTTGCCTGATAAAATACCTCCTATTGAATTGGCTGAATTACCTTCAAACGCGTTTTTCGGTCAACGAGAAGCAATACCATGGCAACAGAGTGCGGGAAGAATTGCAGCGGGACTCATCGTACCCTACCCCCCGGGTATTCCGCTGATAGTTCCTGGTCAATTAATCCAAGAAGAGCACATCAACTATCTGCGTTCGCTGTCCAGTCAAAAACTGACCATTCAGGGGATTTATGATGGTGAACTGTATGTTAAAACGCAAACAGAATAGTGAGCATCCACCTCATATCCGTGTTCAGCGGTGAATAACGATGCTTGCCGCTGCGAGGCTTTCACACTAAATTTTTGGATCAAATGGGTTTCCGGGTTTAGTTTCATTCTCAGGCGCAACCGGAGAAATGCCGGTTGCGGCAAAGTCTTCAGCGCTCAGAGATTGTAAATCGGCAGAACAAACATTCCCCCCCATAGACTGAATGACAGCACACATTTCCTCGACTTTGGTGTCCATCTGGTGCATATGCTCAAGCATGACCCCCATGGCATTTGCAACCGGGTCGGGATTATCAGGCGCCACCGCATAGGCGTCAAAACCGTATTTACGGGCGATTTGATTGCGCTTATCGGCTTGTTCCTTGCCGTCTGACTCATTCTTAGCGGATAACACAACTCTTCCTGGGATACCTACAACAGTAGCGCCAGCAGGTGTGTCCTTCACCACTACCGAGTTTGAGCCTACTTTGGCATTTTCGCCGATAAGGATTGGGCCTAATATTTTAGCGCCTGCGCCCACTACTACGTTATTACCTAACGTTGGGTGGCGTTTTCCCGCCTTCCAACTGGTTCCCCCCAATGTCACACCATGGTAAATGGTGACATCGTCACCGACTTCAGCCGTTTCACCTATCACCACACCCATTCCATGATCGATGAAAAAACGTCTTCCCAATTTTGCGCCTGGGTGTATTTCTATGCCGGTGAGCCAACGACTAAATGTAGATATACTGCGCGCCAGCCATTTAAACCCAGCTTTCCATAACTTGTGACTAAGCCGGTGCATCCATATGGCGTGTAAGCCCGGGTAGTTTGTTAATACTTCAAAAAAGTTACGTGCGGCTGGGTCGCGACGAAATACCCCATCCACATCTTCTTTGATTCGTTCAAACACTGTCTTTACTCTTTGGTAGATTTATCGATAGAAGCCAAAATTCCGCGAAGGATGTTAAGCTCCTGCGCTTCGGGACGAGCACGATTAAATAAACGGCGTAATTTGGTCATTACCATACCCGGATGGTTTTTTACTATAAAATTAGTACGTTGAAGCGTTTCTTCCAGATGAATATAAAAACGTTCTAAATCTTCGTTTAATGGATATTCTACTTCCACTTCGGGGTGGGAATTAGCATCTAACCACGCTACTCTGACTTCATAGCAAAGCGTCTGTACAGCAGCAGCCAGGTTTAACGAGCTGTACTCCGGGTTAGCGGGTATACACACATGAAAATGACATTGCTGAAGTTCTTCATTGGAAAGCCCGCTGTTTTCACGACCAAACACTAATGCGACAGGGTACTTTTCTGCCTCTTTAACCAGCTTAAGCCCGCTTTGTCGCGGCTCAAGCATAGGCCAGGAATGCGTGCGAGAACGTGCAGAAGTACCTATGACAAGTCCGCAATCTGTTACCGCGTCAGCCAGAGTCGCAACGGTTTTCGCGTCCGCCAATACATCACCTGCGCCTGCTGCCATCGCGCTGGCTTTACCGTCTGGCGCCTGCACAGGATCGACCAGATACAGGTGCTTTAACCCCATCGTCTTCATTGCTCGTGCGGCTGAGCCGATGTTGCCAGTGTGGGAGGTGTTAACAAGAACGATTCGAATATTATCTAGCATGTAGACACATTAAATTTAAGTTCATAATGGCGCGGATAGTAGCATATTTCCCCACCCTTGAGCCATTAGTGCAGCTTTGCAACTCAATTCAGATTGCAAATTTAATTTGCTCTGCTACACTTCGCGCCAAATACGTAGTGCCGGTGCTTTTTTGACTAGTCACTACGGCTATTCTTCGATCTTTTACAATTGGTGGTTAACTATGCATCCTATGCTGAATATAGCTGTGCGCGCTGCGCGTGCTGCTGGCTCAATAATCGTTCGTGGTTTTGAAAATCGTGATGATTTGGAAACACAAATTAAAGGCGCAAACGATTACGTGACGAAAGTCGACAAAGAAGCGGAAAGAGCCATTATCAATAAGATCCAACAATCTTTTCCGAACCATACCTTTTTAGGGGAAGAAACCGGTGAAACTGATGGCAGTGAAACTGAGTATCAATGGGTTATCGACCCGCTGGATGGCACCACCAATTTTATCAAAGGCATCCCCCATTTCTGTGTATCTATCGCCCTTTTACACAAAGGTCGCTTAGATCAGGCCGTTATTTTTGATCCTATTCGTGGTGAGTTATTCACTGCTAGCCGTGGCCAGGGCGCACAGTTAAACGGATACCGTATTCGCGCCAGCAAAGCCAAAGACTTAAATGAAACCATCCTGGCAACGGCCTTTCCCTTTAAAGACAAAAAGCAATTCGGCGAATACGCGCTAAGTCTCAATAAAATATTCCAGGAATGCGGAGACATACGCCGTGGGGGTAGTGCCGCACTTGATATGGCGTACGTAGCAGCCGGTCGCCACGATGGCTACTGGGAGCGAGGTGTTAAACCTTGGGATATCGCAGCAGGTGAATTACTTGTTCGTGAGGCCGGTGGCCTGGTTACCGACTTTAAGGGCGGGAATGATCCTCTCTATGCCGGTGAGATAGTAGCCGGTAGTGTCAAAGTAGTACAAGCACTGGTAAAGCGCTTAAAATAAAGTCCAAATAATAAAAAAAGCCGGATGTTTTGCATCCGGCTTTTTTGTACTCAGTGTATTTGAGATTAAAGCAAAGGCTCCTGATCAGCGCCTTCTTTTTCTACTTCTGGCGGCATCAAGTCTTCTTTACTGACACCTAATGCCAAGGCTACCGAACTGGCAATATATATCGATGAATACGTTCCTATAATGACACCGAACAATAAAGCCGTAGCAAAGCCGTGGATTAGCGCCCCACCTTTGTAAAACAACACCAACAGTACCAGGATAGTTGTCAGTGATGTAATAATCGTGCGGTTAAGGGTTTGGGTTAGCGATTCATTCACCACTTCTTCTGGCGTAGCTTTACGAATTTTTCTGAAATTTTCCCGGATACGGTCTGACACTACGATAGTATCGTTGAGTGAGTAACCAATCACCGCCAGCACGGCGGCCAGCACAGTCAAATCGACCTCTAACTGAAAAATCGAAAATAACCCCAGAGTAATGATGACATCGTGTATCAAAGCAGCGACCGATCCAAGTGCAAAACGCCATTCAAATCGCATAGCCACGTAGACCAAAATACAGATCAGCGCCACTAACATGGCTAAACCGCCCTGTTCAGATAGTTCCTCTCCCACGTTTGGCCCAACAAACTCAATCCGTTGTTTCTCAACCTGCGTGCCATCTGCCCGCAACGCCATTACAACCTGATCACCTATAGCAGCTGCTTTAATGCCCTCGCGCGGTGCTATGCGTATTAATACTTCCTGACTGCTACCATAATTTTGCACAATTGCATCGTCAAAATCCGAGGCGGCTAATTGCTTTCGAATACCTTCCAGATCGGCAGGTTGTTCGTAACCCACCTGAATCAGGGTGCCCCCAGTAAAGTCTAATCCCCAGTTAAGCGAGTTTACTGCTAATGACACGAGGGATCCCAAAATTAACAGTGTCGACAACACCAGCGCAGGTATGCGCAGGCGCATGAAGTTGACGGTATTGGTTAAATTTAATAACTGCATTTAATTACTCCCTATATCGCCAGTGATTTCAGACGCTTTTTACCACCCCATACTGCGTTCGCGACTACGCGCGTCAAAATAATCGCAGTAAACATCGAGGTCGCTATTCCAATCATCAGCGTAATAGAGAAACCTTTGATTGGGCCCGTACCCACAGCAAACAAGATAAGACCGGCAATAAAGGTCGTTATGTTGGCATCCAGTATGGTAGAGAACGCACTGTCGTAACCATGGTGTATGGCTTGTTGTGGACTTCGTCCTTCGCGAAGCTCTTCACGAATTCGCTCAAAAATGAGGACGTTGGCGTCAACCGCCATCCCGACGGTAAGAACGATACCAGCCATTCCCGGTAATGTGAGCGTAGCACCGGGGATCATCGACATAATGCCCGTTATCATCACGACATTTGCTAATAGGGCGATATTTGCAACAATGCCAAAGGCCTTGTAGTAAAGCAGCATAAAGATTAAAACCAGCGCCATTCCCCAAATAATGGCCTGCATGCCCAGTTCAATGTTTTCTTTACCCAGGCTTGGACCAATAGTTCTCTCTTCAACAATTTGAATAGGAGCAATCAACGCACCGGCCCTTAGTAACAACGCCAAGTCGCGCGCTTCTTTGGGAGAATCGATGCCGGTAATTTGGAATTTGGTTCCAAGCTGAGCCCGAATCGTCGCTTGATTAATTACTTCTTCATGCTTTTCAAATATCAGTTTGCCATTGGCATCACGCTCACCACTGGCTTTGTATTCGATGAATACTGTCGCCATCGGTTTACCGATATTATTGCGGGTATTACGCGACATTTTATTGCCGCCTTCAGAGTCCAATGAAATATTAACATTAGGTAGACCATACTCATCGACACCGCTGCCGGCATCAATGATGTGGTTGCCGGTTAGCATAACCCGCTTTTCCAATAACACAGGATTACCCTGCTGATCATTAATCAGCACAGACCCTGGGGGGACACGGCCTTCAACCGCATCACGCACGTCATTTTTAAGGTCGACCATGTGGAATTCTAAGGTTGCAGTCGCATTTAGAATTTCTTTTGCTCGCGCGGTATCTTGCACACCAGGTAGTTGCACAACAATGCGTTCTGCACCCTGTTTTTGAATGACCGGCTCAGCTACACCAAGCTGATTAACACGATTACGTAAGATCGTGATGTTTTGCTTTACCGCATAATCACGAATTTCCTGAAGCTTTGTTTCTGAAAACGTAGCTCGAAGAACGTTTTCACCAGGCGTAGTGTAAGTAAGGTCACGGTTACGATTGCGCAAGAAGAACTCTGCTTTATCAAGTGTTTCTTCATCCCGGAACTGGATATCGATATGGTTGCCCTGCATACTCACGCGACGATAACGCAGCTTTTCTTCGCGTAAAGCTGTACGAAAATCGCTTTGGGCATCCTCTAATGACTTCTCCATCACTTCGGTCATATCCACTTCCATTAGGAAGTGCACCCCACCGCGCAGGTCAAGCCCCAGCTTCATTGGTGTTCCACCTAAGCTTTCCAACCATTCAGGCGTATCAGGCGCCAGATTCATCGCCACAAAGTAGTCCGTTCCCAACTCTCTCTCAAGGGTTTCACGGGCTTTTAACTGAGCATCAGAATCATTTACGCGAATCAGAATTTGATCATTTTCAAATTCAGTCCGTTTGATTTCGATATTGTTTTCTTTGAGCGTATTTTCAATACGCGGCACCATGGCTTCCGTTACAGTCGCATCGCGCCCGGCAGATATTTGAATGGCGTGATCTTCGCCATAGAGATTAGGAAGTGCGTAAAGCCCGCATAGTGCCAACACTACAATGACCAACAACACTTTAAATATTGAATTTTTATTTAACACAAAAAATTCCCTTATGGGAGAGCATGATTCATGCCCTCAGCCTGTAAAGTTTAAAGTGACTTCATGGTACCTTTTGGTAACACAGCGGTAACGGCAGATTTTTGCACGACAATATTGTTGCCTTCATTTAGTGACACTTCGATAAAATCTTTTTCGTCAGACACTTTTGTGATGCGACCTACCAGCCCACCTTGGGTAAGCACTTCATCACCTTTGCTCAATGAGGCAACCAAATTTTTGTGCTCTTTTACACGCTTAGCCTGAGGGCGATAAAGTAAAAAGTAAAAAATCAATCCAAACACGGCAAGCATAATCAGCATTTCCATACCGCCGCCCTGTTGTGCGCCACCAGCAGTTTGTGCGTGTGCAGTAGAAATAAATAAACTCATAATATTCCTCAATAATTGTTGTTGTAATTAGAGTGCCGGCACCGGCATATCTTTTTGTGCGTAAAATTGGCTAACAAACTCATCAAGCTTGTCTGCTTCAATCGCATCACGTAATCCTTGCATGACACGTTGGTAATATCTCAGGTTGTGAATGGTATTCAGACGCGCCCCAAGAATTTCATTACACTTATCCAAGTGATGTAAATATGAACGTGAATAATTTTTACAAGTGTAACAATCACAATTTTCGTCAAGTGGCGATGTGTCATTGCGATGTTTAGCATTGCGGATTTTAACGACACCTTCAGTAACAAATAAGTGCCCATTGCGCGCGTTACGGGTCGGCATGACACAGTCAAACATATCGATACCACGGCGAACTGCTTCCACAATATCTTCAGGTTTCCCCACCCCCATCAAATAGCGAGGTTTGTCTTCTGGTATTTTAGGTGCCGTATGTTCAATGATGCGGATCATATCTTCTTTGGGCTCACCTACAGAAAGGCCACCTATCGCATATCCATCGAAGCCAATTTCTTCCAGCCCTTCCAACGAGACATCACGCAGGCTTTCGTACATACCGCCCTGGATGATACCGAATAAGGCCGAAGGGTTATCGCCATGGGCATCTTTGCTTCGCTTTGCCCAGCGTAACGACATCTCCATGGATAACCGCGCCTCTTGCTCTGTCGCAGGATACGGTGTGCACTCATCGAAAATCATTACAATGTCAGATCCTAAGTCTCGCTGCACTTCCATTGACTTTTCAGGAGTAAGCAGAATCTTTTCACCGTTAATCGGGGAGCGGAATGTGACCCCCTCTTCCGTTATTTTACGTAAATCGCCCAGGCTAAATACCTGGAAGCCACCTGAGTCGGTAAGGATGGGCTTATCCCAGTGCATAAAATCGTGTAAATCGCCATGCTGGCGAATAATGCTAGTGCCGGGACGAAGCATCAAATGAAACGTATTCCCCAGACAAATATGGGCTCCACTGGCATCCAGTTCCTCAGGCGTCATCCCTTTGACTGTGCCGTACGTACCTACGGGCATAAATGCAGGAGTTTCCACCACGCCGCGTTCAAAAACCAAACGACCGCGCCTGGCCTTGCCAGTTTTTTTGACCAATTCAAATTGCATGCAATCGGTTATCCCAATAGTAGAAGTGAAAATAAAGTTGGCGGCGATTATACCAGTTCTGGGCAAGAGATCATGCCCAGATACATACTAGTTTTTAACCTGCGCTGTTATTTGTTTTAGCTCGAGAAATAAACATGCTGTCACCGTAGCTAAAAAAGCGGTATTCCTTAGCAATCGCCTCTTGGTAAGCACGCATTACATGATCGCGACCTGCAAATGCGCTGATTAACATCATCAATGTTGACTCTGGAAGATGGAAGTTAGTAAACATGGCATCCACCACTTTAAAGTTATACCCCGGATAAATAAAAATATCCGTATCAGCGAAAAACGGCATGATGACGTCTTGCGTATTTTCCGCTGCCACTGCTGCCGATTCAAGTGAACGTACTGAGGTAGTACCCACCGCAATAACCCGTTTCCCTGCAGCTTTAGTCTGCTTTACCAGGTCAACCACGCTCTGGCTTACTTCAGCATACTCAGCATGCATTTTATGCTCTAAAATGTTTTCCACACGCACAGGCTGAAACGTTCCGGCGCCCACATGCAATGTAACAAATGCTATTTCCACCCCTTTTTGCTTAAGTGATGCCAGAATATCGTCATCGAAATGCAGGCCTGCAGTAGGAGCCGCTACCGCACCGGGCTTTTGATTGTAAACTGTCTGATATCGCTCCTGATCACTACTTTCATCAGGTCTGTCGATATAGGGAGGAAGGGGCATATGACCGTGAGTTTCCAATGCCTCTAATACTGATGGTACATTGTTAAATTGGAGATGAAAAAGTGCATCCTGACGACCTAACACGGTTACATCTAATGCATTTTCTAAATGCAGTTGAGCGCCGGGCTTGGGAGCTTTACTGGCTCTAACGTGGGCGAGCACCGTTTCATCAGGTAAAATGCGCTCGACTAACACTTCTACCTGACCGCCGGTCGTCTTTTGACCTTTAAGGCGTGCAGGGATTACGCGGGTATTGTTAAATACCAATAAATCCCCCGCTTCCACCATATTAATCATTTCCCTGAACATCGAATGGGTAATGGTACCGGCTTCGCCATCCAGGCAAAGTAATCGGCTGGCAGCTCGTTCTGCGGTAGGGTATTTTGCAATGAGGTGTTCAGGAAGCGTAAAGTGAAAGTCACTTAATTTCATGTCGGTAATCTTTAAATTCTTCTATTAAGAGTAAGTACAATCAGCGTGAGTTTAGTCGTTCGGAGGCAAATGTTCCCGTGACAAGTCGCTCATTATTTCTTGCATATCGTTTACATTTAGTGGCCTGGCATTCAGCACCACCAGAATTTGCAAAAACAAATCTGCCCCCATTATACCCTTATTGACTTTATTACGCAGGTTATCTGCAGACTGAACAATACCTCGCTCAGCAAGACGTTGGCTTAACGCTTGATACTTTACCCCTCTGAAGGACATTTCCGTTTTAATCACTCGCTGTACAAGCTCACGCCAACCTTGCTTTTCCATTTGCCACCATTTGTGAATTATATTTTACAAAAACACATTTATTTACACATTTAACATCGTTTTATTATTGACGCATTTACCTCTTGTTGTCTAGTATAGTGTTGCAATAGTTGGCGAATCCAATAAACATCGGTACATTGCACAGTGCACTAAACGATTCGCTTCAATAGTAAAGGAGAAATACTATGGTTTGGGATCTTCAATCAATTGAATCCCTGTTGAATAAACGCGATGACCTGGTCGTGACGCGTGAAGAAAACTGTTTGTTAATTGCTAATCAGGATGGTATCGATGCCTGGCTGGCAATCAGTGGAGAGCAAATACTGGTAGAAAGCCTGTTGTTTGCCGCTTCTCAGGTCAAAGATAAAGCCGCGCTGGATCATGAAATCCTTTCTACACACATGGTATTTCCGTTAACCACGGTCGGCATTTCAACCATCAATGGTGAAGAATATTACACCGCATTTGGTGCATTAAGCGCGCAATCGAAACAGGAAACTATTGAGATTGAAGTAGACACATTATTTCAAAACGTTGCGTCATTTCTTGATGCATACGAAACCCATCTTCACTAAGTAAAGACAGGAGAAGCGAATGTCTGTTTGGAGAAAATTAGTTACTGCTGTTAAAGGTGGCGCCACAGAAGCAGCACAAGCTGTGGCTGATAGTCAGGCAATTCGAATTCTCGAACAAGAGATTCGGGAAGCTAAAGAAGAATTACGAAAGTCAGATCATGCGCGTACGCAAATCCTGGCAAAGTGCAAGCTGTCTCAACAGAAAATAGACAGCTTCAATGCCTCCATTGCTGAATACGAAGCCCACGCACGAAAAGCAATTGATTCTGATCGACAACTTGCTTTGGATTGTGCACAAAAAGTGGCCGATTTAAAATCTGAACGAGAGCAAGAGCAAAACTACCTCGACCAATTTAAACAGTCAGAAAAACACCTTGCTGGTAATATTCAGCAAGCAAAGGCGAATCTGCGTCGGCTTGAACAACAGGTTGATATGGTAAAAGCCACTGAGAGCGTGCAAAAAGCCCAGGTTGCAGTATCATCACGTCACATGGGTGCCAACAGCAAGATGAAAACTGCCACCGAATCACTTTCGCGTATACAGGACAGGCAAAAGCTGCGTAACGCCGAATTGCAGGCCGCAGAAGAATTAGCCAGTGAAGAGTCAAACGATGATTTAGAAAAACGCTTAGCGGCGGCGGGTATCAAAGGGAGTAACACCTCAGCCGATGATGAACTAAGTCGTATATTGGGTAACTAGTAAACGGGAGCTAAATGCTCCCGTTTTTACTTTACTGGTTGATTCTTAAGGCTGTCTCTTAGCATACTACCGATAGCCATAATCATTTTTAGTGAGTTGAATTGTTTTGTCGCAATGGACGCAATTTCGCAAATTATTTCTTAAGTATTTCGGTAATACTCGCTGGTATACCATTGTTTTAATTACACTGCTTTACTCCTTTTCGAGTTGGCTATTTTTGAATTTAGCCTCAGAGCAAGAACTAACCAACCGTATAGACTATTTGTATTGGTTGGCAGTGACCGCTTCGACCGTTGGGTATGGTGATCTCTCTCCTGTTTCCACGGCAGGCAAGCTAGTGGTGGCCCTGTACGTGATTCCGGTGGGGCTGAGTATTTTTGCCATGGTAGTGGGAAGGATCGCTGCCTGGGTTAGTGATTTATGGAAAAAGGGTTTGTTAGGTATGAAGCCATTGCACGTACAAGATCATATTTTAATTTTAGGCTGGAACGAACAACGCACGATGCTGTTGCTTGAATTACTGCTCATGGAGCGTGAGGAATTACCTGATGAGCCGGATATTGTGCTTTGTGTTAAGGCCAACATAGAAAATCCAATGCCGGGTAAAATTGAATTTGTGCACGTAGAATCGTTTAACCGCGATGAAGATATGGATAAAGCTTGTGTCGCTGACGCAGCCACGATCCTCATCGACAACCCGCAAGATGATGTAACACTGACCACCGCATTATATTGCACACACCGCAATCCAGACGCGCATCAGGTTGCTTATTTCAACGACGACACCCTGGTTAAGCTGCTGCACAAACATTGCCCGAAAGTAGAGTGCACGCCAAGTGTGGCGGTTGAAATGTTAGCCAAATCAGCCTTTGACCCTGGTTCCAGTATGCTTCACCACGATCTTTTAAGCGTTGACGAAGGCCAGGCACAATTTTCTGTTGCCATGCCTGCAAACGTAAGCACGATTAGCGTTGAAAAGCTTTTCGTGAATTTGAAACGCTATTATGACGCCATTTTTATCGGCTATGCGCCTGAAAGCGAATACCAAAAGCTTGTGGTTAATCCAGCATTTTCTGACACTGTGTCATCCGGAGACAAAGTATTTTATATAGCCGAAAAGCGTATCAGCGACTTAAACTGGAAAAAGCTAGGGGAATGAGTCATGTTTTCAAAATGGTTTTCAAAACCATCTGTACAAAAGCCGTCTGCCCCAGAAATAATGGGGTTGTACCTGGGTGGGTCCTTTGAGCTGGATGATTTAAAACTAAGGCTTCTTGAGCCAGAATTAACCATTGATTCAGCAGCCCGTTCCCAACTTATCCAAGCTGTCGGAGTGGCGCAACTTGATTCAGGCGGCACGCTGCTTCGCTATTACACTGATGATGAGGGATTTTTACAGGTCGTTGCTGATGGTGGAATGACCGAAAATCATATTACTGATGTCAAGTTATGGTATTTCTATGATACGCAAACCATTGGCAACGATGCGCAGTGGCAAGACTGTTTAGACAACTTGATCAGCCAGCCCACGTACACCCTTGATGGTAAGCTCTTTCATCGTGTTTGGAACGCGACAGGAGATTACTCTCCCCCAGTTGCAGTGTCAGAAAAGACCTATGAAGAAGATGGTGATACCAGTGTTACCGATCAGTTTATGATGCTGTATGAGCGGGAGCTGACAGCAGGTCGAATCGAATCACTGCTGGTAGCTGGTGAAGAAAAAATCATCGGTAATAATGCTGATCGATGCCTTGTGATCAGCACCGGGTTTGATATACAACCCGCAGACATAACAATAAATGGTTAAAGGACATTAGCATGGAAAATATACTTAACTCTTTGTCAGGCCTGGATAATTTTGCCTTGTATTTTGCAGTTTCAATTTTGTTTCTGTTCATTTTTAAAATCGTCTATGCCTTCGTGACTCCCCATGATGAATGGAAGCTGGTAAAAGAAGAAAAAAATGTCGCTGCCGCCATTGGGTTTGGCGGTGCGCTAATAGGTTTTGCGTTGGCTCTTTCTGGTGCGGCCGCAAATTCAGTGTCTATAATCGATTTTGTGATATGGGGCGTAATTGCCATTCTCGCTCAATCTCTGGCCTTTGCATTGCTTCGCTTTACCTTCATGCCCAAAATCGCGCAGCGAATTAATGATAACGAAATTTCTGCCGGCGCGATGCTGGCCGCTATGTCCATCGCAGTTGGATTATTAAACGCCGCTTGCATGACGTATTAAGAGGGGGATTTATGACTACTGTAAAACGCTCTCAATCAATAAACTTAGCCAGAATGCGCAAGCATTTTGCGTTAAAGCCGCTGGCTGTTGCAGTGACGGGTCTTGTGGTCAGCGCGTGCGGCAATCGGCAAGAAGGTCAAATCTTCACCTCAGTTGAAGACTGTAAACGCGATTACCCTGATGCGGCTGCTCAATGTGACATGGCATATCAACATGCTCTGCAAGAAGCCGCTCGCACTAGCCCGCGTTATAATTCTGAATACGATTGTGAATATGAATTTGGGCCAAATCAGTGCCATCGGGTTGAACGAGAGAGTGGAAGCTTCTTTATGCCTTTTATGGCGGGCTTTATGGTGAGTCAGTTGATGTCTCCGCGCTACTATTCACAACCCATTTACACGTCGTTCTCGCCCTACTCTTCTTTTCGCTCTCGCTGGGTGACCGCAGATGGCTATGTATTTGATGGAAACTTAAGCAAGCGCAAGTATCGTGTATCACCGAGTGTGTACAAACCTAAACCCACGGTTAATCGCACCATGAGCCGAGGTGGCTTTGGCAGTAGTGTAAGAGCAAAATCCAGTTGGGGCAGCAGTAGCCGTAAAGGCGGCTGGGGTGGATAACTTGTGCTAAGAATCCAAAGTACACCCCGAGCACATTGGAAAAAGCAAGCAACGGACTATGGATTTCACTTTCACACCCTTTATGGTGAACCTTACTGGGACGAAAGCGCCTACTATCAATTCTCGCTGAAACAGATTGAGCAGGATTTGGAAGCGCCAACTGAAGAACTCCACCAAATGTGTTTACATGTGGTGAATGAAGTCGTAAAAAACGAACAATTGTTGGCTAAACTGGCGATCCCCACACAACACTGGGATCTGGTGAGTCGCTCCTGGCATGACAGTCAGCCCTCTTTATACTCGCGCTTGGATTTTGTATACGATGGTTCAAGACCTGCAAAACTGCTGGAGAACAATGCTGACACACCAACCTCACTCTATGAATCCGGGTTTTGGCAATGGCTTTGGCTAGCCGACAAAGTCGACCACGGTCAACTTTCCCGACAAGCAGATCAATTTAATTCATTGCAAGAGAAACTCGTTGTCCGCTTTAAAGAAATTGCGGCCTATTACCAGATTAAGCAGATGCACTTTGCTTGTTGCAAAGAAACCGACGAAGATCGTGGTACCGTGCAATACCTGCAAGATTGTGCCTGTGAAGCAGGGTTACAGGCGGACTTTGTATTTATTGAGGATATCGGCATCAGTGATACCGGTTTTTTTACAGATTTAGCCGATAACCCCATAACTGACTGTTTTAAACTGTATCCGTGGGAGTTCATATTTGAGGAAGAGTTCGCTCAACACTTGCCTGGGGCTTCGGTAAACTGGATCGAACCACCATGGAAATCTATTCTGTCTAATAAAGGGCTGCTCCCCTTATTATGGAAGTACTTCCCAAACCACCCTAATCTACTGCCTGCTTACTTTTATCAAGATGCCGGAAAATCATCAGCAGAGGTATCGCGATGGATCAAGAAACCGCTGTTTTCAAGAGAAGGGGCGAATATCTCACTGTTATCCGCCGGTCAAGAAACCCGGTTATCTGATGGTCCGTACGGCGAAGAAGGGTTTATTGTGCAGGCGTATTGCCCATTACCTAAGTTTGGCAACAACCATACATTAATTGGTAGCTGGCTGGTCGATGATCAGGCGGCAGGCATTTCTATCCGAGAAGATGCCAGCCATATCACTCAGGATACTTCCCGTTATCTGCCACATATTATTTTATGAAGCCATTTCCTACATTAAAAAAGCAAATTCAGTTTCTTATCATTATCACATTGATTTTATTTGTGGTTGCTGCCGTAAACCTGCTGACAGGGAATAGCTTAAATCAATTTGGGTTGATACCACGCGAGGGCCACTCCCTGCTTGCCATCTTTACTGCCCCCTGGCTGCATGGTTCAGCCTCTCACCTGCTAACTAACTTAATCCCTTTGCTCTTATTTATGTGGTTAACCATGCAATGGCCCCGCTCCCACTTTTGGCTTGTTACCTTAACTATTTGCGTTATTGGTGGACTTGGAGTTTGGCTATTTGGACGCAGTGCAATTCATATTGGAGCAAGTGGCATGGTTTACGGATATTTTGGATACTTGCTTCTGGCTGGATATCGTTCGCGGCAACTTCGCTATATCGGCATATCGGTGCTGGTTGCACTATTTTACGGTGGTATGTTGATTGGTATTCTGCCCTCACGGGCATTTATTTCTTTTGAATATCATTTGTTTGGGTTTATTGGTGGAATATTTGCGGCGTGGGCTTGGGCAAAGTGACCAATTTTCGTATAATCTAGGCTCCTTTTCAGTAGTGAAGTTGTGATATGTCGTCAAATGAACGCCCAAAGAATCAGGGTTTTTTAGGTAACCTGGCATTTAATATTATCATCCCCGTATTCATCATGAGTTATGCCAGCTCAGAAGATTACCTCGGCCCTGCCTGGAGTATCGTTGCCGCGTTAGCCTTTCCGCTCGTGTACGGTTTATTCGACTTACGTCAATCAGGCAAAATCAATGGGTTCTCGGTTTTAGGGGTGATCAGCGTCCTGTTAACAGGTGGCATCAGCTTGTTAAAATTACCTGCCGAATATATCGCCATAAAAGAAGCCGCTATACCCGCCTTAATCGGAATTGCAGTGATGATTACTCAATTTTCCGAAAAGCCTTTAGTCAAATTACTTATTCTGAATGATCAAATAATCAATTGGCCTCAATTAAATAAAGTTCTGGATGCAAAAGGAAAACAAGGAGAGTTTCGTCGCAAGGTTGCAAATAGCTCATATATCGTCGCTGCTTCATTTTTTCTTTCGTCAGCGCTTAACTACATTTTAGCCAAAATGATTTTGGTAAGTGAGCCCGGAACCACCGCTTACACCGAAGAACTGGGCCGCATGACGGCTATCAGTTACCCGGTCATTGTGATCCCTAGCATGATTCTGCTCATCGCTGCTCTATGGTATTTGTTTGCGCAGATTCGTAAAATCACCGGTCACGATTTGGATGATTTCATCAATCACTAAATTGCCGCAAAAAATAAAAAAGCCAGACGTTGAAGAGTCTGGCTTTTTTAAGAAAGGCTTGGTGTTTGCTACCTTTCCAATAACTTAAAAATTGTCTTGGCTATATCGGTGTTATCGATTTGGCCCATAAATTCTTTGTGTCCAGAACCAAAGGCAAACACTTCCACATCCACTCCCGTATGACCCCCGGTTGTCCAGCCGGTATTGGTTTTTGTGTCTATAAACGTTTTAAGCTGGGCTTCGAGTGACTCTGCATCAGTTACCTGTATGACCTGTTCAAGTACCTTCTTATCTTCTTCAGAGAGTGTAAATCCAAACTGAGATTCAATATAAGTCAACGGTGATTTTTGCTTACCCAGTTGTTTAGCTACGGTCGGCACAGATGCCTTCATATTTGCAATAAACTCTGGCTTCCAGGCATACAAGTCGTTCGCCCCTACCGTTAGACCGCCGGTACTGTGATCGGCAGTTAACACAACTAACGTATCGGGGTGATTTGCGACATACTGTTTTAAATATTCCATTGCTTTAGCAAGATCATGCATTTCAGCCATTGCTGAAGCAATATCATTAGCATGCCCAGCCCAATCCACCTGGCTCGCTTCTACAAGCAGGAAAAAGCCATTGGGATTTTCCAAATGCTTAATCGCTTGTTCGGTTAAAAAAGTGAGCCGTTGTGGGTTGCTATCATCTAATGCTGGAGGTAACCCAACTGGAGCAAACAACCCTAACAGAGGAGCATCAGCTGGTGCCTCGGCTAATTCTTGGTAAGTATTGGCAACAAAATAGCCATTACGTTCGAACTCGTGCTGGATGTTTCTGTCTTCGCGCACAAAGTAGTCTGTGCCGCCACCTAACATAACGTCAGTAATAAACGAGTTATTAATGCGTTGATCAAAGTAACTGTCAGCCAAAGCCTCGTAATTTCGACGACTTTCATTTGCTACTATATAACTGGCAGGTGTGGCGTGATTTATTTGCGAGGTAACGGCAATACCGGTTTTCATTCCCTGCTTTTTCGCCTGATGCAAAACGGTAGGTAACTTTTCTTTGTTTACGTCTACGCCTATCGCACCATTGTATGATTTAACACCAGTGGCAAGAGCAGTAGCCGCCGCTGCCGAATCGGTCACATAACCGGACACTTTGGCAGGATAAGTAGATGCATTACCGACCAATATATCGTCAAATACAACGGGCTCTACATTATCCGTTGTTGGATCATCGACATAATTTCTGTAAGCAGTGGTGTAGCTTGGTCCCATACCATCCGCAATAACCATGATAATGTTCTTAGGCTTATCGATATCATGTTCTGCTTTTTCGCTAATGTGAGAGGTGGCAAAGCAACTTTGCACAGCAAGCGAACTGGTCAGTATAAGAGCTATAGAATTAAAACGCATTCTGGCATCCCTGTTTCAACAATTTAGTTAAGGATCAACTAGCCCTAGTGTAATTCAGCTAGCAAAACAATAACACTTTACATTCAGTGAATAAGCGAAAAAACAGGACAGGAATTTGAGTTTGGCTTGAACTGGGGTATCTGTAACCACTCAGGCATTGACGGGTGAGCAGCTTCAACCAACATTTCTGGTTAAGCAAATGATGTTAAACAATTAAAGTTTACTTTTTGAGCGTTGTTTCATTTTAACTGCCGACTAACAAATGCTCTAAAACAATCTGGTAGACCTATGAGCTTATTTTCAGCTTCGTCACTTCGTATACTTTCACGCTGTTAACAGGTGAAGTTTGAGCGTATCAGCCGGCACCAGTTCCACATCGATAGTCATACCGTGTTCGTTTGTGACTCTGAATATTGATTTGAGTGATAGCGGTTAAATAGTTAGCTCTAGCTGGCAATTTACGAGGGGGTTAGAGACATGCCCAACCATTAGCAAAGCAACTCATTCACCGCTAAACATCGAGAACATGGCTATTTCGTTAGCCACCAGGATTACAAATTCAGGCGTGTAACCTATACCGATAAAATCATTTTAAATGTCTGAAGCAGGACATTAAGCGCAATCAACTGCCCAATTAATGGTCAAATTTTGTCGAATAGCCACACCAACATTCACAAAGAGAATATCGAAAATGATTAACATTGAATGTTTTTATTATACGACAGGGGCTAGGATAACAACACGTCAACCGCATTGGTTGCATTTATTCCGTAATTAATTTCCTAACTCAGGAATGAGAGACAGTTGGAGAATACCATGTCGCAATATCAATCAGACATCGATACATTAGCAACCTTAAAAGCTACTCAAAAAGGAACCTGGGACGGGATCACACCTGAGTTTGCTGCACGTATGAAAGCACAAAATCGTTTTCGTACGGGGCTGGATATCGCCAAGTATACTGCCAAAATCATGCGCGATGATATGGCCGCCTATGATGCTGACCCGGCACAATATACACAATCCCTTGGTTGCTGGCATGGCTTCGTTGGTCAGCAAAAAATGATCTCAATTAAAAAGCATCACGGCAGTACCTCAAAGCGCTATTTGTATCTGTCAGGATGGATGGTCGCTGCACTTCGTTCAGAGTTCGGTCCCTTACCAGACCAGTCAATGCATGAGAAAACGTCGGTCCCGGCGTTGATTGAAGAGCTGTATACCTTCCTTCGACAGGCTGATGCACAGGAATTGGGTAAGCTATTCAAGCGTCTGGATGAAGCAAAAGCGAATGGACAAGACGTAGCGGCTATTCAAGCTGAGATTGATAATTTCGAAACCCATGTAGTGCCTATAATTGCAGATATTGATGCTGGGTTTGGAAACGAAGAAGCGACTTATTTACTAGCCAAGAAGATGATTGAAGCGGGCGCATGCTGCATCCAGATTGAAAATCAGGTTTCGGACGCGAAACAGTGTGGTCACCAAGACGGAAAGGTCACCGTTCCCCATGAAGATTTTCTCGCAAAAATTAATGCGGTTCGGTACGCCTTTCTTGAGCTGGGAGTGGACGATGGCATCATCGTGGCACGAACTGATTCATTGGGAGCAGGTTTAACGCAAAAAATACCTGTGTCAAATCAAGCTGGCGATTTAGCGTCACGATACAATGCGTTTTTAGACACCGAGGAAGTTACCGATATTGGCTCAGTTAATGAGTACGATGTTCTGCTCAAACAAGAAGGAAAACTGGTAAAACCTAAGCGTCTTCCAAACGGTTTATTCAAATTTAAAGAAGGCTCAGGTTTTGACCGTGTCGTCCTTGACTGTGTCACATCTCTTCAGCACGGTGCTGACTTACTGTGGATTGAGACGGAAAAGCCTCACGTAGGACAGATCGCAGAAATGGTTAATGCAATCCGAAAACAAGTGCCTGATGCAAAATTAGTTTACAACAACTCACCTTCCTTTAATTGGACACTTAACTTCCGTCAGCAGGTATTTGACGCGTGGGAAGCTGAAGGTAAAGATGTATCTGAATATGACAGAAAATCTCTGATGGCGGAACAATATGACAGTTCAGCATTGGCAAAAGAAGCCGATGTACGGATCCAAAATTTCCAACTGGATGCGGCCAGAGAAGCGGGTATTTTCCATCATTTGATCACGCTACCTACCTATCATACTGCTGCCTTATCAACGGATAACCTTGCTAAAGGATATTTTGGGGAAGAAGGTATGTTGGCCTATGTTCGAGGAGTTCAACGTAAGGAAATCAGAGAAGGGCTGGCGTGTGTTAAGCATCAGTCGATGGCAGGTTCTGATTTGGGTGATACGCACAAAGAGTATTTCTCAGGGGAAGCGGCGCTTAAGGCTGCGGGAGATGACAATACGATGAATCAGTTCGATGTGTAATATTGAATCACACTTCTATTAAAACAAAGGCTCCGGTGGGAGCCTTTTTCGTTTAATCGCTTTTTTTAGTATAAACATCGCAATATATCTATCTTTCGTTATAATATCTCCTATTCTTGGAGGTTAGGTTGTTTGGAAGGCATGGGATGCCTCCCCAAAATCGCTAACATAAAGCCCTTTGCTCACGGGCACTAAAAATAATAACGTAAAGCGTAAGGATGAATATTGATGAATATTGCCAAGGTTGATCTCAATCTTCTGGTCTATCTCGATGTACTGCTAAGAGAAGGCAGTGTAACCCGAGCTGCAAATCAATTGAGTATTACTCAACCTGCTATGAGCAACGGTCTCAAACGACTACGAGACCTGTTTAAAGATCCTATTTTAGTTCGAACCAGTGATGGTATGACTCCCACCAAACGGGCATTGGAATTACAGCCTGTGATTCGTGATGTTCTGTCTAAACTGGAAAGCTCTATCCAGCCTGAAACTGACTTCGATCCAGCTACAAGCAAAAGAACGTTCAGGATAATGACCAGCGATTATGCCGAAAGCACATTGCTGTTAGAACTAGTGGGCAGATTATCCAAGCTTGCCCCGAATATTACCTTGGATTTAATTACCCCCAGCGATGTCACTTTCCACGATGTTGAACAAGGAAAAGTGGATATGGCAATCAATCGCTTTGAGGAGCTCCCCCTCTCGTTCCATCAAAAAGTGTTATGGTATGACTCATTCAGTTGTGTATTAAGTGCCAACCACCCCCTGGTAGAAAATTGGAATTTAAATGCCTATATTGACGCACAACATATTTGGGTGAGCAAAACCGGCTTTGGGGTAGGTGTAGGTATCGATCCCAATGAAGTGCAAAAACTTGGTTGGGTCGATGCGGAACTCACAAAAATCGGTAAACATCGGGATATTCGTGTGTTTACACGTCATTATCATGCGGCATTACAAATAGCGAAAACCCAAAACTTGATTGCCACACTGCCAACTAAAGTGGCAACAATATTTAAAGATGATAGTAGTGTTGTCTTAAAAGCACCGCCTTTTGACATTCCTCCTATTGCCTTGAAAATGGCATGGAGTGCATTGCTGCATCATGACGCAGGACATATCTGGCTACGTCGACTTATCGCAGATGTCGCTGCCGAAATGAATACGTTCTAACGTTATTCCTGTCATGAATAGCTAGGATAATACCCATAAATTCAAATTAGTTTACTAAAGCGTATACACTGAGAGGGTAAATTTACTCATCGAGGTGTATATGCAGAAGTATGTCAATCAAGGGCAGTTAAAAGTAGCCCAGCCACTTTACAATTTTATTAATGAACAAGCTCTCCCTGGAACACAGGTTGATACCTCCCACTTCTGGCAGTCATTTGAAACAATCCTGCAGCGTTTCGCCCCTCAGAATGAGTCGCTTTTAAAAATCCGTCAGACTATTCAGCAACATTTAGATGACTATCATAAAGCCGGTCGACCAGTAAAAGGGACGGAATACAAACGCTTTCTTAAAGAAATAGGCTATCTGGTCGAACAACCTGCAAGCTGCACTGTCTCTACCACTAATGTTGATGACGAGGTCGCAACGATGGCTGGCCCTCAGTTAGTCGTGCCGATAAATAATGCGCGTTATGCGTTAAATGCAGCTAATGCACGCTGGGGAAGTCTTTATGACGCCTTGTATGGAACGGATATTATTGACGAAGCAAACGGCGCGGAAAAAGGTTCTCAATACAATCCGGTAAGAGGTCGCAAGGTAATAGAGGAGGCCAGAAAATGGCTCGATGAAATATTACCTTTAGCTACGGGAAGCCACAAAGATGTGGTCTCCTACCGGGTAGAGCATGGTAATTTGATTATTGGTCTCTCAAACGCGAATTCCACGACCCTTGCTAATGTTGAGCAGTGGCGTGGGTATACTGGTGATTTAAGTTCTCCTTCTTGCTTGTTATTCCAGCACAATAAACTGCATCTCGAAGTACAGTTCGATCCTTCTCATCCGGTAGGCCAGTCAGATCCCGCCGGCATAAAGGATATTGTACTGGAATCAGCCCTTTCTACCATTATGGACTGTGAAGACTCGGTGGCCGCGGTCGATGCGGATGATAAGGTTTTGGTCTATAGCAACTGGCTAGGATTGATGAAAGGGACACTTTCAACAGACCTGCACAAGGGAGGTAAATCGATTACCCGAACGATGGAACAAGATAAAACATACAGCTCTTCGCCGTTCAATCCTGATAAATCCAGCTTTACCTTACCAGGCCGAAGCTTGATGTTCGTCAGAAACGTGGGGTTACATATGTATACTGACGCTATCTTGATGGATGATGAGCCAGTGCCAGAGGGTATCGTTGATGGCGTTATTACCTCACTGATAGGAAAACACGATGTTTTAGAAAACGGAAAATTTAGAAACTCGAAGAAAGGCAGCATCTATATCGTTAAGCCGAAAATGCATGGCCCTGATGAAGTTGGTTTTTCTAATGACCTTTTTTCAGCCATCGAAGATGCACTGAGTCTTAAGCGGTTTACGCTAAAAATGGGGATCATGGATGAGGAACGAAGGACATCCGTTAACTTAAAAGCCTGCATAGCTCAAGCACCGGATCGCGTCGCTTTTATCAATACAGGCTTCCTTGACAGAACTGGAGATGAAATTCACTCTTCAATGTATGCTGGCGCTTTTGCTGATAAAGCAGCATTAAAAACCCTTCCATGGATTGGTGCCTATGAGCGTTCAAACGTCGCCGCAGGTATTCGTTGTGGGTTGTCAGGAAAAGCACAAATAGGTAAAGGGATGTGGCCGATTCCTGATGATATGCGGTCAATGATGAACACTAAAATTGGTCACCTCAATGCTGGTGCCACCACGGCCTGGGTTCCTTCACCTACGGCAGCAACTTTGCATGCACTTCATTATCATCAAGTCGATGTTTTTAAGAAGCATAGGGAAATAGCCCCTGATAGCGAGAAAGAACTGGATGATATTTTAAATATTCCACTGCTAGAACAAGACCTGACACCTGAGCAAATACAGCATGAACTGGATAATAACGTGCAAGGGATCATCGGTTATGTTGTTAGATGGATACACATGGGAATCGGTTGCTCTAAGGTACCTGATATCAACGATGTCGGCCTGATGGAAGACCGTGCGACACTACGAATATCCTCTCAACACATCGCCAACTGGTTATTGCATAAAATTGTTAGTAAAGAACAGGTTCAATCCTGCTTGTTACGGATGGCGGCACTGGTCGATGAACAGAATAAGCATGACCCCGCATACATTCCGATGGGGCCAGAAGTGGAAAACGCCTATGGATTCCAAGCTGCCAGCACGCTTATTTTTGCGGGGCTTGAACAACCCAATGGTTACACGGAGTTTATTTTGCATGACATGCGAAGAAGAATGAAAGCAGTTGTAGCCAAAAGCAAACAATAAATGTTGGTTTATTTTACACTACATGC
The DNA here is from genome assembly GCA_964601635.1 of uncultured Alteromonas sp. Lineage (GTDB taxonomy): Bacteria > Pseudomonadota > Gammaproteobacteria > Enterobacterales > Alteromonadaceae > Alteromonas. Next base: position 25,692 of record CAZROH010000004.1, on the reverse strand, counting down.
AAGGAATTAAGCCCGATCTTATTAATATCAATCACATACGAATTGGATCACATTTTGCTTTACCTTATTTGAACACTCAAAGGGGATGATCCAAATGTTGAATAAAATCGTAGTTCGCGGCTTGATAGGGATATCTACTATTCTAGCCTTCAGTACTCAGGCAGCGCCGCTGCCATCTTGTGACACCAGTAATATGACCCTTACCGACATCACAAATGTTGGTGAAACGCAATCCGAAGCAAATGATCTGTTAAGCAGTGATCCATACGACGCAACTCACTGTCGCTTGTATTCCGGTAACGATGATCAGGGAGGCGCCAGCACCCCTGCACCTAATTTAGGCTGGGAAAACGACGGCTTTTTAAATGGCCAGGGCTTTGATCCCGTAGAAAATGGTTTTATCGCAGAAGAGGACCTGATGGAACTTGATGGCGATGGCTTTGTTGATGACCCTGGTTATATTCATCTTGCTAATTTTGGTGGCGATGTTGTTGATGGCAAGTTACAGTTGAACTACTACTCGAATGTGGGTGAAGGTGCAACAATCGCAAACGTTGGAGACTTCTTAACAATTGAATTCAATTGTGATGCTAACGAAGACAACGAGTGTAAAACAGGTACCTGGTCTCTTGAGTTAAGTGAAGATCCATCTGTTATTGAAGATATTCAGGCAGCCCTTGGTCGCCCGTCGATTTTTGACCAATTGGTTTTCAGCATGAAAGCGGGTAGCGGGAAGCAGGAAGACACTGGAACAGCGATTTACGCGTTCGATTTTGATGAAATCTTTGCAATAGAAAACGATCCAGAGAATTTGAACTTTACGACTCCATACAATTTCTACGGTACATTCAACACCGCAGGGTTGGGTGGCAAAGGCATTTCCCACTTAAATGTATGGGCGCGCGACCCACTGCTGGCTCAGGTAAATGCACCAGCCACGGCGGGCTTATTAATGCTTTCTTTTTTCGCAATGCGTAGAAAGCTAAAAAAATAAACCTAATTTAATTAGTTAGCGTAAAAAGCCACTCAAAAAGAGTGGCTTTTTTGTGTATAGAGAGTTTACGTGCTAAATCAAGTACGATTTAATACTCATGTTACCTCACTCACCCCAATTGCAGCATATAAGGGAAGTTAATGAGCAGTCATCCCGTTCAGAAAAAACGTGTTTTATGGATTAACCATTTTGTCCCCTACCCGCCAAAAGGGGGATTACTCATTAGGACCCACGGGCTATTAAATAAAGTACTGGACGACCATGACGTGACATTAATGTGTTTAGTCCAGCCACGCTTATTGACTCCCTACTTTGACTCTGTTGAAGAGGGCTTAGGCGAGGCAAAAAAGTTTTTCGAAAGCAAAGGCGCCCGAATTCAGTTTTTCACGATGGATAATGAAAAAAACCAATGGGATCGGGTTAAAACCGCCGCACTTTCGCTCACATCAACGAAGCCCTATTCTGTCAATTGGCTACACAGTCAGACATTCAGCAAAGCGTTAGCAGGACTGAATTTTAATGACTTTGATTTCATCCACGTTGATACAATGGGATTGTTAGGTGACATAGGAACCGTACTTCCCGCCCACAAAACCGTCATCAATCACCATAACGCTGAACATGTGATGATGGAACGCAGGGCAGATAAGGAAACCCAGTGGGCAAAGAAGCGCTATTTTGCATTAGAGGCAAAGAAAATCGCCCAATTTGACGCACAAATGATGCGACACTACCGAAACCACATTGTTTGCTCACCAGAAGATAAAGCATCTTTAAACCAGTTAGCCACCGGCCTGACGATCGATGTAGTACCTAATGGCGTGGCGTACAAGCAAAACGTTGAACGCACTCCTCAGGCAGGAAAGTTACTTTTTATTGGTGGACTTGACTGGTATCCCAATCACGATGCAATTACCTACTTACTTGAAGCCATATGTCCACTTATCCAGGCCGAAAAGCTCGCTATTCAAATTGATATTATCGGTAAGAATCCAGCTACCTCTATTGTCAATCTGGCGAAGCGGTTTGATTTTGTGACTATCCACGGATATGTTGATGACATTGATAGTTTTTACCGCAATGCTCAGGCATTCTTATGCCCTCTTCGAGACGGCGGCGGCACTAAGCTGAAAGTGCTGGACGCAATGAACTATGGATTACCGGTGGTAGGTTCAGACATTGCGTTTGAAGGTATCACGGTTAAGCATAATGAAAGTGGTCTTGTGGTAAATTCCACACAAGAGATTTTCGATATTATTTGCCGCTTATTAAAAATGAGCACAGAAGCTGAAAAAATCGGTCAAAGCGGACGAAGTCTTATTGCAGAAAAATACGACTCTACCCTCATTTCCGAAAATTATTCGCGTTTCATAAGTGAGCAGAATTAAGTTACCGGTGCTGTTAAACTGGTACGTATGTGGTTTACAACGTATATTTGTAATTCGCTCTTGTTAAAAAGCAATTCGTTGAAGACCAAATAAAGCTTTACTATCGGATTTGATTTAATGCACTATCCTGTTAGTCAAACCTGATTTTAGGGCTATACTTTTTTTAGCAGCACCGGCAGCAAACTGAGGACGCAGTAGTAGACAGAATGGTTTCAAAAAATAACATGCTAGGTTCACTGTCACGGAAGTTAAAGACCAGTAGCATAGGCAAATTATACAGAAGCTATCGCCAGTACGGCGAGTCGAAGTATATTGCCCGGCACTTTTCCAGTTATTTAGAGCCTGTCATCGCTTCGTCTGCTTCGCTTGAAGAGACCTCCTACCGAATTCGGCATAACGTTTACTGTGATGAATTAAAGTTTGAAGAGATCAGAGAATCTGGTATGGAAACCGATGAATTCGATGATTACTCCATTCATTGCTTAATTAAGCACTCAACAACAGATGAATTCGCAGGTACAGTGAGATTGGTTCGACCAACCCTAATAGGCGAGCAACTGCCTATTGAAAAGTACTGCATGTCCTCTATTACTAACGAGTCGCTTAACCCGCGTAATTTTAATCGCAAGAATATTTGTGAAATTTCCCGCCTTGCTGTGCCTAAACGATTTCGCCGACGGGAAATGGATAGATATGACGGTGCTGCAGTCGGTGTTATTAACCAACAAACCTATTCAGAATTAGAGTTGCGGTGTTTTCCATTTATTGCCGTAGGGCTTTATTTCGCCGCTGCCGCCACTGCTATTGAGCGAGATGTGCAACACGCCTACGTAATGATGGAACCGAGACTTGCGCGAAGCATGAGCTTCGTGGGTATTAAGTTTGAACAAATCGGCCCGGTTATTGATTATCATGGCAGACGTGCGCCCTACTACATTAACCAACCGCTTCTACAAAATAGCCTGAAGCCTAACTTTGCAGTAATGCTTCATCAAATACGAGAACAGATCAGAAAGCAGGGCTAACCCTGCTTTTCACACCTGATAAAAATCCCTATACCAACTTACTAATTCATTCACGCCCAGTTCAACCGATGTTGTCGGTGCATAACCTGTGGCATTTTGTAACAGAGACACATCGGCGTACGTATCCGGCACATCGCCAGGTTGCATTGGAAGCATTTCTTTTTCCGCTTCCACTCCTAATGCTTTTTCCAGTGTTTCAATAAAGCTTAATAGATGCACTGGCGTTTGCGCCCCAATATTGTATACCCGGTATGGTGCCTTGCTAGTTGCCGGATCAGGAGACGCCCCATCCCAATTGGAATTAGGCTGGGCAATATTGTCTAACGAGTGTACAACCCCTGAAACAATATCATCAATGTACGTAAAATCACGTCGATGATTTCCGTAATTAAACACCTTTATCGGTTCTCCAGCCAAAATAGCTTTGGTGAACTTCATGGGCGCCATATCGGGCCTGCCCCATGGACCATAGACGGTAAAAAAGCGCAGACCTGTGGTCGGTAATTGATATAAATGACTATAGGTGTGTGCCATCAGCTCATTGGCTTTCTTACTGGCAGCATAAAGACTTACCGGATGATCCACATTATGCTGTTCAGAAAATGGCATTTCTTCATTTGCCCCATAAACGGAGCTGGATGATGCATAAACAAGGTGCTCCACCTTGGTATGTCGACACCCCTCTAAAATATTCATGAAACCAACAATATTGGCATCAATATAGGCATGTGGATTTTCAATCGAATAGCGAACACCGGCCTGTGCAGCTAAATGTACCACACGATCAAACTCTTGCGCTTTAAACAGGGTAGTCATTTTGTCTCGATCTTCTACTCCCATTTCAACGAATTGGAACTTTTCAGCGGAGTACTGATCCTGAATAGATTTAAGACGGGCTTGCTTCAATGAAACATCGTAATAATCGTTGAGATTATCTATACCAATAACCGTATCATTGCGGGAAAGCAGTTGCTTACAAACTGCGGCGCCGATAAAACCCGCGGCGCCTGTAACAAGAATATGCATAAAGCTCCTTAAAGCCTTTCGTCAACAATTCTCTTGTCAAAGATATATTTCAGATCAAACACTAGCGCATCACCCTTCTTCAGCTTCGCTAATCCTTGTTCACCTAACGCTTTAAATTCGTTATGCCCGACACCCGCAATAATGACATCATATTTTCCGGTTTCAGGTTGTTCAACCAAATCCAGATCATACTCATGTTTAACTTCATCCGCTCTGGCCCATGGGTCCCAAATGCTGAGATTTACATTGTAGTCTTGCAGCTCGTGCGCTATATCAACAATCTTCGAGTTTCGGATATCATGACAGTTTTCTTTAAACGTAATACCAAGTAAAAGTACATTCGCACCACTTACTTTGATATCTTTTTTAATCATAGCCTTAACCAGACGATTGACTACATATTCGCCCATTCTGTCGTTAATACGGCGGCCGGCTAAAATAACGTCGGGATGATGCCCAACTTCTTCAGCTTTGTGTACCAGGTAATAGGGGTCAATACCAATGCAGTGTCCGCCTACTAACCCAGGTCTGAAGGGAAGAAAGTTCCACTTGCTTCCCGCGGCTTCCAGGACCTCTTCCGTATCAATCCCAATGCGCTCGAAAATCATCACAAACTCATTGATTAACGCAATATTTAGATCCCGCTGTGTATTTTCGATCACTTTTGAGGCTTCTGCCACCTTAATTGATGATGCTTTATGGGTACCGGCTGTGATTACTGACTTGTAAAGGTTATCTACCCGCTCAGCAACTTCAGGTGTGCTGCCAGATGTTACTTTTACAATACTCGATAATTTACGAGTTTTGTCTCCAGGGTTGATTCGTTCTGGGCTATAACCAGCGAAAAAGTCCTGATTCAATTTTTTCCCCGAGACTTTCTCAATCACAGGTAAACACACTTCTTCAGTGGCGCCTGGAAACACCGTAGATTCATAAACTACGACCGTACCCGGTTGCATGAATTTACCAATGGTTTCACTGGCCTTGATTAAGGGAGTAAAATCAGGTTGTTTATTCTGATAAATAGGCGTGGGGACGGTGACAATAATTACATCGCATTCGCTAAGGGCGTCTGGCTCGGAAGAAAATGAGAGATGTTTAGCTGCGGCTAACTCTTCCTTTGACACTTCCTCTGTTAAATCGTCCCCGCCCTGCAGTTCCTTTATTCTCTTGAGGTTTACATCAAAACCCAGTGTATCGTCCCTTTGACCAAATGCCACGGCAAGGGGTAAGCCGACATAGCCTAAACCGACTATTCCTATCTTCTTAAAATCATGTGCCATATCAATAACTACCAGAAAAGATGTTTAATACTTTTTATACACAACAAAAAACTGCCAAAGATAATGTCACAGTTTACAAAGGATGGAAAATCCTAAAAGGTGTGCGTGCAATATTTATCGTTTTAACTAAACGGAAATAGCAGCTAAAAGATCAAACGAATGGGTTTGAGAACAAGATTAATCCCAAAGATATGAGGACGACGTTATACTAGTCATTTATAATCGATAATGATGGGTATATTGTATCGGCAAGTCATACTGCGATGTCAGATGCAACGTCTATCACCTCAAAGGCTAATAATTATACTGTTAAATTTTTTGACACTTAAAACAGACTGATATTTCGCAAATCTTTTTCATAAGGTCTTATACATAATTTAGGTGTAAGGAGTTCCATGTTTAACTATCAAGAGGCTTATTCACGCAACATTGGGTGGGTAACAAAAGCAGAGCAGGAAGTACTTCGCAACGCGCGCGTAGCTGTTGCAGGAGCTGGCGGTGTAGGAAGCTTGCATATGTTAACTCTTGCCAGATTGGGAGTGGGTGCATTAAATATTTCTGACTTTGATCAATATGATATTCATAACTTTAATCGTCAGTTTGGCGCCTTTATGTCCACTCTGGGCCAGGATAAATGTCAGGTGATGGATAAAATGGTAAAAGATATTAATCCTGAAATGGAAATTAATAACTTTCCAGAAGGGGTCAATGAATCCAATGTCGATCAATTTCTGGAAAATGTTGACCTTTATATAGATAGCCTGGACTTTTTTGCTCTCGCTGCGCGTAAGCTGGTTTTCAGACGCTGTTACGAACTCGGTATACCGGTAGTGACTGCTGCACCACTGGGTTTAGGCTGTGCACTATTATGTTTTATGCCCGGGCAAATGACCTATGAGGAATACTTCAGGTTTGAGGATAAAACTTCAGAAGAAGAACAACTTATTCAGTTCTTAATAGGCCTTTCGCCTGCCATGCTCCAGCGTAACTATTTAGTCGATGACTCAACTGTTGATTTTAAAGCTCAAAAGGGGCCATCCACAGTAATGGCTGTGAATCTATGTGCAGGGATGGCTGAATCGTATGCATTGAAGATACTGCTAAAACGCGGGCCGGTTGTAAGCGCGCCCCACGGATTGCATTTTGATGCGTATCGCAACAAGCTGGTCAAGACCTGGCGGCCCATGGGTAATAGGGGAATAATGCCCAAAATAATGTTTAAAATTGCCAAACGCATTGCGCTTAATCCGAAATGATGTCGAAGTTTTTTACAATTTGAATAATTCAAAAAAAGATCACATCTAAATTTCACGAATTTTCATACACTTAACTGTTTGGCACGGCTGATGCAATTGATTTGTCGGGGCGTAAAGTAAACAAATTTTTCGGAAGAAAAAAGGAATCTTAAGAGTATGAAAAAGTTAAATCTAATCGCAGCAGCAACTGTTTTAACTGCAAGCACATCTGCTTTCGCTGAACCAATGATCATTCAGGAGTGGTCATTCATTAACGAAGCTGGATTTTCTGACTGGACGTCAACCGGCAAACCACCTTCAGCGGTAAATTCTCCTGAAGCATCTGGTGACAGTGCTGATGGCGGCACATCAATTTTAAATGGTGGATCTCTTCCTGACAACCTTTGCTGGGGTGACCCAGTTGGCGGAAGTAGTAACCAGAGCTGCCTAAGTATCAACTCTCCAGTAAGCGATCAAACAACGCAGACCTGGGACGAAGACGGTATGATGACTGATATCAACGGTGGCGCACCTCAGGGTAATGCCATGACTGTAGGTATCGGTGAAGATTACACCGCTGCATTCAAGCAAGGTACAGCTTTACGTCACAACAACTTCCCAATTACTGGTCAATACTTAGACACAGTAACTATTAAGGATGGATTACGCCTGGATGCTGTGACTCCTGACGCCACAATTGATGCTCCGGAACTAGAGTTCCTGGTTGATTTTTGGGAAACGCCTAACCAAGGTATTGATGCCGACGGCGCATGCCCATTTGGCCCAGCTGCATTTACACCAAACTCTGTAAACGAAAATGGCTGTTCAGACATCTTTAAAATCGTAGGTTTTGAAGATGGTATGGGTGGAACGCTGAACATTGTTGATGCTGGCGATGGCTACATCGATTTTTCAGTGAAATTCAAAGTAACTGGTGTTGATGCATCTCAGTGGCATCAAGACTATGAGCTAATCACTCGTCTAAGTGGTCTGGACGTAGTATTTGATGATAACAACGTTGGCTTCGCTACTCGTGAAAACGGTGTTAACATCCTTAACGCGCAATTTGCAATTCGTGCAATCGAAGCGCCAGAGCCATCAACTCTTGCTGTTTTCGCAGTAAGCTTGTTAGGCCTTGCAGGATTTTCACGCAGAAAATTCAAATAAGGTAGTCCCTTATTAAGTAGAGTACTTGATGCCAGCCAGTTTAATACTGGCTGGCATTTTTATTAGCCCTTGCTCTCTTCCTCTAAGGCTGTTGCTACAAAATCAGTGTTGGTCACACTCAATAGCTTAAACATTTAATTAGAGCACTAGATAATTTTACATTTAGTATTTATCCAATACATTGCGCGTCAAAATAATGCGTCCAGTTACTCCTTCGAGCAAAATGATTACCAAATATAGATTCTCACTCCATTAAACTGAAAAAATTAGTTCTCGCCATTTTTCTTGCACTGATGAAGTGCTAAGTTTCTCATTGATTTGAGCCAAGTATTTATCTCACGCTTCATAATGTACTACTTCAAAACTACTGCTGAGTGTACTCTTGCCGACCTAAGTAATAAGTGCGTTAAAAGCACACTGCCTCCCCCTTCCAGAAAATCAGTAGCTGGAACGAAAAAGTTCATGCCTGTTAATAGAAATATCCGTTTATTAAGCTAAATTTATATCATGAGACCCCAGCGTACATCTGTGCTAGGAAGCGAATACGAACCTTTATAATTCTTCACGAAACAAGTTTGATCCTCAGGGAAGATTGGTACTTATTAAAAAGTGGCTGAAAATTTTCCACAAATACGAACAGCTTTAATTTTAATTTATTCAGATTCTTCAATGGAATGTAGTACTGCGTAGCGATAATTAACGGAGTTACAGCATGACCCAAAAAACAAAAGTATTTTGTATAGGATTTCACAAAACAGGCACCTCAAGTTTTACCGTAGCGATGAGAAAACTAGGCTACAGAGTAACAGGCCCTAACGGTGTAGATGACCCCCATATTGCAGACCATGCGTTAGAAATGGCGTTAGAAAAAGCAAAGCATTTTGACGCGTTCCAAGACAACCCTTGGCCTCTGCTTTACAAGGAGCTCGACCAGTCTTTTCCTGAGAGTAAGTTTATCTTAACTATTCGCGATACAAGAAGCTGGATTAACAGTCAAGTTAAACACTTTTCCACCAAAACTACACCTATGCGAAAGTGGATTTACGGTAGGGGTTGCCCAGAAGGTAATGAGCAAATCTATATTGAACGATTTAACAAACATAACAAAGAGGTAATAGAATATTTTAAAGAACGCCCCAAAGATTTACTCATAATGGATTTAACCAAAGGCGATGGCTGGAACAAATTGTGTCCGTTTTTGGGTCTTAGAGTACCAGAGCTTCCGTTTCCGAACGTGAACAAGTCTAGTGAAAGAAAGCAATTTACTCTCTCGAATATCAAACGCTATACAAAAAAAGTGCTAAACCACATAAAGCCTCAGATAGTCTAATATTCACTCTCTCTCCATTTGGAGAGAGAGTTTATTTTAATCACAACATTTCTGATTTAAGGAAATCTGGCTTCACATTCCAAAGTTGCCACCCCAACAACCAAAAGCTTGTATTTTCACTATAACCACTATTTGACCAGCCAAGCACATATCCATTATCGAAGTAATTTGCGCCTTCAACAAAGTTTTGTTGTTGCATATCCATAAACACTAACGACCAGTCTTCCCCTTCTACCTTGCGCCAAATACGGTATCCTCCATCTCTAGCGGTCAAGGCAGAAGAACGTTTTCTCTCCACCACAAATTCTACAATTTTTCCATTATCCTTTGGATGAAAGGCCACAGCTGCATCACCACCAAAAAAGTTATTCTCCAGGTTGTAGCTACCTTTATGGGAGACTGAACCATTAATAGTCGGCCTAAAGTAACTCACTCCTAGCTCTGCGCCATTGGCTGGCATTAGGGCTTGCGTTTCAAGAGTCAAACCGCCATTGGAATATTTGCCCTGCCATTGAGTTGAAAACTTATTGTTGTAAACGAGAACCCTGCTACCTGTACTCACAAATTGTGCGCTACTTCTGGTGTTACTTATCGTTATTCCATTCCCCCAATTTTTGCCGAAACGCTGTGCAAACTCGGTAATGTATAAGTACTCATCATCAATCATGCCTACTTTCGCTTCCATACCGTCATCATTTACAACAGTGTCCCCCTCTATCCATTGAACAGTGTCCAGGGTATCAGGAGCTGTTATTCTGACGTAGGCTCGGTGATAAAAGTTGCCAGGCTGCAGAAAGCGTAAGTATTCCCAGGTGTGGCTTAAGGGGGAGGTGATTTCATAACGCCATTCTGAAGTTGCATCTCCTTCTGGGTCCTTGCCCTGATAAAAAAACTCGACTCCTCTTTTATCAGTGCCGGGAATATTTTTTATTCCATTATGATCGCCCTGCCAATTAACAACCTCAGAGCCGTTCTCTGCAAGCTCACCGGCACTAAAGTCCCACGATGCTAATGGCGCAGAGGCTTCACACAGTTCAAATTCAGCTGCATGAGTGAAGAGAGAAGATAAAACCGTAACAAATGACAAGAGTAAAGCGCTACATTGAATTAACGCCTTTCGCTTTTGAAAAACTAAATTTTTCATAAATAGGTATAACAACCCTGTCAAAATTAAACCAACTTGGTTTCATAGTAGCCTGATTAGGCTATCAGGTAAACTTTGCCGAGGTATCGCTAAATATCGTAGGGTATAGTCGCTCTTTCTTAGACGTAAGATGAGAGTCGAGCTTTGAATTTTAATGGGGTATCGCTAATATCATTATGTACACCGATCCTTACTAACTGATGAGCATCCACCTCGCCGGACACATTATGACCCCGCTTTGTAGTAACAGCATTGCAGTAGTGTGTCTTAACGAGTGCAAGTGCTTTTTCACTAAAGTCACCGTTTGGGAAGCAAAATGTCGTAGGACGTATAGAAGTTAGTCTTTCAAGAATATGTTTACTTTCCACAATTTCTTCTTCTAATAAGTTATCGGACAACCCATCAACTAATCGGTAATGTCTTCGAGTATGGCAGCCAATAACAACCCCCATTGAAGCTTGTGCATCCAACAGCTGAGTTTCATCTATCATCTCAATTTGCGAGGGTTCAGATAAGGAGACGTTTTCTAACGCCTCATAAATTTCATCATCTCGATATTTTTTAAGTGTCGCAATAAGGCTTGCAGCTTTATCTCGGGAAACAGGCAACCGAGGTTGCTCTCCCATCATGTTTATCAAATCATGCCATTCATCTGAAATAACAGAGCGATCAGAAAGCAGTAATCTGAGCACACGGTTTGGCCAGAACGGGGCAGGTTTACCTAAATAGTCAGTCACTATATACAACGTAGAAACAAAACCAAATTCTTTAAGAATGGGAAACGCATATTGATAGTTATCCAGCCAACCATCATCGAAAGTAATTGCAACCGCTAATTGGGGGCGCTCGCTTTCTTTCATATCAATCCACTGCTCAGGAGTTAATACGGGAATACTCTCATCAGCAATGACCTGCATATGCATTCTGAAGGATGCATCCGAGACAACCATACCCGGCTCCTCGAACTGATAACGTTCATCGGAAATAGGTAATACCCGGTGATACATTAAAATAATGAGCTTCTTTTTGCCGGCTTTAGCCACCCGCCAACCAACGACGCCCGCAAAATTTTGGATACATTTTTTGATAAACGCTTTCATCATTCACTTAGTTTTTGGAAAAGTACTTGTTTAATTCGTATTTAAATGGCCCCAAGTCGTCAAAGCGATTTACCTCATGTTTGCGATTGATAAACTTAGGAGTTAGAAACTTCAAGACATGGGATATTTTATGTAGTAAAGATTGATTTTTATCCTTCACATTTAAATAGAGATTGTCAACGTCTCCTAGAAGCCACCTTAACTGAACCCCCACCTTAAAGTTATCTTGCACCGGTAACTCTTTGTACTCGCCTTCAAAAAGCAATTCAGGAAAATTAACTCCTGCATCAATTGCAAGTTGAAGTGAGCCCCATAGCCGCGTATTAATCTCCATTAAGTAAGGGGTGCCGTCGGCATCTATTTTAAATTCCACCATCGCAACTCCATGCCAATTTACACTATCTAGCAAACGGGTTGCGTACGCTTTCATTGAGTCATTTATCGCAGCACTTTCACTTAATACACTTACGCCGCCAGAAGGAGGCTTTTCACGAAGGCGCTTGTGGGCAAAATAGGCTTTCGGGTGTCCGTTTTGATAGTAACAAAAAATACCCGCACCCTGCCCTTCAATGAATTGCTGCACCATAAACGGAAACTGGAAATAAGAATGCTGTAATGCACTTTCAAGCTCGTGCTGCGTTCGTACGATATGAACTTGAGTACTTAACCACTTTTCGTTAACCAACACTTTCGAAAGCGACGGCTTCAGCACACACGGGAACGGGAAGTCTACCTCATCAACCGCCTGCGCATTTGGATAAACCTTTGATACGGGTACTGGCACATCCAAAGATTGCGCAAGTTCGACCAATCTATTCTTGTCGCTTAGCCTTAAGACTGTTTCCAGATCTGCAAAAGGCAACTTAACATTATTAAAATGGTGATGGTTTTCCAGTAATGTGCGACTACTGACTTCTGTGACAGGAAGTAAAAAATCTATTTTTTTAGACTCTATAACACCTTTTAACCAGCTTACGAATTCAACCGTACTATTTACCGGATCTGGTGAGGGTAAATATTCTTCAGAATACTTGGACGCACCGGCTAGCGAGTCCGCAGACGAATCGGTTGTATAGACAAGAATATCGCTACGCTTTCCGAGCGCTCTAGTTGCAGCAAGTGAGCTTCGTTGAAGGGCATCAAAGATGAGTACTGATTTTTTTTCCATGCTAATACAACTTTGTTTAGTATGCAGCAGCGCAATTGCTTGATATGCTTCGCTACTAACAATTCAAATCTACTATATTTCAGTCATTATGCCTGATCTTGCTTTATATGACTTATAAGATTTTACATTTAATTGATACTACTGGCCCAGGCGGCGCCGAAGAAGTATTTATCGCCCTTGCAGATCGCATCCGCTCAAGCAATATTGACTCTGTAGTGGTGATACGCGGTGAAGGCTATGTGGCTCAAAAATTGAGGAAAAAAGGTTTAGAACCGATCATTTTTGACTCTAAAGGCAGTTTTAATTTTAAACTTATCAAAAAACTCTGTTCTATCATTCGCCATCACAACGTCAACCTGATTCAGTCACACCTGCTTGGCTCTAATGTGTATGCCAGTATTGTTGGTTTAATCATGCGTCTCCCTGTCGTTGCGACATATCACGGTATGGTAGATGTGGCGCCTAATGAACGCTTCAAATCTCTGAAGTTGTGGTTTATGCGTACAGGAATATCGCATTTTATTTCTGTCAGCCAGTCTCTGGCGGATAAAATAGAACAATACGAGTTACTCGTACCATCAAAAACGTCCGTTATTTATAACGGAATCGAAGTTGAAAAATACGGTACTGAGCGGGAATCAACGCTCAGAGAGTCATTGAATATACCTAGCGATGTATTCCTCTTCGGTGCCTTGGGAAATATACGTTCAGCTAAACGTTATGATCTTCTTATAGAAGCGACCTATATTTTAGCGCAGCAAAATATAAAACTAGCCGTCGTTATTGCCGGAGACCCAAAAGCAAAACTAAGGCAACAATTAGATGAGCAGATTTCCAAATTGGGCCTTCAAAACATGCACTTTATTGGCTTTGTGGATGATACGCCAAAATACTTGAATAACCTTGATGCCTTCATTCTGACCTCCGATGCTGAAGGCTTCTCCATCAGTACAATAGAAGCGATGGCATGCGGTCTTCCCGTTATTTGTACCAAGTGTGGTGGTCCTGAGGAAATAATTAGGGATCCTCGCCAGGGTACATTGGTAAATGTGGATGCCCAAAGTATTGCAAATGCAATGAAAGCACTTATCAAGGAAAAAGATTCTGATACGATGGTGATCACATCAGCAATTGAACGCGTAAACTCTGCTTTCTCGCTCGATGCGATGACTGCTTCCTATAAGGCAATTTACAGAAAAGTGGACAAAACGTTCCCACAATCACAATAAATATTAATCAAACAGTAGATGATAGATGTTAAGTGTTACTCAATATATTGCGAATGAATTTGGCTCGAAAAAAGGATTACTAAGATACGTCTTGTTTGGCATCAAAAAATCTTTTGGGAATTTCAGCTCTGCAACGTCATTAGACCAATCAAATATTGAACGTCTGGTTTTCGTATGTAGTGGTAATATTTGTAGAAGCCCTTTTGGCGAAGCAGTCAGTCTAAGTGAAAATTTCCCAGCAGTTTCATACGGCCTGCATTGTCGTGGAAATGATCCAGCATTTGACAAAACCCTTCATTTTTCCGAAACGTTAGGATACGACTTAACTGCTCATCGCTCTCAAAACATTGCTGATTACGTTCCATTAGACTCGGATCTTTTGATCGTTATGGAGCCTGCTCACCTGCTTGAATTAAACAAACTTTTTCCTAATACCAAAAAAGTATTAATCGGCATGTTAGCAAAGAACAAAACAGTCTATTTACACGACCCATACAATACGAATGATTATTTTTTCATAAAATGTCTGCGAAACATTGAAGTTGCGACAAAACGGTTGATTGAAAACATAAGGGCTAATAGATGAAATACGCAGACTCAACCACCGTACCTGACCTCATGTTTCTTCAAATAAAAAAACTGTGGTCATATTGGAAAAGTGAAAGCATGGCATTCAAATGTATTTCACTATACCTATTTGTGGAATTTTTCCGGCCCCAATCTATTTTCCCTATTTTAGATTTTGCTCCATGGGCGCAAATTTTATTAATCACGAGTTTTTTAACCAGCTTTATGGATCGCAAGGCGTCTCTAAAGATAACAGGTATGCACGTACTGGTTCTTTTATTTGCGGTGGCGATACATTTATCTTTTCTGGTGGCGTTCGATGTTTCATGGTCACAAGAATATTATAAATTCTTTATTCAATGGCTCGTTGTCATGTTTATCGCCACTTCGATTGTAACAACCAAAGAACGAATCTATGTATTCTTCATTGTATTGTTCTTGTGTTCACTAAAGATAGCAATTGGAACTGCCAAAATATGGGTTTTTAGAGGGTTTAGTTTTACCTCCTGGGGATTGATGGGGCCGCCTGGGTATTTTCAAAATTCAGGGGAACTGGCTGTTCTGATGCTTATACTTTTCCCAATAGGATATTACCTGTACCACCGCTACAAGGACGATGTTCGAGCTTGGGAAAAGTACGTGTTACTTGCTGCTACAATTTGTCCTGTTTTAACAATATTGGGTAGCAGTAGCAGAGGTGCACAACTAGCGTTATTGGCTCAAGTATGCATCATGTTTTGGCGCAAGATTTTTAGACCGAAGTTTCTAATCGGGATTTTGGTAGTAGGCTGGTTAGGTTGGACGGTTCTACCTGATGAACAAAAAGAAAGATTCACGTCTATCGGTGAAGACAAATCATCAATTCAACGCATGCTTTACTGGGAACACGCCTGGGATATGATGAAAGAACATCCTGCCCTCGGTGTCGGTTATTATAACTTTATTCCATACTACACCAAGCACTATCCTGAAGATATGCTGTATGGTAAGGCTCAGCTTCCTCATAACATCTTCTTTCAGATTGGAACAGATGCTGGGTTTATTGGTTTAATCTTTTATTTACTAATTATAATTGCATCACTTACTCGACGGCTTCCGATAAAGGCAGGAGCACGCGTAGGGGACGACGAATTTTTCCTCTTACTCTGGAAGGCTTTGAAACTTAGTGTTTTAGGGTTTGTCATTGCAGGGCAATTCGTAACAATCGGGTACTATCCATTCCTGTGGATATTGATTACCTTCCAAACGTGTATTAGCCTCGTCTACCGGAATTTGACGAAAAAGGATCAAAAATTAAATGGGAATGTTTAGTTCACCTAAAAAAGGATTTTTACTCTCTGTTGGCCCAAATCATTTAAAAGATAATTTGAAAAGCGCATTCAGTACCCATGCAAAATTCAATGATTCAACTCTATATTTAGACGAAGGTTATACTAAAAATATTTATATAAACGCGAACAGTAGCGAATTAATTATTTATAAGGGTGATCGTCATTTTTATAAACCCTTTTTAAAAGAGCCGCAGTTACTCGCATCACTACCTGTTGAGAAGCTTTCTGGAACTATAGTAACTTATTCTGATGATAGTAAATTATTAACATTAAAAACTGACTTTTTAGGTTCTGAACCGCTTTATTATTCAATAATTGAAGAAACATTATGGTTAACCGACCGAATTGAGAATTTTACCCGTTTCTTCGACTTCTCGCAGGACCTTTCGGGAATTTACACCTTAATATCGATTGGAGCTTCAATTTCCTCTCGTACAACCCTAAAGGGCGTAAGCCAAACCAAAGAACTGCAAACTATTAGCTATAAAGTTGGAGGCTCACTTTCGTCCTCGATAAGCTCAGCCTGGAAAAGTGAGCAAAATATAGACATAGAAAAAACCAAACAGGCAATTTACGAACGCTTATACCAAGTTCTTAGCGATGCACCAAATTCTTCTCTAATGCTCTCTGCTGGTTGGGATTCCCGAGTACTAATGTGCCAGCCAGACTACATTCAAAATACATATACCCATGGAGACCTAACGAGTAGAGAGATTGATATCGCATTTCAACTGGGAAATACACTTCAAGTCCCAATGACTTTTTTGCCATTAATGTCATCGTCGTTCGGAGCAGAAGCAAACTTAAAGATGCTAAACGCAAACGGGCAATGTATGTTTCCTCACTGGTTTACAGCCAGTGATTACCTTAACAAGCAGGCTGCGCTACCAATTGCTTCTGGAATGATGGTAGAGCACTTTTCTGGGCATTTTGGCATCAATGTAATTCCCGGGACTGGCCGCAAAACAAGAACATTAAAATCTTTTTTATCTCCTGATAGCTACGACAGAATACAGAACGATGAAGCTATTAATTTTCTAGTTCCACATTTATCATCAGGTTTTTCTTCACTACCTTGGTTTTTCTCTGATGAAATTGACTTCCCTACACTAAAAAAGTCGTTTACCGACGATGTTGAAAACTGCTTGCAAAGCTATGTAGAAAGCGGGACTTCAGGTATCCATGAATTGTGTGAACGCTTTAAAATGTTGCACTTAGAACGCTTTTTTATGGCAAACCAAACAAAAAGTGCATCATGCTTTTCAGGTTACCATCACCCTTACATCGACGGAGAACTAGCACAACATATTTTGCAGCTTAAATACCGCCACCGTATCGGCTATAAACTAAGTCGTAGCTTTGTTAAAAAATATCGCCCCGACTTGTTAAATGCTCCATTAGCAGCGACCTTGGTCAAAGCTAAGGCTCCTTTAGTTGCTCAAGAAACCAGTCGATTTATCAGAATCTTGGGTGAAAAAGCTTATAGAAAAGCCCTCCATAAAGTGCCTAAAGGCTTAGGTTGGAATAATTTTCAATTCCTCAACAATCGCAGCAGCTTTCATGAGATTATCGATAGTTTGCAAAACACGATTTGGGATAAAAAAAAGATGCATCGATTTGTTGAAGCTTACACGTCATCGGGCAAAGATGGATATAGCCTGGTTGTAATGTTAGGGAAAATTGCCACTGTTGATTTTCAGGTAACATCAAATAAATATTGAACTATTTAAGAGTAATTACGTTAAGACTAATCGGCGAGAGGTTTACGAATTTAAGAGTATTTTGAATGCTAAAGACCGCAAAAGTAATCAAAGGCTTTTTGATATGCGTTTCAGCTAATCAGAGAACCGATTCATTGGCAAACGATTTTCCAAATCAAGCAAAGTGGCAAACAGCTACATTGTTGTACGACGAGGATTATTCAAAGAATACAATTTTTGATCTAACTGAATCGGGTTTCTCAATTTATATTGGCGACCGCCATTTAAATTGCGATCACGCTAAGTTTATTAAGGAAATAGAACAACAAGGCCTTGATTCTTTTGTGGGCGCGAGAATTAAATATGTACAGAAGACAAACTCAATTGAAATACTCTCTGATTTCCTAGGTTCCGAGTCTATCTATTACTATCTAGTAAATAATTCTCTTTACATTTCAGACCGACTAGAAAACTTTTCGCGATATTTTACTGTGACGAAATCTGAACCCGAGTTATATACATCGATTTTAATGGGCGCCACAGTAGCAAACTCAACACTTTTGCAAGGTGTAAAGCAAACAAGACCTCTTCAACGTGTTAGTTTTAAGGTCGAAAATACCAGTTTAAGAGTTGAGGAAGGTAAACTTTGGGAGAGTGAACCTGATGCCGATGTTAAATCGCTTTATCGACAGATTGATGAGCGCTTGTACTCCGTATTACAGCAAAGCCCTCCAACTACATTGATGTTATCTGCTGGGTGGGATTCTCGGGTACTCATGACAAGCAAGCAACGGATTCGAGGAACATATACCCATGGCGACGTTTCCAGTAGAGAAATCAAAATTGCATTTAAATTGGGCTCCAAACTTTCAGTGCCAATGGACTTTGTTCCTCTAGAAGAATCCCTATATGGCGCAGAAATTAGCTATGAGATGCTGGCACGGCTGGGTCAGTGTTATTTCCCACATTGGTATTATGCGAGCAAAAAGCTATCACAGAGCTCAGCATACCCGTTAAGCGCCGGCCTGATGGTGGAACATTTTTCCGGGCATTATGGCATTAACAGCCTTCCAGGAGCGGGGCGAAACATTCGACTGTTTAACTCCATGCTTGCCCCGCAAAAATATGACAAAATAAGTAATGATGAGGCTATTGCCTACTTAGCTTCACCACTGTCTAAAGGGTTTAGTTCTACCCCTTGGTTTTTCAAAGATGATATTGGCTTCGACTCTGTGCAGAAAACCTTTACTGAACAAACCAGACAATGTCTGGAAGGCTACGTTCAAACCGGGACATCCGGTATTCAAGAGCTATGTGAGAGATATAAAATAGAGCATTCATTGAGACAATATTTTTCTTTTCAAACAAAATCAGCCAGCTCAAGTCTAGGATATCATCATCCATTTATCGACTCACAGCTAGCCAAGCTGGTATTAACACTAAAATATCGGCATCGCATTAATTACAAACTTAGCCGTCACGTAGTTAAATCAAGGGCACCGCACTTACTCGACCTTCCCCTTGCTGCGACACTAGCTAAAGCAAGCTCCCCTGTAGTTGTGCAGGAAGCTAGTCGAGCATTAAGAATTGCTGGTGAGAAATTTTATTCAAAGGCCACTGGTAACCTGCCAAAGGGGTTAGGCTGGAATAATTTTCAGTTTTTAAATAAAACAAACACTTTTCATGAGTATGCTGACATGCTAGTGGATGATGTGTGGGATAAAGCTAAAATCCATAAATTTATCACTGACTATTGCAAAGGTGATAATGAAGCCTACTCCCTTTTAATATTGTTGACCAAGATGGTGAGTGCAGATTACAAAATACACCCAGCGCGATATTTAAAGGCAAATTAATATGACGTTTTTTTCAAAGCCTATATATTTCCTCGGAGCGAAATTTAGAAATCCGTCTCTTTTCCCGATATACAAGCAACTGAAAGCAACCGAGTTCATTGATAAAAAAGAACTGAATGCACTACAACTTCAAAAACTGCGTAACCTTTTGCAATCTGCCTATCAGCATAGCACTTTTTATAAAACGCTTTTTGACGAGCATCATTTCGATCCTAATATTAATGACTTTAATGATATTAAAAAGCTCCCGACTATAAGCAAATCAGATCTCATTAAACAAAATAAAGCTATTCATTCAACGAAACGATTTCAAAAAAAGATGCTAGCCGAAACCTCAGGAACAAGTGGTGAAGCGTTAGCGTTTTACCGGAATGAAGAGTGGGATTCTACGAACCGAGCCAGTGTGATGCGTTGTTATGACTGGTACGGTGTCAAGCCTTGGAGCAAAAATGGCTATTTCTGGGGTTACAATATTGACGAAAAAGAAGCAACAAAGGTCAAAATTTTAGATCGATTACAAAACCGTATCAGAATATTTAAATATGATGATGAATCGATAACTGCATTTGCTAAACA
This sequence comes from uncultured Alteromonas sp., assembly GCA_964601635.1. Taxonomy (GTDB): domain Bacteria; phylum Pseudomonadota; class Gammaproteobacteria; order Enterobacterales; family Alteromonadaceae; genus Alteromonas. The sequence continues at coordinate 5,573 of CAZROH010000004.1, read as the reverse complement.
GTTGAACGGTGCAAAGTTTCTGTCCGGTTATTCCTCCATGATTTTTCAAATTGCCAAAAAGGTTAACCAATTAAACCTTTCCATCGAAGGAATTAAGATGGTTAAAGGTACATCTGAAATGATTCTGGATGCATATCAACCAGAGGTTGAAAAAGCGTTTGGCTGCAAAATGATCAGCGAATATGGAGCCGCGGAAGCAGGCTTAATCGCTTACGAATGTCCACAAGGTAACATGCACATAAACATGGAGAACGTGTATGTTGAAGTGGATGAAAACAACGAGATTATCATTACAAATTTAGTTTCAGACTCATTCCCTATCATCCGCTATAGGCTAGGAGATGTGGTTTCGTTAAGTGAAGAACAATGCAAATGTGGGCGTCATCACACCATTATCAAAGAAATTTTTGGTAGAAAAGGCGCTAGCATTGTCGGTAAAAGGAAAGAATATCCAGCCCTCACATTTTACTATGTTTTCAAGAACATTGCCTTAAAAGACGATATTTTAATAAACTATAAGGCGGAACAACGTCAAGCAGGCAGTGTGCTGTTGAAAATTGAGGGCGAACCAAACTCCCAGTGGGAAGATCTCATAGCTAGGGAAATGAATAAATACTTTGGCACAGATCTCACGTATTCTGTGAAATACATAAGTAAATTTGAGTCGCAGACCAAAAAGCAGCAGTACTTTGAGAGTTTTTTAAAATAATTTAATGTTCATACCTTTCAGGTTGAAGTATTACCACCCGGTATAGTAGAGTCCGCATCGACTTGTTGGGGGGAAGTGTGCCCATAACAGGGGTGTTGGAGATCACTTATCAGAGTGCAACCTTTTCTCACCTAATACATTGAAAAAAATAAAAATAAATTTATTACGTCGTAATCATATTATCTGACTAGTCAATATCATTCAGCGCGTACCCGTGAGAGAAAAGTAATCACTCAACTTTTATGTATATTCTCAAATACCTTATATTTTGAGGTATACGGTCAGTTACTGAAGTTAATTAGGATTAGACCGATAAGGTGTTTACCGCGTGATAGCCATGTAGGTTCAAAAAAAACGGACAAAAATGAAATTTAATTTTTGCCTTGCGATTTGAAGTTTTGAATCTGCCACGCTTAAACCTTAATTTCTGGATTTTTCAACGCATAAATATATGCAAAGTCATTCATGAGTTTTGGTAGCAAGGTTTATGGAAAGCCGTTTGATGGCGTCTTCGTTTGATCAAAAACGTTGAGTATTCATGCCGTCAAAGTTGATTTTAGTTGTTATAACCTTAAGCGGAATATTAATCCATGTTGATACAAAAGAACCTTAATAAAACTCTCCTACCTAATTCAAATAATAATAAAAAAAGTGGAATTGCCTCTAAAGTAAGTATTTTCCTAATTTCTACTGCATTCGTAATTTCAACATCTCAGACGGTAAATGCAGAAGCTAACCAATGTAATCTTACAGTAGAAAACAATTCATCAGGCCAAATAGCAGCCTGGGACTTCAATGCGGGAGATCTCCCTTCAGAAGCGACGGGTATGGTTATTTGGCAGGGAGATCATGGCGGAGTTAAATCTATTCCCAATACATCTTTGCAAGGAATTGAATTCACTTTTAAAGCGACAGATATTGATAAAGATTCATCGAACGAGTGGCGATATACGATGACGTCTCCTATGCCTCGTACATGGGAGTATTTGAAGGTTTACCAACCAACTAATTTTTATCATCGCTCAGCTCTGAGAATTGAATCACCTATTGCTATCGATTCAACTCAGTGGAAGGTGGGCGACAGAATAACAAACCTTCATGGTGTAGAAGCCGTGATCGCTAAAATAGATGGATACTATATTTACGTTACTGACTACGAAGAAATGTTTAATAAAAACTGGGGAGCAGGTCAACAGGTACTGAATATCAGCAATAATGCTTCGTTTATCAGCGAAGGATATCGTTACCTAGTAGATAACAATAAATTCAGTACCCAGTGGCATGGAAAATATTCAAATGCGGGTATGACAATGGAAACTGAAAGTCAGACACCCGAAAGAGGATACAAACTAGGCGTAAGTTATTGTCGACCTACTGTGAATTCCTCGGAGTCTCACCGCGGCCGCGGTACGGAAAGGAATCAGATAAACAATGGTGAGAAGGCAGAGTGCTTCAACCCAGACGATAATGGAACTGTCGTAGAATTTGTAGTGGAACGCATTCGCAGTACTTCACTTACTTCAAATGATGGCAGTTACAGAATCTGGAAGAAAACAGCGTCGACAAATTGGCAATTAATCTTTGAAAACACCAACCTTACGGTTTACCAACCTGACAACTATTTTACCGATGGGTACGTATTCGGTTGGTCTAATAGCGGTTTTGCGGAAGACACGACGTTTTATCTTACAGGATGGGAGCTTTGGTCTGTTAAACCTGATTTTATAAATTAATCATACCAGCAAACAGCGGGAAGTGAACCTTCCCGCTATTAGTTGTTTTTTATCAGCGAAAAATACTCGTTCAACTGGAGCCCAAACTGAGCTTTCGTTGTCTCATCAATTTCGTATTCCTTTTTCACTTCTATGCCAGAACGGCCTTTATATTGCGGTGTATATTTAAATCCATCAAGTATTGCATCGGTATATGGAATATCCAAATATTCAAATACACCATTCATTGTTTTCTCAGGATGGGACACCATTTGATCATAATCAACAAAATAAACTGGATCCTTCAAACCCTCATATTTCTGTACTTTCTTTATTATCGCTATAGACTCATCCCACTGTTGAGTTGCATTTTCAAGAGAGATCTTATTTCTTTTAGACTCCGACTTAATTGCATGCACAGGGTTTCTGATAACGTAAATAATTTTAATGCTTTTTGTTCTATCTATATAATCTGTTATTGAGAACGCAGAGGGAATATTAAATCGTTTTTTTATGCCTAACTTCGAAAGTGTATATTTTGCGAGAAAATTAAGTCCTTTTTTTAACTTTGTTTTCTTTCCACTGTTCTCATAGGTAATTTGATTGGGTGTACAAAGCTTAACCCCAGCTATTTTTTTTGAAAGAATTCTGAAAGCACCGCCATAATAGTCTTCCATTAAAATACAGCATTCAGGATGAGCTGATAACATTGCTGCGAATAAAGTGGTGCCAGATCGAGGCGCCCCTAATATTAATACCAGCGACTCGTTGTACAATCCCAAATCAAAATTTTTAGCTTTTTCTACTTTCGGCATACTTTTCTTCAAATTAGTACAATGTTAATTATGCGAGCACACAGTTAGTCTCGCCCACCCACCTAAACTCAAACCTTAACGCTTTATGGCGGAGATGCAAAACTTTCTGACATTCCTATCTGAGAAAATCATAAATGTTAATATTGCACCAAGAACGCCAGTCGCCAGCAACGCTTTACCAATTAGCTCGAAATATGATAATTCAATAGGCAGATGGTACTGTACAAACGTCACAACTGCGAAGCTTCCAATTGTTATGGGAAATATTTTTCTAGAGTCAAACCCAAGTGTAAATTCACGTTGTGAAAGATAAACATTTACATAAAATGTTATTGCTGAAGACAATAGATAACCATACATGGCCCCTTCAACACCGAAAAAGTAAGTCATTGTGCTTAAAAGCACGATAATAAGAAACGCATTCAGCCAAGTTAAGTTAGCAATGGTTTTCGTTTTCTCAGTGTGAATATATGCCAGGTAGTACATTTGCCCTAGATGGGTCAGCACAAAGTGAAAACACAGCATTGGAATAAGGTTTACTGAAGGGTAAAATACCGGATCGACCATTACTTTTAAAACAATGGGTGAAAGTAATGAAATTCCAATTGCACTTAGTATCAACACATATGAGATACACTGAAAAATTAACGGAAATTCGAATCGACGAGATTCCTTGTTAATGATTTTGAAGCGTTCCGTTTGCCACCACTGTGAAAAGGGCATCCAAATAATCAAAGAAATAATCATACCAAATTTATTGGCTAGTTGATAAAGACCAACATCGGCGACACTTGCAAATTCTTTGATGATGAATTGTGAGCTGCTCGTGACAATTATACTTCCCATCCCGGCCAGCCAAAGTGGCCACGTAAACACAAACAGCGGTTTAATCAATTTTTTATCAAAGACAACGTGACAGATTTTAAACGTGTAAACCATTGATAGAAATGCAAACAACAGTGAAACAATTATCGAGCTGTAGAGTACACCCACTAACCCAATGTCTAAAATAACCACTAAGTAAATATTGAGCGCTAGTTGAATTACAAGCCTAATAATTGATGTGAAGAAAAAGAAAGCGATATGCTCTTTTAGTCGAAACAATATCATCACGTAAGATTCAATTGTCGACGTGCACAACATAACCGAATACATCGCAACGACAGATGTGATTGCCACCCTATCTAGAATGATTTCGCTTATGAAGGGCGCACTAAAATAAAATGCAGCCACCCCTAATAAACTAATAGGCAATGTCAAAAATAGCGCAGTGATAACGACGCTGTCCCTTTCCTTCTCGTTATTCCGGTCGTAATAGAATTTAGGAATGGCACGGCCAAACTGAGCGGCTAAAAATAATTCAAAAATTGACATTGTCACTACTAACAGCGACAAGATGCCATAATCCTCTGGGGTCAGATGGCTAGTATAAATTGGCAGCATGATAAAGCTAACAAGCTGCCGAATCATCGTTCCTGCAGAGAACCAATAGATAGGTTTTTTATTAAAAAAGTCGTTTACCTTGCCCATATTACCTCTTGATCAGGGCTGATTTTACCCGCTATCATCTCTTTTCATCAGCCTCAGAGATAACGTGACGATATATTTCATTCATTCTTTGGCCAATTGCGGTGAGAGAATAATTGTCCTCAACCCATTGCCTGGCAACTTGCTGATATTGAAACCACTCCTCGCGGCAATGAATAATTTCCTTAACGGCCTCAACAATTGCCTTACTATCTTTATCTGGGATCAGATGCCCCACCCTTCCTCCATCAAGGCACTCACGAATACCTCCACTATCACACGCAATTACATGTAAACCTGTCGCTTGCGCCTCTTGCAAAACCACGCCTTGGGTTTCTTCCCATAAACCATCTCCAGAACGGAGGCTGGGTAAAATAAATATATGGCAACGGCGGTATATATCAGTTAACGCCTTGTCAACCAGAACACCGTGAAATTGAATATTGTCAGACACGCCCAACGTAACTGCCTTTTCCTGCAAAGACTCGCGCTTAGGGCCTCTGCCAACAATATGGTATTGAACTTTAAACCCCTTGTTAAGCAAAGCCGCTACAGCTTCAATAACGTAAGTATGGCCTTTCTCGTCATCCAGTCGTCCCACAGTGAGCATGTGAATAACACCATCTTCTGGATACTGATTGGGATAAAACTGCCAGCGGTTCAAGTCTATGCCTTGAGGAATTACAATAAAATTATCTGACTCGCCACCGATTGCTTCGTATTGCTTACGAGCAAAGTCAGTATTGACAAAAATTGCTTTAGCAACCCGTGAATAAGCGCGCCGGGTATCTGCAGAAATGGTTGGCACTC
>CAZROH010000003.1:87795-89409 GCA_964601635.1 uncultured Alteromonas sp. | reverse complement strand
CATCGGTTTAAGTAGGTAGCGAAAAGATGTGTGGTATTGTTGGAATCGCGGGTAAGACCCCAGTAGCGCAGTCGTTGTATGATGGTTTGACTGTTCTTCAGCATCGAGGCCAGGATGCCGCTGGTATCATTACCATTGATCAAAATATTTTTAATTTGCGAAAGGGTAACGGACTGGTTAGGGATGTGTTTCACACCCGTCATATGAAACGTCTGACTGGCAATTTAGGCATCGGTCATTGCCGATACCCTACTGCAGGCACGTCAAGTTCAGCAGAAGCACAGCCGTTTTACGTCAACTCCCCTTTTGGTATCGCGTTTGCGCACAATGGAAACTTAACCAATTCGCACGACTTGCAGGAAGAAGTGTTTCGTATAGCTCGACGCCACATCAATACGACTTCTGATTCAGAGCTATTGCTTAATATTTTTGCTCACGAGCTTCAAAGCTGTACCGAAATGACAGTATCGGCAGATGACATTTTTAACGTTGTCACCCGAGTGCATAAAAAAATTCGCGGTGCCTATGCAGTGGTGGCCGCTATAATCGGTCAGGGACTTGTGGCATTCAGAGATCCAAACGGTATTCGCCCATTAGCGCTAGGCAAGCGGATAACGGAAATGGGTGAAGAGTACATGGTTGCCTCGGAAAGCGTAGCGTTAGACGCTGTGGGCTTTACATTTGTTCGCGATGTTGCCCCAGGTGAAGCGGTTTATATTACCGAACAAGGTCAACTGCATACGCAACAATGTTACGACAACCCCAATACGTCACCCTGTATTTTTGAGTTTGTCTATTTCGCTCGTCCGGATTCATTTATTGATGGCGTTTCCGTGTATGCGTCCCGGGTTAATATGGGGCGTAAATTAGGGGAGAAGATCGCGAGAGAATGGGCAGATAAAGACATTGATGTAGTTATTCCCATTCCAGAGACCTCCATGGATGTGGCGTTACAAATTGCCAATACCTTACAGCTTCCCTATCGTCAGGGGTTTGTAAAAAACCGTTACATTGGCCGCACTTTTATCATGCCGGGCCAAACGATGCGCAAGAAGTCAGTAAGACGTAAATTAAATGCCATATCTTCAGAGTTTAAAGGTAAGAATGTGTTGTTGGTAGACGATTCAATCGTTCGTGGCACAACATCAGGTCAAATTATCGAAATGGCCAGAGAATCAGGTGCAAATAAAGTGTACTTTGCTTCGGCAGCCCCTGAAATTCGTTTCCCTAACGTTTATGGTATCGATATGCCTTCAGCCAATGAACTGATTGCTTACGGCCGTGAAATAGATCAGATTGCCGATCTTATTCAGGCTGATGGCCTGATTTTTCAGGACATCGCTGATCTTGTTGAAGCAGTGCGCGAAGAAAACCCGGAAATTAAACAGTTCGAAACATCGGTTTTTGATGGTAACTATATTACTGCAGATATCGACCAACAGTATCTTGAAAAAATTGATTTGGCGAGAAGTGAAAAAGCCAGACAGGCACCCGTAGTTCAGGCTGAGTTGAGTAACCTGGATATGCATAATATGGATAGTGACTAAGTTATCTGAATAAACAAAAAGAAGCCGCGAAATATCGCGGCTTCTTTGTATTGTGTGAGAAAAATTA
>CAZROH010000003.1:0-87695 GCA_964601635.1 uncultured Alteromonas sp. | reverse complement strand
TATTTAGTGCAGGTATACCGGACCAAAGCCCATACTCCACATGATAACGGAGCACGCCATTAAGATGACTAATAAAACCAATCCACAGGTGACGACCGAACTGGAATAAATAAAGCCTTTGTCTTCCGGCATATGCATCAAAATAGGTACGCCGGAATACAATAAATAAACTGAGTAAGATAAGCCTATCAAACCTATGGTCATAACAAACCAAAGAACAGGGTAAAGCCCGGCAAATCCCACCATAAAGAGTGGTGTGGCGGTATACGCTGCTAATTCAAGTGATTGGGTATAGGTAGGCTTGACGTCAAATGCATTAGCTAATTCGTGGATAAGTACGGCAAGCGCTATTACGCCTACAATTAATCCAAAATACAAACCCACAGCCATTGATAGGGCGCTGGATTCAGTGAGCCTGATAACATCGCCAGCGCCTATTCGCCAACCTAAATGTGCTGAAGCGTAGTACGAGACAATCGCAGGAATAAGGGCAATGATGGCGATATGACTGAGGGCGTAAAAGTAGCTTTCGTGTTTATTATCAATGGCTTGCCATTCTTCCTTGGGATGGGTATAAATTCCTACCAGATGATTTAAGATCATAAATCTACCTCACTTGCCGACCATAACAATACGCTTGTTGTAATTTTGTATGCATTTTTAACAAGCTGTTTACATTTTCAATATGCAGTATCGATGGTTAAACGTCAATCATTTTGTTTAAAAACTCATCATGTTAGCGAAGTTTTACCGTGAAGATGGAAATAGCCTGGCTTGCATTAATTGGTTAAAATAGTCAGCCATTTGAGCAAGAGTTATCCTGATGCAACCAGCCGTACTTGACCATTTACTGGCGCCTATTCATTCTTTCCTACAGTGCAAAACGCCTCAAGCCTGGATAGACAAAGCCCGCCAGCCTCAAAACTTAGCATCACTTTTAATTGATCACTGTAATTGCGAGCTAAAGGCAGCACAAACGGCATTGATGCTTATTCGGCGTTACGTGGTTGATGAAGACAATGCAGCGCAGCTTCTGGCCTGGCTAAAGCCTTATGAAGATTACGTCTATCGCCAAATTGGCAACGGTAATTTTGAAGGCAAACACAGTGGCTTGAAAAAGATGATTTCGGCAAATGGGGTCCATACGTTTGGCGACGAATTAGTCGAAAAAATGGTTTTACTGATTAAGGAAGAGCTGCATCATTTTCAGCAGGTTCTGGAAATTATGCAATCACGAGGCATCCAGTATACCAATGTATCCGCAGGGCGATATGCCAGAGGCATGATGCGTCACGTTCGGACATATGAGCCGCAGGCGTTAATAGATAAACTTATCTGTGGTGCCTATATTGAAGCGCGTAGCTGTGAGCGTTTTGCTCAACTGGCGCCGTATTTAGATGAAGAGCTTAAAGGGTTTTATATTTCTCTTCTGCGCTCTGAAGCGCGCCATTATAAAGATTATCTTTCCTTAGCCGAACAGGTAGCGGGTGGGGATATTCGTGAGCGTGTTACGTTTTTTGGTATAAAAGAAGCCGAGTTAATCAGTACGCCAGACGAAGATTTTAAATTTCATAGTGGTGTTCCCCTCGACTTAGCTTTGGCAGTAGATAAATAAGTACATCTTCACATTATGAACTTTTCAGCCCAATCCGCATATTGGTTAAACTGAATGTGTTTACAAAAAGGTGCCTATGTCATCACCAAAAGTGGTTGCGCCACCTCGTAATCTTGTTTGGGAATTTTTACTGTTCTTTTGCACCGGCGGATTATATAGCGCGCTCTGGTTTCGCTTAATTGCGCGTGATTGTAAACGCATCACGGGCAGCCCGAACACGCCCATGCTATGGTTACTTATCCCCCTTGTTCCGCCTGCACAACCATTTACCTTACCCAACTTGTTTGAGGCAATACGTCAGTGCGAAAAAAGCATTAATAAGCGCAGATGGCCAATCATTTTTGATTACTTATGGATGAGCGTTTTTTTTGCATGTTCACTTTATTTCTGGGTATCGTTTTTTCTCCCAACGACGATTAAAACGGATCTCGTTGTGTACGTCTTCTGGATAGGCTGGCAATTACTGTTACATTTGCGACTTAACCGCATTCGTAATCAGTTAAGTCACGAGCCTATTATGCCCAGATATGCAGGGTTCAATGTGGTTGAATGGACAACAATAGCAGTGTTTTTACCAATCTTGCTTATCTTGTTTTCGTGGCTGTTTTATTTCGCTACGAATCAATCGATGTAGCAAATTCCCGCGTCTCTAATTCCACTGCATTCGGCGATACTTTCAGAATACTGCCTTGTTCGTACCAATCTCCCAACACAATTCTGGTGGCGGGTCTGTTGTTTACTTCCAATGTGTGGATGTTTGGGCGGTGGGTATGACCGTGAATTAGTCGTTGTACCGAGTGTTTCTCCATCACTGCGATTACTTCCTGAGGAGTGACGTCCATAATGTCTGACGTGAGCTTTTGCTGTTTGCGCTGGCTCTTTTTGCGGCCATCTTCAGCAATTTTTCGTCTGAGCCACAGAGGCAGTGCCAGCATTAATTTCGGCCACCACCAACCGCGTGATTTACGTCTGAACTTTTGATACTCGACATCTAAGGTACATAACTCATCCCCATGGGTGAGCAAGGTCTTTTCGCCGTATAAATCAATAATTGTTTGTTCAGGCAATAAGGTTATGCCGGCTTTGTTCGTCCAGCGTTCGCGAATGGCAAAATCCCGGTTACCATGAATAAAGTAAATAGGGGTCGTTTTGCTTAACTGACTAAATGCAGCTGCGATCCTTTCATTAAATGGCGTAACATTGTCATCACCAATCCATACATCAAATAAATCACCTAGAATGTATAAGGCATCTGCCTCAGGCGCTTCAGACGTAAGGAATTCCATTAAACACTTGGTAATGTCTGGGTAATCTTCACTAAGATGAAGATCCGAAATAAAGTAAGTAAAACTCATTCGTATGAACACAAAAAGAGGGGCTGGCGCCCCTCGAGTTTAAGAAAAGAAAGTTTATGCGTCTTTTATCGTTGCTTTTTCAATAACGACAGGATCAACCGGGACATCCTGATGGAAGCCGCTGTTACCTGTTTTCACGGAGCGGATTTTATCTACCACTTCCATACCGTCGACAACTTCTGCGAACACACAATAGCCCCAACCATTCATTGATTCACTGGAAAAGTTCAAAAAGTCATTATCTTTTACATTAATGAAGAATTGAGCAGTGGCGGAGTGCGGATCGTTGGTACGGGCCATGGCCAGAGTTCCACGAGTGTTTGATACGCCGTTATTTGCTTCATTCTCAATAGGCTCATTTGTGGGCTTCTGATCCATATCTTCAGTAAATCCACCACCTTGAATCATGAATCCATCAATAACACGGTGAAAGATAGTGTTGTCATAGAATCCTTCTTCTACATATTGAAGGAAATTGTCCACTGTTTTTGGTGCTTTGTCTTTAAACAGCTTAATGGTGATGTCACCGTAATTTGTTTCTAAGGTAACCATAGATGAGCCCGTTAATTAATCTTAAAAGCTTATGTTAGCCTAAAAGCGAGACGAGTTAAATTCACCAGACATAAAATGCGCATTTAATTGTGACCTTAAAAGAAGACAATGATAAACTCCCGCGGTACTTAAATAACGAGGAAAATCACCATGCTACACCTTTACGACACCTTAACCCGCGAAAAAAGGCGCTTTACGCCGCTGCAAGAAGGGAAGGTGGGTTTGTATGTGTGTGGCATTACTGTGTATGACGTCTGCCATATGGGGCATGGTAGAACATATTTGAGTTTCGATGTGCTGGTACGTTATCTGCGCCATTTAGGTTATGAGGTGAACTATGTCAGAAACATTACTGACGTAGATGACAAAATCATTAATCGCGCTGCCGAGGAAAACATAACGCCATCCGAATTAACGGCCAGGACCATAGCAATGATGCATGAGGATTTTGCCTCGATTAATCTGCTTGAACCGAATATTGAACCCACCGTTACCGGTCACATGGCTGAAATTATTGACGTAATACAAAAGCTTATTGATAAAGGTTTTGCATACCAGGCAAAAAATGGTGATGTCTTGTTTGATGTCAGTAAATATGAACACTATGGTGCGCTAAGTAAGCAAAATCTGGAGCAATTACAGTCGGGTGCACGGGTTAAGGTTGCGGAAGATAAAGATGATCCGATGGACTTTGTGTTATGGAAGTCTGCCAAACCTAACGAGATCTTCTGGCAATCTCCCTGGGGAGATGGACGTCCGGGATGGCACATTGAGTGTTCAGCCATGAACTCCAAACATCTTGGTCATCATTTTGATATTCATGGTGGTGGCTCAGATCTGATTTTTCCTCATCATGAAAATGAAATTGCACAGTCATGCTGCGCATTCGATACCGAGTATGTTAATTATTGGATGCACGGCGGAATGGTGCAGGTTAACGACGAGAAAATGTCCAAGTCGCTGGGCAATTTTTTCACTCTGCGTGATGTGGTTAAGCTGCACGATCCTGAAACGGTGCGCTTTTTCTTATTGACTGCGCATTATCGCAGTCAGCTCAATTACGACGAGGACAGCATTCATCAGGCCAGGGCTTCACTAGAGCGCTTATATACTGCTTTGCGAGGCATAATCCCGGCAACTGATGTTGATTTACATCATGGCGGTTACCTGGAACGCTTCGAAAAAGCCATGAATGATGATCTTAATGTGCCAGAAGCGATGGCTGTACTGTTTGATGTTGCACGGGAACTGAATAAACAGAAGTCAGATGCAGATGAAGCGGGTAAATTAGCCGGCGTGTTAATTGGGCTGGGCTCGATTTTAGGTGTCTTACAATCAACGCCAGATAGCTATTTACAAGCTGGCAGTGAAGATGATGTGGCCGAAATTGAAAGCTTGATTAAGCAGCGCAATGATGCCAGGGCGGCGAAAGATTGGGCCGCTGCCGATGCCGCTCGAGATGCGCTGACAGCAAAGGGAGTTGTGCTCGAAGACGGACCAGAAGGAACCACCTGGCGGCGTCAGTAAGTAAAGACTACGCTTTAGAAAGAGAAACACCAAAAAGCAGAGTGGGAGGATAACTAGTTGATACGTTTGATTTTTACGCTGCTTTTTCTCGTCTGCACAAATCTACATGCTAAATCCGTATCAATTAGTGTGGGGACATATCAGGATCATCAAAAAGCCATCCAGAACGCACTCGGCGATGATCCATGTCCGCCCATTCAAAAAGTAACGCTTGGCGAAAATCAGATCCTGGCCGAATACCTCATTTTCTGTAATGCACTGAAACATTCCACCCATACCTACCAAATTTCTCTTTCCATCTACCCCAATAATTCACGGATGTTAAATGACCTGGAAGAAGGGCGGATAGATGGGACTGCGATTGGAATCTGGCGTAATGAAGCCAGATTAGAAGCTCTGGATATCTCACCCGCTCTTTTTCGTAAAAATGAATTTGTAAAAGGCTTATACAGCACGAAAGCGGTATTGCGGAAAATACACTCCTTTGATCAAATCAAAACTGCTGTCTTCTTGACCAATCAAAACTGGCAACACGACTGGGCGTTACTTCAGTGTGCGGGTTTACAACTGCTTCATGTCGGTTACTACGAACAAATGTTTAACATGATAAAGCTTGGTCGGGGAGACTTCGTCCCTATTACCTTCGGGCCAAAAGCTGACTTAGAGCGTAATCAATTTGGTATCAAACTCTATCCTTTCCCTGATTATAAACTGGTGTTTCCTGACTCCAGTCATTTTGTGATAAATACGTCCAACCAAAAAGGGAAGCAACTGTTGGATGATTTACAGGTGGGGTTAGCTAAGCTGCGAGATGATGGAGCGATTGAAGATGCTTATGAAAGAATAGGGATTATCAATAATACCGTTGCCGACTGGGAACCGTTACGTTGTAACCAGAACGCTGCGATCCTGGATTCAGTAGCATTAGTGAAATAACGGACAACGTTAATGCGACACGTAAAGGCGCAGAGGACGCTACTTTTGAAAAGTGTGGTCTTTCACATGGGTAAATTAATCAACGGGCCTGACTGAGCCCGCACTGATCAGTTTACAGTGAATTTTCATAAACGTAGTTAGTTTTTCTCAAGTACTTCCTGAATCAAGCAAACCATATTATCCGCCCCTTCTTTTATGTCAGATACGATTTCACCAACTTGCGTGATGTTGTTTTTGGAATCAATACTAGATAGTTCAATTTCATTAATTACATCTGAAATATTGCCGGCAATAGTTTGGGTAGTGGAAATAAGGGTAGAAATTTCATCAGTTGATTTTGATGTCCGCTTCGACAAGTCTCTAACTTCTTCTGCCACCACTGCGAACCCTCTGCCTTGTTCACCAGCGCGCGCTGCTTCAATAGCAGCATTCAGCGCGAGCAAATTGGTTTGATCTGCAACGCTATTAATCGTCGTTACAATTTCCCCAATCGCTGCCGATTGCTTGTTAAGGGTCTCAGAGAGCTGCTTTATTTCGCTAATCTGTTTAACTGTCTGGTTGGAAGCGCTTACACTTTTTTCCAGGATCTCTTGGCAGTGACTGATTTGCTTAGACGTGTTGTGAGAGGTATTAGCAGCATTTTGTGATGCAGTGCTGACTTTTTCAGCTTGCTTAACCTTTGCTGTTATGTCCGAAGCTATTTTGATGACTTCAACTACCTTGCCTTTGTCGTCAAAAATAGGGTTGTAAGTTGCTTCTAAATAAATGTCTTCGCCATTTTTCGCCTTACGATGAAACTCGCCTGAAGAGAAACGTCCTTTAGCGAGTTCTTTCCAAAAAGTAGGGTTTTGTTGATAAAATCCATCTAAACAAAAGATCTTATGGTGTTTTCCTTTAATTTCAGACAGAGAGTAACCTACTGTATTAAGGAAATTTTCGTTTGCATTGATGATATAGCCTTCCGGATTAAAACGAATGATGGCAGAGCTTTTATCAACCGCATCGTAAATGGCGGTCTTTTCGTTTTTGACTAAGGTTTCAGCCGTCGCATCGGACGCGATTTTTATGGCTTTTTGCACCACTCCGTCGTTATTGAGTACAGGAAAATACGTTGCTTGCAGCCAGACAACCCGCCCCTCACCATTAATCCTTCTAAAAATACCCGACTTAGAGCTTCCCTTCGCAATGTCTTGCCAGAAGCGTTTATACTCTAATGAGTGGGTGTATTCCGGTTCACAAAATATTCGATGATGCTTACCAATAACCGCGTTTTTATCGACTTTCATGGATTCGCAAAAAAGAGCATTAACATCAAGGATATCGCCTTGTGGGGAAAACTCAATGTAGGCCATATTACTGGTTATGGCGTGTAATTTATCCTGAGTTTCCTGAACAAAATCCATTTGAGCTTGATGTATGGGGGAGACTTTCTTCGAAAAGATGCGCATGACGAGGGAACTTCCTAATTTAATTATTTTTTTTCTAGCCCAAGTCTATTTTGATGGATAATTCACCGTTAAACAAGATGCTTTCGCTTATCCTGGCGCCGCAGGGGATTCACGCAAATAATGGTATCTGTTGGCTTTACTGACTAAATGCGCACCTGACATTGTGCCACTACTCAATGGGGTCGGGAATAGTCTTTTCTTTATCGATAAGTTCAGACTTCCAACGTTGTTGCGCCACATGAGATTTCACTAATTCAAGACATTCATTGATGATTAATAATACCTCTTTGTCTAAGTCATCAGCAGTCGGCGTATAATCTTCTAATCCCGCATTAATGAATCCATCCACGCGCTCTGCATCGAGATCTGAGAGGAGGTTGACTAAAGATTGAGTGACGATATCGGTAACCGCCTGCTCGAGGGTTTTCTCAATCGTTTTTCCCACCACAGGCACATAGGTTAAGGTACTGACCTGCGGATTAGTTTTTACTGCCTTGCCAACGCTTTTACTTACATGTTGTCGGATTGCCTCGCCATGGTGACCATGTTGAATGGTTTCACCCAAATGATTCAAAACGCCAGCTAACCACTGGGTAAGAACCGGCCGACGGGGGGCGAGTACCTGTTTACTAATATCTTCTACAAGCGGTGAACCGGCGGCGATATCTTTTTGGGCATCGGTAAGGACTTTAACTACGATACGGTCAGAGAGTTCTTCTACGAATACATCATAGTAAAAAGCGAAAAAGCGATATATACCAGTATGATTCAGGTCAATAATGTTATATTTGTGAAGGCGGTGCAATATCGAAAAGATCCGCAAAAAACGGAAAATTCGCGTTGCGCCTAAGGGGATGAGACCAACTAAGTCATACCAATGTAAGAATGGGAAAAAATACCAGCGTAAGTGTTCTTTTCGTACCACTGAAACAATCCAGCGGAAGCAGAACTCTACAAAAAATATACTGATAAAGACTAAGTCCACCAGAATAAAGTTACGGTGGACTGGCGCATAGGCAGCGACAAATCCCGGCGAAAGATACTCTAACTGCCGATAAATAAATTCAGTCCCGTATAACGCATCAAAAAGTAGCCATATCAGGTTGATTATTAACAACCCGAGCATGACAAAGTCGAGGATAAACCAAGGTGTTTCGTGACTGTTACGTAAATTGGCCCAGTTTATCCTTAACATTGTGCTCCTAGCTTACATTCTTTAATCGGGTCACATCGACATGTAGTGTAAGCTTTTGACCCGGCTGCAGATAACGGCTTTTCTGCAAATCGTTCCACTTACGAATGTCATTTATTTTAATATTAAATTTAGACGCGATACGCGAAAGAGAATCACCTTTTCTTACGGTATAGGTCAGCTTTTTCATTATGGCATCGTCTTGCGTACCATCATCGTCCAGCCAAATTGCCAGTGTCATACCCGGACGAAGTGTATCGATAGGTGCCATACCGTTCCATTTGGCCAGTTTCTGGGTACTGACCTTATATTTTCGACCTATATCCCAAAGCGTATCACCAGATTGTACGGTATAAGTAAATTTACGATCGGCACGTTTGCGGTTTTGCGTGGTTGCCAGGCGCTGTTCTTCCGAAAGCGTGTACGCTGATAGTTCTTTTAACGCCACCGGGACCAGCAGGTGCTCACCAGCGCGAATAACGCTGGAAGATAGGTTATTCACCTTTTTTATAATCTGTGCAGTTGTATGATATTGGTATGCAAGTTTTAACAGACTATCCCCGCTTTTAACTTCATGGCGAACCCAGTTAAGACGCTCATTTTGGTCAAGTTCATTCAGTTTCTGACTAAAGGTGTCAGCTATTTCCATCGGCAATACCAGGTAATGGGGGCCTTCGGGGTCGGTTGCCCAACGATTGAAACCTGGGTTTAGCGCTTGTAATGCTTCCAGCTCCATGTCGGCCAGGTCTGCCGCGAAAGCTAAGTCAACTTGCGAAGTAATATCGACGACATCAATAACCGGGACATTTTCAACTTCAGGCCAGGCAAAGTTATAGTCGTTCTGGTTTTTCAGAATGTCTGCCAATGCCAATAACTTGGGAACATAAGCCCGGGTTTCCCGCGGCAAATCTAATGACCAGAAATCAGTCGGTTTTCCTGCCTTGGCGTTTCTTTTTATGGCGCGTTTTACCCGTCCTTCGCCACTATTGTAAGCGGCTAAAGCATGCAGCCAGTTGCCGTCAAACATATTGTGCAGATAATCTAAATAATCCAGTGCCCCTTGGGTGGACGCAATAACGTCGCGACGGCCGTCATACCACCACGATTGATGAATGCCAAAACGGGTCGCCGTGCTTGGGATAAATTGCCACATACCCGCGGCTCTGCCATGACTGTAGGCAAATGGATCGAACGCGCTTTCAACAATCGGCAGCAATGCAAGCTCCAGCGGCATATGACGGTTTTCAATTTCCTGCGCAATGAAATACAAAAACGGGCGGGCGCGATTGGTTACCCGTGTCATGTATTCAGGGTGCTTTAGATACCAGTTACGCTGTACATTTACTCGTTCGATATCAGGGATAGAAAAAGAAAGTTGATTGGCTATACGGTGCCAGACATTGGTAATAACCACTGCTTCTGGTTCAGAACGTTCAGCAGTGGGCTTTTTATCCGTTTTAATTTCAAGGGCAATCTCTTGTTGCGGATGAATCACCTCGATAACGCCATCTTTAGCAACGTCACAGTCTGCTTCTTCAGCGATCGTCGTGTTAGCTACTTCACACGCGACTTGATTAGTTTGTTTAACTGGGTGAGTTTCTACTACTTCTGTTGATGCACATGCCCCGAGAAATAACGTGGAGACAAGTGCAGAGAGTAGGGTGAACTGGCTTTTCAACATGACAATAACGCCCCGTACTGATACTGCAGATTGGCTATTGTACGTATTACCATCCAAAATTGCATCAAAACTTGTCTTTCCATGAGCGTAATGCAGCAAACACAGCCGTTTCGTCATGTAAAGTGTGCTCACTTTTTGCTTGCGCAGACGATCTGACCTCTTCATGATGGCAACGCAGAAACGGGTTAACGGCCTTTTGTGTAGCAATATCAGACGGTAAAGTCACTTTTTCTTGCGCTCTTTGTTGTTTTGCCCAGCTTTCGTACTCTTGTAACGTTGAGTTATCCGGTTCGACTGCCTTCGCAAATTTGATATTTGCCAGTGTATATTCATGCGCGCAAAATACCTTGGTATGGTCTGGTAGACGTTTTAACTTGTTCAACGAGTGCATCATTTGCTCGGCGGAGCCTTCAAATAACCTGCCACAACCTGCTGCAAACAGTGTATCACCACAAAAAATAGCGCCATGACCAAAAAAGGCAATATGATCAAGGGTGTGACCCGGCACTTCAATCACGGTGAAGTCGCAATTGATTACTGGTAAGTGTACAACATCACCTTGAGTAACACTTTTGGTAATACCGCGAATGTGGTTGCCTCTTGGGCCAATTACAGGAATAGCCGGACGGGTAGAGGTTAATCGGGTTATTCCTCCTGTATGATCATGATGATGATGAGTGACTAAAATCGCAGCCAGCGTTAAATTATGTTCTTTTAGAAAAGCTAGTACTGGCTCTGCGTCACCGGGGTCGACCACAATAGCGTCTTTATCATTGTGCAGACACCAGATGTAATTATCAGTAAAAGCGGGAATTGGCGTAACACTGATATCATTGGGAAAAGTTGAAGTGGACATAAGTCCCCCCGCTTGTGAAAACCAAATTATAAGATACTATAGAAAGTTGATAGCCTGTGTGCAATAGAATGGATCAGCGACTAATTTAATGAAATCAGCCTTTCAAAAGCGAGAACCTCGCTATCCTGAAGGATGGGAGTTGCTTCCAGCAGGAGATATGATCAAACTTGCTGTGCAGGACGTGTGTAACGAATACAGCCAACGCATATTTGGTTACCATTTTGTTAAACTCGGCAATTTGAGTTCGCAGCTTACGTTGTCACAGTGCCCCATCACGCACCAAATTAATCAAACACCCAATCCTTACCCGATATCCGGGCTCGTGGGCAAATCTCATGAGTTACCTTTCCTCGAAAATAGCGTGGATGGATTTTTATTGGCGAATGAACTGGATTTCGCGCAAGATCCTCACCAGATTTTACGTGAAGTTGACAGAGTCATTACGCAAAGCGGATACGTGATAATAAGTGGCTTCAACCCCTTGAGCCTGACAGGTATTGGAAAATACCTTCCTTTTAAGCGCGGAAATATCCTGCATGATGCTCGCTTTTTTACCAGCGCCAGGATCAAAGATTGGTTGCAGCTTCTCGGCTTTGAAATTATTGAACAAAAACAAGTGTTGTTTTCGATGCTATTTTTTAACTATAAACGGCAGCACCCATCGCGACTACAGACCTGGTTAAGCGATCATTGGCCGTGGTGTAGTTCGGTGTATATTATTTTAGCGAAAAAGCGGGTCTACCCGATGACAACCATAAGACCAAAGTGGAAGCTACAGCCACAGTTTAATCCTGTGGGGGCCAGTATGCGTGAAGGTAACTGTTTGCCATCCCTGTTACATAAAAAAGAAGTAAAGTAGACAGGTATTGAATACGTTTTCACTTAAAACCATTATTTTTCATGGTAATATTAATGGCTTAGTCGCTTAATAGAAGAAAAGGGTAGGTAAAACGATTGCGTTGCTTCACCAATCTTAAAGGACTACTACTTTTAACAGGGATATTAATTTTAACCGGCTGTGCTGGCCGGGATTATCAGAAAAATTACGAACTAGCTCAATATTGTACTGATAGCTTTGAAAAGAACGGTCGCTCATATGTGGGGCCGGGGTATCGATATGATTACGATATAGGCTCGGTTCAATCTAATTGTATTAATCGAATGGGGATAAAGCAGTTTTACCAACTGATTTATTTACCGCAGGGGACAGAGCAAATAACGATTTGGTCGCACCCTAACTTATCACTTAATATTAAAAGCTTTTTCCTGCCCCAATTATTAATTTTGCAAGAGGGCAAATGGGTTGAACTACCGTACAGCAAAGAGATAAAAGGGAGTGCGTTTGCCACCAAGGTATATTACGTTTATCACTATGATTTACGCGGGTTAGACGTTAACAAAGTGGTAGTGACTACATCGCCGAAAAACTATGGACATCTGTTTGAGTATGAACATTTGAATAGTTATGACCTGACTACAATTCACCGATATAAGATGCCGTACGCCAAAGGCGCGAAAATTGATTTTTCAGCCTTACAAGAATGGCAACTTGGTGACCCGGAACCGGCAGAAGAGGAAAAAGAAGGTTAGCCAGAAAGAAGTAGCTGACGAGTCAGTCAGCTACTCTGCGCAATTATTTAACCCGCATACCCGGTTTTGCTCCTTCATGAGGCTCTAAAATATATAAATCCTTACCCCCAGGGCCAGCAGCGAGCACCATTCCCTCGGACATCCCAAAGCGCATTTTTCGGGGTGCAAGGTTGGCAACCATCACGGTATGCTTGCCAATCAAATCCTCTGGCGCATAGGCAGATTTAATGCCAGCAAACACCTGACGCGTTTCTCCGCCTAAATCTAATTCCAGACGTAATAATTTGTCCGCTTTTTCCACATGCTCGGCGTTGGCAATACGGGCAATACGGAAGTCGACTTTGGCAAACTCATCAAAGGTAATTTCTTCGCTGATAGGGTCTTTTGCCAACGGACTGTCAACATCAACTTTAGGGGTGGAAGTAGCTTGTAAACTCTCTTTGGAGGCATCGACCATAGCGTCTATTTTATCCTTTTCTACGCGCTGCATCAGCGCTTTAAATTTGTTTATCGGATGCGCTTTAAGCGGACTCTGACTACCATTCCAACTGAGCGTATCATTCAAAAAGGCTGCAGCATCGTTTGCTAACGCAGGTACGATGGGTTGCAAGTATGTCACCAACACGCGAAACATGTTAATTCCTAACGAACACACATCATGCGTAAACTGTTGCTTGGTTTCATCTTTAATCGTTACCCAGGGCGCATTGGCATCAATGAACTGGTTCGCCTTATCTGCTAACGCCATAATTTCGCGCACCGCTTGATGATATTTGCGGTTTTCATAAAACATAGCGATTTTATCCGCGGCCTGGCCAAACTCTGCGAAAAGTGCAGGCTCTAATACCGTATCCGACAATTTGCCACCGAAGCGCTTCGTGATGAAACTGGCGCAACGGCTGGCAATATTAACAACCTTTCCTACTAAATCCGCATTGACCTTTTGCGCAAAATCTTCGAAATTCAGGTCAATATCAGTGACACCGTCACTGAGTTTGGAGGCGAAGTAATAGCGTAAATATTCCGGGTTTAGGTGTTCCAGATAAGTGCGGCCTTTAATAAACGTGCCGCGAGATTTGGACATTTTTGCTCCATTCACCGTCACAAAACCGTGAATGTTTACCCCGGTAGGCTTCCTGTAACCTGCTCCCTCCAGCATGGCTGGCCAGAATAAGCAGTGGAAGTAAGTGATATCTTTGCCGATGAAGTGATAAAGCTCGGTGTCTGTGCCCGGTTTCCAGAAGTCATCGAACGCGACGTTGTTTTTGTCGCAGTAATGCTTAAAGGAGGCCATGTAACCTACCGGCGCATCCACCCACACATAGAAAAATTTATCCGTAGTACCAGGAATTTCAAACCCAAAGTAAGGCGCATCACGGCTGATGTCCCACTGCTGCAGGCCTTCTTCGAACCATTCTTGTAGTTTGTTAGCCATTTCCTCCTGCAGTGCACCCGAGCGGATCCAGGATTTCAGCATGTCTTCAAATTGAGGCAAATCGAAAAAGAAGTGCTCCGATTCTTTCAGCACAGGCGTGGCACCAGACACCACACTGCGAGGATTCTTTACTTCAGTAGGGCTGTAGGTAGCACCGCAGACATCGCAGCTATCACCATTCTGATCCTCTGCGCCACAGCTTGGGCACGTGCCTTTTACAAAACGGTCCGGTAAGAACATAGACTTTTCCGGATCGAATAACTGATTAATCGTACGTTTGCTTATATAGCCAGCTTCGTCCAGACGATTATAGATTGTCTCACACAACGCTTTGTTTTCAGGCGAGTGGGTAATATAGTAATTGTCATAATGGACATGAAAATCTTTAAGATCCTGATGATGTTCAGCGCGGGTTTGTTCAACCATCTGCTCGGGTGAAATACCCAGTTCCTGCGCTTTAAGCATCACCGGCGTACCATGCGCATCATCAGCACAGACGCTATAACATTCATTCCCTTTCAAGCGTTGATAACGTACCCAGATATCGGTCTGGATATGTTCTAAAAGATGACCTAAATGAATTGAGCCATTAGCATAGGGAAGGGCGCTGGTAACCAGAATGCGACGCTGGTTTGCTGCTGCGCTGGATTGCGTTGTGTTTTCAGACATATGACAAAAGCAAATTAATACGTTAAAAAGGGCTGCAAATACTAGCTGAAAAGCGCTGTTTTTGCATTACGTATTTTATTGAAAGAGGCATTTTTACAGAAATAAGCACCCAGGCCAGAGGTGATTATATTGATTGACTGGATATTGCCCTTATAATGAGCGCTCATTTTTATGCAGGAAGCCACAATGCGGTTGTCAGACAGAGATATATTTGAATACTTACAGGCGGGAAAAATTGCCATTACGCCTACACCTGATTATTCGCAGATCAGCGGTGTCACCGTAGATATTCGATTAGGCAATAAATTTCGCGTATTTGAAGACCATCAGGCACCATATATTGATTTGAGCGGACCTAAAGCGCAGGTGCAAGAAGCGTTAAATTCTGTCATGAGTGATGAAATTGAACTGGCAGAAGGAAAGGCGTTTTTTTTACACCCTGGAGAGCTTGCCTTAGCGATCACTCATGAATCCGTTACCTTACCTGACAACATTGTAGGCTGGCTGGATGGACGCTCCTCTTTGGCCCGACTAGGTCTTATGGTGCATGTTACAGCACACCGCATTGATCCGGGGTGGTCTGGCAATATCGTGCTCGAATTTTATAATAGCGGAAAGCTTCCGTTAGCATTGCGCCCGTTGATGAAGATTGGTGCGTTGAGTTTTGAAGTGTTGTCGAATCCTGCCGAAAAACCTTATAACGCACGTGTAGATGCAAAATACAAAGGTCAGGCTGGCGCGGTCGCGAGTCGAATATCATCTGACGAACAAAAATAATAATAGTTGGAGTGCAGTATGGGCAAAAGTCGTGTCGTAGGTATTGCTTTGTTAGTATCCGTTGCCCTTGGTGTCGCTTTATACTGGGGGCAGCAACCTAAAGATATAGCCCTCACCGCAGCAATTACCTTATTTGTTGCCATCTTATGGATCACAGAAGCGCTGCCGATCCCCGCCACCTCACTAATTCCGTTTGCGGCGTTTCCACTAACCGGCGTTTTGACGCACTCGCAGGCAGCGTCTGCCCTAGGCAGCCACGTCATCATTCTGTTGATGGGCGCCTTTATGCTCTCAAAAGCTTTGGAAAAAGCCCATCTTCATCAACGCTTTGCCGTATATATGTTGCGAATGACCGGTTCAGGCAGTGCATTCAAACTGCTGCTTGGTTTTATGCTTACTACCGCAATGTTGAGTATGTGGATAAGTAATACCGCCACCGTGTTAATGATATTGCCGATGGCACTGGCCATCATTGAGGCGATGAAGAGTAAACGCTTCGGTATCATGCTGATATTAGGCGTCGCGTATGCGGCCAGCGTGGGCGGCATAGGCACGCCAATAGGCACCCCGCCAAATATTATTTTCATGAGCGTATATCAGGAAACCCAAGGGGTGCAATACAGCTTTCTCGACTGGATGAAAACCGGCATTCCCATTGTGTTTTTAGCCTTGCCATTGATGGCATTGTGGTTGTCGCGGGGTTTATCAACAGTAGGGGAAATTGATTTACCAAAACCCGGCATTTGGTCCAAAGCGGAAAAACGCGTATTACTGGTATTTGGTACGGTTGCAATGGCCTGGGTACTACGACCGTTCTGGACTCAATGGCTGGGTCTGACCACGGTGAGTGACAGCACGATTGCGATTGCAGGGGTGATCGCCATGTTTTTAATTCACAACGGCGAAGGCAAGCAGGGCCGTTTGCTTGACTGGAAAACCGCGAATGATATTCCGTGGGGGATGCTGCTGCTATTCGCAGGGGGGATCTGTATCGCCAAGGCTTTCGCCGCGTCAGGATTAAGTGTGCTGATGGGCGAATGGTTAACAGGACTTTCAACGTTACCCTTACTCTTACTACTGCTATCAATCTGCCTGTTTGTGACATTTCTTACTGAAATCACATCAAATACCGCCACCGCCACACTGCTTATGCCCATACTTGCCGCAGCCGCGTTAGCCGTAAATGTGGATCCAAAATTGTTGATGATCCCGGCGGCTATCAGTGCCAGTTGTGCATTCATGCTACCGGTCGCCACCGCGCCTAATGCCATCGCATTTGCAACCGAAAAGTTTGCCATTAAAACCATGGCGCGCGAAGGTATCGTTTTAAATGTGCTGGTGGCAGGAATAGTTAGTGTGGTGTGTTATCTCACCTTGTAAGTGAGAGGAATTAAGCAGTTTTTGCTCAGCAAATAAGCGGTTGTATAACCAAATCTATAAATCTCGTTGCAATGTGATCAAAAATAAGTACACTTGTCGGCTCTTTCGGTCGGTGTGTAGCGCAGCCTGGTAGCGCACTGTCATGGGGTGTCAGGGGTCGGAGGTTCAAATCCTCTCACACCGACCAACTTACTGCCCTCTAAAATAAGCAACAATGAAGCGTAATTTCCCCATTACCTCATCACACTGCCTGTTTTCTTCTGTCACCCAAAAGACAACGTCAACTATAGAATCACACCGCAGTACTAATCAGAGTTTAGTTTACCTGGGACCACTGTGAACGGCCTTTTATTGTGTGTCTACACCACCCTAACTAAATAAACGCATATACCCCTGAGCTTTACTGATACGCTGGCGATATTCCTCTATCCCGATAGGTGTCAGCGCTGTTGTCATGTCTTTCAGCTCAGCTAACGCTTGTTCAGGTGTTTTTCCACCCACACCGATAGGGAGTGATTGTGTTGGCATGGTGTTAATCTCTCTGTTAGGCTTCTTGGAGCTGCCTTGCTATCCAGTTGTCGATACGTTTTTCCAGAATTGATAAGGGCAAAGAGCCGCCGCCAATCACCTGATCGTGAAAAGTGCGGATATCAAATTTACTCCCCAGTTTTTCCCGGGCTCTTTCGCGCAGCTGCAAGATTTTTAAACGGCCGATCATATAGGCGGTAGCCTGGCCTGGCCAGACGAAGTAACGCTGGACCTCAGTGCGCATCGATATTTCCGAACGCGGTGAGTTTTGTTTAAAGAAATCAAATGCCTGCTGTTCAGTCCAGCCTTTGGCATTGATGCCTGTGTCGGCAACCAAGCGGATTGCGCGCCATATCTCAAGTACCAGTCGGCCAAAATCTGAATAGGGGTCCTGAAAAGCCCCCATCTCTTTGGCCAGCAGTTCGCTGTACACCGCCCAACCTTCAACAAATCCTGTAAACGATGCCTGCGTGCGGAATGACGGCACATTTTTTAGTTCCTGAGCAATCGAAATTTGCATGTGATGACCTGGATTACCCTCATGATAGGCCACCGCTTCCATCTCGATGATCGGCATGGCTGTCATATCCGAAAGGTGGGCATAGTAGGTACCAGGGCGCGAACCATCTGGGGTGCCCGCATAATAGTGTTGGGCCATGCCCGCTTGTTCGCGAAAGGGTTCAACCCGCCTTACGATCAGGTCGGCTTTTGGCAGTATGTTAAAATAATCGGGCAGTGATTTGGTTAGCTCGGTCAGGTAGTCTCTGGAATCCTGTAGATAGGCTTCTCGCCCAGCATTCGTATCCGGATAAAAGAAGCGGTGGTCGTCTTTATTGTCCCGTACTTGTTCGAAGAACGCTTGCAGGCTGCCTTTAAAACCTACTTGCTCCATAATGTTCTGCATATCGTTGCGGATCCGGACAATTTGCTTAAGTCCAAGCTCATGGATTTCATCCGCTGTCATGTTGGTAGTGTTCTGGATTTTCAGCATCGCAGCGTAATAATTGTCTCCATCCGGCAATGCACTAACCCCCTGGGCGATGTCAGAAACATTGACCATATCGGCCTGCATCCAGTCAAGCACACTCTGATATGCCGGCAGAAACTGCTCGTTGAGAATACTGATCACATCCCGCTCTAGGCTCGCAGCCTGCTCCTGAGTGAGCTTATCTGCATCAAGCAACGCCTGAATTTTCTGCTTGGCATCGGCATAGACAGGGGCATCAGTAGTGCTGTTATCAAAGGGGCGTCCGCTGATCAGGTTCAGACAATGCTGGATGACCTCTTCGTAAGAGAACTTGGGGGGACGGACACCTTTGTTAGCGTTTTGCTTGGCTCGGATCAGCAGTTGATTGATGGCTCTGGAGACCTCTCCAATACGAATGACATAGGCCTGCATATCGTCAAGTGACGCTACCTTGTGACTGTTAATTAGAAAATTGGGGAGCCTGACGTGGATCCCTTCCATCTGATGAAAAATGTAGCGGTTGTAGCGATATGTGTAGGATAGCTGGGCATGCTCGGCCTGCTGCATAAAAACATCAAAAGAGGTTTGCTCTTCGGTAGAAAGGCTCTGGTAGTTAAAGCGCTCTTCGAGCTCCGATGCAGCCGCGGTAAACCAGTTTAGGCGCTTAAGTTCAGCTTCCTCGCTCATGTCATCGATTTTAGAGTAGCTATCCTTAAGACCAAGCTGGGTGAGCGTTATTGGCGAAAAATGTAAGTACTCCTGGTGCTTTTGTTCAAACCATTCGCTGAGTTGTTTGCTTTGCGCGTCAGCAATCGATGACTCGGCGGCAACAGTGGCGGTAGCCATGAACGTAAACATCAGGGCAATAACGTGTCTGAGCATTAGGGCAATCCTTGTGTGCTGGATGCTGAATTCTGCACATATATGCCCATGAGTTGTCAACGGATTTTGGATTACACCCACTTCTGCATCCAGCTCCTTTCGTACACCCCGAACGTCACGCTAACTATCAGCGCAAGAAGAGGGCCTGATTATCCGGCGGTTCCATTATAACGATAGCGCTGAGTACCGCGCTGTTATCTCCGGCACCCCAATTGAGTTCTTCGTATGCGACCTCGGCTTTTTCAGTGTTTGTTCGCGCTTACGTAGTTTATTTTTAAAGTTAAATGTTGCCACAGCGAGAGCTTTGGCTTAGACAAATAGAAAGAAAAAATACTTTTGATGATTAGCGTACTAACGTCAGTTAACTGAGTTCATCGAATAGGTTAGAGCGATAGTCATAAAGAAGCTATAAAATCATCGGCAAAAATTCATCGCCTTCAGCCACAACTATTGAGTGTGTAACACCCTTATTTACTTACGCAGTAAATGCAGAGTAACGAATATTAATTTGTCCTGAAGTGAGTTTTGACCGGGTGGCACCGCTAACTCATTGCAAGTGTGAAGAAGCATGCAATATCAATTTGGGAACGCCAAAACAGTCATATCGGGAAAGAAAGTCCCGAAAAATTAGGCTACAGTGAGGCATGGGCGCCACTGCAACGCAGGGCATTCCAAATTTACTAATCTCAGAGAAGGAATCAAGTAATGAGATGTTTTTACCAAATTCGGTGCGTCATTGGGCTAGTACTTACGCTTGTTGTTTCTGCCGCCTATAGTCAGGTAGCCTGGGTTGGGGACAAAATCTGGACAGGTAACCCCGAACAACCCTGGGCTGAAGTTATCATTACTGATAACCAGCGTATCGTTGCAGTTGGCGACAAGACGCTATTGAGTGACTTTGACGGACAGGTAAATCAGACGGGGGGCGCGCTAATCGTTCCAGGGTTAATTGATAATCATACCCACTTCATGACCGGCGTCGAAGGGCTTGTATCGGTCGATACACTTGGGGCGACGTCTAAAGAAGACTTCGTAGGTCGCATAGCCAAATATATGGATGAAGTTGAAAATATCGACTGGATCACCGGTGGTAAATGGGATGAGACGAGCTGGGGAGGCGCAGCGCCGCATCGTAACTGGGTCGATAAGGTTACCAAAGATCATCCTCTCCTGCTCATGCGAGTGGATAGTCATTCAGCTCTGGCAAACAGTAAAGCGTTAGCGTTAGCGGGTATCGACCGTAATACGCCAGATCCGGTGGGTGGTAAAATTGTGCGTGATGAAGATGGGGTGCCAACAGGGGTACTTAAAGATGCGGCAATGGAAGCCGTGTTTAAAGTGATGCCGGACCTCGATCAGAGTGAAGAAGACAGACTACTTTCATTAGGGATGAACCATGCATTGAAGCACGGCCTTACGCAAATCCATAGTTTACCCAATGTGCTGGAAGACGCAGGCTGGCGGGAGTACAGGTTATTTAAACGAGCCAATAAGAATGGATGGCAGAAGATCCGCGCGGTTGTTTATGTACCTCTTAAAGATAGACTAAAATTGGCTGAAATTATTGCTCGTGAAGGGGGAGGGGACAATTGGCTGTCTTGGCCCGGCGTTAAAGAGATGGCTGACGGGTCATTGGGCAGCAGATCAGCCTGGCTTTACGAGCCTTACAGCGATGATCCTGCAAACAGTGGAATGCCTATTCAGCCTATCGCTAAATTAGAAAAGGCGATTAAAGAGGCGAATAAGCTTGGCTTGCAGTTGGCAATCCACGCCATTGGCGATCGTGCAAACGACGCCGTGCTAGACATTTTCACCAGACTCAAACCGAGTCCTAAAAGGCCTCGAATTGAACACGCTCAGCATCTGAGTCAAGAAGCAATACAGCAGATTGCGAGCTTAGGCGTGGTTGCTTCGATGCAGCCTTACCACGCGATTGATGATGGTCGCTGGGCTGAAACCCGGATTGGAAAGAAACGTCTTGCTGGCACCTATGCATTTCGATCTCTGGTAGATGCCGGTGCGCGGATTACCTTTGGTTCTGACTGGAATGTGGCTCCGCTTGATCCCATTGCAGGAATTTATGCCGCTGTGACGCGACGTACACTCGATGATAAAAATCCCCAAGGCTGGGTTCCACAGCAGAAAATCAGTGTGGAGGACGCGTTAAGAGCATATACAATCAACAATGCCTGGGCCGTCAGTATGGAAAAAGAAATTGGCTCGCTCGAAGTTGGTAAACTCGCAGACTTTGTTGTGTTAGATCATGATTTATTTGAAATGGCGCCAGAAAAGATAAGAGACACCGAGGTGCTAATGACAATTATCGCGGGAAAAGTGATGTATCAGTCTGAATAGAAAAGTGGTTTGTTGCTAACGGCTGAGCAATTTTCCACGCTTATCAATCTCATCGCGTATGCGATCTGCAAGTGGCAATTCAGTCTATCTCTGACCAGGGCCCCTCAAGCCAAACAGGTGATCGCTTCCACCTGTTTGGTAGAGTTTGAAGGCCAGCCGTTAGTGCGCTTTTAACGATCCTTTCCATCTGACCGGCACCGGGAATGAGTGACTGGTATCGAGGGTCACGCTACTGCCATCTCTGAATTCATATTCGGTTAACGAGTTGGCCAGCTGGTGGCACCGGACACACAGTCTGAAACACTGTAGCCAAATTCTTTCGCGTTCTACGCTGAGGGCTCGCTCAGCTTGGGTCGGGTAGGGCATTTTATTATCTCCGGATAAAGTCATTCCACTACAACGCGGCTGTGGCTCTTTCGATTGTCACTGTTAGTTTATCGATTTTGATTGTATAAATTTTGATCTGAATCAAACTGTGTGGACTTGCTCGATTTAAAACGGAGCCATTAGGGTTGCGAAGAGAAAGTCCCGTTTTTTTAATATCAGACCGGTTAGAAAAACTTAAACGTCATTATACAAACAGAGGCTTGTGTGTTTATTTACAAAATCATTAAATTACGTAATAAATGCTTTACGAGTATTAAATATTCGTGTTTTGGTTTTATGTTTGCCTCCTGCTCAGCTCCCAACTTGGACGCGCTCAGATTTTTACGTTCAAAGAGTGCGTGAACAAGGTTGAAATTCACACTAACCCATCCTCGCATTATCAGTTCACCAGGTATTAACTCAGAGGCCACACATTCGCAGCAAATTTATGCCACATTCGGTGATCCAACGTAATAAACGGTCAGTTTCTTCTGTCAATAACGGTGATGTTTGATGTTGCTGGTGCACGCCAGTTTACGAGCATTCCCTGTATTAAATTTCATCTTAGCCAAAAATTTTTGAATATTTTATTTTCGCAACCTAAAGTTAATTAATACTTTTAGAGTGAAAAATTTTTCAAGTAAGCACAACCCCAGTAACCAGCAATTTCATGAAAGGATAGGGCTATGAGTCTCCTTAATCAGTTGGTAATAAAAGTGGGTTTGATCAGTGTAGTCATGCTAACAATGGCATGGGACTCAAACGCAAAAACCGATGAAAGCGGTAACGCAAACGAACCACAGACGTTGACAGGTACTGACTCGCCACCGCCTTCGTCAAAGAAAGTGGAATACTCCCCTTATCCTGAGGAAGATTTTCCTAATCAAGTGCTTTATGGAGACACGCATTTACATACTGCCTATTCTGCAGATGCGGGGTTGGTAGGCGCCACAACGACACCTGATGACGCCTATCGCTTTGCTAAAGGTGAAACAGTCACATCTTCTAATGGATTACGCGCCAGGTTACAACGCCCTCTTGATTGGTTAGTTGTCACTGATCATGCCGAAAATTTAGGGTTGCCTATTGCGCTCGAAGAGGACAATCCGGTGTTACAGGAAAATGAGTGGGGGCGCACCATTTCAGAAACATTTAAACCACGCACAGAAGATGCCCGCCTTGAAGCCTACATTCAGTGGTTTGGTGCGGTGAACACACCCGACGGTAGCGACCCCCTGGCTGGTACCGGCTTTGGTGAGACTATGTGGAAACGGATAACAAAGGCCGCAGAGGATCATAACCAACCGGGGGCCTTCACCGCGATGATAGGCTTTGAGTGGACATCAGGACCCGATGGGAACAACTTGCACCGTAATGTCCTTTTTCGGGATGGTAAAGATTTAGCCGATCAGATTGTTCCCATTAGCGCTTATGATTCAGATGATCCAGAAGTGCTATGGAAATGGATGAATGACTATGAAACGAAAACAGGCGGTAAATTATTGGCAATACCGCATAACGGTAACCTCTCAAATGGCTTGATGTTTGATGATGTGACTTTGTCCGGTAAGCCGCTTGATGCGAATTACGCTGAGCTTAGAAAGAAATGGGAGCCGGTTTACGAAATAACGCAGATTAAAGGAGACGGTGAAGCGCATCCATCATTGTCACCTAATGATGAGTTTGCTGATTACTATACCTGGGACAAGGGCAGCTTTGGTGAGCAAAAGAAAACTCCCGATATGTTGCCACGCGAATATGCACGTTCGGCATGGAAACGTGGTCTGGCGTATGAAGAGCAATTAGGTGTTAACCCCTTTAAATTTGGTGTAGTAGGTTCTACAGATGCACACACAGCCTTATCTACTTCGCAGGAAAACAATTTTTTTGGCAAGGTCGCGATGGTAGAACCAACTGCCGATCCCGTTCGCTTTGAAGAAGCCATTACCGGCCGCTTCTCAGAAGACGATCCTTCCGATGATTTAAAACATATGGATGCACTGGCATCTGGGCTGGCTGCGGTGTGGGCACGCGAAAACACTCGCGAGGCCATATGGGATGCATTAAAACGAAAAGAAGTTTTTGCTACAACCGGAACTAGAATCCGTGTTCGGGTATTCGGTGGCTATGCATTTACTGAAGAAGATCTGTTTCGCTCTGATTTTGCCAAACATGGTTACGATACTGGTGTGCCCATGGGGGGGGACCTATCTTCGGCACCGACAGAAAAATCGCCATCTTTTCTCATCAGAGCTGTACGCGATCCCGATGGCGCAAATCTTGACAGAGTGCAAATCATAAAAGGCTGGCTGGATGCTGAGGGTAAACCGCAGGAGCGTATATGGGATGTAGCTGTTTCAGACGACCGCAAGATAGGTTCCGATGGCCGTAGTCGTGAACCGGTTGGTAATACAGTGAATGTAGAACAGGCCTCATACAGCAACTCGATTGGAGATCCGGTGTTAAGTGCGTTTTGGCAGGATCCTGAATTCGATCCTCAATTACGGGCTTTTTATTATGTGCGTGTTCTCGAAATTCCGACACCTACCTGGATTGCGTTTGACGCGAAAGTATTCGGTGTAGAAATACCTGAGGGGGTGGCAACGTATTCGCAGGAGCGCGCTTATACCTCTCCAATCTGGTATACGCCATAAATTGAAGCATACAGAAACGTAAATTGCCATGCGACAGAGAACTTAAAAAGGCGAGCACAGATGCAGTTTTTCAACGGCTGCAATAGTACAGCTACAACGGGTTCCCTGCGCATTGCCCGATTGCGATCGCATGGTATTTGCTCAGTATCAATGACCTCGGTATCTAAACGATGATAAAGAAGTTTATCAATGAACCTTTACTGCACTTTTTACTAATAGGTGCTGTTTTTTTTATTTTGTATTCGGTTGTGGAGCCAGAAAACAGTCAAGACAAACGGATCGTGGTGGACGACGGTCGGATAAACCATCTAAGTGCAATGTTTGAGAAAATCTGGAATCGCGAACCTTCCAGCCAAGAGCTAAAACAAATTATTAAAGATTATGTGTTAGAGGAAGTTTATTATCGTGAGGCACTGCAGCTGGGCATCGATAAAAATGATGCCATGATCCGGCGCCGTCTGCGTCAAAAAATGGAGTTTTTTACTTCCGCTGCAGTCTCAATGGTAGAGCCGGAAAATGCAGAGCTGGAACAATATTTACAGAAAAACGCCGACAAATACAAAACTGACAATCAATACAGTTTTGAGCATATATTTGTCTCGACTGACCGCTCGCCAACTGACCTTGCTGCAAAAATAAAAGAAGTACAACTGGCCCTGCAACAAGAGCAATTGCCAATTAGTGACCCTTCACTGTTACCGAAAATAGTTAGCAACTCGTCAGCTTTTAAACTGGAACGCACCTTTGGCAATCACTTTTCGAAGAAACTCGATTCATTAGAACTAAATGATTGGAGTGAGCCCTTCAGGTCAGGGCTAGGCCTGCATTTTGTTAAACTAACTAAGCGCCAAGCGGGCACGTTGCCACCGTTAGAAGAAGTGCGCAAACAAGTAACTCGTGACTGGATGCATCAAAAATCGCAAACGCTTCGTTCCGAAGTAGAACGTAACTTATTAGATGAATATGAAGTAATAGTTAACTGGACCGCTGACTCTGAAATCACATTCACAAAGAGCAGATGAAATGCAGCTTAATAATAAGGTTATATCGCTATTTTTGTTTGTTTTTTTGTCATTACCGCTTTTATCTCAAGCCGATGAGCTGCGTCCCGCTTATTTACAATTCACTGAGACAAAGACGGGGGAGTTCGATGTATTCTTTCGCGTACCGGCTAGAGGCGGCGAGCAGCGATTAGCGTTGGAAGTTGAGTTTGATCCTGACACCGAACGTTTAAGTGAGCCTTTCGGCGGCTTTGATGGAAATGCTCATAGTCAGTTTTTCACCATCTTACGGACAGGTGGACTAAATGGCGCGACGGTGACCATTACTAATCTGGAACGCACCAGCACTGAAGTGTTATTGCGAATTGCTTATCAGGACGGCACTGAAATAATGCATCGGTTAACCCCCGATAGTCCCAGCTATGTGGTGGTCACAAATAGTAGCTGGCTGGATATTGTCACTACGTATTTTGTGTTAGGTGTTGAACATATTCTTTTGGGCATGGATCATTTACTGTTCGTGCTTGCCTTGTTATTGCTGATTGATAGCACGCGCAAACTCATTATTACTATCACCTTTTTCACCATTGCTCATAGCATTACGCTCTCTCTGGCATCGCTTGGAATCGTTACTATACCGGTTCCTCCGGTTGAAGCGATTATAGCGTTGAGTATTGTGTTTGTAGCCTCAGAAGCTATTAGGGTAAAACAAGGGCGCGAAAGTCTGACGTTCCGAAAGCCGTGGATAGTTGCCTTTAGCTTTGGTTTGTTGCATGGGCTTGGGTTTGCCGCGGCACTTGGTGAAATAGGCTTACCACAAAATGCGATTACGTTAGCACTGATATTATTTAACGTCGGTGTTGAAATTGGTCAGCTAGGTTTTGTTTGCCTGTATGTCACATTGATTTGGCTTGCATCAAAATTAAAAATTAAACTTAATAATTCGTGGCAAAAAGTGCCCCCCTATTTTATCGGCTCACTCGCATCGTTTTGGGTAATAGAGCGAACAGTCAGTTTCTGGGGTTAAGCAGAGGATTCTGTTATTTTGTATGCGTGACATCTTTTTTAATTTGCCATTATTTAAATATAAATGAGTCCCCCGAGTTCGCTGCTCAGTTTTCACTTACCAGCGCTGCCAGCGCATCTACTACGGTACTTCGGTGAGTAAATGCAAGTCCGATACGTCGGCTAAGAGCCACACCTTTTACCGGACGGCAAATGACATCATTTAGGTAATCGGCATTTTCGGTAACAGGAATAAAAGCACAGCCAACTCCCGCTTTTACTAATCCGATGGCATATTCAATAGTTTGGATGCGTGCTCTTACGTCTGGAAGTATATGTGCCTGGCTGAGTAGCTCTCTAAGTAAATTCCATCCTTCACAGGGTTCCCGCTGAATAAATGCGACGTGTGCCAAGTCTGATATTTCTACTTCTTCCTTTAAGCTTAAAGGGTGATCCATTGGCATCACCCATTGAAAATCATCCTGCCACATGGGCACGAAGCTTTCATTAGTTTTTAGTAACTCATAATTGATTATTCGTGCGTCGCATTTTTCTTCAGGTGGCACCAGAGTTAATTCCAGCTCATCTACCTGGGAGGTGAAGCGCTTCAGCACGTCACTTATTCTTGCTACACCAAGCCCTTTGATGAGCCCTAACCTGAACGGTTGCTTAGGGTTTTCCTCTTTAAACAGATATCTAATAGCTGAGGCTTGCCCAAGCAACTGTTGAGCGAGAGGGTAGAGCTGGTGACCCGCTTCGGTTGGTTTCACGCCTCTTGGATAACGCACAAACAGGGGTTTTGACAAGCTTTCTTCCAGCATTTTAATGGCTGATGAGATTGATGGCTGGGCAATATACTGGCGTTTGGATGCGGCACTGAAACTGCCGGTTTCGTATACGGAAACAAAGTATTGAAGACTGCGTAAATCCATAGGTAAAAGCTATAACAAATAAAGGTAATTAATATTATTCCTCTAGCAGTATAACCGCTATTATCATTTTTTTAACATTTAAAACGTGTTAAAAATTACACTTAACTTATTTTTCAGCAGGTAGAATTATGTCATCAGCAAAACCCGAATTTAATTGGCAAGACCCTTTGTCAATGGACTCCATGTTGACCGAAGACGAGCGAATGATGCGTGACAGTGCCCATCAATTCTGCCAGCAGCGACTGATGACGCGAGTGCTTGAAGCCAACCGGCACGAACGTTTTGATCGCGAAATTATGAATGAAATGGGGGAGCTTGGACTGCTGGGGTGTACGCTACCGGCTGAGTACGGGTGTGCCGAGGTTAATAACGTAGCCTACGGTCTCATCGCACGCGAAGTGGAGCGGGTGGACAGCGGTTACCGTAGTGCCATGAGCGTACAATCTTCGCTGGTGATGTATCCCATCTATACCTATGGCACTGAGGCGCAGCGCAAGCGTTATTTACCCAAGTTAGCCACCGGCGAGTGGGTTGGATGTTTCGGTTTAACCGAACCCGATTCTGGTTCTGATCCTGCCAGTATGTCTACCCGCGCTACTAGGGTGGACGGTGGATATACCCTTACTGGGAGCAAAATGTGGATCACCAACTCGCCAATCGCGGATGTCTTTGTAGTGTGGGCAAAACTTGATGGCGTTATTCGTGGTTTTGTTCTCGAAAAAGGCATGGACGGATTGAGCGCTCCCAAAATTGAAGGCAAATTCTCATTGCGTGCTTCCATTACGGGCGAAATCGTCATGGATAATGTATTTGTACCAGAAGAAAACATGTTCCCAGAAGTGACAGGACTAAAAGGGCCGTTTGGCTGTCTGAATAAGGCGCGTTACGGTATTGCCTGGGGATCGCTTGGGGCTGCGGAGTTTTGCTGGCATGCAGCGCGTCAATATTGTTTGGATCGCAAACAGTTTGGCAGACCTTTGGCAGCGACCCAGCTTATTCAGAAAAAGCTCGCAGACATGCAAACAGAAATTACCACAGGTTTAATGGCGTGTGTTCAGGCGGGTCGTATGATGGACGAGAACCGACTGGCTCCGGAAGCGATTAGTTTGATTAAGCGAAACTCTTGCGGCAAAGCACTTGAGATTGCGCGGGTTGCCCGGGACATGCATGGTGGAAATGGAATAGCCGATGAGTTTCACGTAATACGCCATGTAATGAATTTAGAAGCGGTCAATACGTACGAAGGTACACATGATGTGCATGCGTTGATACTGGGCCGTGCTCAAACTGGATTGCAGGCATTTTCAGGTTAACGCTCTGAAAGCTTACGCCCTATCCCGTAGGGCGTAAGCAGGCTGCAAATTATTCTCTGTAGTAAGGATATAGCAATGCAAGATCGTAATGCCCGGCTTGATCAACAATTCATTGATGCTGTCTCCCGTGAATCTTTCCCCGAATCAAATATCATCTTAACGGCTAAAGGCGCCGGACTGTCTAAGTCGCAACTGATTGATGTATTTGAATCGCAAGCCATGAGTCGCCACTTAGACTTGCGTTCCAGAATGATGCAAAAAGACGGCAATAGTTTTTATACCATTGGCAGCGCCGGTCACGAAGGCAATGCTGCGGTAGCACTGGCAATGCGGCCTACAGATATGGCATTTTTACACTACAGAAGTGGCGCATTTGTTATTCAGCGAAGCAAACAAAAGCCAGGGCAAACTCCACTTTATGACATGCTGCTGAGTTTTAGTGCTTCGGCAGAAGATCCTGTTTCTGGGGGCAGACATAAGGTACTGGGAAGCAAGGATTTATTTATACCGCCACAAACCAGTACCATTGCCTCTCATTTACCCAAGGCAGTGGGCGCCGCTTTTTCGGTGACACTTTCCAGAAAGGTTTCGGCTCCACATGTTATCCCGCAAGACGGCGTGGTGCTGTGTAATTTTGGCGATGCTTCGGCTAATCATTCTACTGCACAAGGTGCATTTAACGCGGCTGCCTGGGCAGCGTTTCAATCAGTACCCTTGCCCATCGTATTCTTGTGTGAAGACAATGGAATTGGTATTTCAACTGCAACGCCAAAAGGGTGGATTCAGGCGAATTTCGAAGGTCGCCCCGGGCTGGAGTACATCCAGTGTGATGGCTTGAATGTCTTGGATACCTACCAAAAAACAGTGATGGCTATGCATATCGCGCGTAAGCATCATAAACCCGTGTTTTTACATATGCGCACCGTAAGACTGTTAGGGCACGCGGGCTCAGATGCTGAGTTTGTTTATCGAAGTGAAGAGCGTATCAGTGAAATAGAAGCGCAAGATCCCCTTTTACACACGGCACGAATTCTCAGGGAGTCGGAGGCATTAAATTCCGAGGCAATTGTTGCGCTTTACCGGGAGGTTGCACAGCGGGTAGAACGGGTAAGCATTGAAGCAGCCAAAAGACCGCGTCTTGCCAATGCCAAAGAGGTGAAACAAAGTATTATTCCACGTGAAAAATTCCCTTCTTCTGCTCTTACGTTGACGAAAGAACAACGCAATACATTGTTTTCCCATGACAAACATAATCTGCCTAAAAAGCAGCATATGGCTAAACTGCTGAATTGGGCATTACTCGATATTATGGCCAGTTATGAGAATACTGTTTTGTTCGGAGAAGACGTTGCCAGGAAAGGGGGCGTCTACAATGTGACTACTAAGTTGCTCGACAAATTCGGGCCTCGACGGGTGATTGATACCCTGTTGGACGAGCAGTCAATACTGGGTATGGCTATCGGGCTGGCACACAATGGGTATATCCCAATCCCTGAAATCCAGTTTTTGGCCTATGTGCATAATGCCGAAGATCAAATCCGGGGTGAAGCCGCCACGCTTCCTTTTTTCTCCAATGGTCAGTTTACTAACCCTATGGTTATACGCATCGCTGGGCTTGCCTATCAAAGAGGGTTTGGCGGACATTTTCACAATGATAATTCATTTGCGGTTTTCAGAGATATTCCCGGTGTGATCCTGGCGTGCCCTTCTAATGGTGCCGACGCCGTGGAAATGATGCGTACTTGTGTAAGGCTTGCTCAGGAGCAGCAGCGCCTGGTGATTTTCCTGGAGCCTATTGCGCTTTATATGAAAAAGGATCTTCATGAGGAGGGCGATAACCTGTGGTCTTTTGATTATATCCCACCTGAACGGTCGGTGGCGATGGAGTTAGGTGAACTAGGTGTGTATGGCGATGGCGAAGATCTTTGTATTCTCACTTACGGCAATGGCTATTACCTGAGCCGGCAAGCCGAGAAAATCCTGTCTGAAAAAGGCGTCAACCTGAAAGTGGTCGATTTACGCTGGTTAGCACCTTTAAATGAAGCAGCAATTTTAGAAGAGGTTAAAGGCTATAAACACATTTTAATTGTGGATGAATGCCGTAAGACCGGATCAATCAGTGAAGCCCTGATCACACTGCTCACTGAGGCAAAGTTATCCGCTGAAACATTGCCTGATATTCAAAGAATTACTGCGGAAGATTGCTTTATTCCTCTAGGTACAGCTTGTTACGAAGTACTACCCAAGGTCGAGCACATCGTAGAGCGTGGATTAGAGATGACAGGGAACGCGCCAGCGTTGCGGTCAGTGGGATAGGAGTTGTCAGTGAAGCAAGCTAAACAAACCGCGGTAGTCGTTTGTCCGGGACGCGGCACATATAATAAAAGCGAACTCGGATATCTTCAGCGCTACCATGCAAATAAAACAGACATCATCGACGTTATCGATGCCCAACGACATGAACAGGGGCAGCCAACCGTCACTGAACTTGACAGTATGGATAAATACAACTTGCCTAAACATACGGCAGGTGAAAATGCGTCGTCCTTAATTTACGCCTGTGCAGCATGCGATTTCGCTGATATTAATCGTGATAAGTATGACATTGTAGCGGTAACAGGTAATTCCATGGGCTGGTATATCGCACTTGCGGTAGCCCGCGCACTTCATTCACAAGAAGCTGCAACTTTGATCAACACCATGGGCTCTATGATGAAAGGGGGAGTCATTGGTGGGCAGTTAATCTATCCGGTAACTGATGCAAACTGGCGGTACGATGAGGATAAAGCTAATCGAATCTCAGCGCTTCTGACACAAGCCCGCGCTGAAGAGGGGGCAGAACTTTATTTATCCATCGCTTTAGGCGGTTATGTGGTTTTAGGTGGAAACGAAGAGGGAATGGCATTAGCCCAAAAGCATTTGCCTCGAGTGGACGACACCTACCCGATGAGGTTGTTTAATCACGCCGCATTTCACACGCCGCTTTTGCATGAAATTTCAGTGCGCGCTAAACAAGAAATTTCTTCCAACATGTTTGTTAAGCCCGTGTTGCCGTTAATTGACGGAGAAGGGCGCATTTGGCAGCCTCCCTCTACAGACACACAAGCACTCTGGGATTACACCCTCGGCACGCAGGTAGTGGCACCCTACAATTTTTCTAAAGCGATAGAAGTAGCAATTAAGGAGTTTGCCCCGGATAAGCTGATTGTTACCGGACCAGGTACTACCTTGGGGGGAGCTATTGGTCAGTGTCTTGTGGAGCATAAATGGCAGGGTATAAGCAATAAGCAGGACTTTATTGAGCGACAGAAGACAGAGCCGTTTCTTCTGGCCATGGGTATGGAAGAGCAACGGGCACATACGTTATAAAGAGGTACCGTTTCTACGCTCCTGACCAGGTTGGAAAAGTCTTTCGTTTGGCATTGATTCAGATCACTTGTGAACAATTAATGTCAGGTCAAACTTGTGCTAACAAACCTTGGAACTTTCTGAGCTTGAATGAGTGTATTGGATGTCACTTTTAACCTGCTACAGCTCAGTTCCTGCGCAAACATTATCGCATGCAGATAACAATTGACTAAAGCCTTCTGCTATTCGGGCTGCATCGTTGTGATCGAATTTAACCGTTGATAGTTCAGCCATGTTGATTGGATCGCGGGCGGTAAATAATTGTAATAAATCGGCTTTCAGTGATATGGAACGCACTGACTCGTCCACCGGAAGGGTAACTGTGGTAAAGTTTTCATTAAATCCCACATGATACACCAGTGGTATTTGCCGCTCATCCAGCTGTAACATGCCTTCAAGTAATATGAATTTGTAGCCTACATCCCAGCTCCACGCCATGCGGCTGTTTGGATCGAGATCACCCGTTGGCAGAATGCTGCTGTTAGCTTCAGGATCTACTCCCACGCCTAATTCGATCGCAGTAATTTGCATATCAGGTAAATTCTGTAGGTATATTTCTGCGGTTTTCGTCGCGTTGCTGAAGCTGATTAAATGATAGCTCTCAGGGACCTGATATCGGTCTGACTTGCTAATCAGCACGATATTGCTAATAAAAAAACGAACATCGCGAAACATGAAGTTACCGCTTCCCCCCGGGTTAGGGTAACTTTCAGCGCCCGCCACAAACAGGTTTTCACCAACGGTTGGGGTGATTTTTATGTGAAAATCTGTTTGCGGTGGATGCAGCAATACCATTGCGATACCGGACAACAGCGCCAGTCCGATAAGGAGTAAGAGCACAGTTAATCGACGATTCATTTCTTTTGCTCCTCGATAAAAGGATCAGAAAACGCTGGATTGGATAAGAAGGATTCATCGGTCAAGGTGTGTAAAAATGCGATGATCGCTTTCTGTTCCTCACCAGTAAGATGCAGACTTATCAGGTCATGTTTATTTGTATCACCCATATCGCGATTGCTGGCTTCGATGATTAACGCACTAAGTGTACTGGATGCTTTAATCCCCCGATTGTAATGTTCAAGTACCTCCTCTAACGTGGCAAACCGACCATCATGCATATATGGTGCGGTGACTGCAATATTACGTAATGTCGGCGTCTTAAACATCCCGGTGTGTTCCTTCTGCCCTGTCACCTCGGCAAGACCGGGCAGTAAACTGGCATCATCGTCTAAACCATTGTTGCTAAACCCGTCAAAATCCTTAGTAAAGCCACTGGTTAAAAATTGGCTGTGACAATCAATACAGTTGCCGCCTCGCAAGCTTGCTTTAGTATCGGGATGAGCCATAAATAATTTTCTGCCTAACTCTTCCTCTTCATTTAAGCTCAGTTCACCGCGTAAGTATTTGTCATATTTGGAGTTCGCTGATACTAGCGTGCGCTGAAAACTGGCAAGGGCGCGGGCAACGTTGCCTGGCGAAATTTCGCCGTAAGCGCGAGCAAACATGATGCGATACTTTTTATCCTGAGATAGAGAGCTAACCATAGCCGACAGTGACTGCCCCATCTCATGAGGATCCTGAATGGGTTGCAGCGCCTGGTCTTCTAATGAAATGCTGCGTCCATTCCAGAAAAATCGTTGCGGCCCCCAGAGCATGTTGGCAAGCGACATTGAATTAAACTTAAGCGGCTGACCGGAGATACCAACAGAGGTTGTTAATCCGTCGGTAAACGCCAGTGCCTGTTTGTGGCATGTCGCACATGACACTGTCTGATTGGCTGATAAGCGCACATCGTAAAATAGCCTGCGACCAAGCGCTACCGCTTCCACTGACAGAGGATTGTCAGTGGGGATCGTGAACTGACCATAAACAAAAGGGGCTGAAAAGCTAGTCAGTGGAGTGGGTGAGTAAGTCTGCTCCGGCCAATAGGGCTTGCCAAAATAAAAGCCAAGCGCACCTATCGCTACCAATGCGCTTGAATAAACAAGTAGTTTTATGCTGCTACGTGTCGATGCCTTTCCCACTATCTCTCACTAACCTGCTTCCCATTAATGGTGATGTACAAATCCCGAAGTGAATAGTGCCTCTACGTTATCAATCCCCTTGTTATACTGATCCTTAAAGTTAATCTCACCAAGCCGTTCACCGGTGTTTAAATCATGGACGGTAACAGAATGGTGATTTAACTTCGCAATGAAGTCGACATCGCTTGGGTCATTTTCTTTGGCGTCGCCGAGATTTAACAGGTTATTTTGAATTGCAATTAACTCTCTTCCATCATTATCTTCATAAAAGATCATGTGATGAGCCCCTGCTTCTGCCTGGATATCTTTGCCGCTACTGACCAGTTCGGGAAGCTTTTTTAAGTCGTAGCGTTTTACGACGCCGGGTAGGGCATGGCTGACAAACAGTTCTTTTTCGTTACCGTAAAATTCAAGCGGGACGCCGGTACCATTACTCGCACCATCGTAAAGCTTTTCCGGCTTACCGAATGATTTGTTGGTGTCATCATAAGGGATCTTCCATGTTTCGAAGCCAAACATCGTATTCACTAGCACAGCAGGTTTGACACCTTTAACAATACTAGGGCGTACAAACAGGACTTCCACAGGAGACGAGGGGAAACCGACCGGTTTTGCGTCTTCGGTGACAATGTTTTCAATTGGCTTCATGGTATTTAGATCAATCACGGTCAACGCATTACCCA
Organism: uncultured Alteromonas sp.; assembly: GCA_964601635.1. GTDB lineage: Bacteria > Pseudomonadota > Gammaproteobacteria > Enterobacterales > Alteromonadaceae > Alteromonas. The sequence continues at coordinate 52,564 of CAZROH010000003.1, read as the reverse complement.
CTCCTGTTTTCAGATCGGGGTGAACTGTTGATGTGACGACCATGCGATCGCCATAGGCAGAAATCCCATGTGGGTACATGATGTAGGGACTGCCTTCTGGAACTTGGCTTTTTCGCGCTTCGATAATTTTGATGACTTCGTTGGTTTGAGGGTCAAAAACACCGACGCTGCCTGCATCGGCCTGCTCTACACCACGTCCCCCTAGAAATGTGACAAACATATAATCTTTGCCGTTAACCGAATGCCACATAATATCTTCACCTACTTGTTGTCCTTGGGTATCGATACAATTCAGATCCGTTATTTGGGGAGATCCAGTGGCGTCTCGGTCTAGTTTCAGCTCTGCCAAACTGCACTTAGTACCCAGACCAGTAGCATATAGTCGGCCGTTAGGGCTGTAGTAGAGGTGGTGTAACGGGGCATCAAATTTCGGCAACGGGTAATCGTACAGTATCTTACCGAAGTTGGCGGAATTAGGGTCTAGCTCTATTATCGCGATGCTGTCAGACGTATCTCGTTCTGGCAGCCCGCTTAATAGCACTACAGCTTGGGTTTTTTCATTTAGTGAAGTGTTTTTTGCAGTTTGCTCTGACTTTGACCAACCTGAGAGGGCAAACAAGGCGCAAGTGATTGCTAAAACCATAATGAGTTTCATGGTGTTTATCCTTGTTTAATTACACCTCTAAAAATTAGCAGCTAGACGTAAGCTTGGCAAAACTAATTGAGTGAAAAATGTACAGTCTATTTTCCAATGAAAAACATATCATCGCCACCGCCTTGTTGGCTGCTATTCGCACCTGCATCACGATTACAGAAATACAAGTCCACTTTCCCATCGCCGGTAAAATCCGCGGCGACGATATCGAATCCATTACCTGATGCGCCAAATCCCTCCTGCGCAAACTCTGCTTCACCGAGATTTTCAAGCGTCACACTGCTACCAGAGTCCCCGGATAGGTGAGCTGTTACCGTGATGATGTCAAGTAATCCGTCTCGATTGAGGTCAACAAAATCGGAGTCGACATTGTTAGCAGGCTGGGATGGCGTTTCAGATTCAACGAACATCCCTGTGCCATCATTAAGCAGCAGATAGTTTTCAGAGCTGTTACTCTGAAAAAAGGAGACGTTCGATACATAAATATCCAAATCGCCATCGCCGTCAATATCCCCCAGTTCAACGTCGCGTGTTTCTGCATTTATAAGGGGAAGGCGAGCATCAGACTCATCCGTAAATGAGCCATCACCGTTATTTATCATGAGTTGGTTGAATCGTTCATTCCCCACAACCAAGTCCATATCACCGTCACCATCAACGTCACCCGCTTCAATATCCTGAGTTACCCCACTGCCAGCATTTATGCCTGAAGATTCAAAAAATGCTTTACCGTCATTTAACCAGACAAGATTGTTGCCGGCATTGCCCAGAATAAGATCTAGGGTTCCGTCATTATCTACATCCATTGCTATAACAGCGTTTGATACGTTTCCAGAGGGTAAATTGCCTTGGGTTAGGGTAAAGGAGCCGTTACCATTGTTAAGCCACAACTCATCATCAGCATCATCTTCGGATGCAAAGAAAATATCAACGTCACCATCGTTGTCAAAGTCTGCTGTAGTAATGTCCTCACTGTCTCGCACAGTGTCTGGCAAACCTTCCTTTAGGTTAAATTGACCGGTACCGTCATTAACCAGAATAAAGTTATTTTTGAACTCGATAGCGAGGATCAAATCAAGATCACCATCGCCATCAATATCTGCAGCCTCTCCGTCCATGCAGCGCCCGTCCAGGCCGTCGGGTAAGGTGTCAGAAACATTTGAAAAAAATGATGCAATGCTATCTGAGGGAGGCACAGGGGCTGGAGCAGGAGAAGCAGAAGGAGGGGAAGGAGCAGGTGAGTCGGAGCTTCCACCACCACAACCCGTTGTAGAGAACGCTACCGCTATCCCGGCGGTTAATAATGTAATTTTAAAAAGGCGTTTCAGCAAATCAGGTTTCAGTTTGTACGATAATCCCGTCATGGTACTTCCTTGTTTAACTTATCTTTTTTAATTTAATTAGGCTAACTCATTACCCCTCCCTATACAACCGCTGGCAAATAGATGGTAAAAACTGGTTGGTCAATGCAGACCTGCACAGGAGATGATATTTTCATATGTAACCAAAATTGATATGGGAAGCGCAGTCAACACGTCCATCTTCCATTCAATTAGCACTGGTGGTTCGGCAACCCTGCCTTCATTTTTCAATTTGTGTATGCAAAATTTTCCATCTTTATATTTCTGAATCAAAGGTAACGATGAAAAATATTTCATCAAATTGTTGAAAAAATGAACATATGTGGTTTATTTAATAATCAACTAATATAAAAAAATACAACGAGAGTAATCAGAGTAGGCAAGGGGATGTGCAGGTATTTCCGATGATACCAAGTATCTCGAAATAACGCGCGTTAGTAAAAGTGATTTTGTATAAGCCATGTATCCCATTGTTATGGGCTAGGTATTTTTGCCTTTCCTTACTTGTTAAGACATTTCGCGAAGATTTGTTGGGAGTTGACAAGTTTACCTTCTCAACACTCTCTATTGAAAAGTGCAACCTCGCGTGCCCCGCGTTAATGGTAGCAGTCCAGCGGCGTTGTAAGTTATTTATACTTACTATTTGTCGAGGAGTTAACAAAAGTAGAGTAACGGAATAAGTATATAAAAGAAGTGGATGCGCGGCAGGACTTTCCCCATTTGAAATTAGTGGTTTTTACGAATGAAGGAAGTACATGCATCACAAAAATGTGACTACACTTTATATGTAAATAAGAAGTTAAAGTTAAAGCTAATTCGATAAATGCAGTGAGTTTTTTAGCTGATAATTAAAGTAAGTCAGTGGCGAAAACAATAGGAATGTATTTATGGATGCGACTCTTGATGAATTATTGCAGCCAGTGGGCGAAGAGCCTGCCGGGTGTGATCCTCAAGCGATTGAGTCGTATGACCGTTTAGTGGAACTAATCAATAGCCTTGACAGCATTGAGAAAATATCAATTGACTGGAATAAAGTGGCGGATACGTCCACGACAATTCTAAAACAGCACTCCAAAGATTTACGTACCGCCAACTTTCTTACCTTTGCCTGGTTTATCAATCATAAATTTGAAGGGTTAACTAACGGTTTTAAATTACTGAATGGTTTAGTTTCATGTGACTACTCAGAACATTTATATCCAAATAGAAAAAAAAGAAAAGAGAAGGCCCGCGCAGCTCCATTTGCATGGCTTTCTACCAAGCTTGATAAACATTTTGCGACGCAAAATTATGAATTACCTGATGATATCAAAGATGCAGATATAGCCTATGAAAATTTTCAGCTTCTTAATGACGCACTGAGAGGGTATCTGGTTGACGAGACCCCACTTTCCACGGAGCTTAACCAGACTCTGAGACAGTATGCCGATGAGGCAAAAAGAGTTAAAGAGGCGCAAGCGGCGCAAGAAAAAGCAGAGCCGGTTAGTAATCAGGAGTCCTCCGCTGATGTGCAAGCAGAACCTGGACAAGTCGTACAAAAAGCTGCTCGCGCCGAAGTACCGGTTAGTCCCCCACAAGGCGTAACTTCAGGCAGCGACATGACTAAGGTGCTTTACTCCGTCAGTAAATCATTAGCGGATGTGGCTGATTTTATCCACCAACAGTCAATGCTTAATGCTGATCACTACTTTTTTAATCGTCTGGCGAAATGGATACTAATAACAGAGCTTCCAGAAAGTGGTGTGTTACCACAGCAACCAAATGAAGACGCACTAGCAAGTCTTGATGCGTTGGAGAAAAGCAATAACCACCAAGAACTTTTAAAACAAGCGGAATCGCTGTTTCAAAAAGGCGCTATCTTTTACCTGGATTTACATCGTCAGGTATTTAACGCATTAAAGGCGACAAATCAAAACGGTGCCGCTGAAGTGGTGCTGTCAACGACGAAGAATTTCGTTTCCCGATTTCCGGCAATTATTGATACGACATTTTCAAATGGCACCCCATTTGTCGCGGTTAAAACACAGTTATGGCTTGAATCAACATCTTCAAATGCATCAGAAGAAGACAGTGGCAATGTTGCGCAGCAAACGCAAAACAATGTATGGAAAGACGCGCGTAAAGAAGCGAATAAAAAGTTGGTCGAGGGAAATCCTGTCGACGCAATTCGAGTGATAGATAGCCTTTCAGAGAAAGCTTCAGGAATGCGTGATTTAGCGTTCTGGCGTTTTGAATTGGCAAAAATCATGTTGAAAACAGGCTACCTGGATATGGTGTTACTGAATTTAGAAACACTTACGCAAACCCTGCAACAGCACAAAATCGATGTATGGGAACCCGCTTTTTATAAGGAGGTTATTAAGCTCAATTTAGACGCACATAAAACGATGTCTGCTAAACACCAATATGACAACGAGAAGTTAAATGAAATTAGAGGTTTAAAGCGTGAACTCATCAATATTTCGCCGTCGGAAGCGATTCAATATTCTGAGTTTGGCAAATAGAGAAAGGATAGAGAAATGGCTAGAGAAAGTTCAATTGCTCCGAAAGAACGGGTGAATATTACCTATAAGGCGCATGTGGGAAATGCTTCAGTAGATGTAGAGCTTCCCAACAAGCTTCTGGTAGTAGGTGATTTTACTATGCGCGAAGAAGATGACGACATTCAGGATCGCGATCCTGTCGAAGTGGATAAGTCCAATTTTAATGAAGTAATGGCAAAGCAGAATCTTAAGGTTGAGATGATCGTTGAAAATAAGTTAGCCGACGACGACTCAGAGATCCCTGTTTCACTGGAATTTAAAAGCTTAAAGGATTTTGAACCTGAAAGTGTCGCCAAAAACGTCCCCGAACTGAATAACCTTCTTGAATTGAGAGAAGCTTTAACTTTTCTCAAAGGACCATTAGGCAATATACCGGCATTTAAAAAGCAGTTAGAACGACTGCTTGGCGATGATGATGCCAGGGCAAAGCTAATGGCGGAATTGGGTATTGAGAAAAAGTAGGAAATCATCATGACAGAGTTAGAAAAGCAAGATACGGTCGCCGAAGCAGAAGTTGAAACAGAAGAAAGCGGTTCGTTGTTAGATCAGATAATGAATCAAGCAAACATCCCCAGAACGGATGAATCCTATGATGTGGCTGAAAAAGGGGTACAGGCGTTCATTGTTGAGATGCTAAAAGGGGAACATAAAGATGAGCGGGTCAGAAAATCGATAATCGATGAAATGATCGCTGAAGTGGATAAAAAAATTGGTACTCAGCTTGATCAGATCTTACATAACGAAACCTTTCAGAAAATGGAGTCGGCGTGGAGAAGTTTGGACTTTCTGGTGAAAAGAACCAATTTCAGAGAGAACAATAAAATTCACATACTTAACGCGTCTAAAGAAGATTTGGCGTTGGATTTTGAGGATGCTGCTGAAATTTCTGAGTCTGGCTTCTACAAAAATGTTTACACAAAGGAATATGGCACATTTGGTGGCGAACCCTACAGTAGTATCATTGCGAATTATGAATTTGATCACAGCTCTCCCGACATCAAATTATTGCAGTCACTTGCCAGTGTGGGTGCAATGGCTCACGCCCCGGTTATTTCCGCTGCCAGCCCTAAAATGTTCGGCTGTAATGATATACAGGACCTGCCGAAGTTAAACGATATCGCATCTATTTTTGAAGGCCCTCAATACGCCAAGTGGCGCTCGTTAAGAGAGTCAGAAGACGCTCGCTATATCGGGCTAACCTTGCCTCGTTTCTTACTTCGCTTGCCTTATGACAGTAAAGAAAATCCGGTTAAAGCCTTTGATTACAACGAGTCTATTGATGGAGACCACAGTAATTATTGCTGGGGAAATACGGCTTTTGCATTAGCAACCAGGCTGAATGAAAGCTTTGAGAAATATCGTTGGTGTCCAAATATTATCGGCCCGCAAAGCGGGGGCTCAATGACAGATTTGCCGTTACACCAGTATGAAACAATGGGGCAGATTGAAACTAAGATACCCACCGAAGTACTTGTCTCTGACAGACGAGAGTTTGAGCTTGCTGAAGCCGGGTTTATTCCACTTACCTATCGAAGAGGAAGCGATAACGCGTCGTTTTTCTCAGCCAATTCAATTCAGAAACCGAAAAATTTCGGTATTAGTAAGGAAGGCAAGGAAGCGGAAACAAACTACAAGTTGGGTACGCAGTTACCTTATATGTATGTGGTAAATCGCCTTGCTCACTATATTAAGGTTCTGCAACGGGAAAATGTCGGCACAACGATGGAGCGATTAGATATTCAAAATCAGCTAAATACATGGATAAAACAGTATGTGGCAGATCAAGATGGAGCCAGCGCCGATGTAAGAGCCAGAAGACCGTTAAGGCACGCAGCAATTACGGTGGATGACGTTGAAGGAGAGCCGGGTTTTTATAAGGTCGGTATGCAGGTTCGTCCGCATTTTAAATACATGGGGGCGGATTTCACCCTTTCATTGGTTGGTAAGCTCGACAAGTAAAAACGACCAATGAAAAATTCAACGAACGAAAATTATCTCATGGAAAGGGTAAGGTTAGGTGCTGAAGGCCGTTCAGTCAGTAAGGTATTCGATCGTCATATTTATCGACAATCGCTCCTTCGGCACCTACAAATTATTTTCAATACTCGCCAGGGTAACGCAGCGTCAAATCCTGAATTTGGTTTACCTGATTTTAATGATCTTGATATGAAGTACGGCTTCTTGCAGGCAGTTCGGGAAATTATCAAAGCAATTAAGTTCAATATTGAAAGGTTTCAACCAGGACTGAGCCGGGTAAGAGTCAATTATATTGAAGATGAACTCAACCCGCTGGAGTTGAAATTCGAAATTGTCGGTCAGGTCAACTTAAACGGAAGAAACGAAAGAATTAAATTCCAGACGAAAAAGTCGGCGTTGGGCACAATTGAGGTGATGTAAGCATGGCAAGTAATAAGTATTTTGAGGATGAGCTTAACTACTTGCGTGAGTTAGGCGCCGTGTTTGCGAACAGAAACCCTAATTTGGCTAAGTTTTTGGGGGAAGAGGGAAATGATCCTGACGTTGAGCGGTTGCTGGAAGGCGTAGCGTTTTTAACCGGACGGATCAGAGAAAAACTGGATCATGAAAGTCCAGAGTTAACCTATTCAATTTTGGACATGATTTGGCCGAATTACCTCAGACCCGTTCCTTCAATGAGTATTTTACAATTTACGCCGAGACTCCATGTGCTAACAGAAGAAAAGCGCATCTCAAGAGGAACTGAGGTTCAATCCGTTGATGTTGATGGTACCGCTTGTCAGTTCAGAACGTGTTATGACGTTGATGTGGCGCCGCTGTCAGTATCTTCAGTGAGTCTGCACAAAGCAAATAAATACACCAATCTTACAATCAGTTTGAAATTAGAAACCGGAGTTGCTAGTGAAAATATCGGACTTTCCTCATTGTGTTTTTATCTGCATGATGAACAAAAGATAGAAATTTCCAATGCGTTGTATTTATGCTTTTTTCGCTATTTGGAAGGGTTCGATATCAGTCTTGAACTACAAAACGGAGAAACGATAGAGCTATCCGGTTTAACCACTGAATTGATCAGTGCCGCGGGGTTTGCTGAAGAAGAAAGTTTGTTACCTCAGACCAATAGTGAATATTCAGGATACCGTCTCCTTCAAGAGTACTTCCAGTTTAAACAAAAGTTTCGCTTTATCCGGGTGGGAGGACTCGAGAAAATCTTTCATTTCAATGATGTTAGCGTGATCAACCTGCGCTTCAGGTTTGCAAAATTTCTGGCGGAATCTGTACATAAAGAAAACTTCAAATTGTACTGTACGCCTATCGTAAATCTCTTTGAAAATGAAGGAAAACCCATTCGGCTAGACAACAAGAAAATTGAATACTTACTTCGTCCTGAAAGCAATAATATAGACCACTGCGATATCTTTTCGATTAATCAGGTTCAGAGCAGAATCAAAAGCAGACAACAGTTCAAAACGTATCAACCCTATGCCACTTTTCAACATTACGATGAAATGCATGAGGCGGATAATTTAAGCTTTTACAAGCTTAGAAGAGAAACTTCGGTGGTGGGTGAGGGGTATGACCATTTTCTCTATTTTGGTAAAGACGATGATTTTGAAGCAGACACTGAAGCAGAGAATGAAATCGTTTCAACACAGCTGACGTGTACAAACAGTTCACTGCCCAACGATTTACGACCGGGTCAGATTGCGTTCGATTCAGGATACTCCCCCGACTTTGTGACCTTTTCCAATATTGAAAGTGCCACAAGTAGCCTGGCTGCGCCATCGAAAGACTTTCAGGGCTGGGCTATGATTAACCGTCTTTCTGCCAATTACAATCCGCTGAGTTCTCTCAATGCAGTCCGTAACTTGATTAAAGTTTTCGATCTTCCTGCCAAACGTGATCGGAGAAAAGAACGGTTGAATGTATTGATGAGAGAAGGGATAGAGCGGGTACAAAGCCACACGACGACACGTTTGGTGAAAGGGGTACCCATTTCTGGCCTGATAACTTCAATCACTATGCGAGAAAGTAAGTTTGGTGCAAAGGGGGTTAGTGGTGAGGCGAATATGTATCTGTTTGCCAGTGTGTTGCATCGGTACCTGTCGGGACAGGCAAGTATCAACTCCTTTCACCATTTAGAGGTGCTTGCTGTAGAGTCGGGCGAAAAATATAAATGGATCGACAGGGTTACCAGTGAGGCTGATAAATAATGGCAAGGATAGTCGGTAACCCCGCATCTTACTCTTTTCTGAAGGTGGTTGAGTTATTTGCAATCCAGTTTCATCGCGGCCCATCTGTTTCTACTCCGCCAAGCAGCGAATCCGTTTTCTTTAGAGCGAATGCCTCCTTCGGATTTCCTGCGTCTGATATTCACGCTATTGAATATACTGAAACAGGGATCAACGAACTTATTGTTAATTTTTTAGGTTTATATGGTCCCAGTTCTCCATTACCGGATTACTTTACACAGGCAGTGATTGATGAGCAGAAGGAGGTGGAATCAGAAGAGCACCAAATGTTTTTGCTGAAGTCGGAATCTGAATTACGCAAGCTTATCGAAGGGAGAACTGATTTTGCTGCATTGCGAAAAATAGATAAGCAAAGGCAGGGTGATTTCCGTGGCGACAATACGAATAAAGTGAATATTTCATCTACACAGTTTTCCCATTTAAAAAAAGGGCTGAGCTATGATGATGTATTGGATGCACAACAAGTTGAAAAGTTACGAGAGAAAAACGTCGCGATTTCACTCCTTAAAAGTCCCTCTTCCAATCAACGTGATTTCCTGGATGTTTTCAATCATAGACTCGTTACGCTCTACTTAGGAGTACTCTGTAAATATCATTCCTATCGAAAGAATCTGGTTGAAAAAGATTATTTTATTGAACACTTACTTCGCTTTATTGGTGCGCCAGGGAAGACGGAGCGCGCAAAGTCGACTATCAACTGGATAAAACTACTGCAATTTGTGAGCTTGATTGTCACGAACAGGGGCGCACCGGAAACCCTTTGTAAAGTCATATCCGGTTACTTTAATTTAGCGTTGCAAGACATCACCATCGATCCTTATATCTGCAAGCGAACACGAATTGTGCCTGAGCAGCAGAACCGGTTGGGGCTTCAAAATTGTCAGCTTTCACATAATTTTTCGCTGGGAGAATATGTTCCTGTGAGATCTAACCGGTTCAGACTTAACATGCTGAATCTCAGTGATCAGCTGTTTCAAGCTTTTATACCTGGAAACCCTTTTAAATCTGATCCTTACCTTTTAAAACCTTTGCAAGAAATAATTGATTTTTTGAAACCTAAACATGTTTCAGTGGAAATCGCTTTACACCTTAAAGTGGCAAGCCAGCTGGCGTTAAATCTGAAGAATTCCCAGCCCAGTTTGTTGGGTTATTCATCCTGGTTAAATCCACCTTCAACAACATCGCGTCATGTCGTTATTTGACCTAATTAACAAGACGAGAGAGCCATCATGGACAAAATTAAACTCAAATCTTTTGTGGACAGGTTAAATACAGCCTGTACGCAAGCTTTGGAAGGTGCCGCTGGGTTAGCAGTCAATAACGCTAATTATGAAATTGAGGTAGAGCACCTTTTACTGAAATTACTCGAACAAGCAGGCGATGTGGCGCAAATTCTCGCCCACTATGACGTGAATATTTTGAAGTTTATTAAGCTTCTGCAAACGTCAGTTGAAAACGAAAAACGAGGGAATAAACAAAAGCCGGTCTTTTCAAAAACGCTGGTGGGTTTACTTGAAGATGCCTGGTTAATCGCTTCGCTAGAACAAAAACTAGACAGCGTGCGCTCCGGTACTATTTTACTTGCCATACTTGCCAATCCCCGTAGACACGGTCTGTCTCCTTATATTGACGAACTGGGAGAGCTCTCTTACGACGAATTAAAGTCCAAATTCTCAGATATCGTGGCAGAGTCAACCGAAACCCAGGCGGCGGCAGAGTCGTCAGACAAGCTATCTGGGGGAACAGCAACACAAAGTACTGAAGCCAGTGCAGCACTTGAGCAGTTTTGCAATAATTTCACTCAGCAAGCCCGCGAAGGCAAAATTGATCCGGTTTTTTGTCGCGACAGTGAAATCCGCCAGATGATAGACATCCTGGCACGCAGACGAAAAAACAACCCTATTTGTGTAGGGGAGGCCGGAGTGGGAAAAACCTCTGTAGTCGAAGGACTGGCGTTGCGAGTGGTCGAAGATGACGTGCCCGCGGTATTGAAAGACGTAGAAATTTTAGGCCTTGATCTTAACTTGTTGCAGGCCGGTGCGTCGGTCAAAGGTGAGTTTGAAAAAAGATTAAAGAATGTCATTGATGGTGTGAAGCAGTCCGCTAAGCCTATCATTCTTTTTATTGATGAGGCGCATACATTGATTGGAGCTGGCGGTGCCGCTGGTGGAGGTGACGCAGCTAATTTATTAAAACCGGCGTTAGCACGTGGAGAGCTTCGCACAATTGCAGCGACCACCTGGTCAGAATATAAAAAATACTTTGAAAAAGATCCTGCCCTTGCCAGACGTTTTCAATTGGTAAAACTGGACGAACCTACCCCCGAACAGGCGGTCACCATCATTCGCGGATTAAGTGCAATCTACGAGAAAACCCATGGCGTTTATATCAGAGATGATGCGGTGCAAGCTGCTGCAATGATGTCCGCGCGCTATATTAACGGAAGGCAATTGCCAGATAAGGCCGTCGACGTGTTGGATACCGCGGGCGCCAGGGTGAAAATCAGCATTAGTTCTAAGCCCGATAGCATTGATGATCTGGAACGAGAGTTATCGACAATTGAGCGGGCGCTTAACTCAATCAAGCGCGATGTTTCAGCGGATATTAAGGCGGACGAGAACCAAATTACTGATCTGGAAAGTAAACAAGCAGAATTAAATGATCAGCTCTCCCAGTTAACCGAAAAATGGCAGAAAGAAAAATCCATTGTTGAACAACTGGTTGAGATAAAAAAAACGTCACCTGAGGCGACATCAGAAGATGACGAAGGACAAATACGAAAGTCGAAAATTGCTGAGTTGAAAGCGGAATTGGAGCAAGTGCAAGGAAATGAGCCTTTAGTTCATTATGAAGTCACCCCGCAAGTGGTGGGAGAGGTTATATCAAACTGGACCGGCATACCTGTTGGCAAAATGGTTAAAGACCAGGCGTCAGCCATTCTCAACTTCAGCGCTGAACTTAAAAAGCGTATCAAGGGGCAGGATCACGCCATCGATGCGATTGATCGTGGACTACGGACGGCTAAAGCCGGCATTAATAACCCCGACTCACCGATGGGCGTGTTTCTGCTCGTTGGGCCCAGTGGTGTCGGGAAAACTGAAACCTGCATCGGAGTGGCGGATTTGTTATTTGGAGGTGAGCGTTACCTTACTTCGGTTAACATGTCAGAATTTCAGGAAAAACATACTGTATCACGCCTCATCGGTTCACCTCCCGGGTATGTGGGTTACGGCGAAGGCGGTTTATTAACCGAAGCGGTAAGGCAGAAGCCATATTCTGTGGTGCTACTTGATGAGGTAGAAAAGGCGGATCTGGAAGTGTTAAATCTTTTCTATCAGGTTTTTGATAAAGGCGTCCTGTCAGATGGTGAAGGTCAACTCGTCGACTTTAAGAATACAGTCATGTTTTTGACCAGCAATTTGGCCACAGAAATCATTACCGATATGTACAGTGACAACGAAAATCCCCCAAGTATTGAAGAGGTAATCGAAGCCATCAGACCGACCTTAAGCGCACACTTCAAACCGGCGTTACTGGCGCGGATGCAAATTATTCCATTTATCACATTATCGCCGGATGTCATTGCCAATATTGTTCGTTTAAAACTGAATAAAGTAAAAACCCGATTACAAGATAACCAAAAACTGGATATGCATTATTCAGAGGATGTGGTGGACACGATTACGGCAAGGTGCACGGATGTCGATTCTGGCGCACGTAATGTGGATCATATTATTAACGGCTCAATGTTGCCCAAAATCGCCACTGAAATATTGGAAAAACTCAGTGACGAAAATGAGATATCTCGGATCGATTTGAGTATTGATGAGCAGGGTAATTTTGAAACTCAATTTTCCTGAGGAATGAGGCGCTTAGCAATGCCCGTCATTTCAAGGAGACGCTTGTGAATGAATTAGATAACCCGCTACAAGCGCTACACGATGTACTGGACGTTACCCAGGCGATAGCGCGTGAGCGGGAGCTCTCAAAGCAGTTGAATATCATCGGACAAGCTGCCCGCAAAATGGCCTCGGCGGAGGCGTGCTGTGTCTACTTGTTCGATAGGACGCACCAGTACCTGGTACCGGCGGTGCGTATTGGGGAATTGATTGACCACCCCAAAATTAATCTGGCGAAGATTTCAGTCTCCAATATAAAAGCCAGCGATTTAATTGAAATTGTGGTGTATTGCGCAGTCACAGGACAGTTAGTAAATGTGGAAAATATTTATGAATATACGGGGTTCAATTTCCATGAATTGTATCTGAATGACCGGATAACAGGGAAGCGTACACAGTCCCTTTTGGTTATCCCATTAGCGGATAGAGGAGGGGGAAACACCGGAGTAATGACCTTATTCAACCATAAGCTACATGAAAAAGATGGTGTAAAAAGCTTTCCATTAGCGTTAGAAGATTTAATGCGCGGAGTGGCCGCAATAGCGGCTATCTCCATCTCCAATTCACTCTTGTTTAGTGAAAAGCAGATGCTCATTAAACAACAAGATGAGTTAAATGCCTCTCTCATTGTTGAAAACCAACAACTCAAAGGGCGCATTTACAAAACGTTACAGCTAGACAAAATCATAGGCAGAAGTGCTGCGATGGAAAAGGTGTTTGGCCTGATTGATAAGGTCGCATCGTCCACGGCCACGATATTTTTGACAGGCGAAACCGGTACCGGCAAAGAATTATTTGCCGCCACTATTCATGAAAACAGTCCTGTTCGCGAGGGTAAATTTATTGCTCAAAACTGCGCAGCCTTCCCACCTGACTTACTGGAGAGTGAAATGTTTGGCTATCGAAAAGGAGCATTCAGCGGTGCCCATGTCGACAAAAAAGGATTATTCGAAGAAGCGCACAAAGGTACATTGTTTCTTGATGAGATCGGTGAAATGCCATTAGCTCTGCAGTCTAAGTTACTTCGCGTCATACAAGAGGGCGAGGTGCGTCCGCTGGGCTGTAATCAAACCGTCAAGGTAGAAGTACGAATAATCGCCGCCACTAATCGTTCTTTAGCTGAAATGGTGAAACAAGGTACCTTCCGGGAAGACCTCTATTACCGGCTTAACGTGTTTCCTATTGCCCTACCCAACCTACAGCAGAGAAAAGCTGATATACCCGCGCTAACGCATTATTTTATAGATAAATACGCGAAACAATACGGTAAAAAGATCAGGCAGCTAGAGCCAAAAGTCCTTGATACCTTTCAGTCGTATGCGTTTCCAGGCAATGTTCGGGAGCTACAGAATATTATTGAACGCGCTGTGATACTGATGGGGGAAGGTAATGTACTGACGTACGATGTATTACCATCTGAACTGAAAGAAAAAGTCGAAGGGGGATATTACGAAGCGAACAGTACTGAATACAGTGACTCATCTCTTAAAGATATGGTCGGTCACTATGAAGCGTCTCTTATCAAAGCCAAACTGAATGAAAATCACGGCAATCAAAGTTATACAGCGAGGCAACTTGGCGTATCCCGCAGAGCCTTGATAGATAAAATTAGCCGCTACAATCTAAGAACCTAATCAGGCTTTACAAGATTTCCCGTACCCACCAATAGCACTTCACGACTTGCGTCACCATGATAGTCGAAGCATTAAGCACATACTGACAATCAGGTTGTGCAGTTTCTCTCTCAACTGTGCAATTTTCTGCGCACTTCAAAAGTATATCTTACGTTCAAAACACCCAGCATTACTTGAGTTTCAAGGCTAACTATCTGGATTGGCAGTGAAAAAAAATATTTCTCAGGACTGGCATATTTGATGACTAATCATGGGGGAAGTCGTTAGTTAATTCACCTTTGAAAAGTAAATGAGGAGCATCTAATGCCAACCGTAGGATATATAGAAATTGAAGGTTCTAAATCGGGTAAAATGACCGACCAAGTGAATACCGTTGAATCAATGGGAAATACTTATCAGTCGGAGCATGAAGGAACTGCCACCGTACAAGCATTTAAACATCAAATAATTGTCCCTCGCGATGTGCAAAGTGGACAACCAACGGGTGCACGTGTGCATCAACCCTTTGTTTTCACGAAGGTGTTTGACCGATCGTCCCCACTACTTTTTGCTGCCATGTGTGAAGGGGAAAGGTTAACAAAGGTCAGATTGACCTGGTGGCGAACCGCCATGACAGGTAAACAGGAACATTACTTTACTCACGAATTAGAAGACGCCGTCATCGTCGATATTAATTCCTTTATGCCTAATGCTCAGGATCCAGCTATGGCGCACTTTTCTCATTTAGAGGAAGTCTCTTTGGCATACAGGAAAATCACCTGGACGCACGAAATTTCGGGCACATCTGGTTCCGATGACTGGCGGGAAGCTCGCGCGGTCTGATTTGCTGCCAGTTCGCTACGGTTGGTTGTTAGTCGGATTTGTTGTGGTCAAAGCAATTTAGTACAAATCCGCTAATATCAATCAATCAAGCCACTCCCTTAATCACAACAAGGAGAACTGGGTGAGTTTTCATTCAGACGAAGCGTTCCTTTTCTTCGAGCTTGTTGATAACCCGATAGATTTTCGGGTAGCAAAGTTAACAGGTAACGAATATATCTCGGAACTCTATCATTTTGAACTTGAAGTATTGTCAGAGGATACCGAAGTGTCTTTTGAAGACATGATTGGTAAAAGCTGTGTGATTACTATTCAAGGGATAAACCATGCTGAAGAAAACAACGCCTTTACCGACGAATTAATCTCAGATCGCTTCATTCACGGCATAGTTGCTGGCTTTGGATTAGCCGATGAAGGAAATGTATTTTCCACTTACTACATCGAAGTAGTTCCGCGACTCTGGCCGCTGAAACTTAAAGTGAATAGTCGGATATTTCAAAAACAGTCTGTACAAGACATTACCCTTACGCTTTTAGAAGAATTAGGTCTCACCTCAGATGAATTCAGCTGGCAATGCCAAACTGAGTACGAAGCGCTGGATTATTGCGTGCAATATCAGGAGTCAGAGTTTGACTTTATTTCAAGGTTGTTGGAAGAAAATGGGATTTTTTATTATTTTGAGCACAGTGCAGAGATGCACACCGTAATATTTGCAGATGACTCTAACGCTAGTAAACCCATACAAGATGACAGCACGATCCCTTATGTTTCTTACGCTGAAGGCCTGGTAACCAATCAGATTATTAATAAATTTTCATATCGTCAGCGGCTTGGCTCCGATAGGGTAACGGTAAAAGATTATAATTTTCTAAAGCCTACACTTAACCTGCTATCTCATCAGGATACCGGAAGTAATGATAACTACGAAGTCTTTGCCTATCCTGGCCGCTATAGTGAGAAGAATGTTGGTGAGCAGCAAGCCAGTTTGAGGCTTGAAGCGTTAATTGCTAACAGGGAAGAAGGAGTTGGTTCGAGTACTGTGAACAGACTTGTGCCTGGCTTTATTTTTACACTCGATGATCAAAAACGTGGAAATTTTTCAGCGGATTATTTAATTACCTCTGTTTCCCATTCAGCAACGCAGCGTCAGTCTTATGAAGAATACGCTACTAATGAAAATAATCATTATCTGAACCACTTCTCAGTCATTCTGAATGACATTAAATTTCGCCCTGCAGCGCGAACACCAAAACCGCTAGTGCGTGGTACACAGACGGCTATTGTAACCGGGCCAAGTGGTGAAGAGATATATACGGATGAGCATGGCAGGGTAAAAGTGCAGTTTCATTGGGATCGTTACGGTAAAGCCGATGAAAGCAGTTCTTGTTGGATCCGCGTAAGTCAAATGTGGGCTGGCCAAGGCTATGGTGGGTTTTCATTACCCCGCATTGGTCAGGAAGTGATCATTGACTTCGAAGAAGGGGATCCTGATCGTCCGCTTGTCATTGGACGGGTCCACCATGGTGATAATCGCACCCCCTACAAACTGCCTGACAAGAAAACGATTAGTACCCTGAAAAGCAATTCTTCAAAAGGCGGCGATGGCTTCAACGAACTGCGATTTGATGATGAGAGGGGTAAAGAACAAATATTCATTCATGCTGAGAAAAATCACGATGTGAGGATTAAAAACAATGACTTCAAATATGTAGGCAACAACTCGCATACGGTGGTAGAAAAAGATAGTTTTATTCATATAAAGAATGATACACATCAAATCATCGATAACGATTCCTTTCTCGAAATTTCGGGCGATGCGCATAACACCTTCAAGGGAGATATCAATCAGTCAACGGACGGAAATGAAAGTTACACAATAAGAGGTGATAGGAAGTCAAAAATAGCCGGAGCTGAAAATACCGCAGCGGATTTGGATATAAATCTTGAAGCCGGAATAAATTACGGGCTGAGTGCCGGGATGAACATTCAAGCCAAAGCGGGTATGAACATCAACCTGCAAGCCGGCATGACTATCAATATTAAAGCGGGTTCGAGTTTTATCAGTATCGGGCCTATGGGCGTCCAGATTTCAGGTCCTTTGGTCATGATCAACAGTGGCGGAGCCGCAGCCCCTGCCAACCCCGCTAAGCCAGCACAACCTACCGCCGCGACAAAACCCAAAGAAGCCAAAGAAGCGGACAATGCAACTGCCGGTAAGGTAGAAGCAACTAAAGACACATCTGTGCCCATACGTCCTTCGAAATACGGCCCACAAGCCAAAGCGATGAAATACGCAGCGGAGTCAGGCACCCCGTTCTGCGAACAATGTGAGGCGGCGAAAAAGAAAAATGCTTAGCGATGACCAGGTAAATCAAGTTCAAAACAGACTTTTCAGTGATGAAAGGCAAAACATCTATGCGGTGGTAGATGGTGCAGCCTGTCCTGATTTACGCTTCAACATAAGCAAGTGGAATCCCGAAAGCAGTTGCTTGTGGAGCGGAGATCTTGACGCAGATCTAGAGGAAGTGGCTCCTTATATGATCAAGTTAGAACGAGATGCAGACTTTACTCAGTGGCTGATTAAAGAAGGCTGGGAGAATCATTGGAATATCTTTGTTTCATCGATACTTGAGCCGAAGGCGTTTCGTAAAGAGATCCGTAAGTTTCAATTAGCCCGCTTGCCCGAAGGTGAAACCGTATATTTTCGGTTTTATGATCCACGGGTACTGGAAATGTTCTTACCGACATGTGATGAAATGCAACGGCACGAGTTATTTACTCATATTGAAGTTTTATATTTTTCAGCTAAAGCCAAACTGCAGTTGGCAATAGCGCGAAAAGGGAGCAAAGGTGGTGTGATTGAATACGACCACCTATCCAACAGAGACAGACATTGAGATTATCAATGTGTTAGAGAAGTCTTTAGCTGTCATTTAAGAGTCATAATGATGAAGGTGATGTTAATTTACAGAGGCACTGCGATAGCCGTTTCAGTGTAAAAGTGAAACAGTAATCTATACTAAATTAGCTTATGTAACAGATGTTCGTTTTTTATAATACAAACAGGTAGTTGTATATAAAAGCGAGGGAGGTTTAATCTGCAAGTTGTCTGCTGTTGAGCGTTAATATTTTAGTATTGCAATAAACAGGACAATGTTTTGTTTTTAATAAATCAAGCCCAGATGGAATCGATTGATGACTATTGTGACAAACAATTTGAGTCACGATTGAAACTGTTCCTTGAAAATAACTGCGCCACTCAGCTAACACGTCTAATTTCTGCCGAACCTGATTTTCAAGCTTCAAGTGATGTGTTGCGTTTTCTCATCGGACTTGCCAAAGATGAAGGTTGTGAAACTGAGTTGGAGTTTGCGGCCTATTGCTGTCTTCGATTATTGATTTTAAGTGAGACAGAACCCCAGAGTGATTTACAAGAGCCAGATATTCAGCAATGTGATCCCGATTTTCAGAACTGGTTTCTGACAATTATGAACGATCGCGATCTGCCGATGGAACTGCGTTGTGAGATTGTGATGGAGAGAGTTGGTGAGTTAAGTCAGTATGAAAAAATTTATCAACAAATTGATAATGTTATGACGCAATTAGGGAAGGAGTTCTGATGGGATTCTTTTCGAAGAAAGCAAAGAAAAAAAAGGGCTCGTCAGTTCTGCCTTGTGAACAAGAAAAGCCGCCCGGAGCTATTGTTGTTGCTGTTATCAGACAAGACAATGGCAGAGGGATGTCAAATGTCAGTGTGGCACTGACTGGTCCTGATGGCAGTACTAAAAACAAAAAAACTGATCATCAAGGTTGGGCAATATTTCCCGATCTGGAGCCGGGCAGTTATTCGTATACAGCAGACTTCACACAACCATTACTTACCCAGCGTTCAGGTAGTGGTGCCGTTTCCTCTGGCAATATTACCAAGTTACAAGAAATCGTTAAGCCAGTAGGTAAATTAATTGTCAGCGTCAAAGACGAAGAAGGTCAGTTAGTGCCTGATTATGACAGGATCCTTTCGGCCAGGTACTCCGCACAATCAATTTACGGTAGTCAAAATAACCCCTTTACCTTCGATAATATTAAGCCGGGCAAGTACTCCGTGGCAGTACGCGTAGGGGACTATGTTTCCAAATACGTAGACGCAACAGTGCCTGAATGGGATGAGACGACAGCGGACATTCTCGTGAAAGCGCGTCATTGGATAGGCGTTCGGGTGAAAGATGAAAAAGGCAATCCGGTATCTGATATCAAACCCTCGGTTACATTAAATAATGGCCAGGTCATCCAGCTTACGCTGGATAAAGGTTATGCGAAAACCAAGAAAATCATGGAAGAGGAGTCAGATTGCAGGGTCTTTTTCCCTGACATGTTTGATATGGAATGGTGGTTGGAATCGGAAGGAGGCGCCCGCCCCGATGTCGGTCCACCAGAACCAGTCAAAGAAGGAGATTGTGTGTCCAGTGTGGCCGCAGAAATAGGACTCAGAAATTACACTTCGATTTGGGATCGGTCCGCAAACAAAGCGTTAAAGCAAAAAAGGCTGAATCCGAATATGTTGTCCAAAGGGGATTTACTAGCCAAACCCATGCGAAAAGGGATCAAAAGGGCAACATGCGGTGTGGATACTGACTGGACTTTTGTCGTTAAAGCCAAAGAGCCGGTAACGCTTAAAATTAAACTGCTTAAAGATAAAAATACATCGGTAACCAACACTACCTGGACCGGAACGAATGGGCTGGGCAAAGGACAAGTCGATAGGCAAGGCATGGTGCAAATCGACAACCTGCCGGCAACCTTAAAAAAAGCGTCGCTGAAAGTGTTACTACCGCCGCCCAGAGGTCTCCAGAAAGCGCCGCCAGAAAAGCCTGTCCCGCCGCCAAGACCTGGCCAGGAGGCACCTTATCCTCCTCCCATTGATGCGGCCCATTTTAAGGATACCAATAAATTGGAAAGTGCCACGAAGAACTTACCTAACCAGATGTTATGGGAGTTGAATATAGGCAGTTTAGGGGCGGTCGATGGCCCTCAGAACTCAGGGCTAAAAGCGAGACTGCATAATTTAGGATTTGCGTGTGCGCCTTACGATAATGGGGCAGCTGATTCTATTTCTGTGAAGGCTTATCAACAACTTTACCTTGATCAGTCTGATGGTTCGGGAGCATTCAACGATATCAAAGCCGACTTGCAAAAACGGCATGATAAGGCGGGGTAACCACTGATGGCACGAAATGCGTTTGTAGCAAGAACAGCTCATGATCAGCAACATATCAATCATTTAGCCATTCCCGCTGTTGGTATTAAGTCGCTGGTTGTAAAAGCCGGTAACAAGAAAAGTAAAACTTATTTTCCGGAAGGCTCATTTTTATATAACGATATTAAAAATGACGGGGTGGAAGATTTTAATTTTGCTCCGGGTTATCAAGTAGATAAGGACTCGTGGAATAAACAGCCTGACAAAGTTGATAAAGTTGAAATTATTTACCGGTTGGAAAATCCAACGGGCGCAATTAAAAAGCTGAAATTCGAAATTTTCACCCGTTTTTCCGAACAGGCAATTTGGAGAAAGGAGGTATCTGAAGCCAAGCATTTACCCCATGACAAGGATTACAGTCTTCAGTTCGCAGATGGAGATAAGGGCGGTGAGTGGGATGGGAAAATCGCTGGCGCCGACAAAAACAAATTTCCCGATGAGTATCTGACCACTGAGCATTCGCCCTATAAATTAAAAGTGACAGTTGAAGGGGCGGGGGTAAGTTATTCGCAATTTGCCTGGACATACTTTTATGTCCAGCTGGCTAAAGTGGAACTGGAATATGGCGATGAAAAAATGCTGCCTGCTCCGCAAAACGACAAAGGTGATCATCGCAAGGTGTTTAAAGATTTAAAAACACAAGGTGACAAGCCTCCAACTGACGGACAGCTGCGAAAAGTGTACTTAGAGAGTAATCTATATAAAAGTGATAGTAATCAAATGTTCGATAATACCTTGTTTGATGAGTACAAAAATTGTTGGGAGAAAGGCACAGAAATTCCGCTATTGGCAAAGGTATTTATCAAAAGTAGTGACGGGAAAGAGGTTATTTGTCCACAAGCACTGGGAAAAACGAAATTCTTGTGGGACTGGGAAAGTAAGAGTCAGTTGCCAACCAACGGCTTTATAAAAAATTCAATGGACTACCATAAAGAGTCAACCAAACCGAAAGGCTACAACTGCCATAAAGAGCGCGGTGGCAAACGAGCCGACGATGATAACCATGTGTTTCCCGCCCAGGCCGGGTATGAGCCCAAAGACGCGTTGGATGATGGCAAATTTCCTTTTAAAGTTGAGAAGTGCGACGACCCACGAAAATGGGCGGCGATCAGCTATGCCTGGACAGATAAAAAATTAGCCGGTAAAACCGGCGTTATCTTCCAGCCTGCCCGGACGGCGGGTGATCGCTATACCGTCACGCTATATGTTGCCTATGATATAGATAAAGACAAAAAAATTACGATTAATACTGACAAGGACGCGCCACTTTTAGTACCGGATATTTTAAAAGCGAAAACAGGTGAGTTTGAAATCTGGCGAAAACAGACACTTAAAAATTATTATCGAAAAAACAGCCTGGTGCAGGGGCTTAACCTTGGCACCATTTGTGGCAGTTATGAAGAGGCATTTTTGAAGACCGAAAATGATACAGGGGGGCCTACAGATTTTGAGGCCGACAAATGGAATCAAGCGGTTGAAGACGTGAGAGTGACATTTTCGGCAAGAGATCAGCTCTTCTGGAAGCCTAAGAGTGAATTTGATCAGCATGCTGCCGGGCCGAAAGGCTTGTATGTCAGGACAAGAGATGATTTTTTTAGTGCATGGTTGTTGCAAAAATTAAAGGATGATTTGACGAGTTTGGGAGTGGGTAACGCCCATGTGGATGCAATTGCCAATGCCGCTGCAGGTGCGGCTAATAACGCGGCTGCGACTGCACAGGCACTTGGATACAATGAAGCGGATAAGCAAACGATCGTGCAGACCACGAACCAAAGTCGGCAATTTATTCAAAATCAAAAATCCGATCCCACCAATGGCATGGATACAAATCAAAAGCATGCAAAAAAGATGGAGAACTATGCGGTATATACACTTAAGAAAGTCTTCGATACCAAATTTGATGACAAGCCAGGCATAAGAATTTTTCACGTTGGAGAAGGTACTAACTTAAGGCACCTTCAGGGAGGGTATTTGTTAGGTCTGGCGTATGATTTTCCGAATGCGAAAAAAGGGCAGTGTGGCTTTTTACTTCTGATGAAACCGAATGATGTCGCTTGTGGTGCCGAAAAAATCAGTGCTCATGAAATAGGTCATCACATGTTTTTACCCCATCCACCCGATACGGCTGAATGCAATGATTATAAAGCGCATGATATAGCCCATACCGCAGGCGGTGGACACAACTGTCTGATGTCGTACAACTATAATCAATCTATGACGATTTGTGGCTTTTGTCAGTTACGATTACGGGGATGGGATAAGTCAAAACTGGATCCTGATGGCACATTGAATAAACAGGTTTGAGACGATGGCTGTGACTGATTTGGAAAACAGGGTGCGATCCTATTGAGTGCTAAGTGGAAGGCATCAATTTTATTCGTTTCCTGCTTAAGTGTCAGTTGTGTAGGTCGAGGCGAAATTGACGAGAGAGAAACTATGAAATTAAGACTGTCAGCGGCACAAGACGAGTTTATTCAGTCAGAATCCATCAAAATTCAAGTGGATATTGAAAATACGACCGCGAGTACTATAAGTGTCCCCGACCCGGAGGCAAACACGAACAATCAACCTGTGTATGAGATAACCGGCCCTGATAGTTATGGGGCCCGCTCCATTAGTTTTGGGGAAGCCACAAACCCTGAGCAAAACTATCAGGATCCGTATATGGTCGAACTGGCGCCTGATGCTACGCTTTCGAGAATATTACCAATTAACAGTTTGCTGGGAGCTTCGCCTGAGGGAGAGTATACTATCCAAGCCAAGCTTTCCCTGGACAGTAGTACAGTGACTTCAAACTCATTTAAATTCAGTATTTCAGAGCCTGTGTTTTCCCATCGAGCACTCGCATTTGAAGAGGGAAATTTTTCCAGTTTTCCGATTATCGTCCAGCTACTTGAATCGGCAGGAAGAGTATATACTGCAACGTTTTCATATGATCAACAACACGTGCACACGGATTTATTCGCGATTGACCACTATGTGAATGTGGGCCCGGATGTAACCTCAATTTATGAGTCGTTATTAAGTCACGCCGAGCTGGATCCACCAACGATAAGAACATTGTGGGCAAAGCCCGGTACCATTGGCGTGACGGATTTTGGCAGCAATGAGCCGTTAACAATCGATATTGATACGAATGCAAAAATACCAGCAGCTTCATTGATAGATAAAAATGGCGTGTTAGAAACTGTCGTGGTGGAAGATGATACGTTAACTATGATCCGGTTTCCGGCGAACCCAATGTTCGCTTTCGGTGGTGATGCGAATGCCACACAAGCACAGCGGCATTGGTCAAAACACCTGGAAAAGCCTGTGTCAGCGATGGTCAGCACCATTTCATCAGAAGCTGCAGGCTCATTAAGAGCCGTGGTGCTTATCAGTGAACGAGCACATGGCGCCAGCTTGACCATGATGGTCTGGGATGACGGGGGCAACCTGAACGAAGAACAGACGGTTGATCTGGATGCGTTGCACATATCAGAAAACGCGTCGTTTTCAGCTTTTATTGACAACAACAGACGCTTGCACGTGGCTGGTGTGCTTTACAAACCTGACTCGATTAACGATGACACTAGATCAATTCCCTCTCTTCAGATGATGCTCATGGAGGCAGAATTAGAGTTAGGTAAAGACAAGGACGCTGTAATATCAGTCACTCCTCTTCTCAGGCTAGACGAATTACCAAAAGCGACGCTGGCAAAATACTCTGATTTACCCTCAAAAAATCGCCAACTTACATGGTTATTGTTGACGGAAAGAGCCACCATTTTAACTGAAAATTCGTCAGAAGAAGGGATGCAGCTTAACTATTCCCCTGATATCCCGTTGCGAATTATAGACGGTGAAGAAAGCAGCTTTATCCTGACTAAACGGACTAACGGCATCCCCAATTTTGAGTCTTTCCGCTAGAGAGGCGGTTTTCAGTTTGATGCCAAAGAGAGCGTTCTTCGAGCTTTTCTTTTGCGCTGCTTCATTTATATCAAACTGTGCTGTTGAACTAACCACCAATTAAAACAGTGGGGCATCCGGCCACAATTACACCGCCATGCGCAGTCGAGTCTCCCATTCGTGCTGCGGGCTTTCCTCCTATCATTACCGATGATGATCCCAACATGATTGAGTCTGGAGGGCCCACACAGATACACATATCGCCTAGCGTTGCTGCCGGCATGCCACCAATTAATACCGTCGGTACCCCGGGGCCGGCTATCGGACCACCGACATGGGGAATAGGCGGGGTACCCGGTGTTACCATAGGGCAGGTATGCATGTCAGTAACTCTGGCTGCGGGTTTCATCTTATATTCCTTAAAATTGGAATGGTATCGGTTATTAACGCTAAACCGATGTCCCGGCTGAATATGCAAAGTATAGCAGTAATTAAAAATCGGATTAAAAAATAGACAGTAATTTTTAGGCGTCAGTATAAGAGGAAAAGTTGAGCAAAATTTAACCGGTGTAATATACTGATTTTAATAGTTTGCTTACTTTAAAAGGGAATGTTTTGGCACTAACTCTTACCTGGCAAAGCTATCAAGGCAATACTCCGCCTTTTTCACAATCGGAAGAATTAGATAGCAATTCTAGCATTGGACGCGCACCAACCAATCAGTTTGTTGTGCATGATCCGGAAAAATATGTATCTCGATGCCATGCTGAAATTTATGAGGTAGGAGGGAACTGGTTTATAAAGGATCAGTCATCCACCAATACCGTAATCAATAATTCGGTAAGTCTGGTGCAAGGTCAGCAGTTCCTGCTGTCTGTCGGTGATGAGATTACGATAGGAGAAAGCGTTTTTGTCGTCGAGAACATAACAACCCCTCATGTGGAGATGGACGAAGAGGTTGAAAGTAATACAGAAGTACACATCCCTGAGACGAAGAAGTCTGCAACCCTTTATCAGCATGCTGCCAGCCCACTTCCTGAAAATTTACCTAATGAATCAGCGTTACCGGTAAATTCGAAATTGATTGTGAAAGCAAGCAAAAATGAAAGCGTGGCATCTGAAGCAGACGTGGCAAACCAGAAGGCACCTTCAGATGAAGTATTTAATATTGATGATTTCTTTTCTGACTCGAGTGAATCGGAGAGTGAAAGCTATTCAACTGAGTCAAATGATATAGAGGTAGAAAATCAACATAGTAGTGATACTGAATATAGCGACTCATCCCTCAGACCTGAACATGCTACTGCTGGTAACTCATCACAAGACACGTTAGCTTTGCGGGCTTTTTTGCAGGAACTGGATATGCAACCCTCTCAACTGCTCGGTCAAAATAAAGTGGAAGTGCTTAAAGTGGCAGGCATCCTGTTGCGTACCTTAACAGAAGGGATGATGGGAGTTCTGAAAGCAAGAACTTTGATGAAAGAAAAATTGGAGCTTGATCAAACCCAGATCAGTGACGATAGGAATAATGCGTTTAAGTTTTCACAAAGTCCGCAAGTTGCGCTAGCCAAAATGTTAACTCAAGAACATGGTTATATGGATCCAATCAGTGCGGCAAATGAAGCGGTGGATGATGCCAAAGCCCATCAACTGGCGATGATAAGTGGCCTGAACGTTGCCATTCAGCGGACCATAGAAGCGTTTGACCCGAAAAACCTGGAACAGGAGTTTGAAGGTGGCTTTTCGCTGAATAAAAAAGCTAAATATTGGGATCATTACTGCGAAATTTATGAACGTGTGGCAGAAAATGCACAGGTCGACTCTAGCAATATTTTCCTCAAACACTTCAGAGAACATTATGAACTGCAACTACTTAAGTTAGTTAAATAATTTCTTCCTTCATAAAACGACACTCGTTCAGTTACTGCGGAAATGATTCTACCGTTGCTAAAAGTTGTGTGGTTAGCCCGGTTTCTATTTCCCGTTCAAAATCATTTTCCCATAACTTTATGGTTTCTTTAAGGTCGCTAATGAATCTCGCTTTTACATTCTCAGGAGCAGAGTGCCATATCAATGTTAATTGCTGGCGATCCTGTTCAGTAATTTTTTTTTCGACAATGACCAGTTCCCAAAGCGTGTTGAGTTCCTGCATCGCGGGATCTTCGTCAACATTGACTTCAATTGTGTCAGATCCCGCTCTGGATTGAGGCCCTGTAGGATCAGAAAGTAACGCGGTAATAACGTACAGAGCGATACCAATAACGCCAGCAATCAACGCATACCAGAATATTCTTTTGCTTGAGGAAGCATTGGTTAATGGTAGTTTCGTTTGCACAGTTCTCTTGTGGGAGGGATTTTGTTTCTTCGGTGGTGTTGATGGCGTGGCTAATTGTGCATCGTTAGAAGAGGGCTGTTGTGTAATTTCATCGACCGTTTCTGCTTTAGGTACGAAGGTTGCGGAATATTCTTCCGGCTCTCGCCCCGCTAAAATTGCATTAACCAGATCCGCTCTTTTTCTGCGGTATTCGCTTTTCGATATGTGTTCTTCTGCATACAACTTCGATAACTGGTAAAGGGGATTCATATCAATCTAACTCCTTTATCAACCTAAAGCCCGTAAGCTGGTCAGGCACACCGTCAAGAGGGCGGCTAAAGTATACCGTGCATCTGGATAGGTCATCTTTAAAATGCCCCCCAACCGTCGCGTATTGATTATCTTGTGTAACAATTTCCTGCGCATTTCCAAGGTAATTGGTTACTCCCCATGAGTTTGATGTATTCACCTTTTCATAATTTATGGGTTGTAAACGCGTGCTGCGACCTGCAACGCTACAATTAACCACTTCCGGTTGGTATTGCTCATCAGCTTGCGCAGCAAAGCGCCATTCAAAGATGCTCGGAAGCCGATAAGTACTTTGGGTTACGTCAGATATCCATTGAATGAAGTTGTTAATTTGCGTCATATTCAGCCCCGTCACAGGCATGAGCTTATCTGCGACCAGAGGGGCACAGTTACCTGTTTCAGAACAATACGTATTATATTCACCCACACTGACTTCGTATTTTGTAATGGCCATAGACTCACCATACAATGGAGGGAGGACGACTAAGTAAGGCCCGTTGAATGTCGCAGTAAGAGCATCTCTGCACATACTCACGTTACCTTTACCTGCCATTTGCCGGGAGCATGAAATTGAGCCTGAAGTACCACTGGAACTCGACCCAGTTGAAACGGCTGTGTCATTTTTACTAGTAGCTTGGGGAATGTATGACTCAGCGCCATCAATTTCTATATTTTCGATAACGGTATCGTCCGGGTACATACTGGTAGCCGATATTTTAAGCTTTTGGGCTAAGGCAGAATTACTGGTTCGCGTATTGAGAATGGTGTTTACGGCGCGGTATTTGGCTTGCAGACTGAAAATTTGGTTTTCATCAGGCTTTATATCCTGAGCTTTGGCCAGCCAAAAGTTAGCGGAAGTTAAATCTAACTTTTCATAGGCCTCGTTAGAGAGCTTCAGGAAAGCCTGATAATAAGCATCGTCGATTCTTTTTAACTGTTCAAGACTGACTTCTTCAGTGTTCTTAAATTCCGCTAATGCAGCATCGGCTTTCATCAGGTCATTTGCGTTAAGGTACGCAAGAATACGCTCGTACAGTGAGCCTACGCTACGGGTAGTTTGATTTTGTGTGGATAATTCTTCGCTGTTGATGGCATCGCTTAAGCGATCGATCTCATCCTGGGGCATGTTAAAGTGTTCCCCAAGCAGTAAGTATTCTCTTGCCTGATTGAATCTGAGATTGTTTACAGATTGATTTGCAAGTTCTTTAAGTTTCGCATTAACAGTATCGTTCAACTGGTTAATATCGGCTGCTTGCGGTTGGTTTTCCTTATAATCTGCAATTAATTGTTCAATCAAAGTGAAATCCAGTAACTCATCTGCCTGAGCTACGGTCGTTGTTATGTTCATGCGTTGCAATGCTAATTGTTCACGCTGCTCTCTTTGGTTGGGCTCCGCTAACAAACCCTTCAGGTGTTCTATTTCATCACCTAAAAAGACAAATTGTGGGTGGGCAGCGTAAACGTTTTCTGCAAATTGCAGTGTGTCTTTAAGCGTATTAGTTGTGATGCCTTGCGCAATTTGTTCACGAATTTTCTTTGTCGTTTGGGAACGTGTTTGATAGATAAGCGGATGATCAGGTCGCACATTTTCTAATGACTGTAAATTTGTCTGAAGCGTGTTTATATCCGCGATGGAAAGTGTGGGCTGGCTAATAATAAGTCGAATTGATTTTGCTAACTGGGTTATATTTTCGTCTTCGCGGTTTTCCCTTGGCGAACTTGCTGGTTGCGCCTCTTCGATTGCAAGTTCCTGATTAGCCTGTGCTATTTCTAGTTCTTCGTTGTTGAGTTCTTGCTTCAAAGCGGTGGACCGCGCTAATGCTAATCCTTGACCGATAGCTGCTTTTGCTTCACCCCATTGGCGGTTTTCTTTTTTCATCCTGGCTAAGTTCAACCAAGAGCGTGCAACGCTATTTTGAAGTTGGTTGAGCTCATCTTCGGTTACCAATGAGCGGTCAAAATTAGTGAACAACTCTGTTGCTCTCTGCGGCTGTGCATTATTAGCCAACTGTTCAATTTCACTGATTTGATTTGCTAATGTGGAATCATACTCTGCACGTGCGGTTTTTAATTTTTGAGCATATTTTTCAGCAATGGATTGATCTACGATGAGTGCATATGAAAGTAAGTCTTGAGCGTCATCCCAGTTTTGGTTCTCAATCGATTTGGGCAGAGCTGAATCTATTTTACTGGCAACAATCTGTCGTAATGACGTAACTTCTGGTGCATCGGGGGAAATTTCGATTAATTCAGATAGCTGTGGTTGGTATTGCAAAACCTGTTGTAATTCACTGTCGTTGTTCAGCTTTACCTCCTCTAAAAGCTGGGCAGTGCGCATCTTTCTTCTTTCCTCAGCAAAAACATACTCCAGCTTTTCGTTCAACACTGTAAAAGCTGCTTCAAATTCCCCAAAACCGGCAAATTCGTCGATGATGAACTGAGCGCTTTTAAGTAGGTTTTTTGCAGCAATTAACTCGTTCTGGCTAAGTAAATATTCAACAGCCTCTTGAAGTTTGAACAGCGGCCGCAAATTTGCGATTTGTTTGTTATCGCTCTGAACATTATGAAGAGTCTGGAGAAGATCAAGAATTTGATTGTCATTTGCAATAATCGTTGTGCGATTAAGAAAGATAGTGTCCAGTTTGTCGATTAATTCTTTTATACGCTCCTTTTGTGCCTCACTGGTTTGCTGAGTTAAATCGTATATTTCCCTAGAGTCAGGATAAACTTTCTGGGCTAACTCCAAGGTTTGTAAGGCGGATTCATAATGGTCATCACTGGCTTGGTTTTGAGCTAGTGAGCGCAGGTATCTTTTAAGTTCAAAACTGACTTTATGGTTTTTAAGAACCCGATCTCGTTGCCCCTTTTCAAGCGTCATTAATAGCTGAATCTGCTCTTTGACCTGCGGCTCGTCTTCCACAGCAATATAGTGCAGTAATTCTTTCGCATCTTTTTTCTCATGATAATCAAAAATTACCCAAATCAGAGCTAACGCTAAAATAATTACCGTAAAGCCAGTTAATAAGCGTTTGGGGGTAACCAGGCTTTTTTTTGTTAAAAACTCGTCGACGAACTCTTCGACACACTTAGTTCTGTTTAAGCGTTCAAAAGCCAGTGTTTTTTCTAAAGCGGCTTGCTGCCTTTTTGAAAAACCTTTCACCTTTGGAGGGGATAGCCCTAATTTTTTGGCTTCATCTGCAGGGAGTTTTTTTCCGTTGTAGAAAAACGGGTGCCGGCCGGTATAAACTTCATAAACGATACAGCCCAATGCATACATGTCGTCGCAGACACTGGGTTCATGCTCACCCTCCAACATTTCAGGGCTCGCGTAGGCAGGCGTCAGTGCGCCTAAATCGCCAGCATCAAACGTGTCTTTGGCCGTTATTCCATCTTCTATGATATTGGCCGCTCTAGCGATGCCAAAGTCAAAAACTTTTAATTCATTATTTTTGGTGAGAAAGATATTGCTGGGTTTTAGGTCTGAATGGATTACGCCTCTGCGATGCGCATATTGCAGTGCTGAACACAACTCCTCTATTAACTTGGTTGCCAGTGAATATTCAAGGCCGGCCACATTCAGTTTCAGCACTTCGTTGAGTGGTTCGCCGTCCATGTATTCCATTGTCATGAAGACATGGGATTGATCACGATCAAAGTCATGCACATTCACGATATGCGGGTGTGCCAGGCTTTGGGTCTTTCTCGCTTCACGCTGTAGTGCTCTCAATGAATCCGGGTGTTCTTTGAATTCTTTATTCAATAACTTTATGGCTACTTCAAGCTCCACATCATTAGCGTCAGTGCGTCTTAAATCTTCGGCTTTATAGACATCGCCCATGCCGCCTCGACCAATAAATTTGATAAGCTTGAAGCGGTCTTTGATAATTGAACCAACACCAAGCCTGGTTTCACTTTGCCCATCTGAAAAAGGTTTGCTCCACGAGTTATCGGTTGGAAATGATGGCGACGTGAGGTGTGTCAGTGGTGATGACTTTTCCTCTGGCTCCTCATTTTGCTCTCGGTGTTTGGTTGCCCGCGGGTTAGACATCACCGTTTTATCACTATCATCGAACGTCGCTTTATCAGGTTCCTTTTTGATAAAGGTTCTGTCAGCGTCTTTTGCGATAACGGTTTTATCTTCGTCATTGGTGATGTTGTCAGGCGCATCAGGCGAGGGAATTTTTTTTATCGTCTTAGCTGAACTACACTTTCGGGTAAACCGAACAAGGTGTGTGAACTGATTAAGGTCAATCAAGTCGTTTTCCAGATACTCATTTAATATGTGGAAAACTTCAATAGAGCGTTGAGGTGACTCCGTTAAAAAGCTCTCTATAACATCTTCCGCCTGCGAAATATCCAACCCTTCGCGGATTAATTTTACTAAGGTTATCTCAAGTTCTCTAAGTTGCATGTTGGTGTTAATTACTGTGTAGTCATGTTGCTAAGTGGCACCGGTTCAATAAGTACGAACGAAACATTATCTCTGGCTCCACGGCTTAACGTTTCATCCAGTATTCGCTTACCCGAATCTTCCAGGTTGGTGTATTGGCGGAGCATTTTCTCCAGCTCTTCATCTGTTATTTCTTTCTCTATCCCATCGCTGCAAATTAAGAACAAATCATTTTCTTCAACTGGCTGCATCAAAAAATCGACATACAATTTCGGATGAGATCCTACCGCACGTGTAATGACATTCCTGTCGGGATGGGTTTTGGCCTCGTCAGCCGAAATTTGTCCGCTTTGTAACATTTCATGGATCACCGTGTGGTCATCAGTGAGTTGACGGAGTTTGCCCTGTCTTAGCAAATATGCGCGACTGTCACCGGCCCAGTAAATGACGATGTGCCCA
Organism: uncultured Alteromonas sp.; assembly: GCA_964601635.1. Taxonomy (GTDB): domain Bacteria; phylum Pseudomonadota; class Gammaproteobacteria; order Enterobacterales; family Alteromonadaceae; genus Alteromonas. The sequence goes on along the minus strand of CAZROH010000003.1, from coordinate 20,810 downwards.
TCGTGAATTACCGCTCCGACAATGGTTGAGCCGATCACGGAATTGCGTGAAGAGGCGAGCGAATACAGGTTTTGGTTTACGCCTAATAACGTATCTTCTATGTCATCTAAAAACTCCGCCAGGTTCTCATTATGTTTTAAGGGCGCAAGGTTATTTGCGATCATCTGACTTGCGATATCGCCTGCGTGATGTCCGCCCATGCCGTCAGCTACCGCCCAGTGTGCCTGTTCATTATTGACCATCACACTATCTTCGTTCACTTCTCGCACTTTTCCCGTATGCGTCATTTCGCATGCTCTCCATCCGAAACGAGTGTCAATTGTGGGGCTGGAGAACGCATTATTCATTGCTAAATCCAATTATGAATTTGATAAATTGCTCGGGGGCGGGGAGCTCATGGCAAACCACGACTGAAGAGGGCACCGAATCGCTGCCCCTGGAGAACCAAACCGAATACTTGTTATCTGAAGGTAAGGTGAAGCTAGCGAATAAGGGGGCGGAATCAGCCAAATTTACATTGAAAGCTAATGCGCCCATTTCCGGTGACATGTTGCTAGACTCTGTTGACGGCGCTGATAGTTGGGCAAGAAGTGTTTCGATATTGCATATACTGCGTTCAACTTTCTCAAGTTTCATCAAAACCGTTTTCTCAAACTCAGATAAATCTCCCAAATGGTTTTCGACATCAGGTTTCAGTAAGGTGGAAATTGACGTTTGAGGATTGGCATTGGATGATATTTCAAGTGCATGGATTGCGTGTAATGCGCTTTCTATATCTACGTCAGGTTCAAGTAGATCTAGCATAAGGTGTTCTAAGTGGAGGAGCCATTCCGAATAGAAACCAATATCCGCTAGGGTAGCAGGCGTTGAGGATAACGTGGATAAGGCAATAAACGGAAAATGTCTGTCAACGCTATCAACACTGACCATCCACGCACCAATATATGCCTTATCATCAACTAGTTCGGGCGGAAGATAAAAGTACCAGAGTGGCGCTGTAGAATAACGTTCGATCCAATCGTGTTGGAGTTCTGAGCGCGCCAGGTTCATACCGTCGATAAAGAAAGTATGCAACCTTTCCGATGCCTTTGATGAAATCTCATTGGTTACAAAGTCTCCTTTCGATGGTACTTTGCCAAAAAATCCTGTCATTTATAAATTCTCTGGTAACTTAGCATGACGCATATAAATCAGGCTAAGCGGGTTAATTTCGCTGTCAGCACGCACTTCATACACAGCTGAATAATTCTCAAGGGTAAACGTAACTTGGTATACGGAACCGTTAGGTGAGGGGGCTATTTTTGCCCGGTCAAACAATTGAAATAACGACCAGGGGCCTTGCTCAACCTGTTCATATTTTTCACCTCCAATTATATTAAATGAGACTTTGCTCACTTCGTTTGAGGGGGGCAGTGGCCAGTCCAGTTTACTTGAGCGCCTTGGGCCATGGCTGTATTCAACTGCTTGCGCCCCCGCCATAAAACTAAATTGGGTCGCATTAGCATCAAGCGTGATCGGAGTGAACGTCAGCGTTAATGAAGGGGTATCCTGACCACCTTTAAAAAAGGTTTCTGTCAGGTTAGTGAGCTGCTTTAAGCGATTTAAACTAGCAGGATCAAACTGAATCGTTTTGCCACCCAGGGGCCTAAGCTGCCAGCCACTTTTACGTCTGTCAACGAACGGGAAAATATACTCTTGGGCAAAGCTTTGTAATACACCTTCGGGACTAAAAAAGGAGACAAAATCGGCTAGCTCAGCTTCTTGCTGGGAGTCTTTAACCAGAGGATATCTATCATTCAGGGTTTGTTCGTATAGGGACCAGACTTGATTTTCCCATTGTGTTTGGATTTCTGTGCGAGCTTGTAAAAGTATCAGCGTCCATCCCAGATCTGACACATCGGTCAACCATGTTTTAACTTCTGGAGGATAAGAGCGGGAAGAAGAGGTGAGTGAATTGAATTCACTTTCCCGACCACCTTTCATTCTGTCGAAAGTCATATCCAATGCCGCAGTTTCAGAAAAGGTGTCGGTTATAGTTGAAAGGATCATTTCGGCAAAACGGGCAAGATTTTCATTGATATTCGCTAGCTCATTTTGCCCGTTTGCTACGCTAATTAACTCATGGAATTGATTAAAGCGCCTATTAATGTAGTAGCCGGGATATACATCTTCGTCTCCCTGGCTTTGGCTATATTGAGTTGCCCGTTTAACGATACGTCTGACTCGTTCGCTCTTATTTTTGGTTGCTGCAGTCACTGCGCTTAGAGCATTTTTTACGCTTTCGTCTACTTCTATTGTTGTCTCTTTCGCGATATTTGAAATCAATGTCTGGAAAGGACCAGCATGACCCTGAAGCGTGGAGAGGACTTCAGTACCAGCTGAAATCGAAGAAGGTTGTCTGACTTTCAGGCTCTTAATGAAGTTTTGCCAAACCTTAATGTAGTCAGTTTCATACAATGAGAAAATCTGCGCTTCAATATTTCCAATCTCGTCGTTGGAAAAGGCTTCGTCTTTGTTGCCCAGGATCCAGGAATCCTCCAGCTTCTTGGCTAGTGAATCAGTTAGCTTTTCGGAAAACTCATCGAAACCCTGATTAGTAAACAGTCTTGGAATGAATAGTTCGCTAATGTCATCACCCCGGTTTGTCTGAAATAGTAGTTTACCATCCTCTCCGGATAACTCCCTGAACGTAAGGTTGTTAACGTTTTCTGACTGAAGTTTGAGTTTAAGGTCTGCATACACTAACTCTTCTATTGGTCGTTTCTTGAGTGTCGCTCGTGCCTGTTCTACTACCTTTTCATTGAGCTGAATTTGGGTGAAGGAATTTTTAAGTAAATGACTAAAGTGAAAGTCTAGTGATTTTCTTACTTTTGGGGACAGTCTCAACCCTTGTTGCCAGTTTTCAACGGTCAAGGTTTGTAGCCAATCCTTTTCGGATTGTGATTCCGAAACACTTTTTCCGGCATACATCAGGTAGGCTTTCAGAAATGTATTGGTGTCTCCGGTTTCACCGGCATCCAGTGAGGCTAAAATATTTTTTTCAAGACGTATTTTTACTAATGGTAACAGGCGTGACTCAAGGGTAGATAAGTACGTTGCGTAAGCCTGATTATCGATGCTTGATTTTTGAGATAGCCCGAGATTATCCAGAAACGTTTCATTTTCAAATACGGTCATGCCTGAGTAGGCCGTATTAAGCTCAGCTATTACTTGCCTGAAGGAAGGGATTTGGTTTTCCCGTGCGTTGACCAGCGCTTGTTGCTTGTCTGCTATCTTGGCTGATGTGGCGAGCTTTGTCTGGTTTATTTGATACGCTCTGAATAATAAAGCCGAAGTACTCAAACAGAGAATAAGCGCAGCAGCAAGGCTGATGAATTGAAGCCGTTTGTGTAAGCGCTCTTTACGGTAATCAAATGTTGAAATATTTTGTTCGGGAAAAATTACCTCAGTTAGCAAATCCTTTATAAAGTAGCTTTTCCCAACTCCGCTAAAATGAAGCTCTTGAGATGCATCGACCCCCATCTCAGCCGCGACCGAACCCAGTAAACTGTCCAACGGACTTCCCTGTTGTGTTCCTGAGGTATAATAAACACCGCGTAACATGGCAGGGCGTTGAAATTTGTTTTCGGAAAAAATGTCATTAAGAAAGGATTGTATTAGTTTCTTATAATTCGCTAACTGAGCAGGGAAGGCGAGAAGTTCAGCCTTTTTCGTTTTGTCTTTTTGCAGGGAAAGTTGCAAGGATAACTTGTCATTTAGCCTATCAATCAGTTCATCAAAGTAAGTTTCGTATTGTTCAATGTCGAAAGCTTGCTGTTGACCGTTTTTAGTTTCCAATGCGAAGGTGTGGCCGAAAACTTGCTCTCGTTCTTGTGGTGTAATTGAGCTGAAGTAAGCATTAAAGCCCTTGATAAGGTCACATTTTGTAAAGATAAAATAGACGGGAAACCGAAAACCTAGCTCTTCAGAGAGTTCATCAATTCGACGCCTGATAGTTTTAGAGTAGAGCTTTTTCTCATTTTCTGATTTCGAATATAATTCACTGATACTTACCGTAATTAATACGCCATTTATGGGCTGTGTTTTACGGTTTTTCTTTAATACATGCAAAAAGCTGCGCCATGCGGCCTTATCAATTTCTGTGTTGCTGTCTTGGGTTGTGAAACGTCCCGCTGTATCAATTAAAACCGCTTCGTTCGTAAACCACCAGTCACAGTGCCTCGTGCCACCAATGCCTTGCACCGTATTCACACCTAAGTCGTCAGCCAGCGGAAACTCTAAACCTGAGTTATTTAATATCGTTGTTTTACCTGAACCGGGAGGCCCAATTAATATATACCAAGGTAATTGCTGAATAAGCATTTCACCTTTCGATGATGTTGCTGCTTTAAGGGTGGACATCGCTTCATCAAATCGAGAGCTTACCGCATCGGCTTCTTCTTTTCGCTCCCCCTCTAATTTAAGCTTTTCCGCAAAACGTTTGCTTTTTGCTTTCAGACGTTGGCGTTTAACTATTATATAGATCACCACAAGCATCACTATCAGGCCAATTGCAATAAGACGTTCAACTATGGAATCAAGAAAATAATGGCCACCAAAGGCGATAAGAGGACCAATAAACCAAATGAGTAGTGAGATCGCAAGAAACCCAAGCCCTCTGTAGAACCATCTGTTTTTTAGAATCATTTTTCATTTTCCAGTGTTGGGCATGAGACTCTCATTTCGGTCATTCTTTAATTAGTACTTCAACACGTCGGTTTTTTGCACGGTTTTCAGGGCTGGAGTTGGGCACTAAATTGTTGGTATCGGCCAACCCTCTAGCTAAAATTTGGATGTCTTTGTCTAGTTTCGTTTCAATAATATTTTTCACTGATTGTGCCCGTGCTTCTGATAACGCCCAGTTGTCGGGGTATTTAATGGTTCGAATCGGCACATCGTCACTGTGACCACTGATTACGATTGTGGAGTCAAATGAATTGAGAGCACGAGCTAGCTTTTCAATAGCAGGAATATAGTGCGAAGCGAGGTTGTCGCTACCAGACTGAAAAAGATCAGTCCGCGCCAACCTCACCACAACGCCTTCTTTTACAGTCAATATTGCAAATACACCAGATGCAACTTCTGGCGCCAATTCCTCTGCTAATAGCTTACGAATAGATTCTTTATTTCCTGAATTGTTGGTATGTAAAAACACATCCCCATCAGGTTGAAAAAAAGCATGATCGACAGTACTGATAGCTCCGACATCACGCAACGCTACTAGTTTCCTTTTAACCGGATCAGCTTGATTACTCAGTGTCAGGTTCAGATAGAAAAATGCAATCAGGCAAATGGCCAAAACGCTTGTCCAGATAACCCATTGTGGAATAGTTTTTAGGTAAGAAGGCTGGTTATTTGAAGATGGTTCCCAAAGATCCGAAAGAGGCGCGTTCAGTGAAGGCTTATATTGACTAATTAAAAGAAAGTTTTCCTCCTTGATCTCATTTAAGATGCGACCACCATCCTGCTGGTGTCTGTACTGGCCTTCAAAACCCAATTCTAAAAAGACATTGTAAACTTCAATGGCGTCGATATAGGTCGATGGATTGCTTTTCATTTCATCCAATATCTGAAAAAAGCGTTCTCCGCCCCATGTCTCTTTGAAAAAGGTCACTAGCAAACTCTCATGAACCCACTTACTCTGTGCCCCCCAGGGGGTATTAAGTACGGTTTCATCAATAAAACAACATAACCCGTAACTCACCTCCTCACTGGCTGTAAAGTCATCGCCCTGTAAAAAATTAGCGGCCTGAAGCTCGGATATCTTTTTCTCAATGGTCACCTTTAGCTCATCAAGATTAGGCAGTTCTTGTACGTTCTTCACTTGGGAAACCAGCAGAACAAGAGGGGCCAGAATGGATTTGATATCATCCGTATGAGACGTGCCCAACCCATTTTTAATAGCGGGCTGACCAGCGCTAGAGCCGCCCTGAACATTGCGTTTCTGTTTGACTAAATCGGAGAGTGATGTTCTGGGTTTCCCATCCTTCTTAAATGCATTGCTTAACGATGGGGTTGAGGTTTGACCTGAGCGTTTGGGTCTTCCTCCCGGCCGAATAATCGTTTTGTCATTCATTTTGCCTTGTCCCCATTTGCCAACCGCACGCTACTTTTGTTTAAGTGCCCAAAGTTCCATGACTAATTCTGGATAATTCCCACTCACATGAATTGCCAGTCCTTTTGATTCTTCAAGTTCGGGCCATAAGCCTGAGTTTTTATCGAGTTGGAAATAGCAATAACCTGAGCGATACGGGAGTTCAGGAGGAACGTGAGATAACAAATTAATTTTAATGCCGGGTACAGCACTTTGAATTAATGAAAATATTTTTTCTCCCGGCCCAATCTTTATTTGTGCAGGGAGTTCCTCTCGCAAATTTTCTTCCGGCACACTGGCAGCAACTGCCAGGATGATAGTGCTATTTCTCAGCAGTTCTTTATGATTCAACCTTGCAGCACGTATGCCATTTTTAGGTTTTGACAACTCTATTTGTACCGCTCTTTGTTCAAGAACGACATTAAAAGATGAATTGATGTCGGACAGAACAAAGTCAAAACACTCGGTTAATTCATTGTGATTGTAGATGGGAAAGTCGGGCGGACGTCGCTTGGCTTTCATAAAAGTAGATAATTCTCCTGCCAGTGTAACCAAAAATATATACAAATCATGTGGGTGACAGGGGATACCCACAGACAGTTGTTTGAGGTAAGGTTCAACTCTGTTAATAAGCTGGAGTAATAAAAATTCTGAGTATTCAGTAACGCCTGTTGTTCTTCCTGATCCAGAAACTCGATGAGATAACGAATCAGCTCGGCTCGTAAACATACTCAGAAGCTCGACCACAAAGTGAGTTAATCTTTTTGATTGAGAGATATCAGTAATTACCGGGATGAATTCAGAGCAGAGGGATATCCGACTGCCAATCACTTCTTTTACCTTAGCTACGGGGATGTTTAATGTGTTTTTTGAAGCCTCCTGAGTTCGTGATTGGACCGTTAACGTAAGATTCAAATCACCCACGATGACTTGAGAGCGGGTTTCTTCATTGTTAGTCGTATCAAGTACACTGGATTCGCGCGCTATGAGCCGATATTGTGTTTCATCACTGTTTTCAAAACTCACGTTTAGTCGGGTAGCTGACTGTATAGGAAGTGTAACGTAAATAACTGAATTAGAATCAGCTTCACTCAAATTTAAGTTAGCAGGGAGCTGGTTGGCAGATGGACATACGAAGCTTGTGCCATCTTGAAAGCAGCCGCTTAATCGCTCGAGGCTAAATATTCCCCTCTCCAAATCCATTTCATTAACCGTTAGACGCTCAATCCCCCAAAAGTAAGGTTGAGTAGTCGATAGATGTCGAAAAATTTGATTAAGAAAAAACCTTTCTTGTTGCTGGAAATGTTGAGGAAGAATAAAAGTGCCTTCCTTCCAAATGACTTGATGCTCCATTTTATTCCCTATCGTTATTTAACATAAATCGACCGACTCAATATCTGATTCGGCTAAACTGATGCACAAATCACGATTCCATTTACCTTCAACTTTAATGGCTTGTTTAAATTTTCCTGCTTCACGCTGAAAGGCTGCAAGTATGCCTAAATAGGTCGCATCTGAATTAATTGACAATTCTAGTTCTTTGGTAGTTGAAGGAAGTAACGTTGTCTCGTCAACTGCCAGAATGTCATTGGATGCGAAGGCGGTTTTCTGTAGAAACAAAAGCTCATCCAGTGTTAACTTTTGAAATGAAGATTCATCCTTAAGTTGGAAGATTTTGACATATAGGGGGGAGGGCCTGCCGTTGTTATCAGGGTTTAACGTAGCAGATGTTTTCAATTGTACCGTTATATTGTAGGTATCATTACTGATCGCATCTGACATTACAGCTCCAAACTCAGGCATGCTGCTACAGCCGGTTAACCAAATTAGAAATAGCAGTTGGGCTGGTAATCGGAAACGCGTTTTCCTGCACGACGGGGAATCAGAATTTTTTTTCATCTGCAATTTATAATAACTTGCCGAGCTTTTGTTGTTAGTGTGCAAGCTGAATATAGTAAATTGTTTGTAAGTATTAAGAGGATAGGCGGGTTATTTTGATTGGTCAATAATTGAACTATTCTTGTTTCAGGAGCTTCCTCTTACCTGGATTGTTGCTGATAAAGTTCCGTTATCCCGTGTTGGGATCAGGCCACTTTTGTCAATTAGTGTCGCAATTTAGCGAAGCAGGATGTAAAAGTAAAAATCCAATGTCTGTAACGTCAGACAACCCCTATTGTCTCTAATTAACCCCAAACTATTAGCGGTTGATGCATGCCTGTACTCAATGCAATAAAAGCCCGCGAGGTGAGTCTTTTGACACGCTTTTTATAAACGCGGCGCCACCTTGTTAAAAATTTAAAAAAAGTTATTTTTATAAGCAGTTAAACCATTTAGTATTGAATTCGTAAACATAAAAAAGCGTAAAGACTTTTGAAAAATGTGTTAAATAATATAGTATAAAAAATAACCACCTCATTGAAGCAGTTAGTAATGGATTAGCGTTGTAATCATGAGTTCAGCAGTCAGTATAAAAGAGTTTGATAAAACACAATTAAAGCAAGCAAAAGTGTTGTCTGGTATAAGTCCTGCGATTTTACGCCGGGTCTTTATTGGGTGGTTGCTTTTTTGTTTTGTTGTAGCCGCAATTGTAGCTTCCGCACCTGATCTAAGTGATTCTTTCGTGTTGATGACACTGACAATACTTGTATTGTTTACCGTTGCCATGTTTGCTCAAAATCGCCTTGATGAAGGGTGGCCAGCGATAATTTATTTAAACGATGAAATTGGGGTTGTGTGTGATCCTCAGGCGCGAAAGTATATCTGCGTACCTCCACATTTAATCGAGGGAGTTAAACCTACCGTCATCAAACCGAATAAAAAAGCGGTCGCAATTCTCATGAAAGAAAACAGACTGAGTAATGCAGATAAAGATATTCTGAATGAAGCAGTTTGGCCCCGGGATGACAGATTACTGGCAAATGTCTACTTTACATCCGCACCAAGGTTGTGCAAAAAAATTCGACGATGTCTGGAGATGCCTAACAACTTAAAAAGCGCAGCTCTTTAATTTATCGTAATCGATATGAAAAATATTCCCTTGCTACCTCATTTTTGCCTATTAAATCGTTCATCCACTGCCCACATACGTTTCCTTTTTACAGCTCGCCAGTAATGCTCAAGGCCTTTTTCTGCGGCTTATCAGCAATGAGTCGTAAAACGAACATGTAAAACGCTGTCTAATTGGCTCTTGTAAAACGTGAAATGAAAATATGACGTTTCACTGTTAGCAATGGTACGACTCATGCAGGGCAAAATAATCAATAGGATCATGTCTCAGTAAGGAGGCTTTATGAAGCCGGTATTGTCAGTGTTAGTTGTTGAAAGCAGGCCACTTGCCGCAAGTAAAATTACCAGTTTTTTACAAGGCAGAGGATGGGATGTTGACTATGCTGCCTGTGGTAAAATGGCACTGAAGCACGGTCAATGTCACCATTACGATGTGGTATTAGTTAATACACAGCTACCGGATATGACGTTTCAGGAAGTTTATGACAACTTTACTTTGTTTGCTGACCCTAAACCTTCAGTGTTGCTAATGTCTGACGGTAATGAATTACAAGATTTTGCATCTCTGACATTCGATAATATTATTCCGGACCAGAATGATATAATTGATATTGTTAATCGATGTCAAACGGTTATCTCTCAGCGAAAAAGCATACAGCCGGCAACTCTGCTAAGTGCGTAAACCGTTATTTCACTAGGCAAGAGATAAGGTATGCGATGTGGACGTAGAACAAATCTTCTATCACTTCTATCAATTAGGCATTGCATTCGTATTGGCGTTACCTATTGCAGTAAATCGCGAACATAGGGCTAACGGTGCCGGGTTACGAACGTTTCCCTTAGTCGCTATATCAGCTTGCGCGTTTATGCTAGTGGGGATGGACGTATATCAGGAGGGAGATGCCGAAGCCAGGGTTATGTACGGTATTGTTACCGGGATAGGTTTCATCGGTGGTGGTGCCATTCTGAAAACATCCAGCCACGTAGTGGGGACTGCAACTGCAGCTGGCATTTGGCTTGTCGGTGCGCTTGGCGTTTCGGTCGCCTATGCTCGCTATGAAATCAGTATTGTTCTCTCTGTGATGGGTTTCATCATTTTCCAATTTGCGGGCCCCATGAAAAAACAACATCAATCAAAGAGTAATTCCAACTGAATTGATATACTTCATTAGTATTCGGATTTAGAAGACTTAAGTTTCAGTTTGGTGAATAACGGAAAGTGGTCCGAACCGTACTTTGGCAAACGCTCAATAGTGACCAGCTCAAAATCATCGGAATGAAATATGTGATCCAGCGGCCACTTGATGAGAGGATATTTTGCATGAAACGTATTAAAAAAGCCGCGGCCAATTCGAGGGTCCAGTGTCTCACTTAACTTTCTAAATTTCCTTGTTGTAGGAGACCAGGCGACGTCATTTAGGTCCCCAGCGATTACAACTGGAATATCACACTGCTTGACCTCTTTTCCAACGATTTCCAACTCATGATCTCTTGGTTCGGCTGATTCATTTTCAGTGGGACTTGGCGGTTTTGGGTGTAAAAAATAAATTTTGATTTTCTGATCGCTAAGTTTGATAGTTATCTCAATAGAGGGGACATCGTTTTCAACTATAAAACGCGTTTCATTTTCCAAAAATGGAATTTTGCTATAAAGGTGAATTCCATAAAGATTCTCAAGGGGGCAGGCAACGCGATGCGTATACGTTTTATGTAATGGTTGCAATGCGTCTTCCCACCACTGATTACTCTCAAGGGTTACCAACATATCTGGTTGGTATTGCTCAACAAGTTTACACAGCCCTTCACTATTTTTATTGTACATATAGACGTTACTGGTAAGGATACTGAGCGTATTGTCTTCATTCGCACTTTGTACTTGTTCAACTTCTTTTGATGCCAGAAAGGTATACGGATATATCCATAGAATTTGCCAGATCAGGGCAATAGTTAATAAAACAATGAAGACCGAGCCTAACAGTAAATGTTGATCAAGATAAAATCCCCAGATTGCGATACAAACACAGATCAAAATGGCTTGTTGCAGGCGAGGAAATTCCCAAACTCGAATCAACCAATGCTGACCCGGAAATAATGGTGTGACTGCGGTCACTAAAAGCAATGCACTAATTAGAATTAACGCTGTGAACATATTTCCTCAGAGAGTAAATTCATTTAATCAGGATGACAGGTAATCTGGTAACAAAGGTGTGAAATAGCCCATAAATACTTACGCTTAAACTACACCAACTGATGATTACTTACCGCTGATTCAGGGGAAAAGATCGTTTCCCATACGAAGTATCTTCGATCAAGTAAAAACTTCCTTTCGCTCGTAAAGCTTTCAGCAAATGGATAGTGAACAACGTGGGGGGTTAATTTAATTTTAAATAAATTCAATGGCTTAATATTTTGGCGCGAAAATCGCAGTACTAATTTCAGCTTTAACAAAAGGAGAAGCTAGTTATGAAACGTTCAATACTATCTTTGATTGTAGCTGGTACCTTATCGACTTCTGTGATGGCAGCAGGCGATAACAATTGGGAAAAAAGTGCCAAGGATGCCTGGATAGATGGTAAAGCAGAAGCCACGTTACTTTTTAATGGTAATCTGGATTCTTTCGATATCGATACTGATGTGCAGGACGGTAAGGTTATTCTGACTGGAAAAGTGGATAACTCAGTCGAGAAGAAACTTGCCGAAGAATTAGTCAGAGATATCGATGGTGTAACTGAGGTTGATAATCAACTCGCAATCGTTGACGAGCATGCGCAAGATGAAGACGAAATGGATGATGAAAGTGAGCGCATGACCGCAGCCAGTGATCCTAGTGACAATATGGATTACGACAAGGATGGAGAAGAAATCGCAGACGAAATTGATGAAGAGACTGACGAATTAGCTCGCGAAACCGAAGAAGAAACGGAGGAGGGAGTTAATGCATTGACTGACGCTAAAATAGCCACAGTAGTGAAAACGCGTTTGTTAATGGATTCTGACATTTCGGGCTTTGACATTGATGTGGATGTGAAAGATGGCAACGTCACGCTGTCTGGTAATGTTGATTCTGAAGCTGAAAAAGATTTAGCCGTTGAGATTGCACGGAATGCAGATGACGTGAGAAATGTAGAAGACAATATGGAAGTTGCGCGACAAACTGCGATGAATAAGTAAGAGCCTAATTCGTAGCAGTTAACAACGTCAAATAGTATAAAAAGGTGCTTCGGCACCTTTTTTCTTATTCGTTTTTCTACCTGAACCCGTTCGATATTTGTTATAAAATAATAAGCCACCTTTGCACTTATAGTTTAAACAGAATACAGGTGATGTATTTAAGGCTCTCAGTAATAGGATGAGCTCTCTCATACCAAATACTCAGTTAATTAAATGCAAATAAATCACTGCAAACACTTCCCTGACGCACGCTGTAACTTATGTATGTAAAAATTACTTTTATGTAAGAAATGCTTATAGTCAGGTTAATAACACACCACCTTGTTTGAATACCACGCCACATTGCAAGCCCATAAGGAATAAGGGATTTATTAATTTCAGGTAACGTTGGTCGAAGTTGGTTCGATACTTGAATAAAGTATTTGTAACTGGAAATACCAAATCAAAAGATGTGATTAGGAAGGATTTCACGAAATGAAGTTATTTAAGCGAAAACTATCTCCACAACCAAGCAACCGATTTGAAAAGTACTTGCAAAACCAACCCGTTTTTAACTGGTTTGATCGATATAATGACAACAAGCAGGACCAGCCATCACACGGCCAGTCTGAGCTTCTATGCAGCAACTGGATAGTCAAACAAGTTAACCAGTAACTAAAAGTGTGCGGGCAGGGGGTATTTTCGCCCCACTCCTTGTCCGCATTCTTCTCCTCAAGAATACTCCTCCCGAATATCACTTCCTGCACTTCAAAAATAGTGTTATCAAACGCAGACAAACTTCAAAAAATGAAAATTGCGCTTTTAATTCAAGTGGATGTAATCTGAATGAAAGTAGAGCAGTATAAAATATAATAGTTGAGTCTCAATCGTAAATGTCTGCGGAGATTCTGTTGATAATGAACAGTAAAGGGAAAAATATTTATGCAACAACACCGTAAGGTTTTAATAAATATTTTCACTGTTGTGTTATTTGGCTGTGCGACGCCTACTGAAACTGAACAACTCTCAACAACTAACGAGCAACCGTCGTCTTCTGAGCAAATCCAAAAAGTGGACGAGCTGAGCTCCGGTAAAACCGTGACCATTACTACCAGTCAAGGTGAAGTCGAAGTTGAACCTACGGTTGTTGCCGTTACTGATGCCCAACGCAAAGACAAGGTCGATAAAGAAAAATATTACCATGACCCATGGGAAGGGTTTAACCGCAGGATGTTTAGTTTCAATCACTCCGTATATGAATATGTATTAATTCCCGTTACCAATGGTTATCGTTATGTTGTGCCTGAAGTTGTTAGAGATAAAATCGGTAACGCTTTTGATAATATCCGCGAGCCTCTTAATTTTGTAAATAATTTATTCGCAGGTGAGGTAGATGAAGCCGGCAGCAATGTGGGTCGCTTCTTAATTAACTCCACAATTGGCATCTTTGGGCTTTTTGACCCTGCAACGGAATGGTTTAACATCACGGAAAAAAGGCAAACTATTGCAGATACCTTACGACGTTATGATGTCTCTGCTGGGCCCTATCTGGTATTGCCTTTGCTCGGTCCTAGCGACGTTCGAGGTGGTTTTTCGACTTTTACTGAAGGATTACTTCACCCTATCGATTATGTAGCAGATCCCCCCCAGACTTACCAGTTCTGGATACTCAATAGTATCGATAAGTTTTCATTAAAATCAGACACATACCAGAAGGTGTATCGTAGCGCCGACGACCCATATATTTATTTCCGGAATCAGTATATTCAGGGGCAACGCCGGGATGAGCTTTTTAAGTATCAAGATAAGCAGGATGATGAAGAATAAAATAGCGCATGCAATAGTTACCTTCAGGTGGCCAATTATCGCACTGTTCGCAACAGTACTTGTGGTAATGGGATATTTCGCCACACAATTTAAAATTGATGCGTCAGCAGAAACCTTGTTGGTCAAAGACAACGAACTGTACATTAAAACGCAAATCGCTAATCAACGCTTTGCTCCAGACGAATTTATTTTGCTGGCATACAAGCCTGAACATGAATTATTCAGTGAAACGACATTTAACGATTTAAACCGTTTAACAACAGAGTTGCGTAAACTTGAACGTGTTAAAGCGGTCACCTCCATTCTAACTGTTCCCTTGATCAAAAATGCAGAGGCACTAACAGGTGGCACCGAAGTGAGTTCGCTTACCTGGGAAAAGCAACATTATTCACCAGAAAAAATGAAGCAATTGATTAGCGGTCATCCAATTTTCACCGATCTATTGATTAACCAGCAGGAAACTGCGACCGCTATTCAAATCGTGTTCAAACAGAACGAGGAACTGGTGGAGATTGAATCTCAGATGACGGAGATTCAATCAAATGTACTGGATAGGGAGTTAACCGAAAAAGAGCGAACAAAACTGAATGAGTTGAAAGCGCAAGCAGATCCCATCAAGCAAAAATTAACCAGCCAACGTCAAAAAGAGATTACCCAAATTGAAAAAATTGCAAGCCTGGTTAAAGAGCGCGCCGACACCTATATGGGCGGCTCTTATGTAGTGGGGCAGCACCTGATTGATATTATAAAGTCCGATCTTATCAGTTTCGGAATCGCTATCGCGGGTGTGATCGCTTTGTTACTCTTAGTGCTGTACCGCTCAATTAAGTGGGTTCTTTTTCCATTATTTGCATGTGCTGTTAGTGTGCTTGTCACGATGGGCATTTTTGGCATGCTGGATATGCGAACCACCGTTATTTCGGCTAATTTTGTTGCATTGCAGCTTATATTAACATTAGCGGTAATGATTCATTTGATTGGCAGTTATCGCGATATCAGTCGGCAAGATGATAGTTTAAACCAGCGTGAGCGCGTGGTGGCGACATTAGAAGATAAACTCAGTCCTTGTTTTTTTGCCACGCTGACAACGTCAGTGGGGTTCGGTTCTTTAATCTTTAGCGGGCTGCAACCAGTGGTAGCATTTGGCTGGATGATGCTGGTAGCTATGCTTGTTACTATGTCTGTCGGTCTTCTGTTATTTCCCTCCTTACTTTGTTTATTACCAAAGACCAAAGAAACAAAAGACTTTACGTTTATAAAACAGATTCTCGTTTTACTTAAGCGAATGAACCTCGCGTTCCCTAAAACCGTTGTATTTGTCAGTTTATTAGTCGCATTGGGGATTGGGTTTGGTATAACCAAATTAGACGTGGAAAACTCGTTCATTGATTATTTTCATGAAGATACGCAAGTACATCAAGAACTGGCCTTTATAGATAAAGAATTCGGCGGCTCCACCCCACTGGACGTTATTATTGATATCAAGCAATCCAATCAGAACGAGCAGCTTGAGCTTACTGCAGATAGCGTAAGTAAATTGCAGCTAGCGCAGGGCGCTATAGAAGCGTTCGAGGCCACTGGTAGTGTAACGTCTGTCGTTAACTTCACGCGATTGGCCAAAAAGCTTAATGATAATATTCCGTTGACCGAATACGAACTTACAACTATTTATCATTTACTGGATAGACAAGTGGTGAATCAATTAGTCGGTGCTTATTTTTCTCCCGAGTCTTCGCAAATGAGAATTTCTATCCGCATTCAAGACACCACCAAAGGGCTGGATAGGGAAAGCTTTGTTGAGAATCTTAGCAATGATCTGGCGTCTGTTGGATTGCAAAAACAAAATTTCACTTTCACCAATCTGTTCATTTTATATCAGGATATTTTATCCCGGCTGTTTGACTCGCAAATTAAAACGCTGGGTATTGTGTATGTTGTACTGGGATTGGTACTCCTTTTAATCTTCCGCTCCCTTAAAGTCGCACTGATTGCACTGGTTCCCAACATTCTTACTACCCTGGGAATTCTGGGAATAATAGGGTGGGTGGGGATCCCATTGGATATTATGACAATTACTATTGCAGCAATTGCAATGGGCATCGCAGTTGATGACACCATCCACTTTTTGCACGCTTATTTGGAAGGTAAAAAGGACGCGCAATCACAGGACGGACAAGCTCAGGCGGCAAGTGACAATGCATTTGGGCATACTGGCTTAGCGATTGTGTTTACCACAACTATCATTGCTATTGGCTTTTCACTGTTTGGTTTTTCAAACTTTCTGCCAAGTGTATACTTTGGCTTATTAACCGCTTGTGCGATGCTTATGGCACTTATTACTGACGTAACCCTGTTACCATCACTTTTAAATTGGTTTGTTGCTGATAAACCAAAGGACGCGACATAATCGGAGCTGCAAATTGATTTTTAGAAAGGCACTTTGTGACCCTGCTTAATGCTCTTCATGATTTCCTTTACTCCGCTCCGCGTGACCACATCATGGCCATAAAGGGGCTACTCAGCGTAAACCTGCAGGATTATTGTCAGCTACAACGAACCTAATTTTACCTTGTGTGCACAGGTGCTATTGATGAGAAGGCTCAAACATAAGGCGGGCGGCCCTAATTGGCTGAACTGTTGATCAGAAAGGTGTTTGGGTAATGTTGTGGCTAAGGCTGTATTACAAAAAACGGGAGCAGGAATAAAAAAAGTTTGAACATCGGGATCAGATAAACGTTTATTTTATTCAGATGGCTTGCAATGATTCTTTTCTGAGGCTTCAACTGAGAGCGAAGATTAGCATGCGCATGTCAATGTCTCACGTCAAAAGTTGCTCATAAACATGCACAAAAAAGCCAGGAATCTACGAACCTGGCTTTTTAAAAAGTGAAAACTTAACAATCTTTATCTTCAGCATCCATACCTTCTTTAGCATCTTCACAGGCATCTTCGACAGCATTGCCTGCATCCGTTACTATTTCATCAAGCTCTTCACCAGCGTCTTCAGCAGGCCCATCGTCACATGCAGCTAGAGACATCGCAAATCCAGCTACTAGCAAAGTTTTCAAAAACGCTTTATATGAAATCATAGTCCTTTCTCCTTTTCCTACTTTAGACTTTAGGTGATTTGCCGCGAAGCGCATTAGCAACTAGTGAAATCACCAGCAACGCAACGAAGACAAAGAATAAAAACTGAGCAATACCGGTAGCCGCACCAGCAATGCCGCCAAAACCAAAAACTGCAGCAATAATGGCGATGATAAAGAACGTAATAGCCCAACCTAACATGGTGATCCCCTTATTGAGTCCGTTTAATGTCACAATAATCTATGCTTTTTTTATGCCAATGACGTAACTTATTGATATATAGGGTTTTGGTTTGCATTAAACAGGTATGGCAGGCAATTCAGTATAATTAATTACATTTAATCTTGCAGTTTTTACACGGGGGATGCTTTTGCTGACACTGTAAAAAGCCTTTTAGACATAATATTCATAAAAGCGGTCTTTATTATTGATATACTAGGCTAATTATCAGTTTGAACAGGCAATGGAGTTTATGGCAAAAGATCACTCAGCATTCATCGGTCTTATGCAACGCGCCAGGAACGTAAAACGGTGGCCTTTAATGGCACAATTTCAAGAAGAAATGCTGTCTACGCATATATACGAAGCTGCGGTAGTGGCGCATATGCTGGGCACAATCGCGGCTGATGTTTTTGGTGAAGACATTCAACCAGATCGTGTTGCCAGTATGGCTATTTTTCACGAAGGCAGCGAAATAGCAGGAATGAGTGACATCCCCAGTCCAGTCAAATATCATGACCCTGAAACAACCTCAGCAATCAAAAAGTTAGAAAAACGATTTGAAGGAATGTTAATTAAGACGCTGCCTGAGCAACTGCAGGCGCGTTATACTCCGCTTATTGAGCAAGACAAACAAGATATGCATGTGAGGCTAGCCAAAGCCGCGGACGTATTGTGCGCTTATTTAAAATGTGATTACGAGCTATCAAAATCGAATTCTGAATTCGCAAATGCGATGCAGGAAATGGAAGTTCAACTTAAATCTTACCGCGAACAGTATCCAAGTGTTGACTACTTTTGTCAGATATTTTTAGAAGATGCTAAAGGGACGTTAGATGAACAAACGAAAGACATGGATTGGGTTGCACGATCTAATGATGTTCATTTGTAGTGCGTCATTACGCTGAAAGGCAATTTCCCGTAGATAATGAGGCAAGCAGGCCCTGGTATAATGAGGGCTGCTAACTTTATTTTGCTTTATGCAGTTTCCACCTGCAGTAATTTCATTTCGTCATGGCACTGTTGCAACCGTGATCTGATACGTCTGAGTTCCGCCGCGCATTCACAGGTCTGATCTATTTCAAGAGCTTCATCTAAACGCTTTAGCACTTCCTCTTCTACTTCTTCAAGTTGGTTGATGAATTTATGTTCTTCTTTGGCACTTAAACCTGCGACCACATGAGTATATAAATTTCTTATGTCTACACCGGTATCATGCGGTATTTCTGCATCCCCCTCAGTGCCTCTGGCGAATGGAAGTAATGTTGCCACTGCTTCTTTTTTTTCTTCAATCATGCGAGTGAAGAGGACCTTAATATTCGTATCATTTAGATCCTTCAAACCGTCCTGGTAAAAATCAATTCCGCTATTAAGTACTTTAATGATATTTATTATTGCTTTGGATTGAGGAGCCGGATCGTTCATAACATTTCTCCTTGAAAATGATGAAACTCGAATACACAAATGTGTATTCATGTGCTGCACACTACATACCCGAATTAATTCAATTACTTATCTTTAATAGTGGTTTTTATATATAATTAACAACGACTTAGCTTGATTGTGTTGGTACGGCGAATTGGCTGCTGTATAAATAGCAGTAATATTTACGGTGGGGATGTAAAATGTTTTCACATTATGAAATCAACTTTCACTTATATAGTTTTATCTAATAGTTGGCTAACCTGTAGTGCGTTAACGTCTGGCTTTGTGGCGCTCATTCTAACCACAATAGAGTAATAGATATCAGACATGGGGGTTGTCTGTACTTCAATATCGTCACCGTTCCCAGTAAACGGTTGGGCAACCTCAGTACAGCCAGACATAGTGCATTGTTGATCCTGCGGAAGTTTTACTTGCTTGTCTGTCTTTTTCCTAACTACCGTTTTGCCTTGATTTTGCTTTTTTTCGATATCAGTCTTGACCACAGTAACCCATGCATAATTATGCTTATCTGCCAATTCTGCAGCCCGCCGAAGCGTGTATTCCTGAACCAAGTCTGCAGGAGTCAAATCTGTTGCTTTAAACATTACGCGATATTCGTTATCAGATAATTGGGTACTTGAATAGCCATAACCATTGGCTGTTTTGGCTGATTTATACGACGTTGGTACAGCGTTTGGAACGCTTGAACATGCCAGAGGGAGGGTCAATATGAAAATAACGCAACTAATGCAGTAAGTAATTCGAGTTATCAGTTTCCGCTCAAACATTCGCTTTTCCTTAAGATAGAAAATTTACCACTAGCCCGCGTAAAAACATAAGTATAGCCTGTCTTTTTCTGGAAGGGGGATTATCCGTTGTCGCCCCTTTATAAGCACCAATGCTAAAAAATGTTAATACTCCCAAAGGAGAGGCGACAAGCAACTTGCTGTTCAATTTAAGTCTCTCTGTTGCTGAGTCACTTTTTAGTTTGGCTACATCATAATGTCGACGAGACGACGCGACAGCATGGAGTTCCTTGTTGATAAATATGCTCATTTAATGCCTCCCTTAACTTCCTGCATGACCCCTTATTGCTTCAATAACCGGGCGCAACGAGATGCGCTTGTAAGTATTCTTTGCCACATATAAGGCAAAAATAACGACACTCATATTAAGCAACAGTAATACAGCGCCAGAAGTCAGGTAATGCATTCCTGCGTCTACGAGACCGATGGCTAGGGTGATGTTAATCACTATCCAACTAAAACATGAAAAGATAAACGCGGCTGCAAGAGATACAACAGTGATAACAGTGGATTTTTTTACCAATGCCGTCTCAGCTGCAATAACTTCACCAACGGCTTCAAATTCCTGTTTTTTTAATTCAAATGCATTCTTGGCAGCTTCGATTGTGCGAGTGATAGAAGCATCATCATAAATTGATGTGTCTTCTTTACAGTCGCTTGCCCGACCAGTTTCACTGGTCGGGCAATACGGATCCTTTTCATCAGCTGAATTTGATGATTGATTTAGCTGAGGATTGGATTCATTCATCATATAGTTACTTTTTACTTTTTACTTTTAACTTTTAACGGTTTATTACTTACTACGAAATATCGACGTTAATAACATGCCAGCGGCAAACGCGATACCTGCGGTAGCCAAAGGGTTTTCAATCGCATATTTTCGAATCGAAGAGCCTTGCCATTTCTGCTCAGCCTCAGCTTTTCTTCTTTCCCAGTTTTCCGCCGATTCGGAAGCCGATTGACGAAGGTTCTCTTCAGCTCGGCCGGCAGAACCAGCTAATTTATCAACAGAGCTATGGAGGGATTCTTGTACCTTATCTGTGACCGGGTGCGATGAGTCTGCCATGCCATTTGCCCTTACTTTGTCAGCAACCGAATCAGATGTGGGAGTATGCGTTGCGTGCGTAGCCATAAAAATCTCCTTGATCATTAATTTG
>CAZROH010000002.1:0-92481 GCA_964601635.1 uncultured Alteromonas sp. | reverse complement strand
AGCGGGTTTTGATCCCGCCATTCGTAGGTTCGAGTCCTGCTACCCCAGCCATATTTTAAAGCCGACCATTGCGTCGGCTTTTTTACTTTACACCTCCCGTAAAGGTCGGCAGACTGTTCCAGATAACAAAAAACAATACCAAGTAGGAAAATGTGGGTGATTAATCAGATTGTTAGCGCCATTAATAATGTGCTCTGGGGTGAAGGGCAAATCCTTATTTTTATGCTGGTCGGCTGTGGAGTTTGGTTTACTGTTAGGTTAGGCGGGGTTCAACTAAAACATTTCTTACACATGTTTGCCCTTCTCAAAGGGAGTGGAAACGCTACCAAAGAAGGAATAAGTTCATTTCAGGCCTTGTGTACCAGTTTATCAGCACGCGTCGGCACAGGAAATCTGGCCGGGGTTGCGGTAGCGATATCCCTTGGTGGTGCTGGCGCTATTTTCTGGATGTGGGTCATAGCCTTTCTTGGGATGGCAACGGGTTTCGCTGAAAGTGTGTTAGGCCAGCTATATAAGGTACGCGATGAGAACGGCGAATTTCGTGGTGGACCCGCTTACTACATCAAACAAGGCTTAAACAAAACCTGGTTAGCCGTCGCCTTCTCCTTATGCTTGTTTTTAGGATACGGTTTTGTATTTAGCGCAGTGCAGGCTAACACCATCACAGATGCACTTAATAACGCCTACAGCATTCCCACCCATTGGTCAGGGCTGGCTATCATTATTGTTGCCGCGTTAATTGTCATTGGTGGGTTTCGTGGCATTGCCCGTTTTGCCGAGTGGATTGTCCCATTTATGGGTATCGGCTATGTCATTGCCGCCCTGCTTGTTACTTTCATGCATATCTCCGAAGTACCCGATTTAATTATGCACATTCTACGATCGGCATTTGGGCTGGAAGAAGCTGGCGCGGGTGCGCTGGGTGCAGCGATAAAAAATGGAATCCAACGAGGCCTCTATTCAAATGAAGCAGGATCCGGCAGCGTACCGCACGCAGCGGCAGGGGCGGCCCCCAATCCTAATCACCCGGTTACTCAAGGCTATCTTCAAATGCTTGGGGTGTTTTTGGATACCATGATTCTATGCACCTCTACCGCGTTTATTATTTTGCTTGCCGGAGGTGAGGCACAAGGTCAAATGGAAGGAATACGGATGACGCAGGATGCGATGAGCAGCCATATAGGGAGTGGCGGAACCGACTTTGTTGCTGCCGCTATTTGCCTGTTTGCATTTACATCGGTAGTGGCGAACTACGCATACGGTGAAAGTAACCTGCACATGTTCAAACTGGACAACAGGCCTGGGCGCGCAGCCTACACGATTGGTTACCTGGCGATGATTTTCTGGGGGTCGATGGCAGCATTACCACAAGTTTGGGCCTTAGCTGATATGGCTTTAGGCTTAATGACGGTGATTAACATTGTCGCGATTATTTGGCTTACTCCTACTATTGTGTCAATCAGTAAGGATTATTTTGCTAAACATGCCAAAGGACAACGACCTGAATATCAGACCGGGGATTGTGAAATTCAGGGGTCGACAGAAAAAGATATCTGGTAATATCCCGAAATTGAGGGTAGCCCGCCTACCCTCTCACCATCATCATAATCAGCTGAATAATGAGCGCAATCATGATTAAAGGCCAAATCCAACGTGCGATTTTGGCCGACTCCTCACTGGAGATGCGCATTTTCGAACGTTCTATTAATGGGATAATCAAAAACAAGGCCAAAAACAAAATCCCAACGATAACTAAAACTTCCATTCGTTTAATCCTAACGCATATTTAAGAACATATTTCTTTCCCCATGGCAGATGCTGAGCAACTGACAATAGTGACTGGCGCGCTAATTTAAGCGGCAAAATATTATTGCTGAACAGTGTATAGAAGCCGTCCATCGCTGACATCATCATCAAATTATCACGTCTGCGTGGACGCTCAAACTTTTGTATTAATCTTTTACCTAGTTCAGCGTGCTCAAAAGCGTCATTATCTGCTGTGATAGACAATAGTGCTTCGATATCTCTAAAGCCAAGATTCACTCCCTGCCCGGCCAGCGGATTAATGGTGTGTGCAGCATCGCCAATCAAAATAACATTTCCTTTCACATACTGACTTGCATGGCTTCGCGTTAACGGAAATGCGGTTGAAGAAACAATGTCGAAAGAACCGAGTTCATCAGGAAATGCAGAAACAATTTTTTGCGTCAGCGTATCAGGGGCCATCGCGGCAAGTTGCTTCACCACGGTGGCATGGTCATACCAAATTAAGGCAGCATAATCATCGTACATGGGCAGGTACGCGCGGGGGCCATCCGGAGTAAATTGCTGCCAGGTTGTGTTAGTCTGTGGTTGATGCATTTTTACCACCACACCCAGTGCCTGCTGTTCATATTGCCATCCGCTACTGCCAATTTTAGCGGCGTCTCTCACCATGGAACGAGCACCATCAGCCCCGATCAACCAGTGTGCTTCCACCGTCTGCTCATCATCAAGATGCACTTTCACGCTGTACGGGTTGGTCAAATCTATGGATTTAGCGAATTTTGAATCAATTAAGGTAAAGTGGCTGCACTCCTTCAGCTCAGCCAAACATGCAAGCTGTAAGAGGCGGTTTTCGACAAAATAACCTAATTCAGGAAGGTTAAGTAATTCTGCAGTAAAGTCAGTCCTGGCCTGCATTCCCTCCCACACAGAAAGTTGCTTGTATGCGCGAAGACGATTGGCTTCAATATTTTTCCAGGCCCCCAGAGCTTTGAGTAAATCAACCGAGGCAACGGACAGTGCCGAAACCCGTAAATCAGGTGGCTGTTCGGGGGAAAAAGGCTGAGGCATCTGTGGTTCGATTAGTACTACCTTGTGGCCTTGGCGGACGAGACCCAATGCGAGGGTAGCCCCTACCATTCCGGAACCCATTATACAAAAATCGTTCATGATCATTCCTTTAAGTCAGAATCCTATTATGGCTTCTCCTCGCTCGACTGTCATGGTGTAAAGCAAATTCAACAAAGATTCACCTAACCCACAAGTTAGCGCTGGGAAATACTCGTCAGAGCAGGTAAAATATGCCGCTATTTTTTATTTACCTCCGGATATGCTGGACATAGCAGGTGAGTTTAACCTGCAACTTTTCATTTTCAGCGTATATTGCCGGCTTAACTTAAGATATACAAACGGTCATTATGAACAAAAAGCTGTACATTAAAACCTGGGGCTGTCAGATGAATGAGTACGACTCAGAAAAAATGGCAGACCTGTTAGATTCAACACATGGTTTCGCGCTGGCACAGGAGCCAGAAGAGGCGGATGTCATCTTGTTGAATACCTGTTCGATCCGTGAAAAAGCACAGGAAAAGGTATTTCACCAGCTTGGTCGCTGGAAAATGCTGAAAAAAGATAAGCCGGAATTAATTATTGGTGTGGGTGGCTGCGTTGCTTCACAGGAAGGCGATGCTATTCGCCAACGAGCGCCTTTTGTTGATTTGGTTTTTGGCCCCCAGACATTACATCGCCTACCTGAAATGATTAATCAAATCCAAAATGGCGAGAAGGCTGTTGTGGATGTTAGTTTTCCTGAAATTGAAAAATTTGACCGTTTGCCCGAGCCGCGAGCTGAAGGACCTACAGCCTTTGTGTCTATCATGGAAGGCTGTTCCAAATACTGCACATTTTGTGTCGTTCCATATACCCGTGGTGAAGAAGTTAGCCGCCCGGTAGATGATGTGATTTTGGAAATCGCCCAGTTGGCAGAACAGGGCGTGCGTGAAGTCAATTTGCTTGGTCAGAATGTGAATGCGTATCGAGGTGAACACCACGATGGTAGCATTTGCCGCTTTGCCGAACTGCTTGAGTTAGTGGCTGCAATTGATGGAATAGACCGCATACGCTACACCACTTCTCACCCGGTGGAATTTACCGACGATATCATTGCGGCTTACGAAAGTATTCCAGAACTCGTTAACCATCTTCACTTGCCAGTGCAAAGCGGTTCAGATCGTATTTTGAATTTGATGAAACGCGGGCATACGGCATTAGAGTACAAATCGAAAATTCGCAAATTACGTAAAATTCGCCCGGATATCAGCATGTCGTCTGATTTCATTATTGGTTTCCCAGGAGAAACCGATGCGGATTTTGAGGCCACCATGGATCTTATCCAGGCGGTTGATTATGACCTGAGCTTTAGTTTTATTTACAGTGCACGTCCAGGTACCCCCGCGGCCGATGCGGTGGATGATGTAAGCGAAGACGCAAAAAAACAACGTCTTTATTTACTTCAGCAACGTATCAATCAACAGGCGTTACGTATTGCCCGTAACATGGTAGGTACTGAGCAGCGTATTTTAGTTGAAGGGCCTTCTAAAAAGAACCCAATGGAGTTATCCGGACGTACCGAAAATAATCGGGTTGTGAATTTTGAAGGGTCGCCCGACATGGTTGGTGAGTTTGTTGATGTGCGCATTACTGATGTGTTCACCAACTCACTACGTGGTGATGTGGTAAGGCGTGAAAAAGATATGGGCTTGCGTGTGGCAATTTCGCCCCAATCTATTACTGCGAAGCGTCAGGCCAGTAAACCCGACCAGCTGGGCGTTGCCCAATATGTTCCGTCTGTTTAATTATTTAAAAATACCGAGGTAAAAGATAGTTTGAGCACTGTTGATAGCGTAGAAGTAGCACTTGAGCCTGCTGATAATCGTCGTTTGTCGAATTTGTGTGGCCCTTTTGATGATAATCTAAAGCAAATCGAACGTCGTCTGGGGGTGGAAATTGGATACCGCAACAATGTGTTCAAAGTATTCGGTGAACCTAGACAAGTCGAAGGTGCATCAGAAATTCTCAAGGCGCTGTACGTAGAAACTCAGCCGGTAAGGGGTGTTGTACAGGAGGTGGGTCCTGAACAGGTTCACCTTGCTATTCAGGAGAGTCAATGTCTGGAACGATCTTATGCCGGTGAATACGGAAAAGAAGTGCATATTCGCACAAAACGGGGCGTTATCAAGCCGCGAAATCCCAATCAGGGACAATATGTTGCGAACATTGTTAATCATGATATCAGCTTTGGTATCGGACCGGCTGGCACAGGTAAAACCTACCTTGCAGTTGCATGTGCTGTTGATGCCCTTGAGCGTCAGGAAATTCGCAGAATACTCCTTACCCGCCCGGCGGTAGAAGCTGGCGAAAAACTGGGCTTCTTACCCGGTGACTTGTCGCAAAAAGTCGATCCGTATTTACGACCACTTTATGACGCCCTTTTCGAGATGCTGGGCTTCGAAAAAGTAGAAAAATTAATTGAGCGTAATGTCATTGAAGTCGCTCCTCTGGCTTATATGCGTGGCCGTACACTCAATGATGCGTTCATCATTTTAGATGAAAGTCAAAACACCACTGTTGAACAAATGAAAATGTTTTTAACCCGCATTGGGTTTAACTCTAAAGCAGTGATTACTGGCGATATTACCCAGGTAGATCTTCCTCGTGGAGCCCGCTCAGGTTTACGCCACGCCATTGAAGTGCTTAAATCAGTTAACGATATTTCGTTTAATTTTTTCAACGCAGATGATGTTGTCCGTCATCCGGTGGTTGCCAGAATTGTTCGTGCTTATGAAGAGCATGATACAGAACAGGAAAAAATACGTGCCGAAAAGCGCAAGCAGGGAGCAAAAGCAAATGAACAATCCACTGACAATCCAACTGATTAGCACAGCACACGTTAATTTATGAATGCCATAGTTGACTATCAAGTTGCTTGTGAAGGAAGTTTTTACGAGAAAAACCTGCCTTCAGCTAATGAGGTGGAAAAGTGGGTAAGTGCAGTGCTAACTCATTTACATAAAGAGCAACTGGAACTCACTGTGCGATTTGTAGAAAATGATGAGTCGCGCTCGCTAAACCATACCTACCGAGGTAAAGATAAGCCAACAAATGTACTGTCTTTTCCCTTCGAAGCACCACCTGGCGTGAGTCTGGATCTGCTTGGTGACCTGGTAATTTGCGTTCCTGTTATCGAACAGGAGGCGCATGAACAAAAAAAGAAGATAATCCATCACTACGCCCATATGATTGTCCACGGAACCTTACACTTATTAGGTTACGACCATATTGAAGATGATGAGGCCGAGGCAATGGAAGCATTGGAAATACATATTTTGTCTCAATTAGGCATTGACGACCCTTATCAAGAACATTAACTTAAGTTTTGAAACAGTCAGAAAACGAATATTATGAGCGATGATAACCCCCACTCTACCAACGGCTCTTCGAGCAGAAACTGGTTAGACAAATTAAAGCTAACCTTTACAGGAGAGCCGCAAAGTAAACAAGATTTAGTCGAAGTCATCACTGAGGCTGAACAACGTGAATTGATCGATCCTCAAACGCGAGAAATGATAGAAGGCGTAATTGGGGTTAATGATATGCGGGTTCGCGACATTATGATCCCCCGCACCCAAATGACAACCATAGATATTAATCAATGTGTTGAAGAATTCTTACCCACTGTTTTAGAATCTGCCCACTCCCGCTTTCCTGTCATAAGCGAAGATAAAGATCACATTGAAGGCATATTGCTGGCAAAAGATTTACTAAGCTATGCATTTAATTCAGAAACAGAGTTTCATCTTAAAGATGTGATACGCCCGGCGGTGATTGTCCCTGAAAGCAAGCGGGTTGATGTACTGCTCAAAGAGTTTCGTCAGCAGCGTTACCATATGGCTATCGTAGTGGACGAATATGGTGGTGTGTCAGGTTTAGTTACTATCGAAGATATTCTGGAATTAATTGTCGGCGAAATCGAAGACGAATACGATACAGAAGAAGATGGTACAGACGATATCAGGCCTCTAAACAAATATACCTATTCAGTAAAAGCACTCACCGCTGTAGATGATTTCAATGAATTTTTTGAAACCAATTTCAGCGAAGAAGAAGCCGATACGATTGGTGGAATTGTGCTTAAAGCGTTTGGTCATATGCCTGCAACCAATGATGAAATCACCATTGGCGACATTCATTTTAAAGTCACCAACTGTGATAAGCGTCGTTTAGTGCAGTTGAAGGTTGTTATCCCCTCATTGGAGTAGTTTACGCTGAAACGGATGTTACCCCATGCGCTGACCCTTTTAAGCGGCGCAAGTTTAACTTTTGCCTTTGCTCCTTTTCATCTATGGCCAATAACTTTCCTGGCTGTAGCGACGGCTATTTACCAGCTCGCTCGAACTAAAAACGGGTTTCTGACTGGCTGGCTGTTCGGATTTGGATGGTTCGGCGCGGGTATAAGTTGGGTGCATGTCAGTATTGCAGATTACGGCGGATTGCCCCTTGTCGCCTCAGTGGGACTTATGGCGCTGTTAAGCGCCTATCTAGCTCTCTATCCCGCCCTGGCGTTCTGGTTCACCAAAAAGTATTTTAGGCCTAAGTTATGGCCACTTGCGCTACCTTTTTTCTGGTTTGCCGGTGAATGGTTTCGTAGCTGGATGTTAACAGGCTTTCCCTGGCTATCGTTGGGGTACAGTCAAATTGACAGTCCCTTGAGTGGATGGATACCCGTTATTGGTGAGACGGGCGTAACAGCACTCATACTATTACTATCATCTGTGCTGGCCGTTTCTCAGTTAAAGGTACACTGGCTACGTATTAGCTTGATTTACACGGTAGTGTTATTAAGTGGTTATATCGCAAGTAATTATAAATGGGTTAGCGTAGATAAAACGGTTCAGGTTTCTATGGTGCAAGGCAATATTGCTCAGTCACTCAGGTGGACACCCGAGCAGGATCGCCCCACCATGAGGAAGTACCGAAAACTCACTGAACCTTTATGGGGAAGTGATCTCATTCTATGGCCAGAGGCCGCTATACCTAAACTAGAGCCACTTGCGGTCGATTACCTCTTAAACCTTGATAAGGTTGCCGCGAAGCATAATACCAGTCTGGTAACAGGCATCGTCAACTACAATCATGAAACCAAAGAAGCCTGGAATAATATGATTGTGGTTGGTAAAAGGGAAAATGATTCCCGACAAGGTAATTATCAATATTTCCATAACAATCGCTACGCCAAACATCACTTATTGCCGATAGGTGAATTTGTCCCGTTTGAAGACTGGCTAAGAAACTTAGCGCCGCTATTTGATTTGCCGATGTCTTCATTCGCCAGAGGGGATTTTCAGCAAACAAACTTAGTTGCTAACGGACTAAAACTCGCTCCCGCCCTTTGTTTTGAAATTGCATTTCCACGACAACTGTTAGCGAATGTGCACAATGACACCGATATGATCGTAACCGTCAGTAATGACGCCTGGTTTGGACGTTCTCACGGACCAGCTCAGCATTTACAGATCGCACAAATGCGGGCGTTAGAAACAGGCAAATCCGTTATTCGAGCCACAAACAACGGTATCACTGCGTTTATCGATCCTTTTGGCAAAATCACTTCCCGTTTACCACAGTTTGAAGCGGGCTCACTTACCTCTCCGGTTATTGTTACCCGCGGCAAAACGCCGTATCGATATTGGGGAGATATTGCAGCACTACTTTTAGTTTCTACCCTGCTCGGCCTCGCAATACGGGTAAAACGCATCCTCAAAAAGTGAACTTAAATATTTTGTATATCAATTATTTAAGCTATTTTTTAAAAATAATTATAATTTTTTTCTTGAAAATATTTGGAGCAACCCGATATCTATGGTGTCGACGCTGAAGGCTCAGGTCGACACCAACGCCGCCGAAGTTCGGGGCATGTAAATTTAACCATATTGCTTATTACTGAGGATATGACTATGCGTAATATCGATCTATCTCCACTATACCGTTCATTTATTGGTTCAGACCATCTAGCTTCGCTTGTTGATGCAGCTACTCGTGCAGAAAAACAAAGCAGCTATCCCCCGTATAATATTGAGTTATTAGCTGAAGACAAATACCGCATTACCATGGCGGTAGCAGGGTTCAGTAAAGATGACGTCACCATTGAAGTACAGGAAAACACCCTGACAGTGACGGGCAAAAAAGAAAGTGCCGAGAAGGATGAAGAGCGTAAGTTCTTGCATAAAGGCATTTCAGAGCGCAATTTTGAGCGCAAATTCCAACTTGGCGACCATGTAAAAGTTTTGGCCGCTGATATGGAAAATGGCTTACTACACATCGATATGGAACGTGTTATTCCAGAAGCCAAAAAGCCGCGCCAGATCGAAATTGGCAGCCGCTTAATCGAAAACAAATAATATTTCAGGGCCTGATCAGATCAGGCCCACCTTTCACTGTTTATTTATTTCGCTGCCGAATGGTCGGGGCGACAACAATGCATATTGCTTACTATTGAGGATATGATTATGCGTACTTTAGATTTATCACCACTTTATCGTTCTTTTATTGGTTTTGACCGTTTAGCCTCGGCCCTAGACTCGACGTCTGCTACTGGCGCTCAGGAAAGCTATCCACCGTATAACATCGAGTCATTCGACGAGAACCGATACCGAGTTTCCATGGCGCTGGCAGGGTACAGTAAAGACGACATTACCCTTACCGTTGAAGACACTACATTAACTGTGTCAGCTAAAGTAAAGCCACCAGTAGAAAATCAAAAACGAAAGTTCTTACACCGTGGGATTGAACAACGCAGTTTTGAGCGAAAGTTTCAATTAGGTGAGCACATTGAAATTCGTGAGGCCGATTTTGAAAACGGTCTGTTGCATATTGATATGGAGCGAGTTATTCCAGAAGAGAAAAAGCCAAAACAGATCGCCATCGGCGTTCACTAAGTTAACCTGCCTCTCTGGCGCAGAAAAAACGCGGCTCTCCCTGGCCGCGTTTTTTACGTCTGCGGTGCTCTAATACGCCCTTTTTGTAAAGAAAAGCAATGAAAAACAGAATGTTACTTTTGGTGATTGAGGTAACTTAAGTTGCGTTATTAGTCACCTCTATGGTGGTCGTTCATAGCTTTTGGCGCAACAATCAGGACGACATAGGAGCAGCTGTGATGGACATTTTTCAAGACCAGAACGGCAAAATCGTTGCGCACTGGTATGTAAGCCAGACGATCTCTGAATTCGTCGCCAACAAACTCAACATGTTCTAAAAACATCCCCCTTTTTAGCCGTTCGTACAGGTGAACTGACAGAATCTTCTAAGGCGACTTTCGGCTTACATCACTCACTACTTACCACAAGCAAGACATATGAAAAATGTGGTTACTAAGTATGGGATTCATCTTTGCCTATTCACTTAGACGCTTGCTAACACTGCGTGAATTTATATACCGAGTGATCGTTAACAGAAGATGTCAGCTATTTAATTACAGCACACGAGTAAATTTCCACATCAGGGCAATATGAATAAGAACGAAGTGATCGATGTCATTAAAGACGTATTAAACAAAGTACTGGATATACCGAAATCCGAAGTGCATTCCGCTAGCAAGCTTGAAGAAGATTTAAAGGCAGGATCAGAAAAACTAAACAAGATATTAGCGCAGTTAGAACGGGAATTAAGTATAGAAGTGCCAGATTCAGCAGAAACTGAGATAGCAGATGCTACGGTGGGTCAGTTAGCGGATTACCTAATGGAAGTTAAGAAGCAGCATAGGCTTTGAGAATCATCAAACAGGAAAACTGAGGTGTTATCTTTTTTAGTAAGCGACTCATTAATCTTGACTATTTATAAAGAAAAAGTGGACTAAGTATGCCCAAAGCGATTGTTACTGGTGGCAGTGGAATGATTGGCAACGTACTTTGTCACCAGCTAGTCGAAAAAGGTTGGCAGGTTGCCAGCTTTGATACAAAAGATGGATTAAAAGGCGTCGAAAGCGTTTGCTGCGATGTGGGAAATGAGTCGTCGGTTAAACATGGCTTTGCCGCGTTAGGCTGGCAAAATCTGGATTTATTGATTAATTGCGCTGGAAAAACTGACTACAGCAAAAAGCCGCTGGCTGAGCAATCATTTAAAGAGTGGCAAGACGTCATTGATACCAACCTTAGTGGTACATTTTTAATGAGCCGGGAGGCCGTTAAACATATGCAGTCAGGCAGTAATATCATTAATATCACCTCGACTCGTGCGTTTATGTCTGAACCGGGTGACTTTTCCTACGGCGCATCCAAAGGTGGAATTGTGTCCCTCACTCAGGCCATGGCGATTTCATTAGGGCCTGAGATTCGTGTCAACGCAATTGCGCCTGGATGGATTACTGACGAAACCGACTTACGCTCGCTTGATCATAATCAGCACCCTGCCGGACGAGTTGGCAGACCTATTGATATTTTTAAAGCGGTTGACTACTTACTTAATGCTGAGTTCGTTACCGGGCAAGTATTAACGGTAGATGGCGGGATGACTAAAAAAATGATCTATGCAGAGTAAATAGGCCACTAATATACCAAGTGGCCTAAATAGCTAGCTAAACAAGGCAATTAGACGTATTCAACAGCGGTAATTTCAAACTCCACTGAGCCATTTGGAGTGGCAATATTCACCACATCATCCACCTCTTTACCTATTAAACCACGGGCGATGGGAGAATTTACCGATATCAAATTATTTTTAATATCAGCTTCATCGTCACCGACGATACGGTAGGTCGTTTCCTTTTCATTTTCCAGGTTCATGATAGTAACAGTGGTACCGAATATCACCTTGCCGGTATTTTCCATTTTGCTTACATCAATGATTTGAGCGTTAGACAGTTTACCCTCAATGTCCTGAATTCGACCTTCACAAAAGCTTTGTTGTTCACGCGCGGCATGATATTCAGCGTTCTCTTTTAAGTCGCCATGTTCTCGCGCCTCGGCAATTGCCTGAATAATTCTGGGACGGGTTTTGGTTTTTAATTCATTCAGCTCTTCACGCAGCATAGCGGCGCCGCGAGCCGTCATTGGATACTGACTCATTCTTATCTCACTTAATAATATTTCCATATCCGCTCCCGCAGGAGGCGAAAAAAAGTGCGCCCTAAGGCGCACTTATTGTCTATTTAGCACTAATAAACAGAATAGCCTGTATCCAGGCTATTGTCATTACTGTTTAATGCGATCGTGCAACTCCTGTACGGGGGCCACCTTATTTCGATCATCCGCAAACTTTGCTCTTACAGTAGCAAAGGCTGCATTCAATGTCGTTGTGTAAGTGACCTTGTTCAATAACGCCTCACGACGAATGTACATTGAGTCTGTGATGGCCTGTCGCCCTTCAGTGGTGTTAACGATGTAGTTATACTCACCATTTTTAATGGCATCCACAATATTTGGACGTCCTTCAGATAACTTATTTACCACCGTGCTCATTACCCCAGCATCATAAAGTTCAGTCGCTGTTCCACGAGTCGCTTCAATACTGAAGCCATTCTCGATAAGGGTTTTTGCAAGCTCAATGACTTTCTTCTTATCATTATGACGTACCGAAAGTAACGCTTTACCTGAGCGAGGTAACGGTGAGCCTGCACCAAGGTTCGCCTTAGCGTACGCTTCTTCAAACGTATCACCGATCCCCATGACTTCACCAGTAGAACGCATTTCTGGTCCAAGCAAAGGGTCAACGCCCTGAAACTTGGCAAATGGCAGTA
Source organism: uncultured Alteromonas sp. (assembly GCA_964601635.1). Classification (GTDB taxonomy): domain Bacteria; phylum Pseudomonadota; class Gammaproteobacteria; order Enterobacterales; family Alteromonadaceae; genus Alteromonas. The sequence continues at coordinate 79,928 of CAZROH010000002.1, read as the reverse complement.
CCACTTCTTTAACTGAATAATAAGGCGGTATAATTTCGCCAGTCAGCCCTTGCTCTTTAAGTGAAGTGCCAACCATGGCGCGCGCTGCCACTTTGGCAAGCTGAATACCGGTTGCCTTAGAAACAAATGGAATAGTTCGGGCAGCTCGTGGGTTTACCTCAATCAGGTACACTTCACCATCTTTGATTGCGAATTGGGTATTCATCAGACCTACTACGCCTAATTCAAGCGCCATCGCTTTGACCTGCTCACGCATCACATTTTGTATATCTTGCGGCAGCGAATGTGGTGGCAACGAGCAGGCCGAGTCACCAGAGTGAACACCAGCTTGTTCGATATGCTCCATGATGCCGCCGATAACGACATCGGTGCCATCACACACGGCATCAATATCCACTTCGATCGCATCATCTAAGAAACGGTCCAGAAGTACAGGCGCGTCATTAGATACTTTTACCGCTTCGTTGAGATAGCGTTTAAGGTCTTTTAGGTCATAGACAATTTCCATTGCTCTTCCGCCTAACACGTAAGACGGACGCACGACCAGCGGGAAACCTATTTCATCTGCTTTCGCTAACGCTTGCTCTACATTAGTAACCGTTGCATTGGCAGGTTGTTTCAAACCCAGTTTGTTAACCATGTGTTGGAAACGCTCACGGTCTTCCGCGCGATCGATTGCATCAGGCGATGTACCTATGATGGGAACGCCGTTTTTCTCCAATGCGCGGGCTAACTTAAGTGGCGTTTGACCACCATATTGAACAATCACCCCTTTTGGCTTTTCTTTGGCTACAATTTCAAGTACGTCTTCTAATGTAACCGGCTCAAAATACAAGCGATCTGAGGTATCGTAGTCAGTTGAAACCGTTTCAGGGTTACAGTTGACCATAATGGTTTCATAGCCGTCTTCCCGCATAGAAAGTGCGGCGTGTACGCAGCAGTAATCGAATTCGATACCTTGACCGATTCGATTAGGACCGCCTCCTAACACCATAATTTTATCTTTATCTGAGGGGTTAGCTTCACACTCCTCATCGTAACTTGAATACATATAGGCGGTGCTGGTGGCAAACTCAGCGGCACAGGTATCTACGCGCTTGTAAACTGGGCGAATATTGAAGTTGTGGCGACGTTCACGAATGTCTGATTCGGCCACATTAGTCAGTTCAGCCAGACGAGCATCGGAGAACCCTTTGCGCTTTAATGTCCGCATCAGATCCTGATTAATAATGCTGATGCCGTCGTTCGCAAGCTGTTTCTCATGGTTGATTAAATCTTCAATCTGAACCAGGTACCAACGATCGATATTCGTCAATCTGAAGACTTCATCTACCGACATACCAAGTCGGAACGCATCACCGATATAGAATATACGCTCAGCGCCTGGCTCTCGTAACTCGCGTACAATTTTATTACGCGCATCAGAGTCTTCTAAATCCACGATTGGGTTAAGACCATTAGCCCCAATCTCCAGTCCGCGCAGCGCTTTTTGCAAAGACTCCTGTTGATTACGACCTATTGCCATCACCTCTCCCACCGATTTCATCTGTGTAGTCAGGCGATCATTGGCACCGGCAAACTTTTCAAAGTTAAAGCGAGGGATCTTGGTAACGACGTAATCTATAGAAGGTTCGAATGATGCCGGCGTTAAACCACCGGTGATATCGTTTTCTAACTCATCCAGGGTATACCCTACGGCCAGCTTCGCAGCAATTTTTGCAATCGGGAAGCCTGTTGCTTTGGACGCTAATGCAGATGAACGGGATACACGTGGATTCATTTCGATGATGACCATACGCCCAGTTTCAGGGTCGATACCAAACTGAACGTTTGATCCGCCAGTCTCTACTCCGATCTCACGTAAAACGGCCATGGCTGCATTACGCATGATTTGAAACTCTTTATCGGTAAGCGTTTGAGCCGGAGCGACCGTAATAGAGTCACCGGTATGTACTCCCATCGGATCAAAGTTTTCGATCGTACACACGATAATACAGTTATCGTTTTTATCGCGCACCACCTCCATTTCGTATTCTTTCCAGCCGATTAAGGATTCGTCTATTAACAGCTCATTAGTTGGGGAAAGATCCAAACCACGGTGACAAACTTCATTGAATTCATCAATATTGTAAGCGATCCCGCCACCGGTTCCGCCCATGGTAAAGGAAGGACGAATGATACACGGAAATCCAATGCGACTAAGCACATCGTGCGCTTGTTCCATGCTATGTGCGATTTCAGCGCGCGGACACTCAAGCCCAATAGATTTCATTGCCTGGTCAAAGCGCTCACGATCTTCGGCTTTATCAATAGCATCAGCAGTTGCGCCAATTAGCTCAACATTAAATTCGTCAAGCACACCTTCGCGATTTAAATCTAATGCACAGTTAAGCGCCGTCTGCCCCCCCATGGTTGGCAATATCGCATCAGGACGCTCTTTTTCGATAATTTTTCGAACTACTTCCCAGTGAATTGGCTCAATGTAGGTTGCATCGGCCATTTCCGGGTCGGTCATTATGGTTGCAGGGTTCGAATTAACCAGGATGACCCGATACCCTTCTTCTCGCAGCGCTTTACATGCTTGTGCGCCAGAGTAGTCAAATTCACAGGCTTGACCGATGACAATAGGGCCTGCACCTAAGATAAGAATACTTTTTAAATCAGTACGTTTTGGCATAGCTGGCGTGTCCTACTGCTTTGATTGTTCAATTAATTCGATAAAGTGATCAAAAAGCTCGCTGGCTTCCTGCGGTCCCGGACTCGCTTCGGGATGTCCCTGGAAGCTAAAGGCAGGTTTGTCTTTTCGATGAATACCTTGCAATGACTTATCGAACAGCGAAATATGAGTCACCTCCAAATTATCCGGCAAACTGTCAGCTTCAACAGCAAAACCATGATTTTGGCTGGTAATCATAACTTTCTGGCTTTTTAAATCCTGAACAGGATGGTTAGCACCATGATGGCCAAACTTCATCTTGCTGGTTTTCGCACCGCTGGCCAACGCTAACAATTGATGACCCAGACAGATACCAAAGGTAGGAATATTCTGTTCTACTATTTCTTGAATCGCTTTAATCGCGTAGTCGCATGGCTCGGGGTCACCAGGGCCATTAGAGAGAAATACACCATCAGGATTCATCGCCAACACTTCGGATGCAGGGGTTTGGGCGGGAACAAGCGTGATCTTACAACCTCGATCCACCAGCATACGCAAGATATTGTGTTTCACTCCGTAGTCGTAAGCAACCACATGATACTTGGCATCGTTAAGCTGCTGATATCCCTCACCCAACAACCATGCGCCGCCAGTCCATTCCTTAACTTCTTTCGTACAGACTTCTTTGGCCAGGTCCATCCCTTTAAGACCAGGGAAGGATTTTGCTTTATCCAGGGCCAATGCTTCATCGATATTGTCACCGCAAATGATACATCCGTTCTGTGCACCTTTATCCCTTAAAATGCGCGTCAGGCGACGAGTATCAATGTCTGCAATTCCCACCACATTTTTTGCTTTCAGGTAATCCGTCAAACTTTGCTGGTTTCTAAAGTTACTGGAAACCAAAGGTAAATCACGGATCACCAGGCCTTTCGACCAGATGGTATCTGCTTCGACGTCTTCAGAGTTAGTTCCGGTATTACCGATGTGGGGATAAGTGAGTGTGATGATTTGTTCAGCGTAGGAGGGGTCAGTGAGAATTTCTTGATAGCCAGTCATTGAAGTATTAAAAACCACTTCCCCGACGGCGATCCCCTCAGCACCAATGGCAGTGCCTTTAAATATCGACCCATCTTCGAGCACCAAAAGGGCAGAATTAGCCAAGTCAACCTCCAGATTAAGAATAATCAAGGGTTTAAGTAACCATATTACTTAAACCTCATAAAAAACGGGAGGTAATGGTGAAGTTACATCCCGTTTACAGAACTTTGCAGCTAATAAAATAGCGCCATACAGCTTGTCAGCGCAAAAATTTGGCAAATTCCGATTATTATATATGACTTCCTTTGCAAGGTCTAATTAGATTTCAAAGATTGTTTAAAATAAGCCACTTGATTGAAAATAGGTCATCAAGCCACAAAAAGACAATTTAACGTCTAATTATTCAGTAGTCCGATAACATTTGACATAGTATATAAACCGGGTTTTTTATCAAACACCCAAGTGGCTGCTCGCACCGCTCCTTTAGCAAAGGTCAATCGACTGGACGCTTTATGCGTGATTTCCAGGCGCTCTCCGATATCAGCAAAAAGTGCAGTATGTTCGCCAACAATATCCCCCGCTCTAATGGTAGCGAAACCAATGGTTTGCTGATCGCGTACCGGCGACTTACCTTGTCTGCCATAAATTGCGCATTCATTGAGGTTACGTCCTAACTCGTTTGCGATTGTCTGGCCTATGGCAATCGCAGTGCCACTGGGGGCATCCTGTTTGAATCGGTGGTGGGCTTCGCTGATCTCAATATCGCTGGTTTGACCTAATGCACGAGCAGCTTGCCTTACCAGCTCTAGCATAACATTGACGCCAACACTGTAATTGGCTGCAAAAACAATAGGAATCGACTTGGCTGCGTTCTCTAGTTGGGCTTCCTGATCTCCGTTTAATCCAGTGGTTCCTACCACCAGCGGCACGTTATTCTTTAAGCACCATTGCAAATTATGATCAAACGCGGCAGGTAATGTGAAGTCGATCATGACATCCACTGCCTCAGCCCGCATAGATGATACCCCGGTGCAGGTAATCGATTGATTTCGAACCCCCGCCACATCGCCAACATTCATATTCAACCAAGGTGAGTCGTCCCTTACCGTAGCGAGAGTCAGTGTGACCTGTTCGCTTTCTTCAATCGCCTCAATTAAGACCCTACCCATGCGACCATTTGCGCCAAAAATACCAATTTTCATCACTTATCCCACTGATTTTTATTAAGCTGATACTATCATGTGATTCTTAAGATTCGAGGTAAAATTGCTTGTTAAAAAGGAATATACCATTCTCCTTTATAATAGCTGTGATAAGCTGTATTGCTCACTTTTCAGGTTAAAAACAACGCTATGCAAAAAAAATTAATCTGGGACTGGCCTCTTCGCCTGTTTCATTGGCTTTTGGTAATCAGCCTGGTGGCTCAATACGTAACGGCGGAACTGATGGATGATGCGATGCAATGGCATTTCTATTTCGGTTATTTCACTATCGGTCTTATCCTATTTAGGATTATCTGGGGGTTTTTCGGACCTCGTTATGCCAGATTTTCGCAATTTCTTGCCGGTCCTAAAACCATCAGTCAGTACATTTTAAAGAAAAGTGATACCCCACCCCACGCAGGACATAATCCGCTAGGAGGCTGGGCTGTTTTGACGTTGCTTGCACTGGTTTTAATTCAGGGTGTTAGTGGCTTATTTATGACTGATGATATTCTGTGGGATGGTCCGCTTTATCACTTGGTCAATAGTGAGACTCAAACTTCAGCTAACTGGCTCCATCATAATATTTTTAACGCCTTGCTGGTTGTTGTGGCGCTCCATATTTTAGCTGTACTGTTTTATGTGTTTATAAAAAAACAACCACTTATCAGAGCAATGATTCACGGTAAAAAGCCTACTGATGAACCCGCTATCGCTTCATCGATGATTATCAGGGCGTGCATTATCGGGTTAGCCGTGTTTGCCGCTCTTTACGTTTTAGTGTCAATGGCACCAGCCTGAAAAGGTTAATTTAAAAAAGAACAGAAATAAAAGCGCTGTCATAACAAAACATCCTGCGGACATTGATAAAAGTGACGGAATGGTTTGCGGCTCGGGCGTCACTTATTTTCAATTAACCTTGAAGTTCATCGGCTTCAACTTTTGCAGTATTGTCAACGAATATAATACTCTTTTCTATTTAAGGCTTAGGGCCAACAGCCTGCAAAGAACAGACGTTCCACGGGCCGGTTTCCATTCGGCTAAAAAACATCTACTGCAAAATCGTTTTTGCCCTGGCGTTTAATGTCATACATTGCCGAGTCCGCCCGGTTAACCAGCATATGGGCCGATGCTTTGCTTTGCTCGGACACAGCAATACCAATACTTGCACCTAACTCAACGGTGAGTTTATTCGTAATTTGATATTCTGCAATGGCATCGAGCATACGCTTTGCAACCTCTGTTGCATGATTGGCATTTTCAATATCAGGCAGCATTACCACAAACTCATCCCCTCCCATTCGGCAAACCGCATCACATGCGCGTACTTCAGCTTTAAGCAACTTTGCTATCGACTTAAGCACACTGTCTCCTTCGGCATGACCATAGGTATCATTGACCAGCTTGAAGCCATCTAAATCTATAAATAATACCGCGATAAAATGATTTTCTTTTAATTTTCCGCAAGCGGTTTCCAATACCTCATTAAAGGTGGCTCGGTTTAACAACCCTGTTAACGGATCCCGTTGGGAAGCAAGGGTTAACTGGTGTAGATTTCGCTGCTTTTCCAGTTTATCTTCATGGCGTTTAATCGCATGTGAAATATTATTGGAAACGAAGGTAAGCAGATCCACATCAGATTGGTCGAATATGACCTCTTCTCTGTAACTTTGAATAACAATAGCCCCAAACACATCATTGGAAGTAATGAGCGGCACCCCAAGCCAAGACTCTGCCATCAGCTTTCTGGCACAACGTTTGCCACTATCACACATGCGTTTTATTTCGGCTTTGTTCAATAAGACCGGTTTGGCACGCTCGATAACTAATTCAGTAAAACCTTTTCCTATTGCTCTTTTTGCCACTCCCCCTGAAAATTCATACTCTAAGTCTGCAGTATCCTGAAAATAAACAAAATCAAGGGTTTGTTCAGCCGAATTTAAACGAGCGATGTAGAAATTGGTCGTGTCTATAATGGTGGAAAGGGCTGCGCAGATACCTTCATAGAGTATATTGATGTCTAATGCGTCATCATGGGACAACTCTGAAATCTGATACATCACATGAGAAATATCCTTGGCGCGTCTGTTGGTGCTAACCCTTTCTTTAAGCGCAGAAATGATTTCCTTATACTCTAATGCTTTATCTGCAATACCCTGCTGATAACCATCGTCATATCCAACTTGGTAATCGTCTTTAATCTTCTGTCGGTAGAGAGTGTTGAGCTTCATTAATTGCTACTTAATTCAAATGAAATGCTAGATTATGTATGGTGCGATTGTTTCTTTGCACGTTCTCTAAGTAGAGAATGCAGTTAGTACTGAGAAGTGAAAGACTACACGCCAGTTGCCCTTACTTTTTACGTCTTTTTCCAAAAACAGATTAGTAAGAGTATTAAAAAAGCAAAGGCCGGTATGTAGCAGGACACACCTGTTTAACATTTGGTAATGCTTTAGCAGGCAGGAATCTTTGCATTATTGTTTAGTGGAAGATGAACCACTTTTTTTCTGTAAAAATTGCGCCGCGATTTAGCGCTGGTTTCACGTGTTAATTGACAGCGTTCAATGCGTTTTTCGGCTGTCTCAGCCGACTGTTTTTAGTTTTATTTCCTTTGTACACAGGTATCGTACCCCACGCTCATTACGATCTCCGCTCACCGGGTTTTCGTAAGGACCTAACTAGCAATACAGGTAAAAGGATATGGTACATAAAGGTTTTCTGTTTGTAGGGCTAGCTGCTCTTTGCTGGGGGTTATCCGGCGGCATCGGTGCAATTCTCTTGGCAGACGGCTGGAAGCCAATACTCATTGCTTTTTACCGGGGCGCGATAGGATTGTTATTTGTTCTTTCCTGGCTAGCTACCCACCCCTGGGATCACGGCTTAACCTCTCCCCAACTTTGGTTCTGGGCACTACTTGCAGGCTTTGGTGTAACAGGCAATTTCGTTTTATATTTTATTAGTATAGCTGAAGGTACTGTGGCAATGGCGGCGACGCTGATGTATTGTGCGCCGGTATTTGTCTACCTGATTTCAATTTTATTCAAACTGGAACAAGCCTCTGCTAAAAAGTGGATTGCGGTGACGATGATAATGCTGGGTATCGTGTTACTTACTCAGAGTTATGAATTAGACTTTCAAAAAATTAGCGTAACCGGTTTACTTGCGGGGCTGGGTGCCGGACTTTCGTATGCTATTTTTATTTTCGGCTTCAAAAATGCCTCAGACCACGGCTCCCCCTCTATTGTATTGTTGATAGCATTTTTAGTGTTGTCAGGCATGCTAATTTTGCCCACCGACTTTCAGCAAATGCTGGCAGTATGGTCGCATGCCAACTGGTTACTGTTTGTTGTACTGGGAATCATTGGTGGAGGCCTGTCTTTTATACTTTATGTGATTGGTCTCACTCGAACCACACCTCTTATGGCATCAATTCTGGCCATGATCGAGCCAATCTCTGCAACCTTGTTTAGCGTTTTGCTATTAAGCGAAAAACTAAATAGCATCCAAATTACAGGAATAGCCATAATACTTATTACCGTCAGCATTCTTAGTGCAAACACAAAGGAAAACTTACCTTAACCCCAGCCACTCATCTCAGCGATAAACCGTTTTCAATGATAATAAAATCGGTTTTTGCGTTTCAAGTGCGTAAACTCAGGCTTTTACTCGTGGTTAAAAAATGAGGATCGTGCAATTGATAACCACTCATTTTCAGGCATCGGCTTACCTAAATGGAAGCCTTGATAAATATCACAGCCGTGTTTAATGAGATAGTCCATCTGAATATCATTTTCGATACCTTCAGCCACTGTTCGCAGACCGAGCGCCTGCGCCATCTCAATTATGGTGTTAACAATTGGAAAATCGTTATTGGTAGAGGTAATTTCATCAACAAAATACCGGTCTATTTTAAGCTCAACAATGGGTAACGCTTTTAAATAACTTAAACTGGAGTACCCCGTTCCAAAATCATCTATCGAAAACGAGAACCCCATTTTGGAGAGCTTTTCAATTTGTCCCCGGACCTGGTCAATACTTTCAACCAGTGTAGTTTCAGTCAATTCCAATACCAGACTAGTCGCGCTCACCCCCCACTTTGATACCGTTGCAACGAGGCGCTCAGCAAAATCTGTTCGCGCTATCTGCTGGGCACTGATGTTGATTGCAATCTGAATATTCAGCCCTTCACCATGACATTTCGCGAGTAAACGACATGCTTCATTCAATACCCAGTAGCCAATATCAAGAATCGCCTCACTTTCTTCCGCGATTGGGATAAACTCACCTGGACTGATAAAGCCGATAGTGGCGTGGTTCCATCGTAATAACACTTCTGAACAAATAAGTTCACCATCACGATTATATTGAGGCTGAAGAACGATGAAAAATTCGTTATCTGCCAATGCGCGGTTAAACGATTGCGCGATATAATGATGCCGCTCATATTCTTCGTAAGCTGACTTCTCAAATGCCACGGGGCCAACGTGACCACTTATCTTCGCGCGTTTACGCCCAAATTCAAGCACACCGATAACTTTTTCAAAAGTAGATTGATCGCTTTCTATTTGCACCGATGAAAGTGAACAGCGCATCTTATGTGTATCACCTTGCAAAATGATATTTTGAGTAAGATCATGCAGAAGCTTTTGCTCAACCCCCTCAATCAAACTTATCTGATCTAAATACTTTTTATTTGTCTGTGTAGAAATCGATACAATCGGCGCTGTATATAAAATAAGAAAACGATCTGCGTTTTTACGATAAGCACGAAACTCCGAAGTAAGCACCTTTTTGATACGGTTGGCAGTGATTTTTAATATGTGATCGCCGGTTTCTTTTCCAAATAACAAATTGTATTGAGCGAATTTATCAATATCGATCATACAGCAGTACAACTGCGCCTTTGCTACCTTTGCCTGTGCGATGAGCTTACGTAAATCCTTTTCAAAGGACTTAAAATTCGCCAGTTGTGTGACGTCATCGTAAAAAGCAATTTTAAAGATATTATTTATCGCTTCTTTTCGTTCAGTTACATCTCTAATAATGCCGATATACCGTCGCTGGCCATCTAAAATCACTTCGGTTAAAGACACTTCAATGGGAAAAGTATGGCCATTTTTATGTCTGGCTGTGAGCTCTCTATTTGGGCCGAAAAAAATCGATTTCGTTTTGTTCAGAAATTTCGTTATGTCAGTTGTGGGAAGATCAACATATTCCTCAGGCAAAATAACCGATACATCTTCGCCTAACAATGATTCTGGAGAGTGTCCGAACACTTTTTCAATGGTTTGGTTTACCATTAAAATCGTGCCATACCTATCTATTGTTACCACTGCATCATTTAAATTATCCAAAATATTTAGCAAATATTCCGTATAATTTTGCTCAGTCGATGACAATTGATGAAATTCAGTAATATCCTGAATGGTCGCTACTACAGTTTGGTTATCAGCGCATTGTGTTTGTTTTTTTAACGTCAATCGCAGCCATTTCTCTTCCTGCCCATCAACAAGGCAAAAGTCGCCCTGGACAATCACCGAGCTGGATAAAACATCACGAATGAGGGAAAAAAATCGATGATGATCAGAAGGTCTCAGTCGTCTTACTGCGGCTTTGAACGAAAATGGCTTTGTTCTATCGGGAAATAGTAAATTGACGAATTCGTCGGTTAAGGTGAACTCGCCGCTTTCCAGCGAATATTGGCATCCCCCTACTTTGGCAATTGCAGCTACTTCATTGTACAAATTCGGAGTATTCAATTCGCTCGTCCTTACACTTATATCGATGACACTATAATTCATTAACCACTTTGCTTAGATTCCCTCACTAAGGCTGAATCAAAGGACTTTTAAGAACACTGGCACCAACAGGCGGTATATGCGACCTCTCTTATAATTCAAATCAGATACTTCATTGCAAAAGATGGCGTAAACATCAATAAATCATCCACACATACAAAAAAGCAGTTATTTTTAATCTCTCCATGAAAAAGCTTTAAGAAATGATAGTACACCTATCCCGCAGCGCTCATTTATTTCTTTTGTTACAAGTCCCTTCGTTTCGACACTAGCTGACAATTAACGACCACACCAATCATCTCAAAGTGAACGTACATAATAAATTTGCATGTTAACAGAACATGCATTCACAACTTTTATTTAACTGATTTTACGCTACTGAAGCCTCTTCCGATATGCCATTACTTTAATAATCAATACTCAGCAAAGAAGAAATTGAACCCTAACGGTTTATGGTTTTATTTGCAACTCTAACGATAAAACGTAAACTTAACAGCAAGGATAGATAAAACTAAATATATTTTTCATGCACTTAGCCAAAAACCAAAGGGCGCCACGCGACGTCGATGAATATTCAACCAAATATGAGGCGACGTGCAGTTAAAATAATTAAAAAAAATGAAATGAAATTAAGGTATTCATCTCGGATATAACAGGATAACTAATTTGCGTATCAGGGAGAGAAAAAAATAATAAAAGCTAAACATGCGCATGGAATTTAGAGATAGTAAGCATGGCCAGAAAACCTCTCTGGCCTGCTCAATTCGCTTTTAATCTTCTTTAAAGTCATCGTGACACGCTTTACACGCGCCCCCGACTTGAGCAATTGCTTTCTTATAGCGACTTTCATCACCTGCGGCTACAACGTCGTTTAAGTTTTTAGCGGCACTTTGAAAATCATTCACTTTCGCTTCGACTTCACTAAAATTGTCCCAAAGCTCAGGTTTCGCATGAGTATGTACGTCAAATTTACGCGTATCAACCTGCAGGTAATCGTGCAACATGTCACCTAATTGCTGTAATCGTAAGCTATTTGTTTCCAGGACTTGCTTGTCATATGGTCTCTTCCCTTTCGCCATTGCACCCAAGGGCCCCATATTATCTTTCAATAAAGTAAATAAAGACTGCCTGTTTTCCGCTGCATCTTCGGCGTGTTTTTGCGACTTAGCTTCAATGACTTGTGCCGCCGCCGGTACTGCGAACAATAGTGTAGTTAAAGAAACCACTAGCAATTGATTCCGTTTTTTCACGTTAAATCCTTAAAATTAGTGACTGAGTATTTTCCATTACATAAAAGAACATGCTCAATTGCAATGTCCTGAAACGAAAAAAGCCCTAATCATTAGGGCTTTTTTACTTTAGCAGATGGAATTAATTAGTCAGATCATCGAAAAACTTTTTCACACCATCAAAGAATCCCTGCTCTTTGGGACGATGTTTAGCCTTATCAGAGCCGCTTCCTAGCGAGTCTTCAAACTCTTTCAGCAACTCCTTCTGGCGTGACGATAGATTAACCGGCGTTTCCACCACCACTTTACACATCAAGTCGCCTGTGATCCCGGAGCGAACAGACTTAACGCCTTTCCCACGCAAGCGGAACATTCGTCCTGTTTGCGTCTCTGGATTAACCTTAAGTTTAACTTTCCCATCAAGCGTAGGGACATGTAACTCGCCGCCTAACGCAGCTGTAGTGAAACTTAAAGGTACTTCACAATACAAATTGCTACCGTCACGCTGGAATATTTTATGCTCTTTAACGTGTACCTGAACATACAAGTCCCCTGCCGGCGCACCATTCTCGCCGGCTTCCCCTTCCCCGCTTAACCGGATACGATCACCTGTATCGACGCCAGGGGGTATCTTGACAGAGAGGGTTTTGGTTTTTTCCGTACGCCCGTTGCCATGACACTTATTACACGGGTCACTGATAATTTTACCCTTACCAGAGCAAGTCGGACAGGTTTGCTGTACCGCGAAAAAGCCCTGTCGCATTTGTACTTGCCCATTACCATGGCACGTTGGGCAAGTGGTAGGAGACGACCCTTTTTTCGCACCTGAGCCATGGCACGAATCACACTCGACTAAAGTCGGCACACGGATCTCTACGTCTTTACCGCGAACTGCTTCCTCCAGAGATAACTCTAAGTTGTAGCGAAGATCAGAGCCTTGTCGGGCACGGGACTGACGACCGCCACGACCGCCACCAAAAATGTCGCCAAATACATCACCAAAAATGTCACCGAAATCTGCACTACCGCCGCCAAATCCGCCGCCACCACGGTTAGGATCAACTCCTGCATGCCCATACTGATCATATGCAGCACGTTTTCTTGGATCCATTAGGACTTCATACGCTTCCTGAATTTCTTTAAATTTCTCTTCAAGAGATTTGTCACCCTGGGTGCGGTCAGGGTGGTATTTCATCGCTAGTTTTTTATACGCTTTTTTAATTTCACGTTCACCAGCGCCCTTCTCGACTCCCAGGACTTCGTAGTAATCACGTTTCGACATATCGGTTACTTTCCTACCCTTCTTTCATACCCTTTTTGTTTTGGATATGCACTTTAACTGCTCATTGGCGTCGTAAAGCTCTACAAAACAAAGGCGCAACAAGGCATTCCCTGCTGCGCCTAACTGCTCTTACCCTGAAAATTCACTGCAGGGTATTTTTCAGCTTACTTTTTATCGTCGTCTTTAACTTCTTCAAACTCTGCGTCAACAACGTCATCGTCAGCTTTGGCGCCAGCTTCATCCTGCGCACCTGGCTCTGCTGAACCGGCTTGCCCTGCATTAGCTTGCGCAGCTTCCATTAACTTGCCAGAAGCTTCAACTAACGCTTGTGTCTTGGCTTCGATTTCTGCTTTATCTTCACCTTTTACCGCAGTTTCAAGGTCTGATAACGCAGCTTCGATTGGTGCTTTATCGTCCGCACTCAATGCATCACCGACTTCTTCAAGTTGCTTGCGCGTTGCATGGATCATTCCGTCAGCCTGATTGCGCGCCTGGATAAGCTCTTCAAACTTCTTATCCGCATCTTTGTTCGCTTCTGCGTCGGCTACCATTTTTTCCACTTCGGCGTCGCTTAAACCAGAAGATGCTTTAATTGTGATCTTCTGCTCTTTACCCGTATCTTTATCTTTCGCTGATACGTGCAGAATACCATCTGCATCGATGTCAAATGTGACTTCGATTTGCGGTACACCGCGTGCAGCCGGACGAATACCTTCAAGATTAAACTGACCCAGCGATTTATTGCCCTGTGCCTGCTTACGCTCACCCTGAAGTACATGTACCGTTACTGCTGACTGGTTATCTTCAGCCGTTGAGAAAGTTTGTGACTTCTTCGTTGGGATAGTTGTGTTCTTCTCGATCAGCGCAGTCATTACTCCGCCCATGGTCTCGATACCCAATGACAGTGGCGTTACGTCAAGCAGAAGAACGTCTTTAACATCACCCGCCAGTACACCGCCTTGAATTGCAGCACCGACCGCTACCGCTTCATCAGGGTTTACATCTTTACGAGGCTCTTTGCCAAAGAATTCAGTTACATACTTCTGAACCAGAGGCATACGGGTCTGACCACCAACTAATATGATGTCGTGAATGTCACTAACCGATAAGTCTGCATCAGCTAGCGCTTGCTTGACCGGCTCCAGTGAGTTTTTCACCATATCTTCAACCAATGACTCCAGTTTTGCACGCGTCACTTTAATGGCTAAGTGCTTAGGACCTGAGGAGTCTGCAGTAATATAAGGCAAATTCACTTCAGTCTGTTGTGCTGAAGACAGCTCGATTTTTGCTTTTTCACCCGCTTCTTTCAGACGCTGCATTGCCAGCGGATCTTTACGCAGGTCAATACCTTGATCTTTCTTAAACTCATCAACTAAGTAAGTGATCATGCGGTTATCGAAGTCTTCACCACCTAAGTGGGTGTCGCCGTTAGTCGCGAGTACTTCGAATGTATGCTCACCATCGACTTCATCAATTTCGATGATTGAGATATCGAAGGTACCACCACCTAAGTCGTAAACTGCGATAACGTTATCACCTTTTTTCTTGTCCATGCCATAAGCAAGGGCGGCGGCTGTTGGTTCGTTAATGATACGTTTTACTTCTAATCCAGCAATACGTCCCGCATCTTTTGTCGCCTGACGTTGTGAATCGTTAAAGTATGCCGGCACCGTGATAACTGCAGCAGTCACTTCTTCACCTAAGTAGTCTTCGGCAGTTTTCTTCATTTTTTTCAGGACTTCAGCTGAAACCTGAGGAGGCGCCATTTTTTGATCTTTGGCTTCTACCCACGCATCACCATTGTCAGCTTTGGTTATCTTGAAAGGCATGATATCAATATCACGCTGCACTTCTTTGTCCTCAAAGCGACGACCAATTAAGCGCTTAATCGCAAATAATGTGTTATTAGGGTTGGTTACGGCCTGGCGCTTCGCCGGCTGACCAACCAGAGTTTCACCATCATTAGTGTATGCAATGATGGAAGGCGTAGTGCGATCGCCTTCGGCGTTTTCAATTACGCGAGGTTTGTCGCCGTCTAGAACTGCGACACATGAATTCGTTGTACCTAAATCGATACCAATGATTTTACCCATTACGTGTCTCCAAATAAATTCGTACTTAATGCTGCTTTCTGAGTGGGGTTATTCCCACACGATTTCAATAGTAAATGATGAAAAAACTTTAATTAGGCTTCAGTATCAACACCGCTACTTGGTGCTCGAGATACCATCACCATAGCCGGACGTAGAAGACGACCGTTCAGTTCATAGCCTTTTTGCATCACAGCCATAACGGTATTGGGTTCATGGTCTTCACTTTCCTGCATGGACATTGCCTGATGTAATTCAGGATTAAATTGCTCACCTTCTGGATTGATTAAGGACATACCAAATTTTTCAATCGTCGCCAGGAAAGACTTGTGCGTCATTTCCACGCCTTCCAGTAAAGGTTTAACCGCATCATTAGAGGCGTCGCCCACTTCAATGGCGCGCTCCAAATTGTCAATAACAGGTAGCAACTCGCCGGCAAACCGCTCAAGTGCGAATTTACGCGCTTTCTCTACTTCTGCTTCGGCGCGGCGACGCGCATTTTCCATATCGGCTCTTGCGCGAAGTACACTTTCCTGCTGCTCTTTAATCTTATTTTGCGCGTCATTTAACGCGTTTTGTAAATCGTAAACCTTCTGGTCTACTTCATCTTGACCTTCAATTTCTGCATCTGCCTGTGCACCTTGATCCGCATCATTCTCTTCAGCAAGTTGCTCTACAGATTCTACTTGTTGCTCTTCAGTCTGCGCCTGCTCGTCACGCTTGTCGCTCATGTTTACCTCCGGATAGTGCGATCATGGGCATATAAAATTAGTGAACCAGTATGAGTCGAGTTCAATTCGTTGTTGGGCCTATTAATGGGGTTAGTTTGAAAGGCTTCAAGTGTAGCCTTAAAATTTTTGTGGAAATTTTACAACCACTGAATTTGCTCATTTGTGACAGGGTTCAGGTTTTCGACTCAATGCGCAGGTAAATAAATAAAAATACTCACAGCATGCGTATTTTGTGGTAGCGTGAGGCAATAATAAAAAGACCTTAATTCAAGTACAATGTTGACTCTGTGGACAGTTGGCTTACTGGTTGTAGGCTACCTTATTGTCTTATTTCTTATCGCATTCTGGGGTGACAAAAACCTTCGGGACAATCAGCAGCATCCTGTTTTATACAGTTTAGGTTTGGGAGTTCACTGTACTTCGTGGGCTTTTTTCGGCACCATCACCCAGGCATCACAGTATGGTTGGGCAGTGGTTCCTACGTATTCAGGAATTATCCTGACGATGCTGTTTGGCTTTGGTATTCTTCGTAAAGTCAGCCGCTTATGTCAGCAGCATAATGTCAGTTCTCTGGCCGATTTAATCGGCTTGCAGTATCGCAATAGCCACCTCTTGGCCGCCATGGTCACTGTTTTATGCTTTGTAGGTGTCGTGCCTTATATTGCTCTGCAGCTTGATGCCATTACCGAAAGTATTTATTTGATCACTGGTAGCAACAATGCCGTTAATACCGTAGGGCTTTATGTTGCCGCCATCATGGCGCTATTTGCTGTTTTGTTTGGCACCAGAACCCTAAACTTAACACGTAAACACCCTGGCTTGTTATTAACCATTGCAGTTGAGTCTGTAATAAAACTAGTCGCGTTGAGTGTGGTTGGTATTTTCGTCTGTTACAGCCTGTTTGATGGTCTTTTTGATCTGTTTGCCCAGGCCACGCAATCAACCGCAGGGCAACAGGTTCTGTTTGCTGATGCCGCCCCGTGGGTTTATTTCACACATATGCTACTTGGTGTGTGTTCGATGTTTGTCTTACCACGTCAGTTCCATATGAACTTTATTGAGCAAAATGGAGACAGTGAATTACGAAAAGCACGTTGGTTATTTCCACTCTACTTAATTGGTATGACGCTGTTTATCCTGCCCATTGCCCTGGCAGGCCAACTGATGCTAGACACCAATACAATAAAAACCGATGCGTTTGTATTGGCGCTGCCCATTCACACCGACCAGGTTGTTATCTCTGTTATTGCCTTTCTGGGGGGAATTTCGGCTGCCACCAGTATGGTCATTGTGGCTACGCTTGCCTTAGGGGTAATGATAGCCAATAACCTGTTTACGCCGATATGGCTTAAATTAGCATTTAAGCGAAACCGCCACTCATCTATGCAGACCAGTAGCCTACTGACAATTCGTCGCTTTACTATCATAGCTGTACTTAGCGTGGCATATTGGTATCACATTAATGTGAGCCAGTCAGCACCGCTAGTCAAAACGGGGAGTATTGCTATTGCCCTGCTGGCGCAGATATTCCCCATTATGATGTTTAGTCTTTATTGGCAAAAAAGCACTAAGCTGGCGGCGCAATGCGCCCTCGTTGCCGGATTCGTGTGTTGGGTGCTATGGCTGTTCTACCCGAGTTTACTGTCGAGCTATTATTTTAATCCCCCTCCATCTGATAGCGAACTTGCGAACGGATTTATTTTAAGTTTAGTGGTTAATAGCGGTGTATTTATAGGGGTAAGTCTGCTCATCCCTCAATCACTATCCCCTAACCACAATGAAGAGCATGGCCAAGCATTCCCTGAACTAACGATTAGGATCCAGGACTTGTTGCAGCTAACCCAAAAGGTGGTGGAGCCTGCTGCATATGATGCTTTTTTAAAGCAATTGAATAATAGTCGGCAAGCCGAATTGTTGTCAGGGATTGCTAACCATTCTCTGTTAGTGAAAGTGGAGAAACTGCTTACTGTGCAGGTAGGCAATCCCAGTGCGCGTATACTGCTTACAGCGATAGCAGACTCACAGCAAGATACGGTGACAGATCTGGTGGAATGGGTAGAAGAAGCCTCGCAAACATTTCAATTTAATCATGAGGTTTTGCAGTCGTCTGTTCAAAATATTGAACAAGGTATTTGTGTACTCAATCAACAACTCTGTTTGCTTGCCTGGAATCCCCGATATGTTGAACTGTTTGATTACCCGAAAGGATATTTGCAAGTGGGTATGCCCATTCAGGAACTTCTTTTGTTTAATGCAGAAAGAGGATTGTTAGCGGGTGGCGGTGACGTAACTGCCGAAATCGAAAAGCGAGTAAACTACATGCGTTCCGGTAGTCGCTATAAGCACGTTCGCAAACATAAGGATGGTAAAGTCATCGAACTGAACGGACACCCTCTTCCCGCCGGCGGTTATGTTACAACTTACAGTGACATTACTGAGCATATTCAAATACAAGATGAACTGAAAGCAGCCAAAAATGAGCTTGAACAACGTGTGCAGCTTCGCACCCTGGAACTACAGCAAGCCAGACTGGAGGCCGAAAAAGCCAATCAAAGTAAAACGCGTTTTCTGGCGGCAGCCGGACACGATCTGATGCAACCTTTTAATGCGGCAACGCTTTTTGCCTCCATGCTAGCCCAAAAAGCAAATCATAGTGACCAAGCCCATATCGCTGAAGGATTAGTCAATTCACTGA
The DNA here is from genome assembly GCA_964601635.1 of uncultured Alteromonas sp. Taxonomy (GTDB): domain Bacteria; phylum Pseudomonadota; class Gammaproteobacteria; order Enterobacterales; family Alteromonadaceae; genus Alteromonas. Next base: position 61,204 of record CAZROH010000002.1, on the reverse strand, counting down.
ACAGTGCCGAGAGTTTGCTTACTATGTTGCTGGATATGACCAAGTTAGACTCAGGCATTTTAACAACTTCAATTACGGCATTTCCCATTGATGAAGTCCTTGAACCGCTGATCAGTGAATTTTCTATTATTGCACAACAAAAAATGCTGAGGTTGAGGTATGTGCGGACTGGCGTGTGGGTACGTTCAGATAAAAAATTGTTACGCAGAATAGTTCAAAACCTGATTTCCAATGCTATTCGCTATACCAAGTCTGGTGGTATTCTTGTAGGGATAAGGCGTTGTCCGGCCAATAATATCAATGTTTGCGTTATTGACAGCGGTCAAGGCATCCCCAAGCATCAGCAACAAGAAATATTCAACGAATTCCATCAGCTTGAAAGTAGTGAAACTAATCAGGGATTAGGTTTGGGCCTGACGATTGTTGACCGCATAAGCCAGTTACTTAAACACAAAGTATCACTAAAATCCGTGCCTTCACAGGGGACCCTGTTTACCGTAACCGTTCCCAGAGAAACCACAAAATCAGCGATCACCGATAAGCACGCTGTCGCCAAAGAAGTCAAACTGATCGGTCAGCCCCTTAGCGACAAAACCGTACTGCTATTGGAAAATGATCCACAAATTGTAAGTGCCATGACTGCCCTTTTACGAGACTGGGGAGCCGAAATTATTGCTGCATCAAGCTTGACACAAGCCTTGGTAAGATGCCCTAAAGCGCCGGCCATAATGATGGTGGACTACCACCTCGATCACGGAGAAACAGGCATCAAAGCCGCATGTGAGTTGCGAACTCATTGGCAATCAGATGTCCCAGGAATTCTGATAACTGCCAATAGAAACGATGGAATTCGTGAGGAAGCTCACTCAGCACAGCTCAGTTATTTACCCAAGCCGGTTAAATCTGTTGCTCTGAAAAGAACCGTTAAAGAACTGGTATCGTAGCACTGGCGTTCAAATCTGTTTTTCCACCCTTTATAGATTCGGTTGTCAAACCGACGCCTTTAATTGGCTCCATGGTAAAGGCAATAGTTTTATTACAACGTAGAACATTTTTCTCCTGATAGTATATTATTTGTACATATAGGTAAGGTTATGCCTGTGGCAGAAATGAGAAATTCAGAAAGCCCTTTCCGCCACCGGCATTTCAAAATTACGAGTAAAATAGCGCCCCCAATTCTCTATATGTACGCGGACATAGTATGAACAATATTCTTATCGTCATGACAGATACGACCTTCGCTGATGCTTTACTGAGAAAAGCAATAGCGTTGCAAGCAGAATCTATCCACGGCTTTGCTTTTGATAACCCGCCGAATGAAGTCGAAGCGGCTTTTGCTAAACAGATAGGTAGCGATAAACAGATTAAAACTGAGATCATCATTAATAAGGTGCATAAGGAAGACAGCAAATATGATTCGCTGGTAGCAACCTTACAATTAAACAAGTGGGATCTTGTGATATTGCCGCGACCTCAGGTGGGAACAGATACTGAAGAATTATTTTTTGCCCGAAAGGTACTGCAGGAATGCCCGATACCAGCGCTATTACTTTGCGGAAAAGAAATGTGGAGCTCTCCTTTAAAAGTGTTGGCTACAATCGATGTGTTGGATGACAGCGAACCACAATCAGCATTAAACAAGGTGGTTTTGCAATATTGTCATACCTTATCGGAACTGCTACTGACAGATAATACAGCGGTGAGTGTTATTCCCATATCCAGAATAAGCCAAGAATTTGATATCGTTGAGCCGGGTGACGTCGTGGCTGAAAAGGGTAAGATGACTCAAGAAAAACTTGAACACACAATTCGTTCGGCTGAACCTTTAATGCAAATGGCTACGACTGTTGTGGCGGGAACCCCTTCGAGGGAAATTTCTTCTGTCGCCGCTAAATTAGATGCGAATTTGGTGGTAATGGGTAATGTCGCCCGAAAAGGATTAGGAGGCTTATTTATAGGAAATACCGCAGAGAGAATATTGACGTGTCTCACTACGGATGTGCTGGTAGTGCGCGGGTAAAAGACAGATTACGCAAAGCGCACGCTAATGGTCATAACTGATCACACGAATTATTCGCCACTGGCCCTGTTCCTTTTTCCACAAATGTACAAATCGAGGTCGGGCAACTTCACTCATTGAGCCATCCGCTTGTTTTAGTAAAAACCGGTGGGTACCAAATTGCACTGCTCCGACGCCTTGAATTGGATGGACTTCGTGCCCTTCTGGCACAAACTCTCTGATCAGACTGGCACTTTGTCCCTCCTTACATCGATCTAAAAACGCAGGTTCTAGCTCGGATCGGCTGTAGGTAGGATCGTCATTGTCTTGATAAAACTCGATATCCTTAGCTAAATATCGTCGCCACTTCTGAGGCTCACAGTTATTAAATGCACTAAACAAGCGAGCGTCTTGTTGCCGAATTTCATCTGAAAGCGCTGCGACCGTATTGGCCTGTACCAATGATGCAGAGAGTAAAAACCCGGTTGCCATGGTCGTTTTAATGATTAAATTCATGCTTCCTCCAATTAATTACCCCACCATAGCAAATCATTAACGGTGAAAATGTAAACAACTGTAAGCATGTGTGTTCTTGCGGCGGCATCATCAATAACCCGCTATGTTATTCGTTCACTCAGTGCAAGTAAGGGTGTTGAGCAATATCCATCTTTGCTTCGCATTGAGAGGCCCGGACAGCTTTCGGTTTTACCCCACCAGCAGGGGTCTATTCTTCCCTCATTTGCTATGCTGAGCTCACATCACTGGTGAGGGGTTCCAGCCATGTGGTTGCCCATCAATTGTTTGAACAGAATCCCTGCCTGGGTGCGGTTAATAACGTTTAGTTTTCGTAATACCGCTGATACATGCTGCTTGACGGTAGACTCAGAAATGTCTAACTGATATGCAATTTGCTTATTTAACAATCCATCGGCCATCAATTTAAGCACTGTAAATTGATGAGGAGTAAGTTGAGCCATCCGCAGGGCAAAGTCCTGTTGCGTTTTGTTGTGAAACGCATTTAAGACGCTGTTTATACTCTCAGGCAGCCATTGTTCGCCCTCAATGATCTGGCTTACTGCTTCACTAAGAACAGCCAACGGAGTCGATTTTGGAATATAGCCACTGGACCCTAAATCTATTGCTCTACGGATAAGATCAGGATCTTCTTCAGCTGACACGATTACCACGACCACATCAGGAAAACAGGTTCTGATTTCGCTTAAACCAGTCAGCCCCTCGTTACCGGGCATATTAATGTCTAAAAACACTATTTCAATTTCAGGATCGGCCTTCAATAAGGCGTGAGTTTGCGGATATGATTCAGCTTCAACGAGGTTGTCACCAATGATATCAGCTAACGCATGGCGCATAGCCGTGCGAAATAAGGGGTGGTCATCAGCTATTAATACTTTGGGCTGCATGGTGGGCCAAGTGGTTTTTTTACTACTGTGAGGAATGTAAAAGAAAATTGCAAGAGGGTAAAGCAAGGGCGGCATATGCCGCCCTGAATATACGTTATCAGAATCGGTAGCCCACAGTTAAGTGGACGGTACGCGGATCGCCGTAATAGCCAATCAGCGTGGTGTCGCCACCTAAACCTGGGCCAAGTTCTCCTGTTTCAGGGTCAGGCGTAACAAAGTCATATCCACCGACGAGATACTCTTCATCGGTAATATTTTTCAGGTGAAGTCCGCCAAACCAGTTACCATCAATACTCTCCCAGCTCACACTGGCATTTACCATGCCGTAGGCATCCTGGGCAATTAGATCACTGGTTTCAAACAGCAAGTAGTCATCCCGGTAATAATAGTTAGCATTAAATATAAAGCTTCCCCAGTCGGTATCTAATAAATAGTTCGCGGCGAAGTTAAAGGTATTTTCCGGTGTCGACGCTAACCCGATTAATGGGGGAATGGCATCGTTTTTAACGATATCAAAATCAATGTAACCGTAGGCAACGTCAAATTGCAGATTATCTGTTGCTACATACGTCATCTCAATCTCAATCCCCTGACCTTCTGTTTCTGCAGCATTTCTTAAGCGTTGTTGCAAGGCTGTCGGATCATCAGAGTCGCCCTCTACCCCAATATACTGGCGGTCTTTATGAACGTAACTGAATAACGTGGCATTAAGTCGTAAGCTATCGGTAAGGTCAGATTTCATACCTAACTCAAACGAATCGACAACTTCCGGTTCAACGCCAGGCTCATTGGTTTCTGCGCGTGGATTAAAAGTGCCTGATTTAAAGCCCTGGGCGTAGCTGGCGAAAAACATGGTGTCACGATTCATTTGATACTCTACACCGATGCGCGGCGTAAAACGTGACCAACTTTGTACCGCGGGACTATCTAAAGTTCCGTCACCGTTGGCATCACTCCCCAACACCTGAGGAACCAGTTCTCCGGCAGGACGTTCATAACCTTCGAACCAACCTGAATAAGGGTACAAGTTGAAAAACGCTAAGCCATTATTTACCGTGGCTGATTTTTCTTCATCCGTATAGCGGGCGCCTACCGAAACTGACAACTGATCAGAAATATCATAATTAACCTGTGTATACGCTGCCCAGCTTTCACTGTTATTGCACCCGCTAACCTCACGGGTCAGGCCCGGCACCCCAAATGCAGCACGCCCCAGAAAGCCTAAGATGGCATCAAAGTTTCCGCAGGATTCACCGTCGTAATAGTACAAACCGGAAACCATTGAAAAGTCATTACCCGCATAGTTCGCCTGTAATTCATGTGTGTCGTTCTCGTCTTTGTACTCAGCGGGAACATCGAAAATATCTAACGCCGTATTATCAAAATCGATGTTGGTGGGCGAGTAACTTTCACGGTGCGAACCAATGTATTTCAGCTCTAACGCATCACTAACATTATATTGAGCAAGCCAGTTATAACCTTCCAGTTCCACTTTGTTCCAGGTCGGCAGACTGGTGTAAGAGTCATACTTTGAATCAGGCACAGGTGCATCGATCAAAAGGCTGGGAAGCAAGCGATAACCGCCTTTCGCGTTTGAATCATCTTCCGTTTTATCCCAGCCGAAGCGGAAAAACAAATCTTCTGTGGGACGCACCTCTAAAGTAAGTCGTGCTGCCCATAGATCCTTGTTGTAGTTTTCTCGATCCTGATCAGGTAATGCTGACTGGAGATATTCGCCAAATCCATCTCTATTGAGGTTGGCATAGCCAAAACCCAAATAGACAACATCGTCCATAATAGGAATCTGACCGGTTACTTTTACGTCGCGCTGATTGTAACTTCCGACGGTAGCTTGTGCGCTAAACTGAGGGTCACCAGACATTTCTTTCGTGACATACTTTACTGCGCCACCAATGGTGTTTTTACCGTAAAGTGTCCCTTGTGGGCCACGTAATACTTCAATTCTTTGGACATCAAGTAAGTCAAGTACAGCACCTTGCGGACGAGCCATGTAAACATCGTCGATATAAATACCGACACCGGGCTCGTACCCCCATAGTGGATCTTGCTGTCCAACCCCACGAATAAATGCGGTTAACGTTGAGTTAGTCCCTCGACTGGTTTGTAACGTCGTATTCGGAGAAAATTGCTGTACTTCTGTCAGTACGCTTATACCCTTTTCAGTCAATTCTCCGCTGCCAATGGAAGTGATCGCCACTGGCACTTCTTGTAAAGATTCGGTTGTCTTTCGAGCTGTAACTTCGATTCGTTCAAGTTTTCGCTCTTCTTCTGCAGAGGACTGTTCTTGCGCATTGGCAAATGGAGCGCTAAAACAGGCAACCGCGACAGCGGTTGCGCACAGCGTCTTGTTAAAGCCTCTGGCGTGTTTTAATGTGTGTGGCATATCGGTTCCCTATTCGTTTTTGTTTTATTAAGGCTAAACGGGTTGTTTTTTCAGGTACAAAGCAATCGTGTCAATACTGAGTACTTCTCGTTCTACTCTAAAACAAGCAAACATTTTTTTATGTAGTACCATCGTACTATGGGCAAGTGTCTGAGTTCACTTCACAATTTAACTACATTCTGACTGTCTGTCGTTAGCAGATATACGAGAATAACAATAAGCGGAATACACTATGTTAAGTTTGATTGGCCTGATTGGCGGTCTGGTTTTATTAATAATATTAACCATCCGGGGCATGAATTTGTTCATTGCAGCTCCTGCATGTGCATTATTGGTCGCGTTAACCAGTGGGTTGCCTGTTTTTATTGGTGACAATAATTTTGTGGAAACCTATATGAATGGCTTTTCTGGCTTTATTGCTAGTTGGTTTTTCATGTTTTTACTGGGCGCTATTTTTGGCAAGTTCATGGAAGACACGGGAGCGGCGGACTCCGTTGCCCGCTGGATTGTTGGGAAGTTAGGCTTTCAACACGCTGTTTTAGCGGTCGTGCTGGCGTGTGCAATCTTAACCTATGGAGGGGTTAGCGTGTTTGTGGTGGCGTTTTCTGTCTACCCGATGGCATTAAGCTTGTTCAAAGACGCCAATCTGCCTCGTCGATTTATCCCTGCCACACTCGCGTTCGGCTCCGTCACTTTCACCATGACATCAGCCGGTTCCCCGGAAATCCAAAACTGGATCCCAATTAAGTACCTTGGCACCTCGCCGTTTGCAGGTTGGGAAGTCAGTCTGGTGGTCGCAATATTCATGGCCAGTTTCGGTTACTGGTGGTTGAAGAAAATGATTGGTAAAGCAGTCGCCAATGGAGAACGTTTTGATAGCAGAGATTATGACCCCCATATTCCAGAACGTGACTACCCTCACCCGATCACGGGCCTCATCCCCTTATTCGTGGTTTTAATCTTATCTTTTATTCTTCATGAAGCGCTGGCACAGTTAGCGTTAATTGTCGCTTTGGGTGGCGGCGTACTCACCATTATGGCGATTAACTACAAACATTTTCACAACCTTCCACAAGCTATTAACCTGGGTACTACAGGCGCGTTGGTGGCCATCGGTAATACCGCCGCAGTGGTAGGGTTTGGCTCTATCGCAAAAAGTACCCTGGCGTTTCAACAAACCGTTGAGCTGATGACCCAAATTCCCGGCAATGAATTAATAGGCGCCGCTATTGCTGTGAGTGTGATTGCCGGCTTAACCGGTTCGGCGTCGGGTGGGCAGGCCATTGCGCTGCCGTTGGTCGCGCCTCATTATCTTGATCAGGGCGTGGAACCTGAACAGTTACACCGCATCGTGTCCATATCTTCAGGAGCACTGGATTCGCTGCCTCATAATGGCTATGTGGTTACTACAATCCGCGCCATATGCCACGAAACACACAAAGCAGCCTACAATGCCGTAGCGGCTCTTACCGTGGTCGTGCCATTAATTGGGTTAATAATGGCGATTGGCTTGTTTTCAATAATGTGAGAAACAGTATGAAAAAATACCTCGTAATCGGATGGGTTTTAGTTGCTTTTACCGCATTCGCAGACAAGGCAACAGACAATACCTTATTAGTAGAAAAACAAATTTTCACGACGCAAAACTTCACTTTATTCAATGGCAAGGTCTTACCCGAAGTGCGCGTAGGTTGGGAAAGTTACGGCAAGTTAAATGAGGCAAAAGATAATGCCATTTTAATTACACATTACTTCACAGGCACTTCTCACGCCGCAGGTAAATATCGACGTAACGATGACACCGCAGGCTACTGGGACGCCATTATTGGGCCAGGAAAAGCCATCGATACGAATAAATATTTTGTTATTAGTGTAGACAGCTTAGCCAATATCAATGCGTATGATGAAAATGTGATCACAACCGGCCCTGCCAGCGTCAATCCCAACACCCAAAAACCTTGGGGTATGGACTTTCCGGTGGTCACCATCCGGGATTTCGTCAATGTACAAAAAGCCGTGTTAGAAAGCCTGGGAATAGACACTCTCCACGCCGTCATCGGTCCCTCCATGGGGTCGATGCAGGCACTGGACTGGGCTGCCGGTTATCCTGAAAAGGTAAAACGGGTGGTATCGGTGATTGGCTCTGGAAAAAGTGATGCCTGGACGACGGCAATGCTTGAGCAATGGTCAACCCCCATTAAATTGGACCCGGCTTGGAACAATGGCAACTATACCAAAAGCAATGGGCCTCAGCAGGGTTTAACAGCTTCACTGATGTTGATCACACAACAAGCACTGACACCGGAATTTTTTAATCAGCAAGGTAAAGCTCTGGCATACTCCGCTTTAGAAGACGCACCTTTGCATAACATTAACGCATCACACAGTATCGTTAACTGGCTGCGAAAAAGAGCATCGGATCGCGCGCAAAAAATGGATGCTAATGCCCTGCTTTACCTTGTTCGCGCCTGCCAGTTGTATATTGCCGGCCACGATGGTTCGCTAAAGGAAGGACTGAAAGATGTTTCGGCACCGAGTTTGTTTATGCCCTCATCCTCAGATTTGTTACTGATGCCCTATTTAGTCAATGAACCACATCAGATTTTAAATAAATCCAGTAAATTGCTTACCCTACAGGGGCAGTTTGGTCATCTGGAAGGCGTAGTGAACATTCAGCAACACGCTGGACAACTCACTGCATTTTTAGACTCACCTGTCAGGTAACCTCAACATGAAGATTTCGCACCTTACTTTGTTAACCGTCCTGCCTCTATCATTTGGTTCCGTCCAGGCTGCCCCACTACCTGAATTGAATCTGGACATCTCGGATATGACTGTATCAGGCCTATCTTCCGGGGGCTATATGGCAACGCAGTTTCACGTGGCGCATAGCGATAAGGTTAACGGTGCAGGCATCATCGCCGCGGGACCGTATTATTGCGGACAAAACGATATCACCGTAGCGCTGAGTCAGTGCGTTAGTAAAATGGAAACGCCTGTGAACCTGTCTACACTGATGCAAACCGCCCAAAAGTGGGAAAAAGAAGGCAAGATTGCACCTTTGAGCAATCTCAAAAACGATAAAGTTTGGCTACTACACGGCACTAAAGACAACAAAATCACTGCACAAGCATCAGATCTTTTACATCAACAATATGCACAGTGGGTAGGCGAAGAAAATGTCACGTATGTGAACGATAAGCCATTCTCCCATTTATTTCCCACGATAGAAAAGGGAGGCTCATGCCTGACATCAGAAGCCCCTTTCATTGGCAACTGTGATTATGATGCGGCGGGCAAGATGCTTAAGACACTTCTTGGGAACTTGCAAAAGCCCGCGAGCGAACTTTCCGGTCATGTAATTGAATTTAACCAGACGGAACTTGCGGGTGATGCAGCCAACACTTTGGCAGAGACAGGATATGCCTATATACCAAATACCTGCAAAGAAGGAACAGAATGTAAGGTCCACATCAGTTTTCACGGCTGCAACCAGTATGCTGACGCTATCGGTAAAGAGTATGTTGAAAAAGCCGGGTTCAACGAATGGGCGGATACCAATAATCTGGTTGTCATTTATCCACAAACAAGAAAGTCAATGTTTATGCCACTGAACCCTCAGGGCTGTTGGGACTGGTGGGGCTATACCGCGGCAGGTTATGCAACCGCAGAAGGCCCCCAGGTTAAAGCGGTGATGACAATTATTGAGAAACTCAATGGAGAGCAGCATGACTAAGCGAAATATTCTAATTACAGGTAGCGCAAGCGGGATTGGCTTTGGTATTGCCGAGCACTTAGCGCAACAAGGTCATCATGTGGTGCTTGCCGATATCAATATAACAGCAGCCACTGAGGCATGCGAAAAGCTCAAGTCTCAGGGGTTGAGTGCTGCACCGGTAGCCATGGATGTCAGCCAGGCGGAACAGGTGAGAAACGTTGCAGAAAGCCTGCGCACCACTCCGATTGATATTCTCATCAATAATGCGGGTATCCAACATGTGTCCAAACTGGAATCATTCCCGGCCGAAAAGTGGCAGAAGCTAATTGATGTGATGTTGGTTGGCCCGGCCTTGCTTACACAGGCATTTTTACCCGGCATGCGAGAACGAAATTTTGGTCGGATAATAAACGTGGGCTCCATCCATTCGGTGATAGCTTCCCCTTTCAAATCAGCGTATGTTGCCGCCAAACATGGCCTGTTAGGTTTTGCGAAAACGATTGCGTTAGAAACGGGAGATTGTGATGTCACTATTAACACTCTTTGTCCTGCTTATGTCAAAACCCCATTGGTAGAACAGCAGATCCAGGCACAAGCAAAGGAAAACGGCATTTCCGAAGAAGAAGTAATTAACAAAATCATGTTAGAGCCGATGCCCAAAAAAGCATTTATCAGCATAGAAGAGCTTGCTGCGACCACAAGTTTTCTAATCAGTGACAATGCCCGTAATATCACCGCTCAAACCATAATCCTTGATGGAGGCTGGACGGCTCGCTAAAGCTTCCTTTAGTCTTGCCAAATGTGCTAATGTCCCAAGTAGACTTCTGATTTTACCACGGACTTCAGTACCTTAATGTTATACAAAACCGTCGGCCTGATTGGCAAACCAGCTCATGAAGGCACCCGAGATAGTCTGGATGAACTCACCCATTATTTAAAAAAGCAAGGGTGTGACATACTCATAGAAGAAAATCTCGCGCCCGAGCTGAGTGCAGATGCAGGTACACCCGCGAATCTTGTAACCATTGGCAAGCAAGCGGATCTCGCAGTAGTGGTGGGTGGCGATGGCAGTATGCTGGGCGCTGCACGAGTATTGTCACGCTTTGATATTCAAGTAGTAGGGGTCAATCGCGGCAACCTTGGCTTTCTCACCGATATTAACCCGGATGAAATTTCCTCCCAGCTGGATTTAATTTTCGCTGGCGAAACCGTCGTCGAGCAACGTTTTTTACTGGAAGTCGCCGTTTACCGTCATGAACAGTTAAAGAGTAATAACTGCGCGGTAAATGAAGTGGTACTTCACCATGGTAAAGTCGCGCACATGATGGAGTTTGAGATATATATCGACGATCACTTTGTGTTTAGTCAACGCTCTGACGGATTAATTGTAGCGACCCCCACTGGTTCAACCGCTTATTCTCTTTCCGGTGGTGGCCCGATTATTATGCCACGACTTGATGCCTTAACATTGGTTCCCATGTTCCCTCACACCCTGAGCTCCCGCCCTATTGTCGTCGATGCCAATAGTGAAGTGTCCATGCGTGTCTCTAAAGTGAACACCGACAGCCTGCAGGTTAGCTGCGACAGCCATATCGTACTGCCCGTCCTACCTGGCGATGAGATACGCGTACGTAAAAGTGCCGATACGTTAGCTCTCGTGCACCCTAAGGGATATAACTACTTTAATGTATTGCGAAATAAGCTGGATTGGGGAAGTAAGCTTTACTAATCGTAAACGCATTAACCTCCGCCTGTCCAAAGCTATTGCGCGAATTCTTTTAAAGCGCAAATTCACCCGATTTTAAACGCGTTTAATCCCTGTTACGAATTTGAGGATCGACCAAATAGGTTTTTTCTTCTACCGTAAACTTCAATATGTAATCATGAAGTGTTCCTTCTGCCGTGCCGTCGCGATTTAAATTCTGTAACACCATATTGCGATTTCGCGGATCTCGCAGGTTAAATTCGTGACCTCTTTGCTGGCTTGATGCCTTCCCCTCCCATTGTTCATCGAACGCCTTTATCCCTTTATCAACGTTCCCTTCATATAAATCCATGATGCGCTGCTTTTCATCCACTTCATTCATTTCAAATACGCGTATGCTGTAATTGCTAAACTTTTCAGGAAACTCGAATTGAATGAATTTTTTCCCTTTTGGAAAATCAATATATTCAATTTCTTTACCATCCATGCTGAGAACTAAATCAGCAGGTCCAGTTGCTGACGGCGTCAGCACCACCTTCACCGAGTTTTCATTGTTAGCAATATCTGCGGGGGCTGAAAAGGCAGAAAACACCAACACCATCGCCATACAACCTAATGATTTGCCGATCATTTTTAAAGATAACTTATTTTGATGCATCGTCGTTCCTTTGTCTTTTTCCAAAGCGTGTTTATTCATGCCTTGATGTTTTACTGTTTCCTGTTAATGCAAACGAGAGCTGCACAAACAGGTAGTAAAATGTTATCAATGTTTACTTGTCTGATAGCCAGCCACTCTGATGGGGCCGGCGTCCATTTGCTCGCGTAAAGCTAATAATTCAGAATTTTGCCACATCTCATCCGGTACATAAGAGGCAATAAGTTCGCTGTATTTATTGTTCCCTCTGACAACTGCATATTCGAAGTAAGCTATCAGCGCGTCGGGCCCGTTGATATCAGATTTCGCCTTTATATTCGCCACGTCTATTTCTTCTGTGGTGCGACTGATCAGCCTTATTTTCCAGAGTTTTGCTTGTTTGCTGTCCAATTCCATTAGCTGTTGGGCTACTCGCCTGGCATCGTTTTCTTCTTGTTGGGTCACTAACAAACGCCAATACCAGTAATGCCGTTCGGCGTACTCATCTATCCAGATTTGCTCCACTTCCTGAGGCAAACCAGGTGCGATGTCAAAGCTCTTAATTAACGCCTGCTCACTTTTGTCGACATTTCCCAATAAGAATTCATTTTTCGCAATATCAGCTAATAAAAAGGCGTGGGTATGTCGCCACCGAGTATTATCTGGATCATGACTAACCAAACGTTGAATATCGTTAAGCAAAAGATAAAACCCTTCCAGGGCTTGCCGATATTGTCCCAAATAGCTTAGCACCCCCTGAATACGGTTAGTGGAGAGCAACAAATCATAGCGGTTGTGGTAACTGTATGATTTACCCAGCAACGCTTTAAAGATGCGCTCTTCGTCACGATAATATGCTAGCGCTTTAGTGAGTTGCAGCTGTTTTCGATACGCATTGCCTAACCACGAGTACGCGTCGGCTTGCGACCACAATGCATCCTCATAGGTTGGATCCTGTTTTAAAATGGCTTCACTGTTGGCAATCGATGCGTGAAACCACTTTTTAGCAAGAGAGGCCTGACTTTGGCTTGCCGCCAGAGTACCTAAATTAGAGTATGCATACGATACTTCCATCTTTGCGCTGAGATCGTTCGGCTTTAATTTCACCAATTGTTTGCCAACATTGAGATACTGCTCAAAATAGTGCTGTGCCTCATCAAATTCTTTAATCGCCCAGTAGGTATACCCCACCCAATAAACAGCCTGCGAGTATTCAAACAGATAAGCGTAATTGTCAGCTTGCTTTTCTACTAATAGAGAAAGTAACTCCTTACTTTGTGAAAATGCCTCTACTGCTGGCGCGTATTGATTAAGCTCAATGTAAACGCTACCAATTTGATACAACGCTTTGCTGCGGTTGACGATATTTTCGTTGGTGGCATGCTTGGGATCCAATTCGGCAAAATAATCTAACGCCTTTTGTCCCGTGCTTTGCATGACATCCAAGCGCCCCAATTCACTAAGCTGAGAATACAAATCACCGATAAGGAACTCGATTAAATCCTGACTCTTAGCCAGGTTTTGTTCTGCTACATGCTGGCTTTTTGAAGCTGAAATAGACGCCAGCGTGGCGTAAACAGTAATCATCACCAGTGCGGCAATGCCAGACCACTGCAACATTCTATTGCGGCCTGCCCGCTTGATGGATAAGCGAATCATTTCACGTGCTTCTTCATCCAGCGAAAGTTCACTGTTTAATAACGCTTTACCATCTTCGAGAGGTTTGCCCGCATTTAACAATAAAGCATCATCGTGACCACTCGCCCCCCACCGCTGAACTTGTTCATTTACTTCATTACGAAGTCGTATCAGCTTCTGATTTTTATCTAAATACGTCCTGAGGCGTGGCCAGTGCCGGAATAACGACTCATGGGTTAGCGTGACGACCTCCACCTCATCGGGATTGCGCTCAGCAACCAACAATCTGGCTTGTAAAAAGGCGTCGACTAAAGTTTGCGCGTTTTTATCCTGCCCGAGTTCGTTCATACTTGCCCAGCGGCGCACAAATCGGCCATCACTAGTACTATTGACCAGTTGATTAAAAACCCGGGGAAAACAGCCCTGAACGGGTTTACTCAACTTTTCAAATATATGTTCTGCGTGGCTGGCAATAGCGCCCTCAATTCCGCCAAGCGCACGATAACAGGAAAAAGTCAGTGTTCCACTGGCTGTGCGTGCCTCATATAACTGACTTAATGTGAACTCCAGTAATGGCAGACTCTCTGGTGATTTGGCGGCGCTTTGAGCAATGACTTCATTTAACGGAGGCTCACCGTTTTTACCTTGCTCGAATTGCAATCCCGCCAGATGAGCTGGTTCACTGATCATCTGCCGTATATTAAACAGCTCTGGAGGTTGCAAATCTAACTGCCCGCCTTCCTTTTTCAGTTCAAGTATTTCCGGCGTATCGCCCAAGAAGTGATAACAATCACTTCGCATGGTGATGATGACCCACACATTCAGTTGCTCGACTAATCGCTTTATAAGATGCGTAAACTGACGCTGCTTTTGTACATTAATTGATGATGAGTTGTATAACTCTTCGAACTGATCAATACCTAATACTAACTGGCTGTTTTGCGGGCGTTTACCCAAGGCTGTGTGCAAACGTGTGATAAATTCATCTGGCTCTTGCTGCCCCAGGCGAATCATGTCTTTACGCTCTTTTTCTAGCACCACATTATCCGCTGAGTCAGCGCTTAAAGCGGACACCAGACCTGCAAATGGATTACCCTGCACGTCGGCAGGTCGCATTATCCCGCGGTAAAAAGTACGCACTGCAGGCACCATTTGAGGTGTATATAATCCAGGTAAAATACCCGCACGCAATAAACTCGATTTACCGGAGCCACTCATACCTGTTATCAACAAAAATGGCTGCCCCTGACTCGCTTTTGATTTGAGCTTTTCGATACTCTCTGCGATTGCCGCAGAACGACCTCGGAAGACGTTCGCCTGAGCAAACCGAAATGGTTTTAATCCTTGAAACGGGTTACCGCTCGCCCACGTCTTTGATAAAGCGAGGTTGTCATCGCTGACCTTAGGTAAGTGCTCCTCGAACCAAGCATCAAGGTGAGTCTCCAACTGATGCTCAAACTCGATGGTGGTAGCGAATTGATGGAATGCTTTAGCCAGGCGTTTATCGGCGTCTGTGAAATGACGGTTAAAAAACTGCTCAACCTGACCGTCTTCGTGTTTGATTTGCCTGTCAACTTTACGATAAACCCATATCGCTGGCTTGCCCGTTTGCTGCTGACTTTTCATTGCCGCGATAAATTCATATTCGGTACCGGTCAATGGTCCTTCGAATCCGGGCGGTAGTGCACTATCCGGTAACAGGGTGCCAATTCGCCGCCATAAAATCAGTAAAAACAGTTCGTTGTCGGCGGGTTCAGGTAGCTGAGGTTGAAAAGAATCTTTCGCATCTAACGGGTATTGTTCCCATAGAATGAGTTTAATTTTGCTGCGATGGCCAAACTTCATTCGTAGTCTATCAACGATGCTGCTTACCAGCGTGCGTTCTATTGCTACGTCACTGGGCGAAGATACAAAGATCCGGTATTCAGACATTGCACACCCCAGCGTTCAAAAAACATACAATGAGATTAGTACAGTTGCTGTCAAATAACAGTCTTAACTGCTATAAAATGAAAGGGATGGCATTTAACAAAGGCTTTCCTGACAAAATATCGGAATTGGTTCTATTACATCGATATTCACTACGCAAGCAGAGCGTAGCGCTTATTCAACTAAGTTTCAGGATGGAGAACCAATGGAAAGTATTTGCCAGGAAGACCATTACCAATATTTTACCCGGACAGCGTTAGTCCCGATGACATTGCGAGTAGCCGTGGCGGGACATCGTAATCATAACGGCTTCAGCCTGCAAAACGCAGAATTACGTGAGCGTATTGAAGACGTATATCACCTTATCCACACTCAGTTAATGGCTTGTCACCGTCACCCGTATGCCCGCCACCTCTACGCAGAAACAGAGCCAACCCTTCGTATCGTTTCATCTTTGGCAGATGGCGCAGATCGCTTATTAGTCGAATCCAATTTAGTGGGAAAAGCATTTCAACTCTCGTGTATTTTACCTTTCAACGTTAGCGAATACGCCAACGACTTTACCCACGAGTCAAAACTCGAATACTATGAGTTGTTAAAACTGGCCGGTTATCAGACGAAGCAAAGCCGGGTACTAGAGCTTGATGGTAAGCGTGAAAACGCTGACATGGCCTATAAAGTATGCGGAGAGTCACTTATCAAAAACTGTGATTTATTAGTGGCACTTTACGATGGACAATCACGGGAAGGTTTTGGTACCGCCTTTACCGTAACACAAGCCATCAAAGCCAAAATACCCGTTATCTGGATTGACAGTGAACACCCTAATAAAGTGGCGTTCATTCAAGCCAGAAATGATCGGCAACTGCACACTCCACTAACCGAATCCGGGTTAAATGAATGGCTTGGACATGTCCTGTTGTTCGACTCAATTTTAAATCAAACCGATCCAGAGACGTCAGCCCCCCTTTCAAACAAAGTGTTTGCGAAATTTACGCAATATTCATCAGAAAAACTGACCATCGATCAGTCAAGCACGCCTTCTATAGACTTCAATCAAAATAGTCCACTTAAAATTGATAAATCGAGATTTAACCCATTGTTGCATGGCTTCACATTGCTGAAATCGCTCTTAATATCAGAAGATAAAATGAATAAAGAGTTACATAAACTCGATAGTCAGTTACCAAACGAAGCCAATATCAGCGAATCCGTCAACCACCTGTGTGAACGCTTCCAAAGTCGAACCAGCCATCTCTATTACGCGGCATATATACGGGCCGATCTGCTCGCGTCCCACTATTCATCATTGCATCGCAGTATTTTTGTTTACATCTATATATTAGCCGCCAGTGCACTTATTATTGCGGCATTGGCCATTGCCCTTGCAGATAAAAATGTTTATTCAACGCTTCCAACGATTTGCGCAGTGGCTGAAATGTGTATTTTAGGGTTGATATATTGGCTGTACCGAAAGGATCACCAACGTAGTTTTCATGACAAATGGCTGGAATACCGATGTATTGCCGAATTTCTCCGGCCCACCCTGTTTTTATCGTATTTTGGTACAAATTATCCCATGCGCCGGTTTAGGGATAGTGAAGAAACGGTCGGCCGAAACTTGCTAGGTCATGGTGGTCCGGAACGTTGCTGGGCCTATTTGTATACAGAAACAATCGTGCGCTGGGTAGGTTTTTCAGGACATTGCGTTGATCGAAGTTATATTGAACAGGCAATTGACTTTAGCCGGGGTCAATGGCTCTCCCAACAATATCGCTACCATACACAAAATGCCATCGCCATGAAGCTGCTGGGACACCGATTAGCGCGGGTCAGCGAGTATATGTTTTGGGCCACTAGTGTGGTGATCGGAATTAAAATCATAACAGGTTTGGCGGGTCTCTCTAGCTATTTGCTTTCAACGCTATTGGGGTTACTGGCAACCTGGCTTCCGGTGCTGGGGACAACGGCATTTGCCATTCGTAATCACGCTGAATTTGAAATTTCCGCCCAGCGTTCGCTAAGTTCAAGAGAAGTGTTACTGATTTACAATAAAAGACTGCAGGAACTCAAAAACAGTCATGCTTCTATGTCTGAGATTGATGACTTGCTCATGGAGCTTACCGCAGACTCGATTAAAGAAACCGCTGACTGGTTAGAAATTTATGAAGTGAAAGATACTGAAGCCGCCTGATCGGGTTACCCGACGCTTCATTTAGCTAAACCTCACACCTTAGAAGGACAACACGTCTATTAAAACATCACAATATCAAAGTTAGAAATTGCTGACACTATTGCATCAATAAGTTTCACCCCCACTACCTAATAGAGCCAATTGCAATAAATAATAGGAAGCCTTATGTCCAGTTATAAAGAAATGGTACTAGTGCAACGTCCAACCGATGGCAAGATCGGTTCCCACTTGTTTGAAAGCAAAGAAAAGCCTATCCCTTCGCCTGGCAAGGGTGAAATATTGATAAAGCAAACTTATATGTCCTTAGATCCCGCTATGCTGGGCTGGATGAGTGATGACAGAGAAAGTTATATCCCACCAGTAGAAATTGGTGAAGTGATGCGCTCCAGTGGTGTGGGTGAAGTGGTTGAGTCAAATCACCCTGACTTTAAGGTGGGTGATAAGGTAATGGGAATGACCGGCTGGCGGGAGTACTTAGTCAGTGATGGGCAAGGCTTCAACAAACTGCAACCCGGTGTAACAGAAGAAATGGCCTTGTGTGTTTTTGCCCTTCCCGGCTTAACGGCGACCACCGGGCTTTTTAATTTTGGCAAACCTAAAAAAGGCGAAACACTTGTCGTCACAGGTGCGGCAGGCTCTGTTGGTTCGATAGTTGGCCAATTGGCCAAAGCAGATGGCTTGCGCGTTATTGGTGTGGTCGGTAGTGATGAAAAAGCCGACTGGATTGTCAACGAACTGGGGTTTGATGGCGCTATCAACTATAAAACGGACGACCTGGAAGCCAGGCTGGCAGAACTGACACCTGACAAAGTCGATGTCTTTTTTGAAAATACCGGTGGTCCAATCCAACATCATATTTTTAACAGAATGAATGCGCATGGGCGCATCGTGGTGTGCGGCATGATCGCTGACTACCAGTCAGAGAACCCCTCACCCGGGCCGAACTGGATCCCGTTAATTAAAAAGCGGATTACCCTTCAAGGATTCGCTATGCCGGATCATTGGGACGAAATTCCGCAACTTCTCAAAAAATTAACCCCTTACGTACAAGAAGGTAAAATTAAGTATCGCGCCCATACTATTGAAGGACTAGAGAACGCAGTGGAAGGGCTGAACATGTTGTTTGAAGGCAAAAATACCGGCAAGATGCTGTTAAAACTATAAAGTTTAACACTCCCAAGTTAAGGGGGGAGACTGGCAATATACTCCCCCTCTAATTGCTCTAAGCCGTTTTTAACAAGTGACCGACGCCCCTATTAACCATGATTTCCAGATTGTTCAAAACCAGTAATTAAGTCGTTAGGTGACGGCCCGTTGCTGCTGATAGCGTTTATCCAGATAACGTTTTTGATTTATTACTCTGCAAAGTATTTCAACGGCCTGTTGGATATTGGCGAAACTTAAATAAAGTGGGGTAAAACCAAAGCGGATGATATCCGGGGCACGAAAATCTGGCACCACACCGTCATCAATCAAGGCCTGACAAATCGCGTATGCCTGGGGATGGGAAAATGACAACTGACTTCCTCTTATTTCACTGTCCGTCGGCGAAACCAAGGTTAATTCATTGAGTTCTGAACTCGCCTCTTTCATCTCAAGAAACAGCTCAGTCAACCTTGTGGACTTATCTCGCAGCTGATGCATATTTACCTCTGCAAACACATCCAGCGCAGCATCCAACGCCGCCAGTGCCAGTATAGAAGGGGTACCGGTTAAAAATTGTTTTATTCCCTTAGCGGGCTGATAATTTTCAGAAAACCCAAATGGATTAGCATGCCCCATCCAACCAGTTAGAGGCTGGCGGATGTTGTCATGGTGCTGATGCGATGCGTAAATAAAGGCGGGTGCGCCCGGCCCACCATTAAGGTACTTATAACCACACCCTACTGCGAAGTCGACCCCCCAACTGTCTAGTTCCAGTGGTAAAGCGCCAGCGCTGTGGGCTAAATCCCAGATCACCAGTATTCCCTTGTGATGGGCAAGTTCGGTCAAGCGCTTCATATCGTGCATTTGCCCGGTGCGGAAATTGACATGGGTTAACATCAGCACGGCAATATCTTCGGTAAGTTGCTGTTCAATTTGATTTGCAGCAACACTGACCAGCTTACAACGGTCTTCACCTAAAAGCGCCTGGATCCCCTGCACCATATACAAATCAGTTGGGAAGTTACCTTGCTCTGAAAGCACTTTGACCCGCCCAGGGCGCATATTTAACGCCGTAATAAGCAGCTTGTACAGGTTAACTGAAATAGAGTCACATACGATAACCTGACCGCTCTTAGCCCCCAACAACGGCGCGATTTTTTCGCCAGTCAGCAAGGGTAAATCAATCCAGTTGTGTAGATTCCACCCCCCGATTAAATCCTGCCCCCATTGATGATAAATCACGCTTTCCAATCGTTTCGCACTGGCATGGGTTAATGCCCCAAGCGAGTTTCCATCCAAATAAATAAGATCGTCGGGAAGTGCAAAACTTTCTCGCTTATCAGCCAAGGGATCAACTTTGTCCAGGTGCTGTACTTTTTTCAACATTGATTCTTTTATCTTATTCATATTCCAGGTAGTTCATCAGCAGGTCAAAGGCAGGCGTGCCGGGATGAACCCAATCGAAATGCCCGGCTCCCTGAATGACCTGAAATTGAGTAGCGGGAAGCGGGTTCTCAGTTAGCGGAACAATATTATCAAGCGCCCCCGACAGCAGCACGGTATTTTCATCATAAGCGTAATTTACCGGATTGGCTTGTGCAAACGCCGTGGGCTTTTGCTCCGGTGTGCCTCCCATAAAACTGATCGCGGCATTTTGACAACTGCCTTGCCCTTGTGCGTATTTCGTAATATCCACAATGGGAGCAAGACCGATAGTACGGTTTACCGGTACAGACAATTGTTTGCTGGCAAGAAGGGCAAGATGGCCGCCAGCGGAGTGTCCCAGCAAGCTAACTTGTTGCCAGTCGAAATTGTACCTGTTCTGTGACTGTATAAATTCGATCGCCTGCACTACGTCATTCAGGCTCCCCGGCCATCCTCCTCCGGGGTCACCCACTCGTCGATATTCAAATGACCATACAGCATAGCCCTGTTGCTTTAACGCCGATGCCATCGGATAACTGTACTGCAGATCAAATTGATTTAACCAACACCCTCCGTGCACAAAAATAATCAAGGGGGGTGAAGCTGCATCAGGTAACCAAAGCTTACCAAACTGCAACGGTTTATCGCCATAACTTAACTGCGTATCAGCGTCGGTATATTCGAGTGATACGACTTGTGCAAAACTGACATTTTCCGCATACGCATAGTTTGCTGAATTGTCGTTTGACGGCAAGTTTGGACTCTCAGACGTAGCAGATGATTTACACCCCGTAAGCAACCACACTACGATTAAGCAAAATCCAGTTCGCATAAAACTACCTTTGTAAATAGCGGTACGTTATCCCACCAAGAAAAACTCCATCTGACAAGCGCCGGATTGATAACTGTTTTATATGGAATAGAACGAATTAACTTATCTTCTATTTTTTACCGTGTGAGCTCAATAAGCGAAAACAGGATCAAACATGTTAGTACTGGACACACCTGCCTCCATGAAGTCACGATGATGAGGAGAGGGTTTACCCTGAGGTAGACGCTATCCGACCTCTCCCGATACCGAAGAGAAAACCCTTTTTCCGTTTAGTTTTGCTAAAAATTTATAAATTCACTTTACAATACCTTGATACTGTATATATTCACATGTACTGTATATGCATAAAGTATTACGTGGAAATCAGTGTATGCTAATTCACCTTTCAGTTAAAAATTTCGCCATTGTTAAACAATTGTCTGTCAGCTTTGAAGAAGGCATGACGGCAATTACAGGTGAAACCGGTGCCGGTAAATCGATTGCAATTGATGCACTAAGTTTATGCCTGGGGGCTCGCGCTGAGGCAAGTGCTGTTCGCAGTGGAGCTGAAAAGGCGGAAATTGTGGCGCATTTTTCATTAACTGAAAATGTTCCAGCGATTAGCTGGTTACATGAGCTTGAGCTGCTTAATGAAGACGAAAAAGACAGCTGCTTTATACGACGTGTCATTTCACGAGAAGGACGCTCTAAGGCGTTTATTAATGGTGCGCCAGTTCCACTTCAGCAACTTAAACAACTTGGTCAGTATCTAATTTCAATTCACGGCCAAAACGCACACCTTCAATTATTGAAAGAAGATCATCAGCGCCGACTGGTAGACAGCTTTGCCACTCACAATGATCTATTACTGTCGGTAAAGCAAGCTTATCAAGACTGGCAATCGATTAAGTCGGATTTTTCACGTTTACAAAATGAAGCTCAGGCCCGCACTGATCGACAACAGCTATTAGCTTATCAGGTAGCTGAACTGGATGAATTTGGCTTGGCCGAAGATGAATTTGCAGAGCTGGAGGTCGAGCACAAACGGGTGAGCAACAGTCAGGCATTACTTGAAGAAGCGCAACTTAGCGTGTTTACCCTATATGAGAATGACGATGCCAATGCCATGGGCATGATCCAAAACGCATTAGACGGTTTGGAAAAACTGCAAGAGAGCGATGCAAACCTCTCTCCCATTGTCACTATGTTAAGCGAAGCGGCTATTCAGGTGGAGGAAGCGGCAAAAGAGCTACGTCGATATTGTGATAAGTTTGATTTAGATCCTGAAGTCATACAGGAAGTGGAAACACGATTTGCTAAAGTAATGGAATTATCCAGGAAACACATGGTTTCACCTGAAGAACTGTACACTTATCATCAAACCATTTTAACCGAGTTAAGTGCACTTGAAGCAGATGAGTCAAAACTAGAAGGTATGCATCAACGACTTGATGACTCCTGGTCTCTATACATAGAACAAGCGGGTAAATTAACCCGTTCTCGTCAACTAGCAGCTAAAAAATTTAGTGAGCAGGTTGAACAACAAATTAAACAAATGAATATGCCGCATGCGAAAGTGCATATTGACGTGATAAGCCGAGATAACATCACCCCTTCGGCAAGCGGCGTTGACGAAATCGTGTTTAAAGTCTCTACCAACCCGGGACAACCTTTAGAAAAACTGGAAAAAGTGGTGTCAGGAGGCGAACTGTCCCGCATTGGCCTTGCCGTCCAGGTTATTGCCCAGGACAGCCAGATAACACCCACAATGATTTTTGACGAAGTAGACACAGGCATCAGTGGACCAACTGCATCAATAGTTGGTAACTTGTTACGTCAGTTGGGTAAAAAATCACAGGTAATGTGTGTAACCCATCTACCGCAAGTCGCGGCGCAAGCACATAATCAGTTGTTCGTTACTAAAGTCAGTACGAGTGACCAGACAGAAACAAAAATATTACCGTTGACCAAACAAGATAGGATCGATGAATTAGCACGCCTGTTGGCAGGTGACAAAGTAACCGATTCAGCGATCGCGAATGCGCGTGAACTACTGAAAAGTGTCGAATCGAACTAATAAGCGGTTGATTGGTCCTATCGTACGGGGTAGCATGCTTCCCCGCTAAAATACAAAATTAACGATAAGGCTTGTCCGCGGATCTGTATATCATGAAGTTGTTACAATCACTGTTTTTTATAACCTTAGTAAGTAGTTTGTCTGCTTGTTCAGACTGGATTTATCGTATTGACGTTCCACAAGGAAACTTTCTGGAACAAAAAGATGTGGAAAAGCTACGGGTGGGAATGACCAAAGAACAGGTCATTTACGTTCTTGGGCGCCCTGTAGTAAAGGATTCGTTTGACCATGATACCTGGTATTATGTTTATGATATGAAACGCGGTATGAGCAAACGAGGCGAAGACTTTCAAAAGCGTCTGATAATCAATTTTAAAGAAGACAAAGTGAATACTGTCGAAGGAGACTTTGAAGTTTCAGAAGAGTTTAATACGCCCCTGGATGAATAAACCCTCAATTTTAGCCTGAAGCACCATTTTTTAGTCTTTCAGGCTACCCCCCTTTAAATAAAACCACATGTAAAAATGTAACTTATTGATTATAAAAAGATATAATCATGGCACAGTGACTGCTACCCTCAAAAATATAATTTAAGAGTCCCACATAAAAACAAATAGGAATCATTATGCAGTCTAAAATTATTACCGCAATCTTGGCCACCTCGTTACTGAGTGGCTGCATTATCCATGTCGGCGGTGACTATCGTGACAAACCTGGTAGTTCTGTCAGCACCATTTTAGGGGGTATTGATATTGATGCGGGCCACGTGGTAGGTGACTTATCCACAGTAAATGGCGGTATAGAACTGGAAGATAATGTTGTTGCAAAAGATGTTGATACGGTCAATGGTGGCATTGAAATGGGCGACAATGTGACAATTGATGACGCCAGTGTGGTTAACGGCAATATTGAAGCCGGCGAAAATTTGCGGGTAAACGGCGATATGACGACCGTTAATGGAAAAGTGTTACTCAACACCGGCGCCAATGTTGAAGGTAACATTGAGACTGTTAACGGAGACATCAGGTTAATTGCCGCTAAAGTTGGTAGAGATATCATCACTCATAACGGCGATATCGAATTAACCGAAGCCACTGTTGTCGAAGGCGATATCGTTTGGGAAAAGCGCGATGACGACAGTTGGATTGACAATGATAGAATTCCTTTACTATCAATTAGTGCTGACAGCACCATCGAAGGTGAAATCAAACTTTATCGAAAAGTTGAATTAAGGCTGGAAAATCCTGCCTTAGAAGACAAAGTACGCTATTTCTATTCGGAGCAATAATATTAACGGTTGGTTAGCCTGTTCCGGTGGCGCAGGCTAACTTATAGACCCTGGCTTGACTCCAAAAGTGGTCAAAAACATGATTACTTTTGTATTAACAATCGTTCAAATGATAATATGTCTGTAAAATTCATAGTGCTGAACTTAGCAGCATTTATCCTAAGCGCCTGTGCCACTACTACGGTTCATCTAAATACTCGATATCTTACTGCACAGCAGGAAAATGATTTAGTCCTTTTGCTACTGGACAACGATTTTAACGTCAATACAGTTGACTATGCATTTCCCCTGAATATTGAACAATCAGCAATAGTATATTCACCTCTACTCAATAATCCGCAAGCGCTAGCTACACTAGAGAAGATTTTGCCCCCAGCAGGATACCCTTTGGCTCATCGCAATGCGTTAGTAGAAGGAAAGCATTGGTTTACTAAAAACAATATTGGCGTCTACCCAATACCCGACGATACTGACTTCCATTCGGTGACGCTTCCGGCCAACCTATCGCATAAATATAAGGTGAAAACTGTGAACCAGAAATAACGCTTACATTAGATAAGAAGGGGCAGTTTATATTTAGAATTCGAGAGAAAAACAACAGCCAAAGATTTATTGCAGGGATGTGGCGAGTCACCGAATATCCCTATATTGTGCTTGATGCAACCAATGCGTTCGGTGAATTTTATTTTAAAGTAGCAGGATCTGAAATAGAAGACAAAGTGTCACGGATCACACTCACCACGCTTTTGATGGTCAATTCACATCCGTTGCTCCCTTCGTGCCGCCTGGTCTATGGAGAGCGCATCTAATGCATATGTGCAATACCGATTTCAATTAAGTAAAGCAATGCTCCAATTAGGCCGCCAACCAAAGTGCCGTTAATACGAACTTTCTGTAGATCCCTGCCGATATTTAATTCAATTTGATAGGCCATGTCCCGCTCATCCCAACTCTCTATTGTACGCTGAATATGGTTAGTTAAAAAATCCGCCAGTTCAGGTGCCATGTAGCGGCCGGCTTCGGCGATGTATTTGTTAATGGAACTGGCAAGCTTTGCATCGCTATTAATCGCAATGCCTAAATTTACCAGAGCCCCGGTTAAATACGTACGAAAATGACCACTGTCGCGACTTAAATCGTGTTTTATGCGCCCATTTAAGTCAGCCCATACTTTGGTTAAGTAATTGTGTAAAGAAGGATTTTCCAATAGCTTTGTTCTTATATCATCTAACTTCTCAGCCAGCTCAGGTTCGTCACGGACACGTTCAATATACTCGTGCAAATAGTCATCAAACGCGACACGCACGGGATGTTTTGGATCTTCATTAATATCCACGATCATACTGGCCATTGCCTTAACCGCAATGCTGGCTCCTTTTTCACTTAACCAGGTAGAAGGTAAAAACTTTTCTAATCGGCGATGCTCAGTACGCATCCAATCATGCAACTTTAACGCTATCATTGCCTGAGTTTCAGGGTGCTCACAGACCGTGGCGATACGATGAATGACTTGATCTAATAGTTCCTGATGACGGTTGTCCCGGGTCAGAATATTAAGCGTACTGCCCGCTAGTGGCGCTAAATCAAGTCGATAAATAGCTCGCTTAAATCCTGTGATCAAAAATGCCTGAATGGGTTTATCGTCAATGACATTCAGTGCTCCCGCAGCCATGTCACTGACATAACGACTTACTTTCGCCGCATTTGTCTCGATCATTAGCCAACGGGCTGTGCCTTGTGCTGGCTGGCTTTCTGCAATAAGCGTTTCAATGGCTTGCGGGTTAAAAAACTTTTCTTTAACAAATCCTGATAAATTTTCAGCAATAACCGACTTGTTACTTGCCACTATATTGGTATGAGGAATTGGCCAACGTGCTGGGATAGGTTTAAACAACGCTGTCACCGCGAACCAGTCAGCCAGCCCACCAACTAAGGCGGCCTCGCTTGACATTTTAATTAAGCCGATAAGAAAGCCATATTCAACCGCCAAGACGGATTGTGTTAACACACTGGTGAGTAAAAAAAGGCTGCCTGCTCCAATCAACCAGCCCAATGCTCTGCGCTTTGACTTCTTTAAAGCTAACTCTCTTATTGTCTGATCCACTGATTGTGAGTCCTTTCTTAACGTCTACGAACGCAACTGAGCGCTAATCCCATTGAGGGGCAAAATCGGGATCGACAATGCGTTCCCCCCTATCCAGCTCATCAATGCGTGCCACATCTTGCGTTTCCAACTTTATTTTCAGTGAATCAAAGTTACTTTGCAGATGGCTTTTATTGGTTGAAGAAGGGATGACATACATATCTTTCTTCTCTAACCACGCTAATGCAATCTGTGCAGGACTGGCATCATATTTTTCAGCTAACTCGATAAGCGTTTTATCTTTCATTACTTTACCAACCGCAAGGGGCATATAGGCTGTGAGTTTCATATTATGCTGCTGGCATGATTCAGCAACCTGCCTATTTTGCATAAAAGGATGACACTCAACCTGATTGGTATAGATTTTATTTTGACCTAAAATACTTACCGCCTGCTCCATCTGACTTAACGTAAAATTTGATACACCGATATGACGGCAGAGACCCTGCTCTTTTGCTTCAGCCAAACAGGTCAGATATTCTTCCATGGAAATTTTATCCGTTGGGTAAGGCCAGTGGATCAGTAATAGATCCACAAATTCTGTTTTTAGTTTTGACAAGCTTTCATGAACACTGGGAATAAATGTCGTTTTACCTAGCTTTTCGTACCAAACCTTTGTGGTGATAAACAGATCTTCCCTGTCAATGCCATGGGTTTGAATAGCATTACCGACCTCTGCTTCGTTTCCATAAATTTGCGCGGTATCTATATGCCGATATCCGATGTCCAGCGCATTTGTTACTGACTGTCGGGCAACCTCTCCCTCCAAGCGAAAAGTTCCTACCCCTATACGTGGCATATTTTCCATCCAGCCCTCCTATGTAGATATTGAAATGATGAGCTATTATAAATAGCAAGGAAATCGATCATGGCTACGTCTGCGTAGACACAAGAGATCCATCTGTAATCTGATTCAAGTTGCGAAGGAGCAGCGGCTCACCTCATGAATGTGCGACAGAGTCTGTTATTTACACTGTTAATTTATGTCATCATTGTCAGTACTGTCGATGCCGACTCTGAACGTGTATACCGTGTGGGCGTAGAGGATGTTTCATATTATCCTGTTCAAAATTTCAGAGACGACAATAACAAAGGCGTACTTGCCAGTATTTTACGTTTATTTGAAGAGACGGAAGGTATTAATTTAGAGTTTATCCCTCTTCCTGTTCACCGCTTCGCATCATGGTACGACGATGGCGCCATTGATTTACGAATTCCCGATCACCCTTCCTGGTCATCTCAGGACCAACCTGAGCTCATTTACAGTGCGCCGGTATTACGGCTTTGTGAGTCGACTATTGTATTAGATAAAAATGCGGATAAGTCTGCAAGTGAATTAAAAAGTATAGGTACGTTACATGGATTTACTCCTTCTCACCGATGGCGAGATCGCATCGCACAGGACGACATAGTTCTTATAACCGATTCATCACCAAAGATGTTAACACGTATGCTAATGAACGAAATGGTAGATGGTCTGGACCTGGATTACAGTGCTATACAGCATCAAGTAGAAGAATTAGGATACGATCAAGGTAGCATCAAAATATCAAATGCAATTCCACAACGACAGCTGAGCTATCGGATGTCGACGATCCTTCATGAAGACATCATCCAGCGATTCAACGATTTTTTAATCCAGTATCGTGAGGAAATTATTGAAATAAAAAGAAAACACCACTTCCTGAGCAACCGTTTTTGTTTGCATACAGAGCCAGACAATTAACGATAATATAACCCCAACAATCCGTGGAAATTTAGCGGAATATTATTGCAATAAGTAATATTGCACTAAGTAATCCACTTGACTAAAGCTGAATATACTTCTTCCAATTACATACATAATAATTTGCCGAACACTTGTACGTCACGTATCTTTCCAGGCGGTTGATACTGGGATCATCGACAAAAAGGAGCGGTAAAAAAATGGATTCTCACAACACAAATCCCTGGTTGGATATGTGGACATCGCCATCCCGATCATTGGTTTAGTTGTGACGTTTTATCACTTCGTCAACTGAGGGGCAGTTGCATATAGTATTCGGCTCAAGCTAGTTGGATACCATGCGTTGTTATTCCGCGCTTAACCAACCTTTCTCAACGGCGCTGTCAATTTGCGACTGCGCATAAGCCCAAAGCTTTGGCGCTAAACCATCGAGGTACTGATTTCTAGCCAATACCTGCGACCTTTTCACCTTATGTCGGGCCCAACTGCCCCCTTCATTGTGCACATTTTGAATAAGCGGTAAAATTCGGTCAATGGCTTTTGCAAACCTGCCGTCTGCTGTCTGTGCCTGTTCAAACTCCAGCCATAAATTAAACAAACGCTGTGATTGGGGTTGGGGTAACAAACCGAAAATGCGATGTGCTGCCTTGAGTTCTTTCTCTTCCTGAGCGTGTAAATCATCGTTGTCAGCAAAGGCAAATGTATCACCCGCGTCAATTTCGACGATGTCGTGAATTAACAACATCTGAACAACGCGGCTAATATCAATTTCCGCCTCAGCATATTCCTGGAGTGTGACCGCGGTTAACGCAATGTGCCAACTATGTTCTGCACTATTTTCCTGACGATTATTATCGCACTTGATTAACGCCTGGCGATGCACGCTTTTTAAACGATCCAATTCACGAATGAATGAAAGTTGCGCAGTTAGTTCCAACATATATCCCTTAAACCACAGCGTAATAACATGAATACCGTCATGCTTAGTGACTAACGTGATTTTCTTCTTTTTCTGTTATCTTTACGTGGAGAGACAGCTTGCTCAAACGCTGTTGCCGTTTGCTTGGTCTTGCCTTCAGCATTGCGGGTACGATGCTTCTTAACCGAGCGACGCATGCGACTCAGCCGTGCATGATCAAGTTTGCTTTGTCGTGCGTCGACCAGACTATCTGTTTCGTTTGGAAGTTGAACAAGTTGACGTAAAGAGTTCACTTCTTCCAGTGGTAATTCCACCCAGGCACCTTGTGGCAGACGCTTTTGCAGTTCAATCGAGCCGTACTTAACTCGAATAAGTCTGCTTACCTGCGCCCCTTGCGATTCCCACAACCGCCTGACTTCCCTATTCTTTCCCTCTGATAACGTCACGTTATACCAGTGGTTCATACTGTCTTCATCAGCAGGGCGCGGTTTAATATGGGTAAATTTGGCCACACCGTCTTCTAATTCAACACCGTTTTGTAAGTTATTGAGCGTTTGCTGGCTGACTTCACCAAATACCCGTACAGCGTATTCTCTTTCTACCTCACACTTAGGGTGCATTAAGCGATTCGCCAACTCACCGTCGTTGGTAAAGAGTAATAGCCCGCTGGTATTGATATCCAATCTGCCTACTGCAATCCAGCGCCCTAAGCGAATATTGGGAAGCCTTTCAAATACAGTTGCTCGGCCTTCTTCATCATGACGCGTACAAATTTCGCCTTCTGGCTTATTGTACATTAACACCCTACATACAGGCTTTTCCGTCTGGCGCGACAGCAAATGACCATCCACTCGGATTTGGGCGCTACCTTCCACCCGATCTCCTAACGAGGCAATGTTACCGTCGACCGATACCCGGCCAGCTTCAATCCAGCGCTCCATCTCACGACGGGACCCGAGACCTTGATTTGCCAGAACTTTTTGTAATTTTTCACTCATTGATGGTTTGGCTCTTTATTCTGAAAGTGTGGGCGACGCAGAATACTCTTCACTCGCCGACTCTGTTAATACGTAGTTATTTTGACCCTGATCAGTTTGCTGTGCCAGGGCATCGAATGCATCGGCAGAGGGAAGATCTGCTAATGACCGTAACGAGAAATAGTCTAGAAACCCCGTTGTAGTGGCATATAAAGCGGGTCGACCGGGCACCTCTTTGTGCCCCACACTGCGGATCCAGCCTCGCTCTGTTAAGGTTTTCATTATATTGCTGCTAACCGCAACGCCACGAATTTGCTCAATTTCACCACGGGTAATCGGTTGACGATAGGCAATTAACGCCAACGTTTCCATCATCGCGCGCGAATATTTAGGTGCATTTTCCTGCCAGAGTAAACTTAAAAAAGGGCTTAAGCTATCCAGCGACTGAAATCGATAACCTCCTGCAACTTTGACCAATTGAATGCCACGAGGCTGATAATCCAGCGTAAGTTCTTTTAAAACTGTTTTTAAGGCACGATCGCTGACGGTGAATTCAGCTAGTACCGTGTCACGCAGCATGATTTCGGAAACTGGCTTTTGAGCTACAAAAATGGTGGCTTCGACAAGTTGCTTTAATTGCTGGTGATTAATCTTTTTCATGACTGCCTAATTTTACATGAATCTTGCTGTAAGGTCCTGCCTGGATACAGACTATTAATTGTTCTTTGACCAGTTCAAGAATGGCTAAAAATGAAACGACCACGCCAGCTTTACCCTCGTTTACGGTAAATAAACTTTCCATCGGACTAAACTCATGCTCTGTGAGCATAGCCAATATTGCCGACATTCTTTCCCGAGTACTCAAGGCTTCACGTTCAATGGTATGGTGTTCAAAGGCTGCGGCGCGCTGCATTGCGTGACTGAAGGCCAAGACCAGCTCTTGTAAACTGACCTCAGGTAAAATGCGTACCGGTTGCACAGCTTCATCCAATGCCACATCGCACAAGAATACATCGCGCTCTAACCGAGGTTGCTCATCCAGTTCCTGCGCTGCCTTTTTCAGCACTTCGTATTCTTTTAAGCGACGGATTAATTCCGCACGCGGGTCATCCTCATCTTCGCTTTCATCGCTACGTTTGGGTAACAACAGCCTGGATTTAATTTCAGCCAATATAGCCGCCATCAGCAAGTATTCCGCCGCCAGTTCCAGTTTAACTGACTTCATTACTTCGACATATTCCATGTACTGACTGGTAATTTGCGCTACCGGCAGCGTCGTAATATCAAATTTTTGTTTACGGATCAGATAGAGTAGCAAATCCAGTGGTCCTTCAAACGCCTCTAAAATCACTTCGAGGGCATCCGGTGGAATATACAAATCCTGCGGTTTTTCTATCAGCGCTTCGCCATTAATAAACGCCAGCGGCAGAGGCTGCTGCACTGGCTCAGGCTGTGGTGTAGTTAGCGCCTGTTCTGGCGTCACTTCTTGAGCATTATTGCCCGACGCTTGCTGGCTCATAAGAAAGGCGTGGTATCCCCTGCTCCTTCGCGCACAATGATCGGCTCGTCGTCTGATAAATCGATAACCGTTGTCGGCTGTTCGCCAAGACAGCCGCCGTCAATGATCAATCCCACACGTTTTTCCAGTTTTGACCGAATTTCTTCCGGATCGGACTCGGCCATTCTTTCCCCTGGCAAAATCAGTGATGTTGACATCATCGGTTCGTTCAATGTTTCAAGCAGGCGCATGGCGATGTTATTGCCAGGCACCCGCATGCCAATGGTTCTGCGCTTAGGGTTTTGCAAACGCTTGGGTACTTCCCGCGTCGCTTTGAGAATAAACGTATAAGGACCGGGTGTATTATTCTTTACCAGCCTGAACACGGTATTATCCACTTTTGCATATACTGACAACTCAGACATATCCCGACACATTAAGGTAAATTGATGCTCTATATCGATTCGTCTGACCATACATAGTTTATCGAGCGCTTTTTTATCATCCATTTGGCAGCCTATGGCATACCCGGAATCAGTTGGATACACCACTACCTCGCCGCGGCGTATCAAATCGCAAGCTTGATTAATCAAACGCTGCTGGGGATTGTCAGGGTGAATTGTAAAATACTGACTCATATCTATTTTCCAGAATGTGGTAGGTCCCAATTATGCCAGATGGGGGTAAGAGCATCATCAATAGTCAAGGCACGCCCAAGCTCGGTCCAGCGTG
The DNA here is from genome assembly GCA_964601635.1 of uncultured Alteromonas sp. Classification (GTDB taxonomy): domain Bacteria; phylum Pseudomonadota; class Gammaproteobacteria; order Enterobacterales; family Alteromonadaceae; genus Alteromonas. The sequence continues at coordinate 28,820 of CAZROH010000002.1, read as the reverse complement.
AGGGAAAATGAAAATCCGATCCTGCTGACGCGAGTAAATCATGCTGGTTAGCCAGTTCAACAATGATGCTGCGTTTATCTGGCGCGATCCCCGGAAATGCCGTTTCAATGGCATCACCTTTGGCATTGCTAAAATCATTAACTAATCTGCGCAGCCATTTAGTAGTCATGTCATAGTGTGCCGGATGTGCGAGTACGGCCTGGCCGCCAGCTTCATGGATTATGCTCACCGCTTCAGATATTTCTGGCCAGCGAGCCTTGAAAAATGCCCGTTTCCCTTTGCCTAAGTACTTTTTAAAAACTGCGTCCATCGATGCCACGTGATAGTCAGCCACCAACACTCTGGCGAAATGTGCACGGGTTACCTGGCCTTTCCCTGCCAGGGCAAAAGCCTTTTGGGTCACGCCTTCGAAGCCACATTTGACAAGCTTTTCCCCAATTTTACATGCACGGCTATGTCTGATCTCTTCCTGATTAGTTAAAAATTCCTTTAAGGCCGGGTGCGACGGTTGAATATTTAAGCCCACAATGTGAATGTCAAAGCCATGCCAGCTACAGGAGATCTCTACCCCATCAATCAAGGTTAAATCGCGAGTCTGCTGCGCTTGGTATTCATGCGCTTCACTCAACGCTGCCACTGTGTCATGGTCGGTAATAGCCAACACATCTACCTGCATAGTGTGAGCACGCATAACGAGTTCCTGCGGTGACAGGTGACCATCTGACAGTACAGTATGACTATGAAGATCTATTTTTAGCTGTTTAGGCAAATTTTCGGTTGACACTACGAACTTTTTGTTTTCTTCTATAGGCATAGTATACGTGTTAAGCACGTTGGATCCTAACTAAGATTAAACGTTTTCACTAAATAGGTAATGACAACCATGCGCTCAACCCCGGTCTCTTCAATGACTTTAATTAACTGGTGGTGGCACTCCCTCTGTTAGCGGGCGGAGCATGCGTTGGTGTGTGTTTTTCGAAAAAGGCCCGTTATTAACGGGCCTTTTTTTTGTTTTACGATTCAGGAGTGGTAATAAATGAGTTTAGCTGAGTTAGGCAACCAGCCAGGGATGGTAGAGACTATTATCCGGCCATGTGAGTATGTCAGTGATCCATTGAAAGCATTTGCTACATTGTGTGATAAAGGGTCGCCGTCACTATTGCTTGAGTCAGCTGAAATTGACAGCAAAGATGAATTACAAAGTCTGTTGCTAATTGACGCTGCCCTCAAAGTTGAATGTAACGGGCATACCATAGTCTGCCAAGCACTTAGCGACAACGGGGCGAGTGTGTTACCCGTGTTCAGGAAAAACTGTCCCGAGGGTATGACGATCAGCGAGCGTGATCGTTCGCTTACGATAACCGTAAACGCGCCGCCTGCTGATTGTGATGAAGACAGCAGACTAAAAGCTGTCAGTGTCTTTGACGGGTTGCGAACACTTATTCATTCCTTGTCAGCCCTTCGCGATCACCCTCATGCAGTATTTCTGGGAGGCGTATTTGCCTATGACTTGTTAGCTACTTTTGAAAATCTTCCCGCAGTAGAAGCAAGTGAAAACACGTGTCCAGATTATGTCTTCTACCTGGCCGAAACGTTACTGATCACCAACCATAAAACAAAAGAAACGGAACTGCTTGGAAGCGTATTCAGTGGGAATAACGTCGCGCAGAGTTATTTTTCAGTAGCGCAAAAAATCGATCATATCAGCCAGCAAATAAGCCAACTTAAGAACGATAAAATATTGCCCGCTGACAATCCCGTTTGCGAACCTGTTAAGGTCGATAAATCTGACGAAGCATTTAAAAACGATGTTTTGAATCTGAAGGAACATATACTGGCGGGTGATATTTTTCAGGTCGTTCCTTCTCGTACTTTTTCACTCCCTTGTCCGAATCCCCTTCAATCCTATGCCCAGCTTAAACAAAGTAACCCCAGCCCCTACATGTTTTACCTACAGGATAATGATTTTTCGATATTCGGCGCGTCTCCTGAGTCGGCTCTTAAATATGAAAAACAGACGAACCAGCTAGAGATATACCCTATTGCAGGAACTCGGGTGCGCGGCAAGCATGCAGATGGCAGTATTAATGCTGACTTAGACAGTCGCATTGAACTTGATTTACGAAATGATGACAAAGAAAAGGCAGAACACATCATGCTCGTGGATCTGGCCCGTAATGATGTGGCTAAAGTTAGTCGGCCAGGTAGCCGGTTTGTGAAGGACCTTTTAAAAGTAGACCGTTATTCTCACGTTATGCATTTAGTGTCGCGGGTGGTAGGCCAGTTAAGAGATGATCTGGATGCACTTCATGCCTACCAGGCCTGCATGAATATGGGGACATTAGTAGGTGCACCCAAAATAAGTGCGGCTTCACTCATCCGGGAAGTGGAACAAAAAAGACGGGGCAGTTATGGCGGTGCTGTAGGTTATTTAAATGGCCGCGGTGATATGGATACCTGCATCGTGATCCGCTCGGCTTTTGTAAGCAACAATATGGCTTATATACAAGCGGGAGCCGGTGTAGTCTATGACTCGGATCCCCAGTCAGAAGCTGATGAGACGCGCAGTAAGGCGCAGGCTGTCATTAGTGCTGTGCAGACAATTAACGGCACCCAAGGAGTCAGCTAATGAATAGCAATGTATGCATTTTTCTTATCGACAATGTGGACTCGTTTACCTACAACTTAGTCGATGAACTAAGAGCATTGAATTATGAGTTAGTCATTTATCGCAATACGGTAAGCGCCGATTTTATCCAGACTAAAATGGAGGAGAAAGCAGCCGAAAAAAGCGTGTTATTGATGCTTTCTCCCGGACCTGGTGCTCCTCACCAGGCAGGTTGTGTACCTGCACTACTAAGGCAAGTCGCAGGCGTTTTTCCGGTACTTGGTATTTGTCTGGGACATCAGGCGATTGTTGAGCATTATGGGGGCCAGGTAGGTCGGGCTCAAAAGGTCATGCACGGAAAAGCTTCGGCTATTGACCATGACGGTGTGGGCCCGTTTAAAGGACTCTCTTGTCCCTTAGTGGTTGCAAGATACCATTCGCTTGTGGCAACCACATTGCCTGCAAATCTGAAACTTATCGCCAAACATAACGAGAACATCATGGCGGTACTGGCAGAAGACGACAGAATGTTAGGGCTGCAATTTCACCCCGAATCCATACTTACTGCCAATGGAAGCGCACTGCTTAGCCAAAGTATTGAATATTTAACTTCAAAGGAAGTCTCCCATGCTTGATATTTCCCCTATTATGAACACGTTATTTGCACAGGAAAATTTAAGCCAGGCGCAGTCGTTTACGCTTTTTAACAGCATCATGCATGGAGAACAGCCTGATACCGTCATTGCCGCTATATTGACTGCATTGAAAGTGAAAACCGAGTCTGCAGACGAAATCGCTGGTGCAGTAAGTGCAATGATTGCTAACGCTACCCCCTTTCCTACCCCTGACTTTCCGTTTGCGGATATCGTGGGTACAGGCGGTGATGGACACAATACAATTAATATATCAAGCGCTGCGGCAGTGCTCGCAGCGGCCTGTGGTATCAAGGTGGCGAAACACGGTAACAGAAGTGTGTCGAGTCGTTCAGGCTCTGCTGATCTATTTCGTCAGGCGGGCATTGAACTGGAAATGGCTCCCTCGGTAGCCCGACAATGTTTAGATGAGGCCAACTTCTGTTTTTTATATGCTCCGGTTTATCACGCGGGTATGCGCCATGCAGCTGCGGTAAGATCCCAACTGAAGACCCGCACTATATTTAACATTTTAGGCCCACTGGCCAATCCTGCGGGCCCTAGTCACGGACTATTTGGTGTATATAGCCCAGATTTACTTGAAAAATATGCCCGAACCCTCATGCTGTTAGGTCAACATCGCGCGATGATCGTTCATGGTAGTGGGCTGGATGAATTAGCCTTACATGGTGAATCCATTATTCTGGATCTGGAACATGGCGACATACGTCAACTGACCGTAACGCCTGCCGATTTCGGTTTACCAAACTACCCCATTTCAGCTATTGAAGGTGGAGAGCCTGCAGATAATTATAAAATGGTCACAGCTGCGTTGGCAGGTGATGGCGAAGAGGCACACAGCGCCGCCATTGCCATGAATTGCGCTGCGTTGCTTAAACTGACGGACAAGGTGTCATCATTTTCTGAGGGTACAGAATTAGCCATGTCGGTGATAAAAGAAGGAAAAGCCCTGGAGACCCTAGAGAGGGTTGCGTCGCTTTCACAACAACAGGTGCAACATGCCTAATATTTTACAAGAAATTGTTCAACATAAACGTGATGAACTCGATGCCAAAAAAGTCGATTTGGATATTAAACATATTCAGTCATCATTGCTGCCATCAACCCGAAGTTTATTCGATGCACTTAAAGCTTCACCCACGCGCTTTATACTGGAGTGCAAAAAAGCCTCTCCTTCGAAAGGCCTAATAAGAGAGCCCTTTGATTTAAGCGAAATTCTCAATGCGTACATTCCTTACGCTGATGCCATATCAGTATTAACGGACGAGAAGTACTTTCAGGGAAGTTACGACTATTTAAGTCAGGTGACCAGCCGAGTGCTGGTACCGGTTATCAATAAAGACTTTTTCATTGATGAATTACAGGTTTATCTGGCTCGCTATTACCGAGCAGATGCCATTTTGTTGATGCTAAGCGTGTTGGATGATGAGGCATACAGGATGCTCGCTGATGTGGCGACGTCGTTAAACCTGGATGTGTTAACTGAAGTCAGTAATGAAGAAGAAATGCAGCGAGCGATCGCGTTAAAAGCCTCCATAATTGGAATTAATAACCGTAACCTGCGTGACTTAAGCACCGATCTCAATACCACTGCACAGCTGGTTCCCCTGTTGAAAGCCGCCAAACATGATTACGTGGTGGTATCCGAGTCGGGTATTTATACCCATCAGGATGTGCTTTCACTGGCACCTTATTGTAATGGTTTTCTGGTCGGTAGCTCGTTGATGGCCCAGCAAGACCTGCCAATGGCAGTACGCAGACTCGTATTCGGCGCTGTGAAAATATGTGGCATTACCAGTCGCGAGGATGCCTATATTGCCTTTTCTAATGGTGCTTCATATGTAGGGTTGATTTTTGCCAAACAATCACCGCGCTGTGTCACAGTTGAACAGGCAGAGCAAATTACTACATTAGAAAATGATCGTTTTGTTGGTGTCTTTACGGACTCTTCTGAGAACGAAATTGCCGCAATAGCCGAAAAGTTATCGCTTTGCGCGGTTCAATTACACTCTTATACGAGCTCCGATTTTAGGGCGAAACTAAAAACATTACTGCCTGAGCAGTGCGAAATATGGCAAGCCATCGGCGTGTCATCATCCCTGCCTGAACAATTCGATCTCATCAATCGGTGTGAATACGCAGATAAAATTTTACTCGACTGTCAGGTAAATGAATCATTTGGCGGCACGGGAAAACAATTCGACTGGAAACTAATTGACGCCATCAAAGACAAACACAAAATCATTCTTGCTGGCGGTATCGGACCTGACAACATCAGTGCAGCAGCGGCTACAGGTGTGGCCATTATCGATGTGAACTCAAAGGTGGAAAACAAACCCGGCGATAAATCTACAAGTAAAATTAAGGCGCTGTTCGCCAGCGCTCGCCATTATTAAGTCTTACAGGAATTTACATGAACAAACTTAACTCAAGATTTGGCGAATTTGGTGGCATGTATGTGCCTGAATTATTGATCCCTGCACTCGATCAACTGGAGCAGGCATTTATTGATGCCCGTGAAGATGCATCCTTTCAACAGGAGTTTAGCGCACTGCTCAATGACTACGCTGGTCGTCCTACGCCGCTTACTCTCACCCGAAACCTGGTGAGCAACCCATTGGTCAAACTCTATCTGAAAAGGGAAGATCTGCTTCATGGCGGCGCTCATAAAACCAATCAGGTACTGGGCCAGGCGTTATTAACCAAGCGGATGGGTAAATCTGAAGTCATTGCTGAAACAGGTGCTGGGCAACATGGTACCGCTACCGCCTTAGCCTGTGCTTTATTGGGCTTAAAAGCCCGAATTTACATGGGGGCTAAAGACGTCGAACGGCAGGCTCCCAATGTATTTCGGATGCGCTTAATGGGAGCCGAAGTCATTCCGGTCAGCGCAGGCTCAGGTACGCTCAAAGATGCCGTTAATGAAGCGATGCGAGACTGGTCAGCTAACTATGACAACGCCCATTACCTGTTAGGAACCGCCGCGGGTCCGCATCCATTTCCTACCATTGTACGGGAATTCCATCGCATGATTGGCGAAGAAGTCCGTGAACAGGTTATAACCAAAGAAGGACGTTTACCTGATGCCCTGGTGGCCTGTGTAGGCGGCGGCTCTAATGCGATTGGCATGTTTGCCGATTTTATTGAGCAACCCGAGGTAAAGTTAATTGGAGTCGAACCCGCTGGAAAAGGGCTGCATACCCATTTGCATGGAGCCACCATCTGCAAAGGCAGCAAGGGCATTCTGCATGGGTCTCATACGTTCATTATGCAGGACAAAGAAGGACAAATAGAAGAAAGCTATTCTGTCTCGGCGGGATTAGATTACCCAGCAGTAGGACCACAACATGCTCACCTGGCAGCCACAGGGCGTGCCGAGTACGTTGCGGTGACCGATGAAGAAGCACTTCATGCATTCCAGTTACTCGCCAGAAAAGAAGGCATCATTCCGGCTTTAGAATCATCTCATGCTTTGGCTCATGCATTAAATATGGCTGATGAAGCCGATAAAGAAACTATTATAGTTGTGAATCTTTCCGGCCGCGGCGATAAAGACCTGGCACACGTGACTAATATTTTGGGAGACGAATTCAATGGATAGATACGCTAGAGTTTTTAACCAGCTGAAAGAAAGCAACCAGGGAGCTTTTGTCCCGTTTGTGATGATAGGCGATCCCGATCCTGAGACCTCCGTCGACGTCATTTGCCAGCTCATCGACAGTGGTGCCGATGCGCTTGAGTTAGGCTTTCCTTACTCTGATCCCATCGCAGATGGCCCGACGATTCAAAAAGCTGCCATACGCGCGTTAAAAAATGGGGCAACGCCGTCCGGCTGTTTTGACGTTCTTACTAAAGTTCGTGCCCGTTATCCGGACGTTCCCATTGGCCTGTTACTGTATAGCAATTTGGTATTAGCCAAAGGCATTGATACCTTTTACCAAAAGGCAAAAGAAGCAGGTGTCGATTCTATCCTAATCGCAGATGTGCCGTTCAGAGAAGTTGAGCCGTTTAAAAATGCATCAAGTGCAGCAGGAATTAAGCAGATTTTAATTGCCCCCCCCAATGCATCGGATGAAGCTCTGCAAGAAATCGCTCAGGAATCAGATGGCTACACCTATGTCCTTGGGCGCGCTGGGGTGACAGGTGCCGAAACAGACGCCAATCTGGATGCCCAGGCATTGTTGGATAAGCTTAAGCAAGCGCATGCCGCCCCTACTCTACTGGGATTTGGCATTTCTCGCCCGGAACAGGTCAAGCAAGCCATCGACGCCGGTGCTAAAGGCGCTATAAGTGGGTCAGCTACCGTTAACATTATTGAGAAAAATCTTGCCGACAAGCAACAATTACTAGCCGAGTTAACCCATTTTGTTCAGTCGATGAAGGCCGCGACCAGAGGAGAATGAGATGCTTTACATGATCAATGCAACTGACGTCGCCAACAGCCTGGACAACAGACTCGCCGCACGACCAGCTCATCTTGCACGGCTTCAACATCTTAAAGATGAAGGTAGACTTGTTTTGGCAGGCCCGTTTCCGTCAATCGATGCCAACGACCCCGGCCCTGCCGGATTTACTGGTTCTCTTATCGTAGCTGAATTTGACTCTTTGAAAGAAGCAAAAGCGTGGGCAAATGACGACCCTTACATACACGCAAATGTCTATGATAATGTCGATGTTAAGCCATTTAAGATGGTACTGCCCTGATTAATATCCCACCGCTGGTAAGCCCAAGGGCAGCACTTCGCTAATTTACGACCCTTGATTAACTGAGTTATTACCAGAGCTAAAACTACTTATTGAAAAGCGCAACAGTGAATAAGTAAAGGGCATTGGGTTATAACCCACTGCCCTTTACTTTGTCGTCTTTAAAAATGGCGCAAATGATTACAAATTCACCTTATCATGTTCCCCCATCTCATCTTCTTTCATACGCTTGCCAGTCATCAATTTGAATACGCCTTTTAAGCCAGGATCGGCGTTCCAAATTTCTGCATTGTCCAGTTCAAATCGCATCATTTTCAACGCAGGATCATCTTTGCCCTTGTCATACCAGGCCTCCACATGCTTAGACCAATATTTATCGATGATTTCCTGACGGGTTTCCTCTACGAGACGTCCTTTTATACAAGCGAATACATCATGGCTGCGCCCACAAAAATGTACCATTGCAGGTCCGCCCGATGCGATGCGATTATCCTTTTTGGTGTAAAACCAAAATTCGTGATCCGCCTCTTTATCTAATTGAGCATGCATGGGTTCAGAGTGGTTATCAGAGTTGACCAGGTTCACCATCACATTGGGACTTTCGGCCATAGCTTTCCACATTTTCGTTCGAATATCATTTGACATATATCGCACTCCTTGTTGAAAAAAGCGTATTCTTAGTTGTGTTCAGCAATGTAAACGGCCTAATCACCTGAATAGATTGTTTATGAATAAGTTTTAAATAATAGGGAGAAGATATTTCGTCTAAATTTAGCGGCTTAATTCAGCATATGTTCATCAAAATTTTCTATGCTAGGATTAGCAAATGAGCTTCGTTTGCAAACTATTCGGAACACGGTCGCCAGGAAAAGTGATGTCAGGTTCCTCAAAGAGGGGTTATGAAAACGTTCATACGGCGTGTAGTGACAATAATGATGCTACTGAATTTATCAGTATTGTCTGCTATGGCCCAGCAACAAAATGCTACAGACAATCAAACTCTGGATAAAGCCCAGGCTGCAGAGCGTGCAAAACAAGAAGTCAATGGCAGGGTTTTGCGGGTTGAAAAAAGTCGTGACAACTATCGCGTAAAAATGCTTAAAAAGTCAGGTCGGGTGGTGTCAGTCGATGTGGACAAGCGCTCCGGCGAAGTTAGACCTCCACAAGACAAGGATAAAAAACGTTAATGCGAATATTAATAGCGGAAGACGATAGCAAATTACTTACTCAACTTGATCGCCTGATGCAAGAAAATGGATATAGTGTTGACCTGGCAGATGATGGCGAGCGGGCACTTTTTCATTTAAATGAATATCCTTATGACCTGGCCGTAGTAGACATTGGTTTACCCAAAATGGATGGATTTGAGGTCATCCAACGTGCCAGACAAAACAATGTTCGTTGCCCTATTCTCATTTTAACCGCGCGAGATCGCTGGCAGGAGAAAGTCGAAGGTCTGGATTCAGGTGCCGATGATTACTTAACAAAACCCTTCCATGATGAAGAGTTACTGGCACGTGCTAAAGCCCTGATTCGCCGCGCTTCGGGTCAGGCCAATCCCGTCGTGCAAGCCGGACCTATTGAATTAGATACCGTGAGCGAGGAGATCCGCGTGAATGGCACAGCTTTGGAACTTACGGCTTACGAGTATAAAGTAATGCAATATTTAATGATGAATCCGCAGAAGGTCATTTCCAAAACTGAACTCACCGAACACATTTATGATCAGGATTTTGATTTAGATAGCAATGTAATAGAAGTATTCGTTGGTCGACTGCGCAAAAAAATCGATCCTGACAATACACTTAAACCAATTGAAACCCTTCGTGGCCGAGGTTACAGGATTAACCGTAACTTATGAGGGGATTGTCCCTTCAACTGCGTGCGGTAGTTTTAACGCTCATCGCGCTGATGTTGTTTATTCCGTTAACCGTGATCACGCTGGATAAGGCGTATACAGCAAGTTTGACACAGGCCAAACAAGATGAGCTCAAACTGATGAGTCTGGCTCTGATTTCAGCGTTTGAGTTAGATGGTAATATCCCGTTTATGCCCGAACTTTTGTATGAGGAACAACTTAACCTGCCTGACTCAGGTTACATTGGTTTAATTCGGTTTCGTAACAAAACGGTTTGGCAATCCGCATCGGCACTCCATTATGACATCGAACAGCCGCCCCCTTCACCAGAAGTCGGAGAAGAGTATTTTGTTGAAGACTACACGGCAAAATTTGATAGAAAACGCAGTCACTTTGCCTATGCATTTACCGCTGAATTCGCTGGTACCGATGACTTTGAGCCTGTTCACTTTTACATTTTCAATGACAAGACTGAATTTAACCAGGAGCGGGATGCTTTTTTACAAACGGTTTGGCAATGGCTAACGTTGTTGGCGCTTGCTTTGCTCGTGTTAATGTTAATTGGTATGGCCCTGTTGCTTTCTCCTGTTAGGGTGCTGATAAAAGAGATTAGCCTGACCGCAAAAGGGAAGCAGGCTCGGCTAACACAACACTATCCGGTCGAATTTTCAGGTTTGCAAAACAGCATCAATCAGCTCATGCAAATTGAAGAAGATCAACGTAAACGATACAAGAACAGCTTGGATGACCTCGCTCATAGCTTAAAAACACCATTAGCCATAGCCCTTGGTACGAAGCACCTACCTGATGAAGCCCGTGATGCGTTAAAGCAAATTGATAACCTGATCAAGCGACAGCTCAAACGGGCTACGATTACCCATACAAGCTGGCAAACAGCGGTGGAAGTTAAGCCTGTCGTTGAGAAACTAGCTCAAGCTATCGAGAAAATTTACCGCGACAAAGCATTGTCCATTGAAGTGTTAGGCGATGACATCCAATTCCAGGGTGATAAAACCGATCTCATGGAAATGATTGGAAACGTGCTGGACAATGCAGCAAAAGCTGCAAAAACGAGCATCACGATTTCACTTAAGCAATCTGGAAACTGGAAAGAAGTATGCGTAGAAGATGATGGCCCAGGTATACCTGAACACCTCAGAGAGAGGCTATTACATCGTGGCGAGCGCCTCGACACATACTCAGAAGGACAAGGTATCGGCATGGCAGTTGTGGCAGACTTAATCACCATTTATCAGGGGCGTTTGCTGATTCAAGATGCCCCCGCTTCAGGAGCCAGGATCACGCTGCAATTCCCTGGCGCGTAAGACGCCGTATACTTCAGCTCTCCCGCAGGCACTCCGGCCCCACCCTCTGCGATCCAGCCGAACATGTCATGTTGAGCTAAAGGGTTTCAGCGAATTTTTCTAACTCATTTAAGATAGTTTCAACACTCACAGGCTTGTTGAGGTGACCATTAAAACCAGCAGCCATGGTGCTTCGCTTCGCTTCCAGGTGACCGTATCCGGTAATCGCCAAAAATAATGTTTTCTCGGGTAAATTCGGCTTCAGCAATTTAATCAGCTCAATGCCACTCATGTCGGGTAAACCGATGTCTAACAGGGCGACGTTAGGTTTAAACACCTCATAATTCTCCATCGCTTCACGCCCGGTGTTATACACGCTTACTTCACATCCCTTAAGTCCCAGGATCATCCCCAGGCCATCGGCTACCGTTTCATTGTCATCCACCAGCATCACTCGCAACTTCTGCATGTTTTTTAATGCAGATGACTTAACCGGGCTTTCCTGCGCAGTGATAAGCGTGCTGGATTTCTTTTCACCTTCTATGGGGATAGACAAGGAAACCAAGGTACCTTTATTAAGCCCTTCACTGTAAATCGTGGCAGATCCGCCATGCAATTCTGCAATTTGTTTAACTAAAGACAGACCAATCCCCAAGCCGGTATTTGAGCGTCCACTTCCTTCTTTGATCTGCTGGAAGGGTTCAAACACCTTATCCCGGTATTGCATATCAAGCCCAATACCCGAATCCTTCACATGGATGATAAAATTGCCATCGGCCTGAAACAACTCAACACTGATGCTCCCCTTCTCAGGAGTAAATTTAGATGCATTATTGATAACATTATTAATTACCTGCTGGATGCGAGTGCGATCCAGTGTCGTTTCTATTGTTTGCGCTGGTAATTTAAGATGAAGTGACTGATTGTTGCTTTCTACTGCAGTGGAAAAGTTTTCCACGATTTCTTCCAGCAACTTATTCAGGTTAACTTTGGATTTTTCTAAGCGTATTTCGCCACGAGAAATACGAGTTAAATCAAGCAGTTCGTCCAGCAGTGATGATACAAGCGTAACATTACTCCTCATTGTACGTAATGCCCACTCCAACTTTGAGTTATCGTGCTCAATAATTTGCACGGCGCCACTGATGGACGCCAGTGGATTACGTATTTCGTGCCCCAACGTGGCAAGAAACTGGTTTTTCTTCTCGTCCGCTTCCTGCAACTCTTTGATCGCATTTTTAAGTGACGCTTCAAGTTTTCTTTGCCGAGTAATATCGACCACCATCCCAATCATTTTTCGGGGTTCGTCATGACTAAACACGACCTGGCCGTTTGCTTCAACCCAGGTGACCTTTTCTGTAATGGAATGAATCACCCGATAAATAGCGTGATAATGGCCATCCCCTTTAGGATCCTGTGCTGCTTCGATTTCGGCTTTTACAGTCTCCCTGTCGTCTGGGTGGACACCATTGAAGAAGTCATCCTGATTGACGGTACTTCCTCTGATGCCCCAAATATCGAACAGTAACTTATCCCAATAAGTTCTACCGGAGTCCATCTCCCATTCGAAAGCCCCCATATGACTTGAGTCTTTGGCTATTCTTAAACGACTTTCATTATTTTTGAGTTGCTGCTCCATTCCTTTACGATGTAACGCAACAGATAAAATATTGGCGGCGGAAACCAGAAAGTGCACATCTTCCTGATTAAAAATTCGCTTATCTTTTGTATGAACCCCTAATACGCCATAGGGTTTATCGCCATTTTCAATAACGCAGCTCATTCCGCTGACAACTTTATGGTCAGTGAGTAACTCTGGCCCTCTAAATCGCTGTTCACTTGCTAAGTCATGCACGATCACAGGCTCAGGAGTATGCAATGTAAAACCAGCCTGGGAGCCGTTTCCGGCCGGTACCGTGGCTTTTCCTACGATACCGCTGTTCCAGCCTATACCTGCTTTAACAATTAACTGCTCGTGTTCTGGTTGATACTCTAACACTTTGCAGAAGTCGGCATTCAGCGTATGGGTGACCTCTCTTACCAATTGATCCATCAAGTTGGTGGTATCTTCCGTACTCAGGGCTTTCATACCTAGCTTGGCAATTACAGCGTGTTGTTCACTGCTGGCTTTGAGTCGGTTAGCGGTTAACTTAAGTTTAGTGACATCGATAAACGTGATGACCACGCCGTCCACTTTTCTCGACTCAGTTTGATAAGGTAGTATCTTTCGAACATACCAATTTGAATCTACATTTATTTGCTTTTCACTCGATTCAAGGCTGTCGAGTACCCGCTTTGCTTCATCGAGTGTATCTTCATCAATAAGATCTCGGCAGACTTGATCAATGGGTTGCTCAATATCCTGATGACCAATTCTTAACAAGCGTTCCGCCGCTGGCGTGAACCGCTTGATCTTCATATCACTGGACAAAAATATGGTTGCTAAGTTAGTGCTGGCAAAGAAATTTTTAATATCATCATGGGTGGTCGATAACTCATCAATTTTATCTTTTAATTGCGCATTAACCGTAGTGAGTTCTTCGTTCAACGAGCGTAACTCTTCTGTGCTGGCTTCCAGTTCTTCGTTGGATGATTGGAGTTCTTCATTTGTAGACAACGCTTCTTCATGTGCCGCCTTCAGCTCTTCAGTGCTGGTCTCCAACTCCTCTACTGTATTTTGCAGTTCATCTTTGGTTTCTCTGAGCTCTCTTTCCATCGCATCGATCATACTGTCTTGATCGTGATGACTGATTAATTGTGATGCTAAATGATCTGCCGCAACGTCAGGACAGATTTCTTCAAACGTTATGATGACACAGCTGTCGCTTCTGCCCCCGTCGCTCGTTGGTGTAATAGTGCAACGATAATTAAGTTCCACATCAGAAGGCGTGGTTGTCTGAGGTAAACTAACGCTAACTCTTTCACCGGTTTTTCTGGCTTTATATATGCCGCTTCGCATCCGAGTGCGGATGACCGGGTAGAGCATGGAATAAAGATCTAACCCGGCATTGCCATCGGGTAATGTCAAAAACCGATTAACATTACCGTGAAAATAAGTGACCCGATTCTCTTCATCCACAATCACAGAGGGCTTTACTGCAAGCAATAGCGTTTGCAGTGCACCTTCATTCCCACTTAACGATTGGGTTTGTGGCCTTGCACTTTTACCTCGTTTATCATTTTTATTATTGAAGAATGAGGGCAATACTGATGGGTAATTTTTCACTTCATTTCGCTCTTTGCGGCCATAAATCCGCCACTTGGAAGACAAGGGCGTGAATAATTCTTTTTGTTCTCCGACATTTTCAGAGCTACCGAGAAATAAATAGCCTTCAGGTAAGAGTGAATAGAAAAAGGAGGTCAACACTTTCTGTTGCGCTGGCCGTTGTAAATAAATAAGCAGGTTTCTGCAGCTCACCAAATGCAGCTTCGAAAATGGCGGATCGGTATAAACATTCTGCTGTGCAAAAGAAATCGTATCACGAATACGATTTTTAACCTTTGCGTAGCCATCGGCACTGACATCAAAATATTTGTCTACAAAAGGTTTAGGTAACTCAGAAATGATGCTGCTGGGGTAACTGCCTTTGCGGGCAATTTGAATTGCTTCCTGATCAATATCCGTCGCAAAGATTCGTAAACCTAAGTCTTTATCTGACTTCTCAATCTGTTCTAATAGCAAAATCGACAGGGTGTACGCCTCTTCACCACTTGCACAGCCAGCCACCCACACCCGAATATCTTCGCCATCATCGATTTCATCAACAATACTTGCCAGTACTTTGCTATCCAGTATTTCAAATGCCTCTCTGTCACGAAAAAAGTCTGTGACATTGATTAATAAATCCCGCATCAAGGAGTCACGCTCTTCCTTTTTGTCCCTAAGTAACTGCAGGTAATCGTTTGAGTTTTTCTTCCCGGTTAAACTCATGCGTCGGTAGATCCGGCGTTTAACGGTACTGTCTTTATACTGACTAAGATCGAAGTTTTCCTGCGCTTTAAGTAAAGCACGAATTTGATTTAGATTATGACTGGCGGATGTCTCATCATCTTTGGTCAATTTGTGATAAGGGTGAGAGCTGTACTCAATTAAAAAAGCAGGAATATTCTCAACAGGAAATACTTCATCAACAACGCCAGCATCAATCGCAGATTTAGGCATGCTAGGATATTCAGCGCTTTCAGGTGACTGCGCTACTGCGAGCCCTCCAGCTGCCTTTAGCGCTCTCAGACCTGCGGTGCCATCGCTGCCAGCTCCCGAAAACACTAAGCCAACGGCTTTAGATTGATAAACGTCAGCCATGGAACGAAACAGATGATCAATGGCCATTCTGGAGCCTCGATGATCTGTTTGTTCAACAATTTTGATATTTCTGCCATCCACCTCAATATACTTACTGGGAGGGATTATATAAGCGTGACCAGATTCTATTTTTTGCCCATCTTCAGCCTGACAAAACTTAAACGAGGTTTCGCGTGCCAGAATATTGGCGAGCCGGCTGTCATGATCTGGTGAAAGATGTTGAACGACAAGAAAAGCAATATCCGCATCATCAGGCACTTCATTGAAAAAACGTTTCAATACATCCAGACCTCCGGCGGAGGCCCCTACACCGACAATAAGTTGGGTTTTTTCTTCTTTATTTTCGCTCATCTAGCTCTCTTTGCTTTTCATGCATGGGCATGCATTGAATTGAAAGGGTATCAATTCAATGCCATAAGGTCTAATAAATTCGCTTGCAAGTTAGTTTTAAAAGGAATAAGGGCGATATGCATACTTCTGATTTCCAGGCTTATCAACCTTGATTTATCTAGTTTATCGCATACACAAAGGCAAACTCCCGTTTGCAGGGCT
Organism: uncultured Alteromonas sp.; assembly: GCA_964601635.1. Classification (GTDB taxonomy): domain Bacteria; phylum Pseudomonadota; class Gammaproteobacteria; order Enterobacterales; family Alteromonadaceae; genus Alteromonas. Next base: position 12,838 of record CAZROH010000002.1, on the reverse strand, counting down.
GCCTTTTTACGACTTTTACTTTAGATCATTGACTTCGTTTTATCCCCTTCACTTGAGAGTAAGACCGCTAACCAGCGACTTTCTTCTCGTGATTCAAGAGCTATCTTTACTATCATGGTTAGCGGCACCGAAAGCAACATGCCCACACTGCCCAACAACCACCCCCAAAAGATTAATGATAAGAAGACCACTAGCGTAGATAGTCCCATACCTTTGCCTAATAATCTGGGTTCCACCATATTACCCATCACCGTGTTTACTAGCATAAAACCCAGCGCGACTAAGCCTGCTGAAGCCAGGCCATATTGCACAAAGCCAATGATGACTGCCGGTACTGCGGCAATGATAGAGCCGATATTAGGTATATAGTTCAGCATGAAAGCGAGTACCGCCCATAATAAAAAATGATCAATATCCATCACGTACAACCAGATGCCGATAAAAAGACCTGTAGCTAAGCTAACTACGGTTTTGATCGCCAAATAACTGTTTACTGACGTGATAAATCGATCAACATGCAACATTTTCATATCTGGATCGGCAAGCGCGATGTGTAGGCGTTGGGGAATGCTGTCAGACTCGAACAACATAAATATAACTGTTAATAAAATCAGTAACAGATTTGACAAAGCACCACCCATACCACTAATAAAATTAGTAGCAACCGACATGGCCATACCAGGATCGAGATAAGAAGCGATCAGGGATCGATCAATATTGATATTGAATGAAGCCAACCGCTCTGCAATCCACGAAAATTCGTCGCTAAGTTTTAATTTATAAGCCGGAAGGTTTTGCTTAAACTCTGTAAGTGACTGGCCAACTAGCCCGGCCAACAAAAAGCCTATGAATACGATGATTAATATAACCAGTGTAACGGACACCCACTTTGGTATTTTGTGCTGTGATGCCCAGTTAATAAGCGGGCTACACGCTATAGCGATAAAACCTGACAGAAAAAAAGGGACCATGATTGCACTGGCGGCTTTAATCCCGGCCAATACGATGACCAGAGCCGCGAGTACAATTAACGCTTTTGCAGTTGGGGAGCGAAGTTCCATATTATGTATATTTTTTGCTATCCTAAAATTCATTTCTTAATTTAACGCGTGTCGCGTCCAACTACAATTTATAAGAGAAAACAATGACGTTGAATGAGGCTACAATAAAAATAAAGAACCTTCGCTTAAGAACTTATATAGGCATTAATGATGACGAAATTACCAATAAGCAGGATGTGGTAGTGAATGCAAAAATTGTATATGACGCTAAGCAGGCAACAAACAGCGACAATATGCAAGATGCACTAAACTATAAAACTGTGACCAAGGCGATCATAAGGCTGGTGGAAGACAACCGCTTTGCTTTGCTGGAAAAGCTTACGGCTGATATATTGGAAATTGCAGCCTCTCATAGCTCAGTCACGTTCGCTGAAGTAGAAGTCGATAAACCTCACGCACTGCGCTTTTCAGACTCAGTGTCACTTACATTATCATGCAATAAGTAAGGAAGAAAAAATGCACATCCTAATTACGGGTGGTACAGGGTTAATCGGACGGCATTTAATCCGAACGATTAAAGATAAGCATACCATTACAGTATTGACCCGTAATCCGGATAAAGCTTCTGAAATACTTCCCGATTCAGTTTCGTTAACTGAATCATTAGCAGATTTTGCAGATTTCTCACAGTTTGATGCGGTTATCAACTTAGCAGGTGAACCGATTGCGGATAAACGCTGGACAGAAACGCAAAAACAGCGGATCTGTAAAAGCCGATGGCAGTTGACGCAGAAGTTAGTTGAAAAAATAAAGGCATCCGGTGCACCGCCGGAAATATTTATTTCTGGTTCGGCAGTGGGCTATTACGGTAGACAGGGAAAACAAACTGCAACCGAAGAGCAGCACCATGTGCACGATGAGTTTACCCACACTGTTTGCAAGCAGTGGGAATGCATTGCGTTCAAGGCTCGAAGTGATATTACACGCGTATGCACGATACGCACAGGGATCGTATTGGCAAAGGATGAAGGTGCACTGGGAAAGATGGCACTTCCTTTTAAGCTCGGCCTTGGCGGAAAATTAGGTGATGGGGAACAAATGATGTCATGGATCCACATTGAAGATGAAGTCGCTGCAATTATATTTTTATTAAATAACGAGAGTTGTGAAGGCGCATACAATTTAACAGCACCAAACCCCGTCAGTAATGCCGAATTTAGTAAGCAACTCGCGTATGCATTGCATCGCCCCAATTTATTTACTGTTCCTGCATTCGTATTAAAAACAGTTTTAGGCGAGACATCAGATCTGTTATTAACAGGTCAACGTGTACTCCCAGCCAGGTTAGCGTCTGCAGGCTTCAACTTTAATTTCCCTACATTAGATGTTGCGCTGAATCATTTATATTCGTAATTTTCAATTAGCCCCCTATGAAACGGGTGTGAAATAATTACTCAAGATCACAGCGCCACCTATTACAATGCCGTGCAGCAAAAAATAAACTTATCTTTCAATTTCAATTTGTTAGGAAGAATTTTTAATTTTCGTACGCTGGTATACCCATTGCATCTCTATTTAAACCATTTCACAGTAAATGGTTTTTTTTACTGCTATCTACAAGGAGATAGATTATGAATAGTGATCGTATTGAAGGTAACTGGAAAGAAATGAAAGGTAAAGTTCAGCAGCAGTGGGGTAAGTTGACCGACGATGATCTTGAACGCATAGATGGAAAGCGTACTGAACTTATCGGCAAAATTCAGCAACATTATGGTAAAAGCCGCGATGAGGCTGAGCGCGAAGTTGATAACTATTTTGCTCACTAAAATTTTTCTAGCAGTTGAATAAGCAAAAGGTGGCCTTAAGCCACCTTTTTAATGAAACATTTATACCATTCGACGTAGTAGCGTGGTGGTATTGAGCGTCAATAATCGCCAGCAGCCTAATGCGCCCAGTACACCCACTGCGCTCGCTCCCACCAACGGAGCTAACAACCAATAGTTTACGTGAATACGCGCATCCATCTGAAATACTTGTGTTTGTAGCAAATATAAACTTAATTCATTAGCCAACGCTGCCATTAGTCCCGCAACTAATCCAATAATGACGAACTCAAAAATCACGCTTAATCGGATCAAGTTTCCTTTTGCCCCCAGCGTACGCAATATGGCTAATTCCTGCTGACGTTCATCCATGCTCGCTTGTACTTGGGCAATCAGTACCAGTGAACCCGCAGCCAATACCAGGAATAAAATAAATTCAACCGCCATCGAAACCTGGTCAACAATATCCCTGAGCTGATTAATGCTGGCATCGACATCAAACAAAGTTACAGAAGGAAACGGTTGCATCAGTCCCGTGATGTCAGCTTTACGATCGGCTTCCAAATAAAAGCTGGTAATAAAGGTAGGTTCAAAACTTGCCATTGCATCAGGGTGCAGAATAAAAAAGAAATTAGGTTGCATAGTCTGCCAGTTAACTTCCCTTAAACTGGTAACACGACTTTTTATAATCTCACTGCCAATATTAAAGGTAAGTATATCTCCCAATTGAATATCCAGTCTGTCGGCCACTTCCGACTCTACCGAAACAGGGTAGACACCTTCATCTGTCTGGTTTATGTCATTGCCGTGCCAAACACCTTCTATAACTTCATTCTCGTGTTGTAACTGAGTGCTCCAGGTAAGATTAGCCTCACGACCGAGTCCATCCCTGCCCTCTGAAGGTTCTTCATCTTCCTTACTGACCCGAGTGTTGACCCGTTCATCATTAACCGCGACGAAACGCCCACGAACGACGGGATAAAAAGATTCAACGGAAACCTGGTTATCAGCAAAGTGCTGCTCCAGCGTGTCTTTTTGCTGCGCGGTGATGTTAGACATAAAGTAGTTAGGCGTGCCCTCTGGCAATTGTGCACGCCACTGTGCCACCATATCATTTCGCATGACCAAAACGACTAATAACAGCATGATTGTGATAGAAAAACTGATCAGCTGAACACTATTATCCATTGCCCTTCGACGAATTCTTGCCCAAGCCAATTGCCATGCCCCGATGCGCCCGGATCCTAACTTTCTGCCCAGCCAAATCAAACCAAAGGTCACCACCAATAAACTCAAGACCAAAACCACTCCTGAGATAAAGAGAATGGCACTAATTTTCAAATCCTGACTGTAAATCCACATCAACAGAAAAACGGCACCTCCCGCTGCGCCGAATTGCAGAGTTCGAGAACTTAGTCCGGAATCCATGTCCCGCCGTAAAACACGCAGTGGAGGTACCGAAAACAAACGCATTAGTGGATATAACGAAAATAGGATAGCGCAGACGGCACCGGTGAAAACGGCGATAAGTAATGGTCGCCAATGCCAGACAGAAAGTGATACCTCAACCTTGTCGGCTAACAGCATGACCACTAATTGCTGGATGGCTATGCCGAATGCGATCCCCAATACAATGCCAACTAAACTGATAAAGCAAATTTGCAGGGCGTAAACACGACGAATCATTTTTTGCGTTGCACCGAGGGTTTTCATGATAGCGACCGGATCAAAGTGACGTTGACTATATCGTTGCGCGGCCACCGCAATAGAGACCGCCGCCAACACAATAGCCAGTAAACTGGCTAGCAGAAAATAGCGTTCAGCGGTAGCGACAGAGCGCCCAACGGGTGATTCATCGTCTTTAATTGTACTCCAGCCATGAAGATCATCATTAAGCTGCGGTTGCAGCCAATCGTAAAAATTCTCAATGGCATTTTGTTCACCGGCAAAATAGCCACGATAGCCAACGCGACTGCCGGGTCCGGTAATTTGCATTGCGGGTACGTCCGCGATGTTGACTAACAGCAGCGGGTCGGTGGCGAAGACGTTAAATCCTGCATCAGGAATTTCACCCAACACTTTGGTTACCGTGAATTGCGCATCACCAACTTCAACTACGTCACCTAACTTCACATCCAGTAGCTGAAATAAGCGTGAATCAAGCCACACTTGTCCGGGCTGGGGCACACCACTTACCTCTTTTTCAAGGCCAAAAGGAGTATCACTAACAGTAATGCTTCCTTTCAACGGATACGCGTCATTCACTGCCCGTAAATCCACCAATGACATTTTTTCACCACCAAATACCATGGAACGAGCGCGCATCTGACGGGCAACGGTTAACTCCGCTGAAATGGCTTTTTCAAACCACTCTTCGGGAATGGGTTCTCTGGAACGGACTTGAGCATCAGCTGCCAAAAATTCTGCTGATTTGTCAGTTAACGCACTTTGTAAGCGTTCACTGAAAAGGGAGAGTGATAACACTGCACTTACCGATAAAACAATGGCGAGCAAGATGATGGTAAGCTCCCCTCGGCGTGCTTCATGTCTAAATAAGCGCCAAGCTAAACTCAATACAGTATTCATCTAACTTGCCTCACGAGAATAATCTGACGAGTTTGCGTGCTTCTCAGCGAGTGTACCTGCTTGCATGACTAACTGTCGGTCGCAATGTTCAGCGAGTGTTTCATCATGGGTAACAAGCACTAATGTCGTACCTTGTTCCTTATTTAAATTAAATAACAACTCTTCAATTTTATGGCTGTTGGCGGCATCTAAATTACCGGTTGGTTCATCTGCAAAAAGAATTTTCGGCTGACTGATAAATGCGCGTGCTATAGCAACCCGTTGCTGCTCCCCACCGGAAAGCTGGTTCGGATAATGATGCGCCCGATGACCCAGACCAACTTGTTCTAATATTTTCTTAGCCCTGCCTGAGGGATCACTCAGACCAGAAATTTCTGCCGGTAGCATAATATTTTCTAACGCGGTTAAGCTTTGTACCAGCATAAAGCTTTGAAAAATAAAGCCGACTTTAGCGCCTCGTAATTGCGCACGTCCCTCTTCGTCCAAATCGTGAAGCGAGGTATTATCAAGCCAAATTTCACCTGAGCTGACTTCATCCAAGCCGGCTAGCAAGCTTAAAAGTGTAGATTTACCGGATCCTGACGCACCTACTATGGCAACGGACTCACTTTGCTTGACCTGAAAGGTGATTGGTTGAAGAATCTGCAAATTCCCTTCACTCGTATTAACGGTTTTAGTAATCTCACTAGTTCTGATAATTGAGGAGTCGTTGCTGTCGTGTTGGTTTTTCAAGTTCGTCGCCATATTCAAATTACTTTCCTGTTGTTTTTGTTACCGCTACTGGTCTTTTCAGATCATTTACATGCTAATGCACAACCTGAAACTTCACCAAAACCAAAACTACTTATTCTGGGAGATAGCCTAAGTGCAGCTTATGGTTTAGCGCAACATGAAGGCTGGGTTAGTTTGTTACAAAATATATGGAATGACGAGTCGGTTCCGATTGATGTCGTGAATGCTGCGATCAGTGGCGAAACAACCGATGGCGGACTGGCCAGGTTGCCGCGGTTACTTAGTCAACACACCCCCACACATTTGCTTATAGAGTTGGGGGGAAACGATGGATTGCAAGGTCACCCTGTGACCAAGATGCGGAATAATTTAAGTCAGATGATATCAATAGCAAAACAGGCAGATATCACTGTTATGTTACAAGACATGGAAATTCCGACCAATTACGGGCGTAAGTACACTTCCATGTTCGCCAATAGCTTTGAAGTGGTAGCAGAAAAGGAACAAATAATACTCATTCCTTTCTTTTTAGAAGGTCTTGCGACTAAAGAAAATTTGATGCAGCGGGATGGCATACATCCCAACAAACAAGCACAACCTCTGATTGCCAAGTTTATGAAAGAACAGCTCACACCACTCATTTTATCGAAATCCAATAGCCAATAAAAAATGGCCCGAAAGGGCCATTTTTATTTTAATACCAGTACATTACATTCCGCTTAACTAAGGGCGGAGGTACTGAGTTGGCCGCTCGTGGGATTCCCCCTGAGAAGTAATATAACGATCTCGCAGTTTGGTTTGACGTGACTCCATTTCAATTGCCTCGCCTTTCACAAATACTTGCTCTGCAACTTGCGCCACTTCCAGTGGATCACCACTCCAAATTACGATATCTGCGCGTTTGCCTTGTGAAATTGAACCGATGGTATCCTGCAAGCCCAGGATTTTAGCAGGTGCAGAGGTCAGACTGGCCAGACCGGCTTCGTATGACATGCCATTAGCAACGGCATTTCCAGCATGCTGAGCAGACAAACGAATGTTGTGCGTGTCCATGCCAATTGCCACAGTAACCCCAGCCGCTTCTAATCTGGCAGCATTAGCCAACGTAGCGCCTAATTGATCAAACCCACCCGGCAAATTAAATTCAGGATCAATAATCACCGGAATATCATTGGCCGCTAACTGTTCGGCTACTCGCCACGCCTCGACAGCATGTACTAATACTACATCAATCTTTGGATGACGCTTTTTAAACGCGATAACCTGTTTAATGTCGGCTGCACGGTCGGCTTGCATAAACAGCGGCATCTTACCGTTTATGACTTTTTTAAGCGCGATTATATCAGCGCGGGAGTTCATACCATGCCAGTCATCGGTAGCAGAGAGTTTGCCTTCAACAGACTCTGCCTCTGCCAGCGCGTTTTCAAGTGCAACCCACAGCGCAGCGCGCGAACCACCTGATTCTTCAGCTCCTTCACTTCCTACGTCGACTTTCATAAAAGCCTGTGCTTTTAACAGCGGCTCATCACTTAGCGACATAACAGCTCCCTGGCCATAGAACAGCGTATCGACGCTCGACATGGTGGTAGCGGCAGTGGTAACGCCTTCTATACGAGATATATTAACCAATGACGAGTCTGGATTTAATGCGTAACTTACATCTAACGCCGCGCCGGTCTTGGTGACCTTGGCTTTTTTCACTGAACTGTCTACCAATCCCGCCGACATCGATACTTCTACCAGACCCAGAGTGGTTAGAGCACCAACAAAACCTGGAGTTACAATTTTTCCGCTTGCATCGATTTTACGATAGTTATCTGGAACTCTTAGATCACGGTCGATCTGTGCAATTTTGCCATCTTTAATTAAAATGGTTGCTTTCTCAAGTGTGCCAAGTTCGGTCATCGTATGGACTTTACCGCCCACGATAGCAATATTTTCAGCAAACGCAGAAGCCGACACTAATGCAGCGGCTAATAAACTGAACACTACCTTCATTTTTTATCTCCTTCGCCAACCTGACCTAACTCGAAATCACTAATTGGCCATTGCTCAGGATTTGCTCTGTCATAAGCCAATCCACCATCAATATAAACTTTTTCAGCTTGGGTGTAAGTTGAGAACGGGTCTCCACTCCATAACACCACATCTGCATTTTTTCCTGGTTCCAGTGAGCCAGTCTGCTCAAAGATACCTAGCGCCTTAGCCGGGTTTGCTGATAGCCACTGCCATACATCAGCCTTTGGAATGTCTATTCCTGCACGCTTTCCGTCAGACCAGGCTTTAGCAGCTTCCTGGTTTAATCGCTGAATACCAATATCACTATCGGAATGCACAATCGCACAGGCCCCTGCCTGATGCACTACCGGCACATTTTCGCGAATGCCATCATACGCTTCCATTTTAAAGCCCCACCAATCTGCCCACATCGCAGCACAGACATTATTTTGCTTCAGCTTATCAGCAATCTTATATGCCTCGACTGCATGGTGGAACGTACCAATTTGGTAGTCGAATTCCTTCATGACATCCATCATAACGGTCATTTCGTCGGCGCGGTAACAATGCATGTGAACCAGAATATCGCCTTTCAAAACGCCAGCAAGTGTATCTAATTTGATATCACGTTTTGGTGGCTTGGGGTTTTTCCCTTCTGCAAGCTCGTCTTCATAACGATCCCATTGCATCATATAATTTTGTGCATCAGCCCAAGCCTGACGGTATCCCGCGACATTTCCCATGCGCGTCATAGGGCCCCCTTTTTCACCATACACACGTTTTGGATTTTCTCCACATGCCATTTTCAAGCCATAAGGTGCATCGGGGAATTTCATGTCTTGCATGGTACGATTGGGGACATTCTTCAGTACCACTGAGCGCCCGCCAAATAAATTGGCCGAGCCAGGTAGGATTTGCATTGACGTCACACCGCCTGCCAACGCTCGGCCAAAGCCTGGATCTTGTGGCCAAACAGAGTGCTCTGCCCAAACCCCTGCTGTCACCGGACTGACCATTTCATTGCCATCAGAATGAGAACGAGTGGATGGACTGGGGTACACGCCCAGATGACTATGCGTATCAATGATTCCTGGTGTCACCCACTTCCCTTTTCCATCAATGACTTTAGCATCTGCAGGTTGTTCAATGTCTGCGCCTAACGCGACAATTTTTCCTTCTGCAAAGTGAATAGAACCGTTCTCGATTATTTCACCTAGCCCATTTAATATGGTCACATTGGTGATAAAAGTAGGCTCGCCACTTATCGGTTTGTAAGTGCTAGGATAAGGGTTGGGGTTAATAGAAACTTTTTCGTCATTCGATTGCTGTTCATTTTTGGGGGTAGTACTACATCCTGCCACCGCCAGAGAAAACAGACACGCCACCGTCAGACTTAGACGTGAAGATACTCGCTGCATATTCTTTCCATTAAGTTGAGTTAGATATTACCCCCTCTCGTTATATGGGGGGCTTTCGTTCTTCAGTGCCAAATTTAAGCACTGAAATAAAACGTTAACTAAATAACCTAGCCGATCAGGAAATGACTAACAAGTTAATGATGCGGAAATACGACTAAGCGACAGAAGATTGCGAAGATTGACTGGCGAGAACGGCTACGATGCTTTTTGCATCATTTAATCGTTTAATTTCAGTGAATAAGGTATCTGCCTGAGCATATTGTTTACGCAAATAGCCACACCATTGCTTAATTCGGTTTGGGTAGTAGCGACCTTTATCACCATAAATCTCAAAACCAGAATACGAGATCAACAGATCGGCTACTTCTTCCCATGGCATGGGAGGTTCGCCATATTTGATGGTTCGCGCCAGATTCGGCATGGCTAACGCCCCTCTTCCCAGCATAAGATCTTCACAATTCGATTGATGGCGACAATTCAGCGCATCCTCGGCATTCCAAATTTCACCGTTCGCAATGACAGGGATAGCGATATGCCGTTTTATTTTGGCGATATAATCCCAGTAAGCTGGGGGGCGATAACCTTCTCTTTTGGTGCGGGCATGCACAACAAGATGAGTGGCACCGGCTTGTGCAATAGCATCAGCATTTTCCACGGCTAATGTTTTATCATCGAAGCCTAATCTAATCTTTGCTGTGACTGGTAATGAGTCTGGAACAGCATCACGAACGCATTTAACAATGTCGTACAGGGTTTGTGTTTCCTTGAGCAGCACCGCCCCGCCTTTACTTTTGTTAACTGTTTTAGCCGGACAGCCAAAATTCAAATCCACACCCGGTGAACCTAGTTCTACCGCAGTAAGTGCATTTTCGGCCAACCATTCTGGGTGCTGACCTAGCAGCTGGACCCTGACCGGAATGCCGGCGGCTGTTTTAGCACCATTTTCCAACTCGGGACACAAGCGCAAAAACGTGCGTTTGGGTAGTTTTTGCTCCACTACCCGCACAAACTCTGTCACGCATAAATCAAACCCTCCTATACGAGTCAGCATGTCACGCATTAGGTGATCAACTACACCTTCCATGGGCGCTAGCATAATTTTCATAGGGGAACTCAATTTAACTAAGTGGAGAACTAAAACGGCGCGGAGTGTAGCAAATATTGCTCACATAACCAACGAGCGGTGACTAAAACATGTAAGAAGCTAAAGTACAAATGACCGGCTAGCGTATGAGGCTAGACGGCCGTATTAAATTAACTCACTTTTTGGGATCGGCGCTGTTATGAACAAACATATAACCATAATACGCCATCATTACACATATGATAAAAATCCCCAGCAGGGAGCCCCACACTACTGGGTCAGTGAACATTGCCAACATGATACTCTCCTCAATAACCTTGGTACTTACACGGTTATTATGAAGTCAAGTTGAGCAAGACCACTTGATCCAGATCAAAATTCAATCGGGTATATGCAGCAAATAACGAATGAGGAGGTTAACTAATATTAACCTCCATATGACATGTTTAGCGACCTTTTAAATAGTTTAGCGCACCGATAATTGCAGCCACCTGAGCTTGATTACACTCTTCATTCGTGGCACTGGGACTATCAGGGTAAACTTCGGTAGTTGTCACGTATTCTGCCTCTGTCATTCCTGCACACAGGAATAACTTTTTCTTGTCATAACAAATCACGCCATCAGAAACCGTATCAGCACCGATGATTTTGCCATTCGCATCAGGCGGAGCAATATGGGTTACTTCCTGAACACTATCAATTATTGCTTTTTGAAATGCTAACTGTGGATTATTTGTATCAGCCACCGTATAGAAGCCATCGGGTATTTCCCATTCGTCATGTGTGACCCCGTCCCGGGCTGCTAAAGCAGGTCTAAATTCAGAGTTATCCGTATCCGTGGTTTCATGAAGGTCGATGTGCAATTTAATAGGCGTATTAATAGATCTAACAAACGCCATCACCTGAGCCGACTCGGCAGCTGGAGAACCTGGCATAAATGAACGATTAGGATCTATCGCGTCTGGATTCCACCGGTTAATAGTTTCATAACCCCATGGGCTTATGCAGGGCACGATGATGAAATTAAAATCATCGGCGTAACTGTCCAATTTTTCATTGATAAATTTCAATGCACCTTGCACGCCACTGGTTTCATAGCCGTGGACACCACCTGTAATAAGAATAGTTGGTTTCGTTTCTGACAAAGAATCACTGATTACGGCGAAAAGCGGATAACGTTCTTCATCATAAGGTAAGGCACCGTACTGATGAATAGTAAAGCCAGCTTTTTGTTTAGGTAATTTGGCTAACACTTCATCCTGATAACTGCGCTTAACTTGCTGTAGTTCGCGCCACTGCTTTTTCTCTTCATCTGACCAAGGTTTGCCGGGACGGCCAACAGGGTAATGATCCATTTTTGCTCCCAAATATAATGAAACCTGAAAAGAGAAGATCCTAGCATGCATGAATTTTAACGTATATGAAGCGAACGTTTTTACTTGTGTATTGAGCGCATCTCATTGGGTAGAGTGGTATCGCAGCAGTGGAAGACAGCTAAATTGTATCAGCTCAGGGGCTGATTAAGGGCTTCTCATCCCCTTACGTGCACGCATAAAAAAACCAGCCCGAAGGCTGGTTTTATATATGGCGTCCCCTAGGGGATTACAGCATACCTCCTTGTATGCTGCCCTACGGGCCATGCTAAAGCATGTTCTGCCACGTTCCAGACGTGGCAGTCGAACCCTAATAATTTTGAAAATCGCTAATATTCTGCAGCTCATGGGGTGATTAAGGGCTTCTCATCCCCTTACGTGCACGCATAAAAAAACCAGCCCGAAGGCTGGTTTTATATATGGCGTCCCCTAGGGGATTACAGCATACCTCCTTGTATGCTGCCCTACGGGCCATGCTAAAGCATGTTCTGCCACGTTCCAGACGTGGCAGTCGAACCCTAATAATTTTGAAAATCGCTAATATTCTGCAGCTCATGGGGTGATTAAGGGCTTCTCATCCCCTTACGTGCACGCATAAAAAAACCAGCCCGAAGGCTGGTTTTATATATGGCGTCCCCTAGGGGATTACAGCATACCTCCTTGTATGCTGCCCTACGGGCCATGCTAAAGCATGTTCTGCCACGTTCCAGACGTGGCAGTCGAACCCTAATAATTTTGAAAATCGCTAATATTCTGCAGCTCATGGGGTGATTAAGGGCTTCTCATCCCCTTACGTGCACGCATAAAAAAACCAGCCCGAAGG
>CAZROH010000001.1:0-122408 GCA_964601635.1 uncultured Alteromonas sp. | reverse complement strand
CGGCGTCTACCATGGGCACAATCATCACGGCTCCACGGCCGCTGCCAGCCATTCGCTCAAACTGGCGGGTGGCACCGTTTGAAAACTCAAGATCCAATCTTTCCACTTTAAACAGTCGACTTTGTGCGACAATCTCGCGATGGTGAACTAATGGTAATGGTTTGGAAGGATCAATTTTACTCATGTTATCAGATACAACTTTCGTTATTATTAGTACTACACGTTAAGGTTACTGCATTTTAAGGAATTTCGCTTGCCATTTCTGCCCTGGAACGAAATTGACACCGTTTTACTCGATATGGACGGAACGTTATTAGATCTACACTTTGACACCCACTTTTGGATCGAACATTTACCTAAAAAGGTCGCGCAGTTGACACGCATGCCTGTAGAACGCTGTCGTGCAGATATGCTTGCTCATTATGAAAGAGTTCAGGGAAAGATTGAATGGTATTGCCTGGATTACTGGGCCGAAGTGCTGCAAATGGATATTATGTCGGCCAAACGGGAAGTTGAGCACTTGATTGCGATGCGGGACGACACCGTGCCGTTTCTTGATGCGTTACGCCAGACAGGGCGCGAGGTAGTACTGGTGACGAATGCCCATCCGGGCAGCTTGTCACTTAAAATTGAACATACAAAATTAGATTCTTATATCGATACGCTCATTTCCACCCATGAGTTCGGGGTGACCAAAGAGTCACAGCAACTTTGGCAGAAGTTACAAGGGCGTTTGAACTTCAATCCTGCACGTACCTTGTTTGTTGATGATAGTCTGGTTATTCTGGAAGCGGCAAAGCAGTTCGGAATAGCTCATTTACTGGCAGTGCGAAACCCTGATAGTCAACAACCTGAACGAGAAATCCCGGATTTTCCTAATATTGCCGATTATCGCACTATAGTGGAGGAGATTCGTCAGTATCCGGTGGAGAAGTAATGAAAAAACTTATTGTCGGCTCGCGTAATCCAATCAAAGTCGCGGCAGCAAAACACGCATTCATGAAAGTATTTAGCTCAGAGTCCTTAATTGCTGAGGGCGTCAATGTGCCGTCGGGGGTTTCGCGTCAACCGATGACGGAGAGCGAAACCCGCCAGGGGGCGATTAACCGCGTTAATGCGATCTTAGAAGATGAAAAAATGCATGTAAGCGATGCCGACTGGGTGGTTGCAATCGAAGGTGGGGTAGATAAGTTTGTTGATGGCCCCGCCACCTTCGCTTACTTTGCTATTTGGCATGAGCGTAAATGGTCAATAGGACGAAGCGCGAACCTTCCGCTGCCAATGCCGATTTATCAGGCGTTGGTTGATGGGCATGAATTAGGTGAAGTCATGGATAATCTGTTTGGTACCTCTAATATTAAACAGAAAGGCGGAGCGATTGGTGTGTTAACGAATAATTTAGCCACCCGTCAAAGTGTTTATGAGCTGGCAATTATTCTGGCCTTAAGTAAATTTCAGCATCCTACTTTTCTGTAATCGCTTCACTATCCTAAAAAGTTTGCCAGTCAACGCATAAAATTTACGGGAATAGGTTGCCTGAACTTTCCTGCTGACGTTGTTTGTTTTTGCATCTTGTTAATTTTTAAGTTTATTTTTGCTTGCCGCAGAACTGGTTTTGAAGTTGCAAGTCATGTCGACAATTTACGTCAACAGGAGACAGCAATGTCCAAAACAATCGAGACGATTAACCCTGCGACTGAAGAAGCCTTACATAGCTACTCATTATTATCGGAAAAAGAAGCGTTTGAAGCAGTGGATAATGCGCATACCCGTTTTCTTGAGTGGCGCAAAACATCTCTTCCTGAAAGAGCGAAGCTTTTTCATAAGCTTGCTGATCATATCGAAGCGAATGCAGATGACCTGGCCAGTTTAATGACCCGGGAAATGGGTAAAGTATTGGCCCAGGGCAAGCAAGAAGTTGCATTGTGTGCTCAGATATGCCGCTACACGGCTGATCATGCCGAAGAAGTACTAGCCGATGAAAACCGAGTATACGAAGATGGAACGGCCATTATCACGTATCAACCTATTGGCGTTATTTTAGGTATTCAACCCTGGAATTTTCCGTTGTATCAGGTCATTCGATATAGCGCTTCTACTATCATGGCGGGTAACGTTACGGTTTTAAAACATGCCCAAAATGTATTTGGAATGGCGCAGGCGGTGCAGTCTTTGTATGAAGATGCAGGATTCCCTGAAAATGTTTACCAAACATTACTTATTGAAGGTGAGACAGCAAGTAAGCTAATTACCCATGATGCTATACGCGGTGTATCGTTTACCGGTAGTGATGAAGTAGGTAAGTCGGTGGCAGAAAAAGCCGGCTCTGAGGCAAAAAAATCGGTTATGGAGCTAGGCAGTAATGATGCATTTATCGTGTTGGCTGATGCGGATATTGAAAAAGCTGTGGAAGCCTGTGTGCAGGGACGAATTGTTAACAATGGTGAGACGTGTGTTGCGGCTAAACGATTCATCGTCGTCGAGGAGGTATTCGATCAGTTTCGTGACGCCTTTTTAGAGGCCTGTAAAACGCTCAAGATGGGTGACCCAACCTCTGAAGATACCGATATTGGGCCCATGGCGCGGGAAGACTTGCGAGATACTTTGCATCAACAGGTGCAAAAATCGATTCAGGAAGGGGCTGTTTGTAGTCTAGGTGGCGAGATACCTGATCGTAAAGGCTGGTTTTATCCAGTCACGGTGCTTGAAAACGTGACATCCGGTATGCCTGCTTATGATGACGAATTGTTTGGTCCGGTAGCGGCACTAATAAAAGCCAAAGATACACAAGATGCCATGAAAATTGCCAACAGCTCACGCTACGGGTTAGGTGGTGGGATATTCACCCGTGACCGGGACGAAGCGATTCGTCTGGCTCGGGACGAATTCGACACCGGTATGGTAAATATTAATGGCTATGCACTGGCTCAGCCTAATTTACCGTTTGGTGGCGTGAAAGACAGTGGTTACGGACGCGAGCATGGCGGCTTTGGCTTGCGTGAGTTCGTTAATATTAAAACGTTAATGATTGCAAGTTAGAGTTTAAAGCGCGTGTAACCATCAGCTTCAGGTTGGCCGAATAGTCGGGCAGCCTGGCTGACTTCGTCTGGCAATGACGGGTCAGGTTTGAATTGACCCTCCACACGAACCAGCTCAAAGTTATCATTTAAGATGGCATGCAGGCTTAGCCCTAGCTTATTCGGCTCATCTACTTTGACACTGACGCCTTTACCCTCACAGGTGAGTTTGGCAGTGTACTCACCAAAATCTATTGGCCCCTGGGTGCCCGAGACGGTGGCATTCAACCAATCTCCACTGGCCTGTAACTGTTCGCAATGAGGTGCAAAACGAAGCTCGTCAACCACAACGCGGAACCGTCCTCCTGCATTAACAGGCAAGGGTAGCTGAACTTCGGCTAACACACGATCGACCGGAAAATACAACGACACATCTTCTGCGCTGACATGTTGTAAATTAAACAGATTTATATTGAGTGGCCCTTTAAACGCTATTGCTTCAGGGTCTCGCATATTACCCGCTACGATATCGGCATGGACGCGTCCTACTAACAATGACCAGACTGATAACTCCCAACGCACATCTTTAACCGGCATACCTTGCGCCACCACTTGGTGTGCCCGACCATCCCAGATAGTGCCACTTACACCTTCAATGCTAACGTTAGGGGGCATATCCACTCGCCCAATGACTTGCTTGGCTGGCAGGTAAGCCACCAGGAAAAAAATGAAAAAAACGATAGAGACAATGATAAGTGAAAGCGTAGACTTCATGCTTTTCCTAATTGTAAGCGTCTGATTTTAATCTGGCCGGAGGCATCTGCTTCGGCAATATCTGCGTTAAGAATTATAATCCCCATACTTTCGAGTGCTTGCAGCCAACTCAAGACATCGTTAAACGGTGCCTCATCAACCCACACTTGTAACTCGTCACCCTGAGGCTGCATACGGCTGATAGCAATGTTGTAGCGGCCAGTGGTGTTATTCACCGCTTGCGGCAATGAACCTGTGAACGCTTTTGATGTTCCAGTCGCCCGGCGCAGTTGTTGGGCCTTTGCTGTGCGTTCACTTACCCACTCGAGTAATTTCTGCTGACTGGTTAAGCGTGTCTGTTCACGATCAATACCGGCATTAAGCGGCGCGAAAATTCCCCAGTAGATAAACGCCACAACGATGACTACACCACTGATTAATACCAACATCTGCTCACGCTCTGTTAAAGCACGATATTTTTGCATTATCACGTTCATGATTGGCTCCTGATAGCGATGGTGCCGATAACCACATCATCACGATTATTGATGGCGCCGCTTTCCACTTCAAACCCCGCATTTTCCGCTTGTTTCCGGAACAGCTCTAATGCTTCAAAGTTTCTTCCTGCTGCCTGCATGCGAATTTCTGCGCGCGAGGCGTCAAAGCGGAGGGTTTGTGGTTTGACCTGGGATTGAGCAAAGGCGTTGCTTAACTGACTTAACATGGCTAACAAGGAAGAGTCGCCGGCACTGCCTTCCAGTTTGGCCATCTCTGAGCGCAATTTACGGCGAACATCGCGATATACACCTATGTTCGGAAATCCTTGCTTCACGGTCTCGTCAATTTTTTGCGCAAGCTCAGCATTTTGTTGTTTCAACTGCACTAGCTTCACGCCTTTTTCTACCGCGCTGGCGGTTAATACCAATGCCGCTAACACGGCCGCCACTCGCCATTGTTTCCAGGCAGAATGGTTTTGTCGCTTAACTTTATAATCGCCCTGGAGCAAATTGAATGAACTGGCACTGGCCGTTTTCGCCAATGTCAGCATAGGTAATTCAACCGCCTCATTGTCAACCTGGGTATTGGGCATGTCCTGCAATGAATACTGCGAGTAGTTTTTAATTGGTAATGGATTTTTTTGGGTCTGGCTGTAATGAGCCACCGCGGGCAATGTCCAGTCTGCCTCTCCCTGGATCCCGCTCCATTCGTCCTGACGAATAATGACATCGTTACCTAAATTTAAGACTGCCCACCCTTCACTGTAGTGAGGAACTGCCAGTACGTCGGGAATAATTTTGTCACAATACAGCCCTGCATCACTTAACCAGGTTTGCCAGCTTTCCAGTAATTCTCTGGACACCACTGCGACCGCTTGTTTATCACCGGATTTTGGCCCCAACGCGAAAAACTGCTTAGTTATGTCCTGGGCGAGCTCTTCTTCTAGCATGAAGGGAATCGCAGTGAGTACTTTGCGGCTTGCGCGTGGAGGTAAATTCACCCATTTCATCGCCACATTACAACTGGCGACCAGTGCCACAACAGGACGGTCTCCGGCGCGCTCAGACAATGATGACAATTGTGTAGCCTCGGCGAGCTCACCTGATGCGATGACTTCATTTTCACTACTTGACCAGACCAACCAGCTCACCGGCTCGGTAACAGAGGAACCCAGTCTTAATAATAATTGTTCCATTAATCAATTCCTCCAAACTCGCGCCTAATGACTTGTACTTTTTCACCGTCTGGTGCATGAAACACCGATGTCAGTTTGAAAGTGGCGTTATTGTAGCGGGTCCTGGTATGTAAAATAAAATACGCTGTTGAGATTGTGAACCAGCTTTTTTGTTCATCGTTTAACGATAATGCCGCAATGTCTGGCTCACTGTAAAAGTCGTTAATATTGTCCCAGCCGTCCTGAGGCCGCGAGCTGATCAGACTCTTAGCCTGTTGTGATGATAATCCGGTTAAACCTGCTAAAACTGCCGCACGCTCTTCGGTAATCGTATTTACGTTTACCTGCAGTTCCTTTACACCGGGTATAACACACACCAAAGGCAATATCTGATTTAACCACTTCACCTCAACGCCATTAATCAGACGTAACTCAGACTGTGAATACATTAAACCATTCGCAGCCAGATAAGGAAACTCCCTCGATTCGTATTCACTGTCTTCCGCGCCGTAGGGACGCATTTGATCGTCCTCATCCAGCCAGTCAGCTAAACTGTCACGTACAGTATCAGCGGTAAAATTGGTAATTTCTAGTTCGCTGGCTAGCAACAAACGTTGAAACGCCTCCATTGCTGGTGTTACCGCGCCTGAGCGAGAATTATTGTTCGAATTGTTATTACCGCCAGCAGTCGCTAATACTGCATTTAAATTAAAACAGCTTTGCATATCTTCCAGTTTGGCACTGATGATACCGCCATCCACCGGGTACACGAATTCTTGAGTCCACGGTTGATCCAACGCAATTTTATCGCGATTTTCTTCCATTAACAGGTCTATTGATTTGCGTGCAAATTGCTCGGCGCCCATGGCATACCAATATGCCTGATTATTGTCCTTTATATTGATGGCACGTTGCACCTGTAATTGCAATCGCGTCGCCATATCCGTAGCCAGCACTGAAACCAGCGCTACGACCATTAATACGATGAGTAGCGCCACACCCTGTTGTTGGGCTATTTGCTTCCTCATGATCGATTACCCAGCGTGAACTCGCGGCGTAATTTACCGAAATCTTTACTGTCTATTTCAAAGGCTACTGCAATCGGCAAGGTAGTAGCGGTAAAGCTTTCTTCCCAGTCCCGATCATCTTCGTTGTCACCTTGAACGGCAGGAAGGAAATACACGCGAAAATCGCTTACATCTTCCAACATAACCCTTATTTTGGGCTCATAACCAATAACGTTATCTACGTAGTTACTGTATAAGCGTTCCAGCTTATTATCGACTAAACGATAGCCGACATATTGCAATGTGCTGCGTGGTAACATGTTGCGCGGGTTGTGGCGGCCACTGCGCACAAAACCAATGGCATCGGCATCACTACCCTCCAATTCGCCTCCTCGCATGACGATTTCGTTGATTTCACCTTCGATGCGGGTGGGTTTAGCGATGGCTTGCTGGATATCACGCTCAATGGTCAGCATGGCACGCTGAAGCCGCTGCAGTTTGGCAAAGCGCTCTTCTGATAAAGCATTGCTATCGATGACTGTGGTTAGAATGCCTGTGGCCGCCAAACCAATCAGAGAAAAAATAGCCATGGCGATAAGAATTTCTATCAGGGTAAAACCAGCTTGACGATTCACCGGCATCTTATTTATCCTGCGAAGGCTTTGCCACGTAAGTCGTGACAGTGGTCAGGCTATTAGCATAATCTTCATCAAGACCCACGCTGACTTCAATTGCACGTAAATCTTCATCGTTGGTTTTAATGACTTTTTGCTGCCAGTACCACATCCGGTCAGCCATCTGTTGCTGACCTTTAAGGTTGTTTTTAGGTGGCCAGGTATCTTCTCTTTGCATCGCGTTTAAGCGATTATTAGCCACCCAGGTGGCAAAGGTGATTTCTTCTATTTGGCCAACGCCAAACAAATGCTCAGATGCCGCTTTCATCACAGCCGTGCCGGTGATGGCAAAAATCAATAAGGCCACCATTACTTCAAGTAAAGTCATACCTCGCGCAAACTTAGCGTACATCCGGTGACTCCAGTGGCCCATCCAGCGTAAGCGGTGGGATGTCTTCGTTGATGAGCACAAAGTACGCCGCATCGTCGCGACCAAACCCAGGCTCGTAGTTAAACGTCAGGGTGAAAGGAGTAACTTCACCACTGGACATAATCAGTACTTGCGGGGGCGGTAGTGTCTTATCTTCCTCATTGCCGATTTCAACGGCGTCTTCGGAAACACTCAGGCCTTCATCGAACAACTCACGGTCAAATAGCTGGTCTTCCTCCAGCCATGGCAGATCGTCAAGATTTAAAGAAAAGGTAAATGGTTCGGGCAGTTGGCGCTTTTGGTAAATCTCTTCTTCTTCTATCAATTGCCAACGATCATCTTCATCAAGCAGCATAAACTGATAAAAATTATCACGCTGATCGATTCTCAAGCCTAATTCCTGCTGATTCAATACGGCATAATCACTGGCCATATCGATTAATACCTGCAGGCGGGTGGCTTCCTGCTTGAGACGGTCAGCTTCACTGGTACCAAATACATTAAATACCACATAGCTACTGGCCAGCCCGATTAACAATAACACCAGTAAAACTTCAAGCAGCGTGAAACCACGCTGCCTGTTTGTTTGAGTTGTCGTAGATAGGGCTGGACACACGATGGCTGAACCTTAGTTCAGGTACTCGTTAATATTCCAGTTACCGATATCATCATCTGTGCCCGCTTCCTGATCAGGACCATTAGAAAAAATATCAATCTTGCCTAATTCTCCCGGACTGATAAGCGTGTACGGGTTTCCCCATGGGTCGTCAGGTAAACGGCGGATAAAGCCATCTTCCGGATAATTACGGGGAATGGGATCAATCGTGGGTGCTGTAACAAGCGCCTCCAGACCTTGTTCAGTGGTGGGAAATACATTGTTACGCAATTTATACATTTCTAATGCGCTTTCCAGTTGCTGAATATCTACCGCGGCCTTTTTCAACTGCGCTTCTTCCTGGTTGCCTAAGATCTGTGGTGCAACCATGGCCGCCATGATACCGATAATCAGTAATACCACCATGACTTCAATTAAGCTGAAGCCTGAACTACGTCTTAATGCTTTGATTTTCATTAAATATTCACCATATTGTTTAACGCTAAAATGGGTTGCAGTATTGCCAGCACAATGAATAACACTATGCCGGCCATACTGACAATGAGCAACGGCTCGAATACCTTTAGTGAGACACTGATAAGCGACTCAAATTCCCTGTCTTGATTATCTGCCGCACGGGCAAGCATCTGCTGTAAATCACCGGACTTTTCCCCTGATGCGATCATATGCATCATCATGGGAGGAAACATCTTCGTTTTATCGAGCGCGGCTCTTAAGCTGCTACCCTCTTTAACATTTATAGCGGCGGCGGAAACTTCATTTTTAATATGCTGATTTTCTAATACATCGCTGGAAATACGCATGGATTCCAGAAGAGGTACGGCACTGGCCGAAAGAATACTTAAGGTACGCGCAAAACGGGCGGTGTTTAAACCCCGCGAAACTTTGCCAATCAGGGGCAACTTCAGAATGAATTGGTGGTAGCGAAGTTTCATAGCAGGCTGTTGTAATACCTGCCGGATAATCACTGCGAGCAGAATAATTACCGCCAGCATGATCAGACCATAATCCTGGACAAACTCACTGATAGTAATTAACACCTGGGTGATGGTGGGAAGTTCCTGGCCCATGTTATCAAACTGACCAACGATTTTTGGCACCACTACGGTTAATAATAAGATCACGATAGCCAGCGCAAAAAACATCATCAGAGCGGGGTAAATCATTGCCTGTACGATCTGACTGCGGGTCTGCTGGCGACGTTCGGTGTAGTCAGCTAAACGGTTAAGCACCGTATCTAAGTGACCTGACTTTTCACCCGCGGCAACCATGGCGCGATAGAGTTCATCAAATACGCTGGGAAATTCAGATAACGCATCAGCTAGTCCGTGACCTTCTACGACCTTGCTGCGCACCGCCATCATCATATTTTTTTGACGGGGCTTCTCACTTTGCTCGGCAACAGCGAGCAAGGCTTCTTCAATTGGCAGCGCGGATTCAACCAGGGTGGCCAGTTGTCGTGTCAGCAGCGCCAGTTCAGCCGCTGAAATGCGGGGTTTAAAAAACGTAAATGAAGATTTATCGCCTTTACTGCGCTCAGCAACCTGCTCGACTTCCAGTGGGATCAGGCCCTGCTCGCGTAATTGCTGTCTTACCTGCCGAGCATTGTCCCCTTCCAGAACGCCAGAGGCATTACGGCCCGACGCATTCAGCGCCTTATATGCAAAAGCTGCCATCTAGTCCTCCCGGGTAACCCGCAACACTTCTTCCAGTGCAGTGGTTCCTGCTAACACTTTACGGCAGCCATCTTCGCGAATACTGGGCGTAAACGAGCGGATATATTTTTCAATTGCCTGTTCGCCGTGCCCTTCGTGCATCATTTCGCGTATTTTTTCGTCTACCAACAATAATTCATGGATACCGGTTCGTCCGCGATAGCCAGTTTGGTTGCAGGCGGCACACCCGTGTGGCGCGTAAATAGTAGGGATGGAGGTTAAATCGGCAATACCCAGAACCTCGGCTTCTTGCTGGTTGGGTTCATGGGGCTGTTTGCATTCAGGGCAAAGTGTTCTCACCAAGCGTTGCGATAGTACCGCCAGTAAACTGGATGACAGTAAGAAAGGCTCAATGCCCATGTCTTCTAAACGGGTAATGGCTCCTGCTGCGGTATTGGTATGCAGCGTGGATAACACCAAGTGTCCGGTTAAACTGGCTTGAACAGCAATTTGTGCAGTTTCAATATCCCTGATCTCACCTACCATCACCACATCGGGATCCTGACGCAAAATGGCGCGCAGGCCGCGCGCGAACGTCATATCAACACGGGGATTAACCTGTGTTTGACCAATCCCTTGTAAATCAAATTCTATCGGATCTTCAACGGTAAGAATATTGCGATCTTTTGAGTTAATCTCGGATAAGCCTGCATACAAGGTCGTACTTTTACCCGAGCCGGTCGGACCGGTAACCAGTATAATGCCGTGAGGTTTGCGGATTAACGTGGAAAAGTGTTCGCGATTACGTTTGGTCATGCCTAAATCCTGCAGGTTCAGGCGTGCGTTGTTTTTATCTAGCAAACGCAATACCACGCGCTCGCCATGGCTGGATGGCATGGTGGAAACCCGCACATCTACCGCTCGGCCGGCTATACGAAGGGTGATTCGACCGTCTTGCGGAACGCGTTTTTCAGCAATATCGAGTTTTGCCATAACCTTAATACGCGAAACTAACATCGAAGAAAGTTTACGATTAGGTCTCAATATTTCACGTAACACCCCGTCAACGCGGAATCTGACGACCAGCTGGTTTTCGAAGGTCTCAATATGAATGTCGGAAGCGCCTTCTTTAATGGCTTCGCCCAGCATGGCGTTGATGAGTTTGATGATCGGTGCATCGTCTTCACTATCGAGCAAATCTTCGGTATCAGGCAATTCATCGGCCAGGGCAAATAAGTCGGACTCATTACCTAAGTCTTCCATGAGCTGTTTGGCTGCCGAGGAGTCCCGTTGAAACGCCTGGGTAAGCAAATACTCAAACTGATCGACGGGAATTTCTTTTAGGGTAAAGGGTTCACCGTAAAATCGACGCACCTCCGCAAAGACCGACAGCTTGGTTTCGTGTGTATGATACAGAATTGCAGGCGTTTCATTTTTTTCCAACAACACATGGTTACGCTTGGCGAAACTAAAGCTTAGCTGGCGATCATCAGTATTTTCTACCATCCCATCGTCGGGTATGGCATCCAACGCCTCTTCCTGAGCGGCTAATGCGTCATGCAACTCTTCATTTTCCGCCATACTTAATCGTCATCCTTTTCACGGCGCTCTTTTTCCATCAAGTACTCTTCAAACGTGGGCGGTAATGTTAATGCATCATTCCACTCCGGCATGCTTGGCCCTTCCTTATCATACATTAGTGGAATGCCTTCCTGCTGGCGCTTAAGTTGCTGGGCACGAATGTAGTTGTACTTGCGATGGCTGATTTCGTTCATTGTCATACCATCGCGCACAATGGTCGGTTTGATAAAGACCATCAGGTTGCGTTTGCGTTTGCTGGTAGACGTTGTCTTGAAAAGGTGTCCAAGGATAGGAATATCGCCAAGCAAGGGGACTTTTGAAACACTTTCCTGTACATCGTCATCAATTAAGCCACCCAGCACGATAGTGCCGCCGTCATCGACAATGACGGTGGTTTTAATCTCACGTTTATTGATAGAAATGTCGACAGAGGTTGCTCCGCTTACGCTGGAAACTTCTTGTTCAATTAGCAATTGGACAGCATCACCTTCATTGATTTGCGGTGTGACTTTCAGTTTTATCCCGACTTCCTGACGATCTACCGTCTGGAACGGGTTGGAATTGTTATCGCCAGTAGTGGTACCTGTGATAATCGGTACCTCCTGGCCTACAATAAAGAACGCTTCCTCATTGTCCATAGTGGTCAAATGAGGTGTTGCCAGGATATTGGAATTGACGTCACTACTAACCGCCTGAACTACTGCACCCCAGCCATCTCTTATTACGCCAGCTATCAGGCCACTCGCGCCCCCGAGTAAATTTGATAAAGGCGTCAAATCGCCTTCGATAGTTTCTTGTGTTTCAACTGGAACGCCATTTGCGGAGGTCGTTGAACGAGTTACGGTTCTGTCTTCAGCCTGACGCAAAGCCACGCCGAGTGCTCCAACAGGAACCACACCGTTGGTAAACTGCGTGCCACCCCCTTCTTCGGAAACCCATTGGACTCCTAGCGTAGCACCATCTGATTCGAGAACTTCTACGATGATGGCTTCTACTTGCACCTGCGCGCGGCGAACGTCCAGCTGACGGATCACTTCTTCTAACGAGCGCATCATGTCTGGTTCAGCGGTGATAACAACCGCATTTGAGGACTCATGGGAATCAATGCTTATTTCACGGCCCGAGCTACCTCTGCGATTAGTCTGCGCTGCGCTGGCTTGTTCTTCAGCTTGAATACTGGCAGATACCCCTTGCAGGACCTTCACCAAATCCTCTGCTTTGGCATAGTTTAAGAAAATAACGCGGGTGTTACCGTTTGTCTGTAACTCCTGATCCATTCGTTGGATTAAATTGATAATGCGTTGGCGTGCTTTAACATCGCCGCTGACAATAACGGAGTTAGTTCTGTCATCCGCGACAACGCGAGGGTCGGATTTCGCACCAGTATTGGCAGCTTTACCTTGCGATTTATTGATGCTATCAATGATGCGAACCATTTCACCCGCAGAGGCAAAACGAAGTTTAACGATATCTACTTCTTCGTCACCGGCGCGGTCTACGCGTTCAATTATTTCTACCAGACGGTTAACGACTGCGGCACGACCTGTCAGCATCATTACATTTGAAGGGTCGTGACTGACCACATTACCACCGCCCGCCTGGTCATTAAGTTGACGTAAAATTGGGGCTAATTCGCGAACAGGTACATTATAAACAGGTACAACACGGGTGATCATTTCATCGCCATCGGTAGCAGCGCCTTCGACCACGGGGATGTTAGATGTTTTGGCATCCTTGGCACGTACCACTTTTAAAATACCGCTAGGCATTTCTACCACGGCAAAATCGTAAACCTGAAGTACGTTTAAGAAAAACTGATAATACTGATCTTCACTGAGCATGTCGTAACTGCGCACGCTAATTTTTCCACGTACGTTCGGGTCGACAATAATTGTGCGTTGCAGGTTCTTACCGACAATGGTGATAAATTCATTGATATCGGTATCTTTAAAGTTAGGCATGTATTCGGCGGTATTTGCCGCGGCACTTAGCAAGGCAGCGCAGAGTGCCAGGCTAATCTTAGTCAACAATGTGTGGGCTGCTCGCCTCATATTACAATCGTCCTATTGCTTATTCGTTGTCCGGGGACGGAATATCCAGATAAATGGTGTGAAGATCCCCATCGCGTGAAACAGTTAATTCGAGCACTTGTGCATTACGCAACTCATTCATTGCTTCCATGGATTGTTGCGTATCAGTTAAATCTAGACCATTAATCTGAACAATTACATCACCCGCGCTTAGACCTGCGGCTTCAAACAGTTCAGGGGACTTACCAGGCCGCACCTGGTAACCAATAAGCTGGCCATCCTCGGTTTGCGGTGTTATCGCAATAAAGTCAGTGAAACTAGCCGGTTGGTCGCGCAGGCTTTCTGCCAATTCTGCGGCTTCTTCGCTGACCTGACGCGGCTCGGCTTCGTCTCGTGGGAGTGGTTTGTTACTGGGTGTCATACGCTGATTACGCTGTTTAGTTTTAGCGTAATCGATACCATCGAGCATAAGTGTTTCGTGCCGTGCACCATTGCGAATGATGACGCGATCATTAAACACCTGATGCAAAGTGGCGTTGGTGCCTTCAATTTTCTCGCCAAGTCCGTATGTGTTTTGGGTGCCACGGTTCTCGATAATGGCGGCGCCACTTTGCTCAATCGAACTAGCTACGACCCCGGTTAACGTTAGATTCAATTGAGTTTCGGGCGCGTCAGTGACTTGTTCTACTCTGGGTTGTTCGTCAGTTTTTACTTCGCCGAAAAGGTTCAGCTGTTGTATTTGTCTGATATCGCCCCCACCTTGAGAGCCTCGTGCAGGCTGGGCTGGATTAGCTACACTAACAGGTGTGGAGGAAACGTCTGGTTGAGGTATAATCTGCCAAACCAACCTGGCAGCAAATGCGAGCAAATACAGGCTAAGCAGCGCGACCAGTACAAGGTGCAACTGTTTTTGATGCTGGTTAAAAAAAAGAACCAGCGATTGTGAGTTCAATTTGCTGAAAGTCATGCTGCCGTCTATGAAACTGCTGTTTTCATTATTTAATTGCTAGGTTTTTTTGCCTAACATCTGACCCATAATAGCCTAGTCGGGGTGGGGGTCACAACACTAAAACGAACGAGTTACAAAATTATTACATGAGCAACCGTAAAGTTGAAAATCAGGCTGAAAATGTTCGCATTGATAAGTGGCTTTGGGCGGCACGTTTTTTTAAGACTCGTGCAATGGCTCGGGACATGGTGCAAGCCGGAAAAGTACAGTATAACGGTCAACGGGTGAAGCCCGGTAAAATCGTTGAACTAGGGGCGCTGATCAAGATCCCGGCAGGATGGGATGTGAAAGAAGTCGTGGTGGCACAAATAACCGACAAAAGGCAGGGGGCTCCCCTGGCGCAGCAACTCTATGAGGAAACACCCCACAGTGTTGCCAAGCGTGAAGAAAACCAGATGGCGCGTAAATTGAGTAGCTTTCATAGTCCGAAACCTGAAACTAAGCCAGATAAAAAACAGCGTCGACAGATTATTAAATTTAAACATCAGTAGCTAAAGCGATGATGATAGCAGGAAGAATTTATGAGTGACTTTGATCAACTTCACCGGTTTTTAATCGATCGTGCCAATGTAAGGGGCGAACTCGTGCGTTTGCAGGATAGCCTGCAAGAAATCGTACACAGCCAGGAGTACCCGGTGCAAATTCAGCAACTGTTAAGTGAAATGGCTGCCGCCACCAGTATGTTGACGGCCATTCTCAAATTCGAGGGTGAAATCAGCTTGCAGATCCAAAGTAAGGGGCCGGTCAATTACGCAGTAATCAACGCGACACATGAACAAACCATGCGTGGTGTTGCCCGTTGGGATCACAGCCTGACCTCGTTGCCCGATGATTTGCAGGAAATGCTTGCGCAGGCGGTAATGGTCATTACTATCACGCCCGACAAAGGAGAGCGTTACCAGGGCGTCGTGGCGTTGGATAAGCCTACTCTCGGGGAATGTTTAGAAAGTTACTTTGCCCAGTCGGAGCAGCTACCAACCAAAATCATGTTAATGACTGACATGCGTGATCCGGAGCATATCAAAGCAGCGGGTATGTTGTTGCAGGTTTTACCTGAAGAGGCCTCGCAAAGCGCGATGGCATCAGAGAATGAGTTCGACCATTTGGTCAAATTGGGTGAAACCCTCTCTGAGGAAGAGATGTTCAATTTACCGGTCAGCGACATTCTATATCGGCTATATCATCAGGAAGAAGTGGAATTATTTTCGCCGCAGCCAGTACGGTTTGCCTGCACCTGTTCGAAGGAGCGCAGCGCACAGGCATTAATGAATGTTGAGAAGGCTGAATTATTGGAAATTATTGCTGAAGATGGCGCGGTAACCATGAACTGCCAGTATTGTCATGCAGAATACAAATTCGATGAAATTGATATTGAGGCAATTCACGCCGGAAACTTTGGCATGTCGGCGGCGAAGCAATAAGGTGTAACTATCAGTAATTGTTTATTGCTTGTGAAAGTTTTCACTTTGACTTTCTTTGCTGATATTTATTTAATTCAATAGGTTGGCTTTTATTAGTCAACCTTTGTTGCCAAAAACGTATTGATTTTCGCACCCTGCGCTATTTTTTCTTTATCAATATCGTCCCCTCAAGGTTGTCGAATCCTTTTAATCATATAAACTTGCTGAAATTGGTAGTTTTGGTAACCAAGCTTGTAAGTTTTTAAATAGGATTTCAGAATAATGACTGCGGCAGCCAACTTGAGTCGTACTACAACGGCATCAGTTCATACGGATTTAAATACGTCCGAATTAGTGGAAATTGCGTTACAGCGCAAAGAAGGAAAATTAGCCTCCAACGGCGCATTAGTGGTAGAAACGGGTTCACGTACGGGGCGTTCCCCTAACGATCGTTTTATTGTTAAAGAGCCAACCACAGAAAACGATATCGATTGGGGTAAGGTCAATAAACCCTTTGATGCACAAAAATTCGATGCATTATGGGATCGTGTGGATGCCTTCCTGGCGACACAGGAGCACTTTGTATCTCACCTTCAAGTCGGCTCTGATGCGCGTTATGCCTTGCCAGTCAAAGTACGTACACAAACAGCGTGGCAGCATATTTTCGCAAAAAATCTATTTATCAAACCAGCGCAGTACAACCCTGATAACAAGCCTGAGTGGCAAATTTTAAACGTACCGGGCTTCACCTGTGAGCCTGATCGGGATGGTACTAATAGCGATGGCACAGTTATTATCAATTTTGCTCAACGTAAAGTGCTGATAGCGGGTATGCGCTATGCGGGTGAAATGAAAAAAGCCATGTTTTCTGTGCAAAACTTTCTGCTACCGGCTGAAGAAGTGTTACCCATGCATTGTTCCGCCAACGTCGGAGAAGAAGGCGATGTGACCTTATTCTTTGGGCTATCCGGAACCGGAAAAACCACTTTGTCGGCTGATCCCAAGCGCTTTTTAATTGGTGACGATGAACATGGCTGGGCGCCTGGCAGCATTTTCAATATTGAAGGCGGTTGTTATGCAAAATGCATAGATCTTTCGCAGAAGAACGAACCGGTTATCTGGAATGCGATAAAATTCGGTACGATTTTAGAAAACGTTATTTTGGATGACACGCGCACGCCCGATTATACCGATACCAGCTTGACGCAGAATTCACGGGCGGCATATCCACTGGAACATATTGATAAACGCGTTCCCGAGAATCGGGGCGGCGAACCGCGTTCCGTGGTGTTTTTGACCTGTGATGTCAGCGGCGTGTTACCACCTGTTTCGATATTAAGCGAAGAAGCGGCGGCTTATCATTTTTTAAGTGGTTATACGGCTAAGGTCGGTTCAACAGAGATTGGTTCTACTGCGGATATCGAGTCTACCTTTTCAACCTGCTTTGGGGCGCCTTTTTTCCCGCGTCCTGCTCGGGTTTACGCAGATCTGTTGATAAAACGTGTCAAAAGCTTCAATGCCAAGGTGTTTTTGGTTAATACTGGCTGGACAGGCGGGCCCTATGGGACTGGGAAACGTTTTGATATCCCGACTACCCGGGCAATTATTGACGCCATTGTGTCTGGCAGCCTGACCGACGTGGATACTCATTATATTGAAGGACTGAATCTACATGTGCCCGTTGCCGTTCCCGGGGTTGATAGCAACTTGCTGGTACCGCAGAACACGTGGGAAGATAAAGCTCGCTACGAAGAGTACGCCACTGATTTGATTGCAAAGTTCCAGCAGAACTTTGCAAAATATGATGTCGACGAGAACATTGTTAAAGCGGGTCCCGGCCACCGTTAATGCCAATAAGTTGATAGGTGTTAAAGCCCGCATTTTAAATGCGGGCTTTTTTATGCAGCAGGAAGCCAGAATTCTGCAATTAATCCTTTTTCGGGATGATTACGCAGTGAAATATCACCATGGTGAGCTTTGATGATGCGCCGGGTGATCGCCAGCCCCAGGCCAGAGCCGAGGCTTCCGCGTGCTTTATCACCCTGGGTGAATGGCATAAATACATCGTCTAGTTCGCTTTCTGGAATGCCGGGGCCAAAATCCCTGACCCGACAATAGACTCTCGCTGAGTTACTGTCTTCAAATGTGGAAACCACAATATGGTTACTACCATAGCGAAAGGCATTCTCTATTAAATTATCAAGCACTCGCTTGATAGCAATTTTTCTTAATGTCAGTAAGGGCACATCGTTCAGCTTAAGTGCAATATGGTGGGTTTCTTCAACGTGGCGCGCTTGAGCTAATTCCTGAATTAAGGTGTTTAAGTCAGCTGACTCTAGACGCTCAGTGCCTTCCTGACGCGCATAATCAATGAACTGATCAATAATCGCGTTCATGTCTTCTATATCGTTAACGATACCTTCTTTGAGCCAGTCCTGCTCATCCGGCAGCATTTCAGTTGCCAGCCTTATTCGTGTAAGCGGTGTACGCAAGTCGTGGGAAATGCCCGCCGTCATAAGCGTTCGGTCGCGTTCAAGTTGCTGTATGCCACGATTCATACGGTTAAATGCGCGGGTAACCTCGATCATTTCAGTACTACCCTGTTCGTTTAGCGGGGCTGGTGATTTGCCTTGCCCCACCTCTAATGCCGCTTTTTGCAAAGCCTGCAGTGGGCGGTTCATGCGTCTTACAAATAACCATCCACCCGCCACACTGAGCACGCCTATGACCATTAAGTACATGGTAAGAGGCGAGATGTTGGCTTCACTTAGGCCTGATATAGGGATGGCTATCCAGCGATCAGGGTAAGTATCGAGATTTATCCATACCAGGTAAGGGTTGGTTGTATTATCGATAGCTTGAGTACTGATCCTGACGTCTGCGCGGGTTTTTAGCGATTTTGAAACGGACGCCGACATGAAACCGTAGTAGGTCGCGTTGGGTAATTCCCTTTTCATTGCCTGACGGGCAGAATAAATTTTGATACCGGTGGTGCGGGAAAATTCAGATTGTTCGGTCGAAGGGGCTTCTAATCTGTTCTGGTTGATCAGCGTTTTTACCTGGGTTGCCAGCAAACTGTTAATTTGCTGATAACTCGGTTGAATAAAGTAATAGGTGACCGAAAGGTAGGACACCACCTGATTAATTAACAACAAAACGCCAATGAGCAACACTGTTTGCCCAAATGCGCTTTTGGGTAACATGCGCATAGACAACTACCGCCTAAGCCTGCTCTCCGCCATCAGGGACAAATACATAGCCTAATCCCCACACAGTTTGGATGTAGCGGGGGTTAGCCGGGTCTTTTTCCAACATTCGGCGTAAACGTGAAACCTGCACATCAATGCTACGCTCTAACGCACTGTAATCACGACCACGGGCCAGGTTCATCAACTTATCTCTGGATAGAGGTTGTCTGGGGTGTTGCACTAAAGACTTGAGCACCGCGAACTCTCCGCTGGTTAAACTCATGGGTTTGCCATTTCCGGTCATTTCGCGGGTGGCCAAGTTCAAACGGTATTCACCAAAACTAATCACTTGTTCATCTTTGGATGGCGCACCTGGCGCTTCATTGGTCTGTCGGCGCATGACCGCCTTCACTCTGGCGAGCAACTCACGAGGATTAAACGGTTTGGGCAGGTAATCATCGGCGCCCATTTCTAAACCAATGATGCGGTCAACTTCATCCCCTTTGGCCGTCAGCATGATAATAGGGAGTTGGCTTTCTGCCTGACGTAATCGGCGGCAAATAGATAAGCCATCCTCTCCGGGTAACATCAAATCTAATACCATAAGGTGAAAATTTTCGCGCTCCAGTAAACGATCCATTTGCTCCGCATTTGCCGCTGCACGTACCTGATAGCCTTGTTCTACCAAGTACCGCTCAAGCAAGCTACGCAGACGCATATCATCGTCGACCACAAGAATTTTTGATGTTTCCTGACCCATACCTTGATCCTGGCATTTATAGTTTTAGTGATTCAGGTTTCACTATAACCAGAAGTGATCTAAAACAAAAAGCTTATATGTGTTAGTAAAGTCAAATGAGTGTTACAAAGTTTGTCAATTCAGAGGTGGGAGATTGCATTCCACAATTAACTATGTCATGAATAACCTACTAATAAACAGAAGCTTAGTAGGGGAATAGGGTGAAAGGTGGCTCATCAGTTTTAGTTGATGAAATTAAGCGAGAATTAGAACTGGCCAGCTTGTGTGAATCGTTTGGAGACAACCAAAAACAATTTATGCATTTGGAAAATGCCCATGTACTCGGTCAGTGCTCCACGTACTGGCATACATTGGTTCATTGGCAAATGCTGAAGTGGGGGGTGAAGAATCAGTCGTATACAGAAGTGTTCGGGCAGGTTCTCAGAATTATTGGCGCAGTCACCAAGACCCCTTTTGGGTTGCTGCCGAAAGGCAATACCGGGGGAGCAAATGTCAGTCCGTTTAAGTCTATGCCTCTAAAGCCTGAGCACGCCAAACTTTTTAGAGAACAGCGTAATCGAAAATAACTATTTTTCTGAAAGCCAATCCATTTGATGCCCTGCACGGCGTTTCTTATCTAATAGCTCTTCAATTAACGGGGTGAGAATTAATTCCATTGCCAGCCCCATTTTTCCACCCGGGACCACGATGGTATTGATGCGTGACATAAATGCGCCATCAATCATCTGCAGTAAATACGGAAAATTGACCGTTTTCATCTCGCGGCGAAACCGCACCACCACAAAGCTTTCATCCTGTGAAGGAATCTCTCTGGCAGAAAATGGGTTGGATGTATCTACCGTGGGCACGCGCTGGAAGTTTACGTGCGTACGTGAAAATTGTGGGGTGATATAGTGAAAATAATCGTCCAGGCCGCGCACGATACTACTCATGACCGCTTCCCGGGAGTGACCTCTGTCAGTGGTGTCACGCACGATTTTTTGGATCCACTCAAGATTTACAATAGGAACCATGCCTACCAGCAAATCCACATGGCGAGCCACGTCGTTATCTTCGGTTTTTACGCCACCATGTAAGCCCTCATAAAACAGCAAATCCGTGTTAGGGGGCAAATCCTGCCAGGGTGTAAATGTTCCCGGCATTTGATTAAAGGGAACTGCTTCGTCAAAGGTATGCAGGTACTGGCGGAATTTACCATGCCCTGATTCACCATATTCTTTAAATAACGTTTCGAGTAAATCGAAGTCGTTCGCTTTCGGACCAAAGTAACTGATATGTCGTCCCTGCTCCTGAGCCTTGCGGATCTCAACTTCCATTTCTGGACGGGTAAAGCGGTGGAAGCTGTCTCCCCCTACCACTGCAGAATTCACACGAAGATTTCTGAAGATATGTCTGATTGCATTGGTTGTAGTGGTGGTGCCCGCCCCGGACGAACCAGTAATAGCTATAATCGGGTGTTTTACAGACATAGTGACTTCAACTTAATTTCAACATGGATAGATTAGCTTACCAGTTTATCGGGGTAAGGGAAGGTTTGCGATAAACTTGCTTAAAAATGATGCCTTGGAGTAAGTGCTCACTCCCTACGTATTGTATATATTCGCAGGGAGTGAGGGTGTATTAAGCTTTGCTTTCGCGAGCAATGGCGCGATGAGCGATATCGGTGCGGAAATACATATCTGGCCAGCTAATTGCGTTTACCAGTTCATATGCGTGTTCCTGTGCTTCAGTCACATTGTTTCCTAACGCAGTTGCACACAACACCCGCCCGCCACTGGTCACCACGTGATTGTCTTTCAGTGCGGTTCCCGCATGAAAAACCTTTCCTTGAAGCCCACTGGCTTCTTCTAAGCCGTGGATGGGTAAACCTTTATCGTAACTGCCCGGATACCCTCCGGCAGCGAGAACCACCCCTACTGCAGCACGATCGTCAAACGCAATGCTGGCCTGATCTAATTTTCCATCACATGCGAGTAAACACAACTCGGCTAAATCAGAATTCAGGCGCATCATTATCGGTTGGGTCTCGGGATCGCCAAAGCGACAATTATACTCAATGACCTTGGGGGTACCGTCTGACATGATCATTAACCCGGCATACAAAAAACCTGAATAGGGATTACCTTCAGCAGCCATGCCAGCCACGGTAGGCTCGATCACTTCCTGCATAATGCGCTGGTGAATATCCGGAGTGACAACCGGTGCGGGTGAATACGCCCCCATGCCGCCAGTGTTGGGACCTTTGTCACCATTTGCGGCACGTTTGTGATCCTGGCTGGTGGCAAAAGGCAGAATATTTTTACCATCAACCATCACAATAAACGATGCTTCTTCACCATCCAGAAATTCTTCAATGACCACACGGCTACCGGCTTCACCGAAAACATTATCCGCTAACATGTCGCGAATTGCTGATTCAGCTTCTGCCAGACTCATGGCAACGATAACGCCTTTGCCTGCAGCCAGACCATCGGCCTTAATAACAATGGGGGCCCCTTTGTCGTTTACGTACGCCAATGCCGCATCAATATCGGTAAACGTTTCATAGGTTGCGGTCGGAATATTGTGGCGGGCCAAAAAATCTTTGGTGAAAGCTTTGGATCCCTCAAGCTGCGCAGCAGCCTGAGTAGGACCAAATATAGCCAGCTTTGCCTGCGTAAAGGCATCGACAACCCCTTCTACCAAAGGCGCTTCTGGCCCAACAATGGTTAGCCCGATAGACTTGTCTTTGGCAAAGTTAACCAAGGCTGGGATATCGGTCACACCAATATCCACATTCTGCAGTTTTGCTTCCGATGCGGTGCCTGCATTACCCGGCGCCACAAAGACATGGTCAACCTTTTCAGATTGTGCCACTTTCCAGGCCAGTGCATGTTCACGGCCACCGCCGCCAATTACAAGTACATTCATTCAAGCTTTCCGTTAGTTTTTAGGTTTAACAAATTTTAAAGTCATGCGATTACTTTCACCGATAGCGAGGTATTTTTCTTTGTCCTCGTCTCCCAATGCCAATGTCGGGGGCAATGTCCAGACACCACGTGGGTGATCAGCAGTATCCATCGGGTTTGCGTTAATTTCGCTTTCGGCAGCTAAAGTAAAACCAGCGTCTTTGGCTGCGTTAATGACCAGTGACTTTTTAATATAACCACTTTCTTTCATGGTAGCGTCATCGGCCGATTCAGGTAACTGATGGTCAACCACGCCCAGTATACCACCGGGTTTTAGTGCCTTGAAAAATGCTTTAAACGCATTGCTTAAAGATTCTTCACCCTTTTGCATATACCAGTTATGTACATTTCTGAACGTCAATACTACATCAGCGCTGCCGGGCTTGGCGATGTTAGTGGCCTTCATCGGGTCGAACGCGGTTAATTCAATGTTGGTGTAAGGCGGATGATTTGCTATTTTGTCCTTAAACTCGCTTAAGTAGCGACTGTAATACTTTGGTGAATTATCAGTAACATGAAAATGCGCAGCGACCAGCTTACCCTCTTCTTTGAGCATCGGCGCCAGAATATCTGTGTACCAGCCGCCGCCAGGCCAAATTTCCACTACTGTCATATCTGGTTGAATACCGAAAAAACGCAGTGTTTGCTGGGGGTTGCGATATTCGTCGCGTAATCTGTGTTCACTTTTACGCTGTTCATTACCCACCGCATCAGCGATAGGATCGGCAATAACGGTGTTTGCAGTTAACGTGAGTAACGCAGCAGAGAGTAGGGTTGTTAATGGCTTCATTGGACTTCCTTTTTTCGCATTCTGAAAGTAAAAGTAAATGATAGGTGGTTAATCAAAATCATTATTCATTTACCACCTATCAGTGTTACCAGTGTAGCCTCAAATTGTAGAAGTTAAATTAATTTAAGCGATAATTTTCAACGAATTATCGCTCATATTTTAACTTAGTGCCTAAAGTGGCGCATGCCGGTAAAGACCATGGCTATACCATGCTCATTGGCCGCGGCAATAACTTCCTCATCGCGCATAGAGCCGCCAGGCTGAATAACCGCTTTAACGCCCGCTGCCGCCGCCGCATCAATGCCGTCACGGAACGGGAAGAAGGCATCAGATGCCATCACGCATCCAGCGACCTCTAAATTTTCATCAGCCGCTTTGATACCGGCTATTTTGGCCGAGTATACGCGGCTCATTTGGCCAGCGCCGACACCAATAGTCATGCCATCTTTACAATAAACGATCGCATTAGATTTCACGTACTTGGCCACTTTCCAGCAAAACAGTAAGTCTTTCAGCTCGTCTGCCGATGGCTGACGCTCAGTGACAACGGTGAGGTCATCAGCTTCCACCATGCCAAAGTCGCGCTCCTGCACAAGCAGGCCACCGTTGACACGTTTAAAATCGTAACCGTCGGTTAATTGGCCCTGCCACTCTCCGCAACTTAGCAAGCGGACATTTTTCTTCGCCGAGACTACTTGTTGAGCCTCATCGCTAATTGAAGGCGCAATGATAACTTCAACAAACTGACGTTCTACAATTGCACTTGCGGTAGCTTCATCGAGTTCACGGTTAAACGCTATAATGCCGCCAAACGCCGATGTCGGGTCCGTTTTGTAAGCGCGATTGTATGCCTCCAAAATCGTGTCGCCAATTGCCACGCCACACGGGTTAGCGTGTTTAACGATAACGCAAGCAGGCTGCTCGAATTCTTTAACACATTCTAAGGCCGCATCAGTATCAGCGATATTATTAAAAGATAACTCTTTCCCCTGTAACTGAGTGGCGGTAGCGACCGACGCTTCCTGAATGTTATTTTCAACATAAAAAGCCGCATTCTGGTGACTGTTTTCGCCGTAACGCAAATCCTGCTTTTTGGTCATTTGCATGTTATAGGTGCGCGGGAACTCGCTGTGCTGATGACCGCAGTCTTCTTCACAGTCGGTCTGTTCGAGTCTGGCGCCAAAATAATTGGCAATCATGCCGTCATACTCTGCGGTGTGTTCAAACGCTTTAATGGCCAAATCAAAACGGGTCGCATGCAATACTGAGTTCTCATTTTGCTGCATTTCTGTGATAACGCGCTGATAATCTGCGGCATTAACCACAATCGTGACGTCTTTATGATTTTTAGCCGCCGCGCGCACCATAGTAGGGCCACCGATGTCAATATTTTCAATGGCGTCTTCTAACGAACAGTCTTCTTTGGCTACAGTAGCGGCGAAGGGGTATAGGTTTACCGCAACCAGGTCAATGGCGCTGATATTATTTTCGGCCATGACCGCTTCGTCTTGTCCGCGGCGACCAAGAATGCCTCCATGTACCTTCGGGTGAAGGGTTTTTACGCGGCCGTCCATGATTTCCGGGTGACCGGTGTATTGAGAGACTTCGGTCACAGGTAAGCCTGCTTCAGCCAGCAACTTAGCGGTACCGCCAGTTGACAGCAATTCTACGCCAGCTTCGTGCAGCGCTTGAGCAAATTCAACAATTCCGGTTTTATCAGAAACACTTAACAGGGCGCGTTTAATGGGTTTGGGTGCGTGCATAATCATTTTTAACTAATTTAAAGAGAGTGAAACAAAAAGAGCACCAACCGGTGCTCTTCGTTTGGGCCAGGCCCAAGCAATCTTAGTTCATGCCGTACTGCTTCAGCTTTTTGCGAAGTGTACCGCGGTTGATTCCCATCATGATAGCCGCGCGGGTTTGGTTACCGCGGGTATAAGTCATGACTTCCTCAAGCAAAGGCGCTTCTACTTCTGCCAGTACTAAATCATACAAATTATCGATATTGGCGTTGTCCAATTGCTTCAGGTATTTATTTACAGCTTGTTTAACCGAATCACGCAATGGCTTTTGAGCCTGCGTCTGAGAAGGTGTGGTTACAGTTGTTGTAAAAGGTGAAGTCACATTTTGATCGAACATAATACTTTCTTGCTCTTTAGTTAGTCATCACTATGCTGCAGGAGAAACTTCTTTCGAGCTTCTTGTCTGCAGCGATTGAAAATATTGCTCAAGTGCCTTGAGTTGCTCTTCAGCGTCCTCAATAGCATTGAACACTTTGCGAAACTGTCGATCCGTATCATGTT
Organism: uncultured Alteromonas sp.; assembly: GCA_964601635.1. Taxonomy (GTDB): domain Bacteria; phylum Pseudomonadota; class Gammaproteobacteria; order Enterobacterales; family Alteromonadaceae; genus Alteromonas. The sequence continues at coordinate 96,635 of CAZROH010000001.1, read as the reverse complement.
CCGCCAAATACCAGCCAACGTGCTTTCGGGCTATACGTACGCCCGTTATCCCGGCGTAAAACCCATGCACGTTGTTTACATGCTCACTTAGTACCTGGTGTTGTTCAGACAGCGATGGTTGCGGGAGGTTCTCTCCGGTTTCCAGAAAATGTTGAATTTGTCTGAAAATCCAGGGATTGCCCTGTGCCCCCCGGCCAATCATTAACCCGTCTGCACCGGTTTTATTGAGCACGTCCAGTGCTTTTTGTGGTGAGGTAATGTCCCCGTTAGCTACCACGGGAATAGAAACGGCCTGTTTGATCTGCCGAATCGTTTCATACTCCGCCTCACCTTTATACATACAGGCGCGAGTTCTGCCATGAACTGCTAATGACTGTATGCCGTTATCCTGCGCGATTTTTGCTATCTGCACACCGTTGCGATGTTCTGTATCCCATCCTGTACGTATTTTCAGGGTTACAGGCACATCTACGGCATCAACGACAGCACGAATAATCGCTTCGACCTGTTCGGGATATTGCAACAACGCCGAACCGGCCAATTTTTTATTAACCTTCTTAGCAGGGCAGCCCATATTAATATCAATGATTTGCGCCCCATTTTCCACGTTTAAGCGAGCAGCATTTGCCATTAATTCAGGCTCAGCGCCAGCAATTTGCACAGAGCGGATTCCGGTTTCGCCACTGTGATCCATGCGATGTTTAGATTTCTCGGTATTCCATACACGAGGATTACTGGATAGCATTTCTGATACCACCAATCCCGCACCCATTCGCTTACATAACTGGCGAAACGGCCTGTCAGTGACCCCTGCCATAGGTGCGAGCATCAAATTGTTTTCGAGCGAGTAAGGACCGATTCGCATAATAAAAAATAAACAACGATTGTGCAGAAATTAAACAACTTGCCCAAACGGGGCGCTAAGTGTACGCGTTTTCGCAACGTAAGAAAAGGCTAAAAATCGCACAAAATGTTATTTCCAGCCCTTGACAGCGCTGAAAAGTGAGCTAGTTAGCGAAATGCATACGTATGCAATCCGTACGCATTATGTCAGGAAATCATTAGAATTCATTTTTGGATCAATAATCTGCGCTCAAGGAGATTAACGCTTAACCCCGGATACTCGTGCCCACTCGCCTTCAATCGCACTTTCATCTAACTCAAAGCTGCGTCGATAATGATGTTCAATATTGCTCACCTGCTCTGCTAAAATGCCGGAAAGCACTAATGCGCCCCCCACCCTGCAATAGCCCGTGATGGTATCTTGCAACTCGATAAGTGGTCCTGACAGTATATTGGCCATGACAATATCTGCCTGTAGCGTGGGCTGATCTTCAGGTAAATAAACGCGCAGTCGATCAGCCACATTATTGCGTTGCGCATTGTCCATTGACGCTTGCAAAGCTTGAGGGTCTATATCGATACCGATGACTTCTTTGGCACCCAGCTTTAATGCGGCCAAGGCTAAAATACCCGAACCGCAACCGAAGTCGACCACAATCTTATCTTGCACATCTATACTGTCTAGCCATTGCAAACACAATGATGTTGTCGGATGAGTGCCAGTGCCAAAAGCCAAACCTGGATCCAACATAACATTGACCGCTTCAGGGTCGGGAACTTCGCGCCAGCTCGGGCAAATCCACAGCCTGTCACCAAACCGCATTGGATGAAAGTTATCCATCCATTCCCGTTCCCAGTCTTTATCTTCAAGGGGATCTAGCTTATATGTAAACGTATCACCCAATAATTTGGCCTTGCCTAAATTACGGATGATGGATTTCATGTCATCGGTTGCATCGAACAGGCCAATAACCTGAGTGTCTGGCCACAACATAACTTCGCCGGGCTTGGGCTCATACATAGGCGTGTCTTTGGCATCAACAAACGTGACAGCCTGCGCGCCGTTAGCGCTTAGCATATTGCCTATTTGTTCTGCATGTTCGGCAGAGGATTCTATTTTTAGTTGAAGCCAGGGCATGTTATTTTACCAGCGGTTGAAAAACTCTAATCATTTTAACAGGCTGCTAGTTATAATTGGAATGTTATACTCAAACCGACGCCGTTTACTCACTCCTTTTGAGAGAAATTTTTTGAAATTTTGCGTATTTTCACTGTTGCTACTCTTGCCGACGTTTTACACAGATGTGTCTGCGCGGGAAGTCGAAGTGGCTGCAGGCTGGGATAAACCGCCATATATAATTTCTCGTGGCCATACCGGCTTTGAACTTGATCTTATTAAATCTATTTTAGTTGAACTGGGCCACGACATGGTGCCGATTTTTGTGCCTATGGGACGGATTGCCAGAATGGTAAGCGAAGGCAGCGTAGATATTGGCTTGACCATGAATCCGAAGCACAAGATAGATCAGGAAATGCTGAGCGAAATTTATATTGCCTATCAAAATGTAGCGGTCTCGTTGGCAACTCGCGACGTGGTCGTTAATACCGCCGAAGACTTAAAAAATTACACGGTAATTGGTTTTCAAACTGCCAGACACGTTTTGGGCGCAGAATATGCCAATGTTATCAAAGAACACACGGGTTACCTTGAAACGCCCCAACAAAGTCGTCAAGTGACCATGCTGGTGCTGGGCAGTGTAGATGTGGCCGTAATGGATAGAAACATTTTCAGCTATTTCAAACGGCAACTACCCGATAAGCAGCAGTTTCCCACTAAAGTGCATGAAATTTTTCCGATAAACTTTTACCGGGCGGGTATCCCAGACCCAACACTTCGTAAAGGCTTCAATCGGGTATTAAATGAAATGATTACCGATGGGCGTTACCAGGCGCTAATTAAACGCTATCACGTGATAAATTTGTTAGACCGCATTGAAGACCCTTTGCAAACCCACGCAGTGTCAGATAAACATGAAGGTTAATGACGACTCTATAAACTGGATGAAAGCCATCTGGTTGACTTTCATTTATTGAGGTTGAACAGAAGGAGCGTTAACGCTCCTTCTTGTTGTTGCGCTTATCAGTGTCGATAAGAACTAACAAAAGCCGTTTATTGGTCTGCGCTCATGAAGGTACGGATATCTTTTACCAGCTGTTTTAATGATGGATGATGGATATACATCATGTGACCCGCTTCATAATACTTCATGGTTACCCGCGACGTATCCATGCCGTGATGGTTCATGGAATATTCTGTGGCGAAGAACGGGGTCGCTAAATCAAAATAGCCGTTGGCGACGAACACGCGGAAGTCTTTATTTTGGCGCATGGCACGGGACAGGTTTGGTGTCATGGCCAGGAAGCCCTGGCTACGTGGACTGTTGCCATATAACCAGTCCCAGTTACGGAAAACTTCACCGGAAAGTATGTGATAGGCGTCATCCCGCTCAACGTTCAAATCGGTCGCCATATAATGTTGCAGGGCCGCAGTGTAAGCACCGTCAATTGCATAGGAAGAGGGGTCGGCTTCAAAACTTTCACTGACCTGGACCTCATCTTCACCTAAATAGCGGCTATCCAGACGACCAACGACTTTGCCTTTGTCTCGCAGTAACTCCTTCATGAACCTGAACTCATTAATACGCAGGTCAGTCTGGCGGATGTAGCGCTTTGATAAGCCGGTATACTGATGCAGCTTGTCCACAACCTGGTCGATGTGCGACGGTTCCGCTAAATCGCCTTTCAGTAACACACTGGCGTAATCCGATAAGGCAAAGTTACGTACCTCTTGCAAAAACTCTTCGAGGTTGTTGTAGGCCGCTTTATTAGGAAGAGCGTTGTGATACCAGGCCGTTGCGGCATACGTCGGTAAAAACGTCATATAGGGTAAATCATTGCCTGCAGTAAAATCGCCTGTCTGGAAATCTAAAATAGACGAAATCAGCAACACACCATTTAAGTCGATACTGCCCCAGCCTTCCTGTAGCTCTTTCACCATGGCTGCCGCACGAGTCGTTCCGTAGCTTTCTCCAGCAAGGTATTTAGGTGAATTCCAACGCTTGTTCCGCGTAATATAGACGCGAACAAACTCGGCTAATGCCTGAGCATCCTGTTTAACACCCCAGAAATCTTTGCCCTTTTTTTCTCCTAACGGTTTGGAATACCCGGTGCCTACCGGATCGATAAATACCAAATCAGCGATATCCAGTAAGCTCATTGGATTGGTTTCAATGGGGTATGGCGGCGCGCCGACCCGCTCGGCATCGCTAGGCAGGACCACCCGTTTCGGACCAAATACACCCATATGCATCCAGACACTGGAAGAGCCCGGTCCCCCGTTAAAAACGAATAACAGTGGGCGTGTCTTGGTATCCTTTACATCAGTGCGGGTATACGCAATGCTAAAAATACTAGCGCTCGGTTCGCCCTTGTCATCTTTAAGATGAGTCTCCCCCGCGGTGACCTGATAGTTAATTCTGGCGCCGTTAATGTTTGCTTTATGCTCTGTGGTCGTGACAACAGGCTCAGGTATGGCTGTGGGTGGCTTATCTTCCTTTGCTTGGGCAGGTACTATAAAAGTCGCCAATGAGAAGACGGTGAGAAAAAAGTGGGTTTTTATTGTTTTCATGTCAGACGTAGTTCAGTTGGAAATACGTCTAACATGCCAGATGTTGAACCTGCGTACAAATGATTACAAGATGAAATTCAGTCTGATGCGACCGATGAGCGGGCGATTAGCCAGGTCGCTTTACCCATGCTGTGCACCAACCATTAACGTCCACTAATTTGCCAGGGAAAATAGCACAAGGGCGGTGTTGCTCGCCTTCTTTACCCTGAATATACATGCAGTTTCCACATTTGGCATTTGGCTCACTGGATTTCGGGGTATATTTTAATGCTTGTGCAGTAGGATCGCTGGCTTGAAGCTGTTCTTGAGCAAACGCCCGCAAAGCAGTACTCCCTAATGTCAGCCCGATTAGTGTTGTACCTGAAACCTTTAAAAAATCTCTGCGATTATAGCTAGCCATGATGTCTTCCTCGTAAGAGAAACGAAAATGATTCTCTTTTATACCCTGCTTAAAACAGAAAAACCTGCTTGGTTTAAGCAGGTTTTTAAGCTCACGGGTTTTCCCGTTCAGCATTTAAGCTTAGCGTATCACCATCCGCGTAAACTGACAATTCAATTGGTTGACAACACACCTGACAGTCTAACACCTGTGTTTGTCCAACATCGTTGACCTCGTCTATTTCGACATCATTAGGGGCCATACAATATGGGCAAGAAAACGACATCGGCCGTGTTAAGCTCATATGCTATCCTTCTAGTGTCATTTTGAGTCATTACGTATCTAACCAACAGGCAGATCCGCAAGATATGCAAAAGCAAAGTAAAGTGGGTGTATGTCCCTGCTGCCTTCGTACTGCTCGACTGACCTTTCATCATCTCATTCCCAAGAAAATGCAGCGGCGAAACTTTTTCAGGAAAAATAAAAAGGACGAGTTTGCCAATGGCGTCATGATTTGCCGCCAATGTCATAACGGCATACATCGTTTTTATTCTGAAATGGAACTGGCAAAACGACTAAATTCACTTGACGCCCTTCTTGCTGACGATCAATTAGCTCTTTATTTTGCTTGGGTAGGAAAGCAAAAGATCAACGTAAAGGCGAACTAGAAAAATAGCGAAAAATACTGTATAAATATACAATTAACAATTTCTCTTCAGTCTGGTGCAATGAGAAAAACGCTGCCGACCTTTTACTATTTGACCCACTTTCATGAGTTTCTTGGCTTTTTCGATGGCCCAAATGGGGTATTGCTAGGGCATGCAGAGAAGCGTTTCATCGCCGAGTTTTTCAAGCTCACTCATGATCAACAATGTATAGTGGCGCGCGCTGCAAACAGAAAGTACGCCGTGATCAATCGTCATCATTTCAATTACGAGGAGATATTTCAGCCTCAGCAAAAAATTGATGAGTTGATTGAGATGAGCTGGTTTGATGATCTCTCCCATGCCCAGGCCCATGATGTAATTTCGGTGATGACCAAAGCGGATTTGCTGTTGTTGTTAACAGAATTAGAAAAACAGCCGGCTTCCACTGCACTGAAGAAAGCTGAGCTAGGGAAACGCGTATTGCAAGAGGTTGATCAGCAAGGTTGGCCTGCGTCGTTTTCTCAGCACCATTTTCTGGTCAGAGCGTTTGAGCAGCCATTTCGATATTTGTTATTTATTTATTTTGGTCACAATAAGGGACGCTTAAATCAATTTTCATTGCGTGATTTAGGGGTCATGCGCACACGAGACGAAACCGGATCAGAACAGTTGCGCTTTTATAACGAAGAAGATGCCCGCGCGGCTTTCTTTTATGCCATGCAACTTGAACAAATGGCATGGTGGCAAGAATCTCAGTTCGTTAATGCTCCGGCTCAGGCAAACTGGCCGGCGCAATCGCCATTAGCCTTGCAATGGCAGGAAAAATATCAAGTTGCTTTGGGCCAGCATTTACTCGACATAGACACAGTGGCCGGACTGGAAATACTGGCGCATGCACCAGGGGATAAAGCCAAAGAGAAGTGGGTACGCGAAGCTTATAGGTATGGATGGGTGGAAGAAGTGAAAGTCGAGCTTGAAACCCTTATAGACTCACCGCCCTCTGATACACTGCTCAGTTTTGCGGAAGACTTTTTAGCGCGAAAGTATCAAAAAAAACGCACCAGTGCGCTTACGGATATGCTGCGTAATGCGTCGCGATCAGTCAAGTTGGATATCAGCCAGAATAATAGTGTCGAAGCTGGCGTATTAGCCCTGTATCGACGTCAGGCAATAGAGGCCCATCGCACGGAAAATCAGTTATGGCGCAGCCTGTTTGGCTTGATTTTCTGGCCCATTTTGTTTGAGCAAGATGAGTTTGTAAACGAGTTCGATCGACGACCAATAAGTTTAAAAGAAAATACCTTTTATGCACGCTATCAGGATCTGATTGAAAAGACACTCGCGCAGTTTGATTCAACAGCGAGCATACAACAACATGTACTTTCTATCGCTGGCAGCCGCTATGGGCAACCTAACGCGCTGTTTATTTGGTCGCGCAAACTGTTAGAACCCATTCAGGCGTTACTTACGCATTGTGAATGCGATCAGTTACTGAATTTTGTACGCATGATGTGTCAGGATTTTCATAGTCTTCAGGACGGCTTTCCCGATATCATGGTAATTGAAAATGGGCAGTTGAGATTTGAAGAAATCAAAGCTCCGGGGGATCAGTTGAGGCGTAATCAGCTGGTCACTATTCAACGTTTACAGCAGGCCGGATTCACGGTACAGATAAGTTCAGTACAATGGCACTATGATCCACGTCAACCGTATGTCGTGGTCGATATTGAAACAACAGGTGGCAAAGCTGAGTATCATCGCATAACAGAAATTGGGATGGTAAAGCTTATCGAAGGCCGAGAAGTGGCACGCTGGCAATCCCTAATTAACCCTCAACGTCGTATTCCTTCCTCTATTACATCGCTTACCGGTATTACTAACGAAATGGTAGCAGACGCCCCACTATTTGCTGAAGTTGCCGGGGAAATTGATGAGTTTATGCAGGATTGTGTGTTTGTCGCTCACAATGTTAATTTTGATTATGGCTTTATTCGTCAGGAATTTGCCCGGTTGGAGCAGTCCTTCAAGAGACCTAAGTTATGTACGGTCAGAGAGATGCGTAAAGTAAAGCCAGGGCTTGCTTCCTATTCACTGGCCGCATTGACACACACCTTTGAGATTGTAATGGACCGTCATCATCGAGCCTTATCTGACGCCAAAGCTGCGGCGGAATTGTTTAAGTTCATATTACAGGAACGGTTAGCCAGGCAAGAGGCCGAACAGGCATAGCCCGATGTGGATTAGACTTGTTTGCGCTTACTTTATTTTGATGCCTGGTGCGTGGGTGCGCTTGTCCATAATTACCACGGGTAATAAAAAGGCGATAAGCTGTCTTTTCCAGTTTGAGGGCAAAAGCGGTAATTCGCGGGGCTGGTTTTTGGTGTCGACTGAACTCGTTAGTGTCGTTTTGTAAAAACGATTATTTTCAGCCAGCGTCTTGATCCGTAAAAAAATGTCTTCAATTAAATCATCAGCGGGGATAGTGAGGTAAAGCCACGCATAATCAGAAAGTTCCGCTTTTACTTTTTTATGTAACTCTAACTGAACTTCTGGTGAATGCAGGTCATCTGCATCAATTCCAGTAAATCGGGAAGCGAATTTAGCTTGCTCTTTTTCACACATGAAAATCATTGCCAAAGCTAACAAGATTGGAACAGGTAGCCTGTAAAACGGGAGCCGTTCGATGACTAACTTAACGTGCTCCGACATTTTTTATTCACTTATTGTGACAACATTCCTAATTGGTACAAGTAAATAGCGGTATTTAGATCATTACTGTATTGCCTGTTTTCGCGGCCCTGAAGATTGCCTGAATAATATGAATGTCTCTTAACCCTTCCTCGCCGGGAACCAATACTGGTCCTCGTCCTAAAATCGCCAGCGCGTCATTATCCATTTGCAAGGTTTGCTGCATACCGGAAATAGGGGGCAATACAGTGCCATCGCTCATTTTACCTGTGACCCCCGAATAGGACTGCATAGGTTTCAGTGAATAGTCACCTTTCTCACAATGCACATCTAATCGATTAAAGGACTTGACGACACTGGTGCCGCACTTGGCGACAAGACCATCTTTAAATTTTAAATCGAAGTAGGTGGTTTCATCGACCTCGGTAAAAATTTTCGGGTGGGTTTTTTCGTGATAACCGGTCACACTTACCGGCTCCATTCCGGTGATAAAACGGGCACCATTGAGCGGATAAACACCCATATCGTACAGCGCGCCGCCGCCCATGTCTTTTTGCATGCGCCAGTCGTCAGCAGGTCGTCCATTGCCCGCATAACCGGCGAAACTTTCAATATGAGTAAAGGGCCCAAATGGCAGTGAGTGTTGTAATGAAGCCAATTGGCGTGTGTTGGGTTCATGCTGCATACGATAACCAATGGCCAGGTGTACCTTACTTTTATTGCATGCATCGATGATGCTTTGGCATTCAGTTTCATCCATCGCCATCGGCTTTTCACACCATACATGTTTACCCGCCTGCGCTGCCATAACGGAATATTTTTTATGTAAGCTGGTGGGAGTGACCACATACACAATATCAATATCGGGGTTATTGGCTATATCAGGTAACGTGGTGTAGGAATAAACATTTTTATCAGCAATATTATACTTTTTTTGCCACTGGGGGATTTTTTCCGGACTCCCTGTGACGATGCCTCGCAACTCGCAGAACTGAGTATGTTGCAGCGCGGGTGCTAACAACCCCTTGCTATAACCGCCCAGACCTAATAAGGCCACGCCCAGTTTGCGAGACGCACCTGACGTTTTAGCCCGCAGTAGCCTGGATTGTGTTAAGGCAACCCCGGTAATCATTGAAGCTAAAAACTGTCTTCGCGTAAACGTTCCCATTTCCCCTCCTCGCTGACTTCCTTAATTACACAAATTTAATTTTACGAACAGAACTGGTGCCACCAGCTAGCGTATAAATCTATGCACTGTTGAAGGTGCGTACGCGTTCTTGCAATGTTGGCTCGCCCCCCCGGCGAGCCTTTTTTATGTACGGTAAAAAGGTTGATATTGACCAAGAATACGATTGAGATAGAGAAGAGTGACAGGTCAATCTGATAATAAAAAGCCCGGTAAAACCGGGCTTTTGTGTTTACTTCGACATGCCTAACTTCTTTTCCAAGTAGTGGATATTGGTTCCACCGGCAAAGAAGTTTTCATCCGCCATAATCTTGCGTTGCAACGGAATATTGGTTTTGATGCCTTCAATCACTAACTCATCAAGCGCGTGACGCATACGGGCTATCGCTTCATCACGGCTTTCACCATAGGTGATGAGCTTACCGATCATTGAGTCGTAAAAAGGAGGCACCGCGTACCCGGCGTAAATATGTGAGTCCCATCTCACCCCTAGGCCGCCTGGGGAGTGGAACATTTCAATCTTGCCTGGGCTGGGTACGAAATTATCCGGATCTTCGGCGTTGATACGGCATTCAACAGCATGACCACGAATTTGAACCTGTGATTGATCAATTGACAGAGGCTGTCCGGCTGCAATGCGAAGCTGTTCCTTAATTAAATCGATTCCGGTGATCATTTCGGTAACGGGATGCTCGACCTGAATACGGGTGTTCATTTCGATGAAATAAAATTCTCCGTTTTCATACAGGAATTCAAATGTACCGGCACCACGATAGCCAATCTCTATGCAGGCGCGTCGGCAGCGATCCCCTATCTTACTGCGCATTTGCTCAGATACACCCGGTGCAGGCGCTTCCTCTACAACCTTTTGGTGACGACGTTGCATTGAGCAGTCACGTTCACCGAGATGGATAGCATTTCCTTGTCCATCAGCGAGTACCTGAATTTCAACATGGCGTGGATTTTCAAGGAACTTTTCCATGTAAACCGTAGCATTACCGAATGCTGCAGCAGCTTCAGCTTTGGTGGTTTCAATGGCCCGCACTAGCTCGTTTTCACTGCGTACCACTCGCATACCTCGACCACCGCCGCCACCAGCCGCTTTAACGATAATGGGGTAGCCGATACGTTTAGCGATACTTTTGTTACGCTCTTCGTCATCGTTTAGTGGGCCATCTGAACCCGGAACACATGGAACGCCGGCTTTTTTCATTGAGTTGATAGCGGAAACCTTGTCACCCATCAAATTGATGGTATCAGCCTTTGGACCAATAAATATAAAGCCACTTTTTTCCACTGCTTCAGCAAAATCAGCATTTTCAGCTAAAAAGCCGTAGCCTGGGTGAATAGCGATTGAGTTAGTAACTTCCGCTGCCGCGATAATACGTGGAATATTCAGATAACTATCGGTGGCAGAGTTGCCCCCGATACAAATGGATTCATCGGCTAACAGAACGTGTTTAAGATTGCGGTCTGCGGTGGAGTGCACGGCAACTGTTTTGATGCCAAGCTCCTTACAGGCTCGCAAAATACGCAGCGCAATTTCGCCGCGATTTGCTATGAGCACTTTATCTAACATAATGACAAACCCACTTATTCGATAACGAACATTGGCTGATCAAACTCGACAGGTTCCTGGTTCTCTACCAGAATTTCTTTTATCACGCCGGCTTTGTCTGCTTCGATTTGGTTCATCATCTTCATGGCTTCAACAATGCAAAGCGTATCGCCCACATTGACAGACTGGCCTACTTCAACAAACGGTTTCGCGGTAGGTGAAGATGAACGATAGAAAGTGCCTACCATTGGAGACTTAACTAAATGCCCAGAAGGCGCCGCAGGCGCGCTTGGCTCGGCAGCAGGCGCAGGTGGAGCACTTGGCGCCTGGAGTGCTGGAGCTTGTGCAGCAAAATTGTATTGAGGAGGCATCATAGGTTGGCCGGTTGGGCCACGATGGATGCGTACGGACTCTTCACCTTCGGTGATTTCCAATTCCGCAATGCCTGATTCTTCAACCAGCTCAATCAGTTTCTTAATTTTTCTAATATCCATGTTCTGTCTCTGCTTGTTTATTCGATTTAAAATTATCTACTGCAGCGGTGAGTGCCAGGAGATAGCCTATACTACCCATCCCGACAATTACCCCAGCGGCAATATCTGAAAAATAGGAATGATGTCGAAAGTTTTCACGGGCATGAACGTTCGATAAGTGCACTTCATAAAAAGGAATAGCCACACTCAGCAACGCATCTCTCAGTGCGATACTTGTATGCGTAAAGGCTGCGGGATTGAATATGATGGCATCCACCTTCCCCAGGGACTGATGAATGCGTTCGATTAACTCATGCTCAGCATTAGATTGAAAATGATCTAAAGACACCTTTAAGGCATCAGCTTTTGCAGTCACATCATTAACAATATCAGTGAGCGTTTGTGTGCCATATTTTTCGGGTTCGCGTTGACCCAACATATTTAAGTTGGGGCCATTGAGAAGCAAAATATTCATTAAAATGCAGTTATCTTCCGGTAACTCGTCGTGTATTTCCCATTCCAACAAAATTTCGCACAAGTTGCACGAAAAAAAGCCAGCGGGCCGAAAACTTTTTAAGTTAACCAAGGATTATAGACAGAAATGAAGTTTTCGCAGCAAAATACTGGTCTAATCACCCAATATCGACGCAACTTTACTGAGTTGTGGCGTTTTCGAAATTAAATTTGATCGATTGGTATTTACCCTGAGGAAGGGCTTTATACACGCCAAAATGCAAATGGGGTAATGAAGAAAAACCGGTATTGCCAGATAAGGCAATGAGCTGACCTCGTTTAATCTGCTGGCCCCGCTTCACTAACACACCCCTTTTTTTTAAATGATAGTACTCACCTGTAGTGCCATCGTCGTGCAAGATAACGACATAATTGGCATATTTTGCGAATTTTTTCGACGGGCCGCCGCGATTGAATGACTCTTCCAAATCAATCACGGTGCCGGCGCGTGCAGCATAGACTTGGGTGCCTATCGGAACGGCGAAATCAATGGCGTATTGTGATGCCCCCTGGTGGCTATATTGCCCATTGAAACCTTGAACAATACGGTGATCACCATTGCTTACCGGATAGCGGTACAATACATTCTTATCATGCGTGGCATTCAGTTTACCTCCTGTCCAGGTAACATGCATGGTGCGCCAAAATGACCTAGACGAGCTTATCGTACCCAAAGTCTGTAATTGGGTATCGGTCAGCGAAAGCGTTACGGTTGCTGGGGTTAGCGCTCTCGAGTCCACCGTCACAACTACTGGTAATGTTTTTTGAAGTTGGATTTGAGCCGACAACGTGTGGTTTAGCTCGTCTACCGTTATACAAAACCAATCCTCAAAGCAGGCAGGCTTTGCCTGAACCGTATTAAAGAGCAGGAGCAGGCAAATCGGTAGGAGCTTCATTGCAGATTAATTATTTTTGTCCGCATTGGAAAATGCTTCGTTAACGTGGTCGGCAAATGGCGCTGCGCGCATAAAGCCGGTGACGCGGGCATGCTTGAGTTCATTTCCTTCACGGTCAAAGAATAAAATTGTCGGCAGCCCCAAAATATCAAAATGTTCCTGAAATGCCAGATTAGTCGGGGTGTTATCGGTTAAATCAATTTGCATCCATTCCGTGTTGGCTAATGCGTCCTGTACTCGTGCGTCGGAGAAGGTGAACTTTTCAAATTCTTTGCACGCAACACACCAGTCAGCATAGAGGTCGACCATGACTGATTTGCCTTGTGCATTTGCTTGTGCCAGTTTTTGCTCAAAATCTTCCAGGTTTTTCACCACCACAAAGTCAGAATGCGCAGTAGCATCCGGCTTGTTCGAGCTCGCACCGGTGGTATCTGATAAAAATGTGACTTGCTGCAGTGATTGATAGCCAACTAATGCGCTTATGAACAAGCCAATAAAGATTATCGCGGTGCGAAGACCTTTCATAAACGTGGGGGCGGTATTTTGGTTCGCTACTTGATAATAAGCAAACGTCGCTAATCCCAGTACAGCCCACATTAGGTTTGTATACATGTTGCTCCATAGCCGTTCAATAAAGAATAACGCAACGGCCAGCATCATAAAGCCGAAGGTCACTTTGACGACATTCATCCAGTTACCGGCTTTGGGAAGGAGCTTGCCACCACTCATGCCAAACAGGATTAGCGGAATACCCATGCCGATACTTAATACATATAACGAGATAAAACCTAAAAACATATCTCCTGTTTGGGCAATAAACAGTAATATGCCAGTCAACGGAGCGGTGGTGCACGGAGATGCAATTAATCCGGACAGCACGCCCATGACGAACACGCCACCTAACTTGCCCCGGGCTTGCGTGTTGCTGAGTTGATTTAGCTTCTCCTGCCAGGAGGCGGGCAGCTGCAGATTGTAGGTACCAAACATAGCTAAAGCTAACAGAACGAAAATGATGATGAAGCTGACAATGATAGCTGGATGTTGGAGTGAAGCCTGAAATTGTACGCCTGCAGACGCAACCAGTAATCCCAGTAGTGAATACGTTATCGCCATACCTTGTACATAGACGAAAGACAAGGTGAAGCTATGACGGAGTGACGCGCTTTTACCTTGTCCCAAAATGATGCCTGATAAAATGGGGTACATAGGGAACACACAAGGGGTAAAGGCTAAACCGATGCCCAGCGCCAAAAACAGTAACAGCGTAATCAGCAAATCATCATCGGTTAATCGTTCGGCCAGGTCATATTGCTGTGATTGAAAAGTAGGAGCCATTGAGCCTGAGTCGGACAAGTTACTGTCACTTACCTCAGAGAGATAAATGACTTGGGTAGTTGGCGGATAACACAAGCCGGCATCTGCACATCCCTGAAAACGTAATTTCACTACGCCGTCGTTGTCCGCCTGATGAATTGGATAGGTGATAGTGACATTGTCATAGTACACCTCCGACACGCCAAAAAATTCGTCTTCCTTTTTTTTAGCTGGAGGGTACTTTGCTTCGCCTAACGTGACGTTTTTGGTTACTGTTTTAAACTGATGTTTATACAAGTAGTAACCTTGCGCGATGGTGAAGTGAATTTGTAGCTCGTTATTCTGTTGAGTAAAGTCAAATACAAACGCCTGCTCTACAGGAAGAAACTCAGTTTCATCACTGAATATTTCCGCGAAAGCATCATCCTCAGGAAGTTGCGCACTAGAGGGTAGTGCCAAAAATAAAGCCAGAACAAATAAAAGCAGGTGTTTCATATTCATTTTATACTTCTCTACTACTTACGTTTTAACCTTTTTTGTCGGAGTTCACCAACATACACTCAAATGGTTGCTTAAGACCGAGTTTGTTTACGTACCCAACTAATATAAGCATCACTGCCTTGCACATCGGGGATCACCAGCCATTCCGGCACATCATAGGGGTGGAGCGTTTTTACTAACGTTAAGGCTGCTTCGACGTTATCTGTTACCGTTTTGATAATCATCTGGCATTCCGTATCGTTTACCACCTTTTCGTCCCACCGGTAAGTCGCCGTCACGTTCGGAATTATTTTTACGCAGGCCGCTAATTTTTTATCCACTAACTCAATGGCCAATTTTTTAGCCAGAGCCTCTTCTGGAACAGTGCAGAACACAACACAAACGGACATAGCGTAATCCTTTGTTGAAATAATTGCATAAACAGTCTTAGCTTAGCATGTAAGCAAGACCTCCAAAGTACGAATTATCGTTCAATTTTTACAAATTGCCGTACTGTGGTTGTCATTTAAAGAAAACACCCCACTTTTAATTATTAGCATCAATCATACGGAGCCTCAGTTTGCGCAATTTGTTTCTGTTATTCGCCATCATGCCAATTATCGAGATTGCGTTATTGGTTCAGGTAGGTGACATTATTGGGGGGTGGAATACTATTGCGCTGGTTATCATCAGTGCGTTTGTTGGCGCTTATTTTGTACGCCGTGAAGGGGTAAGCACACTCACTACCGCACAACAAAAAATGCAGTCGAACCAGATACCTGGCCAGGAAATGCTGGAAGGTTTGATGCTTGTTGTGGCTGGCGTGTTGCTGGTGACGCCCGGTTTTATCACCGATACATTTGGCTTATTGCTAGTTCTGCCTCCTACGCGCAAACTGTTGGCTAAGAAACTGAAAAAACACCTCTCGATGCAAGTGGTCAGTGGGGCGTCGTTTCAAAGCCATCAACAATATAACGCATCAGCACGACCTCAGAGTAAAGAAGACGGTGTTATTGAAGGGGAATATCAGGATAAAACGGACTCCGACAACAATAAACGCTTAGATTAAATTTTTTCCAATTTTTTTTGTTGCCCCCCTTGAGATCGTTTCACGACTACCCCATTTAACCACGCAGAAACAATTTACGCCTGCTTATGTCAATCGTCATTGGCAGGCAAACCACAAAAGCTTTGTATCTGATACAAATTAGGTAGCAAAGGTAAATTTGAAACTTAGAAAATAGTTGGAATTTTCAGGAGACTTGAAAATGGCAATTCGTCCTTTACACGATCGCGTAATCATTAAGCGCGCTGAGCAAGAAACCAAATCTGCTGGTGGCATTGTGCTAACTGGTTCTGCAGCAGAAAAATCAACGCGTGGCGAGGTTATCGCTGTAGGAAATGGTCGCATCCTAGAAAATGGTGATGTGAAAGCTTTGGATGTAAAAGTAGGCGACACCGTTATTTTTAATGATGGTTACGGCGTGAAAACTGAAAAGCTGGACGGCGAAGAAGTGCTGATCGTAAGCGAAAGCGACATTCTTGCGATTGTCGAGTAATCATCAATTTAACTGAATTTAGAGGAAAGTAAAAATGGCAGCTAAAGAAGTTCGTTTTGGAGATGACGCCCGTACAAAAATGCTAAAAGGCGTTAATACTCTGGCAAACGCAGTTAAAGTTACTCTGGGTCCTAAAGGCCGTAACGTTGTGTTAGATAAATCTTTTGGCGCACCTACTATCACCAAAGATGGTGTTTCTGTTGCAAAAGAAATTGAGCTTGAAGACAAGTTCGAAAATATGGGCGCACAGATGGTTAAAGAAGTCGCGTCTAAAGCAAATGACGAAGCGGGTGACGGCACGACTACTGCAACAGTATTGGCTCAATCTATCGTAACTGAAGGTTTAAAATCAGTTGCAGCGGGTATGAACCCAATGGATCTTAAGCGCGGTATCGACAAAGCGGTTATCGCAGCAGTGGAAGAGTTAAAAGCTATTTCTACTGATTGTGCTGACGGCAAGTCAATTGCTCAGGTTGGTACAATTTCTGCCAACTCAGATCCAGAAGTGGGCGAGATTATTGCCAAAGCGATGGAAAAAGTTGGTAAAGAAGGGGTTATCACTGTTGAAGAAGGTCAGGCGCTACAGAACGAGCTTGATGTGGTTGAAGGTATGCAGTTCGACCGTGGTTACCTGTCTCCTTACTTCATCAATAACCAGGAGAATGGCACAGTTGAACTAGACAACCCATTCATCTTACTGGTTGACAAGAAGATTTCTAACATCCGTGAGCTACTGCCTACCCTTGAAGGCGTAGCTAAAGCTGGTAAGCCGCTGATGATCATCGCAGAAGATGTAGAAGGTGAAGCACTTGCTACATTGGTAGTCAACAACATGCGCGGTATTGTTAAAGTGGCTGCGGTTAAAGCACCAGGTTTTGGTGATCGTCGCAAAGCGATGTTACAGGACATTGCGACATTAACTGGTGGTACGGTTATTTCTGAAGAAATCGGCCTTGAGCTTGAAAAAGCACAGTTAGAAGATTTGGGTACTGCTAAGCGAGTCGTGATCAACAAAGATAATACGACTGTTGTTGATGGCGCAGGTGAGCAAAGTGCTATCGAAGGCCGTTGTGCACAAATTCGTGGCCAAATTGAAGAATCAACTTCAGACTACGATAAAGAAAAACTTCAGGAGCGTTTGGCTAAACTGTCGGGCGGTGTTGCAGTAATCAAAGTAGGTGCGGCTACTGAAGTAGAAATGAAAGAGAAGAAAGATCGCGTAGAAGATGCGTTACACGCAACTCGTGCTGCGGTTGAAGAAGGTGTGGTACCTGGTGGTGGTGTGGCCCTGGTTCGCGCAGCAGCTAAGCTTGCTGACCTGACGGGTGACAACGAAGACCAGACAGTAGGTATCAAATTAGCGCTTCGCGCGATGGAAGCACCACTGCGTCAAATCTCTATTAACTCAGGTGCAGAAGCATCAGTTGTGGTTAACGAAGTGAAAAACGGCTCTGGTAACTTCGGTTACAATGCTGGTAACGACACTTACGGCGACATGCTTGAAATGGGAATTTTGGATCCAACTAAAGTTACCCGTTCGGCACTTCAGTTCGCAGCATCAATTGCTTCACTGATGATCACGACCGAAGCTATGGTTGCTGAAATTCCTAAAGATGATGCACCTGCAATGCCTGATATGGGCGGAATGGGTGGCATGGGCGGTATGATGTAACGCCACACGCTTAACGGCTCAAAAAAGCGCTGCAGTTTGCAGCGCTTTTTTTATATGTGCATCTTTTGGCTATTTGCGGCACAAAACACCTTTAGCAATGTGTTAAAATTCTATGGTTGACGTTCCGAATAAATAAGAAGTAAGAATTAAGGATCACCGTTTTGAAAAAGAGAGTCATTGTTCACGTTGGGCCTCCGAAAACGGGTAGTTCCGCAATCCAGCATTATTTATTGCGAAACAGTGAGAAACTTGAACAGCTAGGGATTTGGTACCCCGCTCATGCGGCCGATGTTAACAACATTAGCTCAGGTAATGCCCGAGTGATTTGTAAGGAAGACGAACAAGGCCGTCTTATCCTGGATGAAAGTAGATTTTTAAAGCTAATTAAAAAATTTCGTAATGACAGTAAATTTGATGTTTTATTACTGAGTTCAGAGTCATTTTTTAGAATCGAAGCGTCATTACTGCGGTTGCACCCGTCCATCGAATTGATCGCGTTTGCCCGTAACCCGATAGAATTCGTTTTATCGATTTACAATCAGGCGGTTAAACGACATGGTCAAACTACTCCCTACGTGCCGACGAAAAGGCTTAATGTAAGGCAGTGGGAATCGTTAAAACTCACATCTGAAACCGTGCCCAAAGCACAACTCCATCTGTTTGCGTATAAATCAGCATTGAGTGATGCGAGTATCATTACTGACGTGCTACGCGTGCTGAATGTAGAAGATGCGTTGCCTTCGCCTGCGAATGAAAGAATAAACTCTTCCTATTCGTTTGCTGCTATTGAATTAAAACGATGGCTGAATCAATTCGATTTGACAGGGATTCAAAAAAAGCTAGATCAATTCCTGCAACAGGCTAGCTACAACGCAACACCTTATCGGCTTTTAGATGATGCTCAATTGAAACGCTACACAAAGCAATTTAACGCTTTTCAGCGTGAGTTTAGTCATCTGCTAAGCAGTCAGGATCTTAAACGGTTTGAAGATGAGATGACATGGTTGGCATCATTGCCCGTTAAAGATCAAAATGACTCGCAACATGATGTTATTGAATTGATTGAAGAACTTAAAATAAAAGCACCACAGCTTTACTGTACTCTAGCTGCTATCGTTAATCGGCAGAAAAATATTGAGCAACAACAAGCATATCGGCAACTCTTTAAGCTTCCACTCTTTCAGCACTGTACCGCAAAAGTATCATTATCACTTCGAGAGTTCGGTATACACTCCAAACGGCGACTTAGGCCACTAAAACGGATCTTTAAACGGATGTAACCCTGTTAGATAATTTTTCACAGATGGTATGCGGTCTTCATAAGAGGGAGTCATCTCAAGTGACTTGGTATTTCCGTTAAACTGGTTTCGCTCAGTGCGGATCAACCTCTAAGCGTAAAATGTTCATACACTATTCGGTGCACTGATGTAGTAACGCCTTTCGAGGTTACTTTACGAAAGGCCCACAGAAAGTTGACAGTTCTCTTTGAAAACAACAATCGATGACCTGCTGCGCCTACAGGAAGTAATAGTTTTCAGATGCCGAATATGTGAGCCGTTGCTCGACACTCTCGCCTCGAAATATATCGTAAAACAAAGCGCGTAAATTGGTGTTTTTCGCGACCGGTTTGCCTTTAAAGTAACTGTGATCATCACCAACAAATTCAACATGGGTAATATTGAGGTACGTTGCATTGTCACTATTGAGTTTCTTAAGGTAATGTCCCAGCCGTGCCAACTGCTCCCCGCCAGGCTTGATGCGCGAAGCGCGCAGGGCAGCATCATTTTCATTTATCACAATATTGATGCGGCAACGAACGTCTAATCTTTCCACCCAAACATGGTGATCTTCATTGTTGGCATCGGCCGCTACTAAATTAATGTTGTCGAATAACAACATTGAAGCAGTATTGTGACTTTGCTTCATAGAATGTTTAAGCAGGTAATTGCCCATACTGTGGCATAACAAGTTGATTTTGACTTTACAGGCTTTTGATATCATCTCTGTATATAACGCGGCAGCAGCCATGGGGTTGTCTTTATCACGATATTTATCGTTTACTTTATGTTGGATCTCGTTCACGCATCCTGCCGCTAGCAGCGAGTAAAAATAATGGACCTTACCGATAAAGCGATTAAACGCTTCTGCTGAAGCTCTGGCGTCCGCTTTATCACTCAAATAGGAAGCGGAGCCTGATATTTTACCACCGCCATTTGCAGGCCAGGTAAAAGGTAAAACAATAATATTATAAATTCGTTCTAATTCAGTTGCCGTACTGTACACGTCATTAACATCGTTATTGTACCCATGCACAAATACCAAAATAGGCTTATTTTCATCCCGAGATTTTTCAAAGAGGTTGCAAGCTACCTCAAGCGAACCATGCCATGGAATCGTTGTATCGATATCTAAATTAAACTTTGTCTTCAACTGCTTAACCTTGGCGGATGACAGCTCATCATCGATTAACTCGACTTCACGTTTGCCATTTTTTTCGGTGATTTGAACCATTCTCAGTTCGTTTGGCCCTGCGGCGTTGGGAGTATCACCAAATACCCGCATGGTATGGCCATTTCCCATTGCTCTGTTCGTTACAAGGTACATATCAGTTTCCTTCTGATGGGTGGAGATATACTTGATAAAAATAGGAAAGAGTGGAAGGAAAGGCAATAACTTTGGTGAATTTTAGATCCCAGTCGTTTTATGTTGGCATATCCGAACTACCTAAATGGTATGCACTGTGAAGTGATATAAAAAGCTGTTAGGCTGAAATGATAATTCGTTACCATAAAATCCACCTCCGACTCATGGCTGCGCGCATCAGCGCGGGCAGCATTCAAAAAGGGCCTGATTTTTAGCTTTACAGTCACCACTGACCGTCAAAATCAACATTGTTTCAAGGTGAACTTGTCAACACCTCAGGATCCAACATGGGCATACTGGCGCGTTAATGCGTTTTCGTGGCGTGGTTAAACTTTATGATGATAAAGGGGACGCTTTGATAATAACCGACGCAAGCATCATTCTTTAATATTATTAATATTTTTTGAGCTATTTTTGTCATTTATTTTGCATGCTCTATTTAAAAGCAGTACCGTAGTTTCATGCCACGTTGTAGTTGGCAGTGTTTTCTGTGTACTAGATTTCTGAAGTGGAAACTGAATTTATGTCTTTGAAAAGTTTCGCAATTCGCAGTGTAAAAAATCTTATTCTCATAAAACTTTCTGGTGAGTGGAGTATGGCTACTGATCTCAGTTATCTGTCTGAACTTGCTGAGCATATTAGCCGCTTTAGATCACGCAAATACTGTATCTTCGCCGATATGCGAGGTTGGCAACTCGAGCAACCCATTAAGCAGGAAGTAGCCAAGACGGACGTGCGTTTTGACCGACGAAGCCAGAAAGGAGAGTGTTGGCTACAGGCAACAGTCAATCAGGCCGAGCATCTTGTTAAATTTTTTGACGGGCTGAGATTCCCTTTGTACCGCACTACTGATACAAAGGATGCATTAGATTGGGCTCACGAGATGCTCGATGAAGAACTTCATTCGCAGGTAAGCCAATGGATCGAGACTGATATTGATGATATTGAAAAAATTTTCCCTCGAACATCTAATTAGATAGCATCCTGCAAAAGGCCTACTATAATATCGGCGATCTGATGACGTAACCTTGCGTCATTTATTTTTTTATATTGACCACAATAAAGGTGACTTACATTGTCCAATTGGAGCATTGAACAAGCTGAAAAAATGTATGGCGTTTCTCAGTGGGGCGGCGGTTATTTTCAGATTGGGGAGAACGGTAATGTTCAGGTATTGCCTGACCCGAATAATCCTTCCGTAAAAATTGACTTCAAAGCAGTTATTGATGAAATTTGTGATGAAGGTGTGCAGTTTCCCGTGGTGGTGCGCTTTCACGATATTCTGCGCTCTCAAGTTGCTGCGCTGAATACGTCCTTCAGAGATATTATTGCAGAGGCCGGATATGAAGGGGAGTATCACGGTGTTTACCCGGTTAAGGTAAACCAAATGCGTGAAGTGGTGGAGGAAATTGTCGATGCCGGAGAACCATTTAATTATGGTCTCGAAGCCGGATCGAAAGCGGAACTGATCACCGTACTTGCCATGAATACCAATGAAGGATCGCTGACCGTCTTAAATGGATATAAAGACGAAGAGTTTATGCGGCTTGCATTGTTAGGCAGAAAGCTGGGCCGGCGCATGGTCGTCGTGGTAGAAAAATATTCTGAATTACTGCTGCTTGTAAAAACATCCAAAGAGCTCGGTATTGACCCGATTATCGGTGTGCGCGCAAAAATGACCGTTAAAGGACGAGGTAAGTGGGAGAGCTCAGGCGGTGAACGTGCCAAATTTGGTTTGACCATTACCGAAATAATCAATACCGCCCGTTATCTGGAAGAGCAGGGCATGAGCCATTGCCTGAAGCTTTTACATTTCCACATTGGCAGTCAGTTAACCGATATTCGTGCAGTAAAAGAAGCCATGACTGAAGGCGCACGAATTTATGCAGAATTACATAAAATGGGCTTTAAGCTCGATTACGTCGATGTAGGCGGTGGCCTGGGCATTGATTACGATGGTACCAAATCAACCAATGAGTCTTCACGTAACTATAACATGCAGGAATACGTGGCTGATGTCGTTTACGGCATGAAAGAAGTCTGCGACATGGAAGGCGTGCCACATCCAAACCTGGTGAGTGAAAGTGGCCGTGCGATAACCGCTCATCATAGTTGTGTGGTAACGCAGATTGTCGGTGAGATTCGCTCCGATAGTGCAAGCATGGATACCGGTGAAGTAGAAGATGAGCATATTTTTGTTAAAAATATTCGCGAGCTGGCTGAATCCTTTGCTGAACAAACCAATATGCAGGAGGTGTTTAATGACGCCTCGCAGTGGAAAGAGCAAGCGCTGGATGCGTTTAAGCTGCGTGTATTGAGTTTGGAAGAGCTGGGCAAGATAGAAACCTTGTACTGGCAAATTATGGGTCAACTGCATGCTTACTACGCTACTCAGGAATATGTGCCGGAAGAGTTGCAGGAACTGGATTACAGTTTATCTTCGCAATACCTGTGTAATTTTTCCGTGTTTCAGTCTGCAGCGGATACATGGGCAATCGACCAGTTACTACCCGTGGTCCCGTTAACCCGTATGGACGAAAAACCTACAGTAAACTGCTCTTTAGTGGATATCACTTGTGATAGCGATGGTAAAATCGACCAATTTACTATTGGACGTGAAATCACCGATATCATGCCTATGCATAAGCTTAAAAAAGGCGAAGCCTATCACATCGGTTTATTTTTAACCGGGGCTTATCAGGATGTGATGGGGGATATGCACAACCTGTTTGGGCGCTTAAATGAGGTTCACATATTCAGTTATGATGATGATCCTCAGGATTTCTACATAGAGGAAGTTGTGAAAGGATCTTCGGTGGAAGATGTACTCAACATCATGCAATATAATCCACGAGCAATGGCTTCCGATGTTAAGCGTATGATTGATAAGCAAATCTCAGCAGGGAAGATTAACCCAAGAGAAGGGGTTAAATGGACTGATTTTTATGAGAGCTGTCTAAGTGGTTACACCTACTTGAAAACGTAACAGTTTAAGGCTCGCGGTGAGTTAGTTCGCCGCGGGTACTTTCTGTTTGAAATAACGTTTCCAAAATTCCGCAGTGGTGGTGTTGATAAGATTTGATTCGGCGTTCATCAACATCACATAACCAGCCTTAAAATCAGGGGCAAACGCTACATCTGCGCGATAGCCTTTTACCCAGCCACCATGATAAATGATGCGTTTATCATCGAAATCATATATGCGCCAGCCTAAACCATAATGGGCGTCTTGCAAGTCGCCCCGCCAGCCACGGCGGAAGGTTTCACGCTTCGTCTTTACTCTCGGTGCTGACACTGTTTCAATGATCTCCGGTGGCAGCACAGTGGGAAACTCACCTAACAGTGCTTGCAGGTAAATTGTCATGTCGCTGATGCTGGCATTCACTCCTGCCGCTGGCGCAAAACGATAATAATTACTTTCGATATCTCCTTCCCGCCAGCGATTTCGCGCGATGGCAATATGGGGTCTGGCCCATTTATCAGAGCTTAATAAAGCACCTTTACCAGCGCTGGCATGCTGCATTCCTAACGGAAGGAATAACTGTTCTTGAAGTTGCCGATGATAAGACGTCTCCTGATTAAGCAGATAATTTTCGATCGCGCCAAACAGGGCGTTTTGATAGGTGTAACATTCGCCAGGGGAGCAAATAGGTTCCAGCTTCGCCAAATAAGAAAGAACTTTGTCGAGCGAATAATCCGCTTCTATTAAATTGTCATAGGCATTGGGCATAAAGCCACTGGATTGTCCGACAATGTGCTCAAGTGCCAGCGCCTGCATACCTTTACCTGAGAAATTTTGCTGTGGTACCAGTTCGCCAATTTTTGTATCCCAACTCAATTCGCCCTGTTCCACTAATTTTGCCATCAGTAACCCGGTAAAGGTTTTTGACACTGACGCCAGGCGAAAAACTGTATCCTGGTCGATCGCTTGTCCATTGGAGTGGGTTTTCCCATACACGAAAACCTTGGGCGTTTCCCCTTGCTGATAATAAACGAACGCATATCCGGGAATGCGGTATTTTTGCGCTTGTTGGTTTAGGTGACGGGCATAATCTTCCACCCACTGCTCGGCCGCATGCACGACAGTGATGCTTGTTGAGATGGAGAGTATAAGGAAAAAGTGCGATAACAATCGCATCAGATTAGGCAATGTCACCCCGAATATGATTATTGTTTTAGCGCGTGGAAAGGGTTCACACTCAACTATTATGCTGGGGTGTGATTTCAGGATCAACTGCTGATTGGCAGAAAATGGTAATCATGATTTTTTCCATACGCGGAAAAAGGTACTATTTAGTTCCGATTTCATCGCATATTGATTAACAATCGGGGTTACACTGTTGTTCTGTTTTTTCAGCGGGTGGCATATGAGATGATCAACACAGATAGTGCGTCACACAGCTTTAAGGTCGCCAGAGAAAGTCGTGACAAACGTTTTGACGGAAAGTTTTTCGTGGCCGTAAAAACCACTGGTATTTTCTGCCGTCCAATCTGCCCTGCCCGTTTACCAGCAGAAGAGAATGTGGAGTACTATCTATTGGCCGCGCAGGCAATGGAAAAAGGTTATCGTCCTTGTTTACGCTGCCGGCCTGATAGCGCCCCAGGGTCATATGCCTGGCAAGGTGTAAATACCACCATCAGGCGGGCCCAGACTTTGCTTAGTGAAATACCTATCCAGTCTGTTGAGGTTATCGCCTCAAGATTAGGCATCAGCACGCGCTATCTCAATAAGTTATTTGCTGAAAATCTGGGGGTCAATCCAAAACGGTTTCAGTTATTTAGTCAGTTGATGCTAGCGAAGCGCTTGCTGCAGGATACCAGGCTTCCAGTTGAAATGATCGCCGCGGCTGCCGGGTTCTCATCGGCTCGACGCTTGCAAAGCCAAATAAAGCAACATTGGGAACTGACGCCAACGCATCTAAGAAAGCTGGAACCCATCAATACCGCTCAGCTACCTTTGCCTGCTGTTAAACTTTCACTTGCCTATCGTCCTCCTTACAACTGGCAGTGGGTCCGTGACTTTCTTCGAACGCGAGCGATTGCGTCAGTGGAAACCATTACCGATGACAGTTATTCGCGAGCATTCCAGATAGCAGGGGCAAAAGGACATGTAATAGCGACGCACCGGGCCGAACAATGTGCATTTGATATTGAGATTCAGTTAGAGGAATTCACATACCTTCAAAAGGTAATCCAGAACATAAGTCGTGTACTTGATATAGAAACTGAGCCACTGTTGATTGAAAATGCGTTATTAGCCAGCGGCTTAAACAAAGCGCAAGTGTGTGAAGGGATACGAATCCCTGGTGCGTTTAGTTCGTTTGAAGCCGGCTGTCGAGCCATCCTGGGTCAACAAGTCAGCTTACGAGCTGCCACGACTCAACTAAACAGATTGGTGGCTAATTTATCCGCGTCATCACAATATGGCGCTATGTTTCCTTCACCGTGTCAGGTGGCAGCGAGTGATTTGGCTTTTTTACGTATGCCTGAGCAACGTAAGAAAGCGTTACAGCAATTTGCTACGGTATGTTTAGAAGCCAATGATAATAATCCATCTAACGCTGCGATCCTGGACATTAAAGGGATCGGCGAATGGACCCTTAATTACTATTTGCTGCGCGGATGTGGTGACCCGAATATTTTTCTTGCCGGGGATTTGGTGGTCAGGAACATGATCAAAAAGTTAGCCATCAACCCAGCTAAGGCTTCGCCGTGGGGAAGTTACCTAACCTTAAACCTGTGGCATCTAGCGACAACGGAAATTTAGCAATGTTTAACGAATATAATCAGTTTATGACCACCCCGTTGGGGGTAATCGAGGTGATTGCGAGCCATGACGGAGTGACCGCGATTAAATTTTGCGAGCAGATGAGAAGCTTCGCTCCGAATACACATACGCAACAAGGTTGCGATCAACTTGCAGCGTATTTTGCCAATCAACTAACCGAGTTTTCATTATCGCTTTGTCCTCAGGGGACACCATTCCAACAGCAAGTCTGGCGAGCGTTGCAGTCGATCCCATACGGTCAAACGGCCAGTTATGCCGAAATTGCCCGCCACATCGAAAATGAGAAAGCCGTTCGTGCGGTAGGGATGGCAAACAGTCGCAATCCGATTGCTATCGCTATACCCTGCCATAGAATTATCGGAAGTAACGGCACATTGACCGGTTATGCCGGTGGTTTAGAACGAAAAGCTTATCTATTGGAACTGGAAAAAAGGAAACTGGCATGCCAGTAAAAGATTTACTTGCCTTACTTTTATTAGGTGCGATTTGGGGCGGGTCCTTTATTTTTATGCGTGTGGCGGTGCCTGAGTTTGGCATTTTTGCGCTGGTTGAAGTGCGCACATTGCTGGCGACATTGGTGCTGCTGATGGTATTGGCCATTCGGGGAGGGATGGGTGACATGCTGGCCCATTGGAAAGCCATTGCGCTCATAGGTGCGATAAATACAGCCATTCCCTTTGCATTATTTAATTACAGTAGTTTACATCTGGAGGCTGGGGTAAACGCTATTTTAAATGCAACCGCACCCATGTTTGGAGCGTTAATCGCATTTCTTTGGCTGAGCGACAGGTTGACAAAAAAAGCCGTTGTTGGCTTATTGATTGGCTTTACCGGGGTGGCGGTTATCAGTGAACAAAAAATAGGTGATCAAGGCATTAGTATTTTGCCTATTATTACCGCCTTACTGGCTACTACCTGTTATGGCTTAGCCGCGAGTATGATGAAAAAATACCTTCAGGGAGTGAAGCCACTGGCTGTTGCAACCGGTAGCCAGGCATCAGCTTCGTTATTGTTATTGCCCCTGGCACTTTATACCCTGCCTGAAACCATGCCTTCGGTCGTTGCCTGGAATAATGCGATTGCGTTGGCTTTGCTGGGAACGGGCGTTGCCTATATTTTGTATTTTAGTTTAATCGCTAATCTGGGACCGGCAAAGGCAATAACAGTGGCGTATTTGGTGCCCCTATTCGGAATCGTGTGGGGATTAGTCTTTCTTAGCGAAAAACTTTCACCGCAAACTCTGGTTGGAGGTGGGTTGATTTTAACCGGCGTTGCACTAACTACCGGATTATCGGTGTCCGTATTCAGGCGTCGCAGAGTCCCTGTTTAGGTTTCAAAAAAAGGGAGTATTCATCCTGATGCCTCCCTTTTTCTGCACTTTACTCGATTAACTGCATACGGACGAGATTACATCCGTCCCGTCTGGCCTGGTATAGTGCATCTTCAGCATTGATAGTCACCTCCCCCATGGGACGTGGGGTAGCCGTAAATGAAACTCCAAATGAGGCGGTAAGTTGCAAATCCGGCTGACTGTCGGGGCCTGGCATGGTAGCAATCCCATAGCGAAGTTGCTGGGCGAATTCGAATGCATCATGCGGACCTGATCGTGGACGCAAAATGATGAACTCTTCACTACTCCATCGCCCCAGCACATCTCTATTTTCCAGTTGACTGGATAAGTACGAGGCGACTTTATCCAGCACATCATCGCCGACATTGCGTCCATAGGTATCACTTAATTGTGAGAAGTTATCCACATCGACCAGAATAATACTCAATGATTGATGCTTATTGAGCATGTCCTGATAGAACGACTCCATTTCCTCGCGGGGCGGAAGTCGATGATTGTTGCGAATGACAATGTCGGCGCTGATGTCGCGGCGGAAATAATATAATAGGTGATAAACCGTCAGGAACAGAGAAAACACCACAATCATAAGCGTAATAACACTTACGATAAACCCCTGGGAAATTTCAGACTGGCGTTTTTGTAATGGGCTCAGCAGGTAGACTGTCCAGTTAAACTGGTTCAACTTAACTTCTGCTATCAGGTAGTCTTCATGTTCGATACTAACTAATCGGTTATTCAAATCGCGTTTACTTTGCACACTTGAGGGGAGGCTGGCATACCAGGCTAATTCCGAAAGGTTGGTGAAATTAGAATTGTCTGCCATTAGTGCTGGATCAGAAGACAACATAATGTCGCCATTGTCATCGACAAACAAAAAGTCATAACCGAATTGCTGTTTATAAGTATCAAATACGGTGAGAAAACTACGCAGGCTTTTTCCGATCCCGAAAAAGCCCAGAAACTCGCCATAATCGTTAAACATTTTAATATCAATGTAGAAGTGAGGATCTTCCCATTTGCCGATATCCGCGACTTTATTTTGCGGCAAATCTTTGTATTTGAAATACCAACTTACATCACCCTCGGTAAGTGAGCGTTTACTACCATCTGCGTCGTATTGCACTCTTGCATGTTCGCTTGCGATAAAAAAGAACAAATCAAACTCGGTCTGTAAACGCTCCAATGTCTCAAAGACCGCCTTTTCGTCAACGGTTTTCGCATTGAGCAAGGTTTTCACCTCTTGCGACTTTCCCAGTGCTTCTGAAACGTGTAATGGCTTGAGCAACTGTTCGACGATTAATGAAATGGCGGGTGAAAGGGACTGTTGCTGCGCGCGACTTTGCTCAGCGACAATATTGGAAATGCTGATATGGATAAGCGTAACGAGAGAAATAATAACGACAGCAAACAGCAACAGAAAACTTCTGTGCAACATCCTAAAGACTTTCACGGGCTACGCGCGCTCCATTGCTAATTTTAAAAGCGATTATCGCTTATTGGTCTTATTTTACGAAGCGTTAGTATACCTGCTCAAACTTTAATCTACTAGGTTTAGAAAGTGATCTTTTATTGAGCCTGCGACAAATAATCCATTCAGTCGCTGACTTAGCCGGCGGCCTTCGTTACACTAGCTCAATTAAAAATTTAGTTAACACATTCACAGGACAATTTATGGCGTTTTCAGTAGTCATTCTGGCTGCAGGTAAAGGGACTCGTATGCGGTCATCTTTGCCTAAAGTATTACATAAAGTGGGTGGTATCCCCATGGTTCAGCGCATTATTAACACCGTTGAGGCAATGTCAGCGCAGAATGTTCATTTAGTATATGGTCATGGTGGTGAACAACTGCAAGCGGCAATTGAAGGCAACAACCTTAATTGGTGTTTACAGGCTGAGCAACTGGGCACCGGACATGCGGTCCAGCAAGCTGCCGACCATATTAGTGATGATGAAGACGTCATGATCTTAGTGGGTGATGCGCCACTTATACAACAGCAAACCCTTGAACGTCTGGTCGCAGTGAAATCTGAATGTGATTTAGCGCTTCTGACCGTTGAGCTAGAGGACCCCACTGGGATGGGACGGATAGTTCGTGAGGGTGAGCAGATTAAAGCCATTGTGGAACACAAAGACGCAAGTGACGAGCAGCGTCGCATCCGTGAAATCAATACCGGGATGATGATTATGGGCGGTGCAGACTTAAAACGCTGGCTAAAATCGCTCAGTAACAACAATGCGCAGGGTGAATATTACCTCACCGATGTCATCGCAATGGCAGCGAAAGAAGGAAAAATAATCAAAGCTGCGCACCCTGATGCGGTAGTTGAAGTTGAGGGGGTCAACAATCGCATGCATCTTGCCAGCATAGAGCGCGCTTTACAGCATCGTGAAGCAATCACGTTAATGACCAATGGGGCGACTCTAGCTGATCCCGCCCGGATTGATGTACGCGGAAATGTCACCACTGGCCAGGATGTGTTTATTGATATTAATGTAGTGATGCAAGGCAGCGTCAAAATTGGTGATAACGTGACCATCGGTCCTAATTGCGTATTGATCGATTGTGAAATTGGCGACAACACAGTAATCGATTCTCACTCGGTGATCGAAGGGGCTTCGGTTGGCGAGAATTGCGCCGTAGGTCCATTTGCGCGCTTGCGCCCAGGCGCTGTCATGAAGGCAAACGCTAAAGTGGGTAATTTTGTTGAAATGAAAAAGTCCGTGCTTGGGGAAGGTGCCAAAGCCAATCATCTGACCTATTTAGGTGATGCGGAAATAGGGGCTAAAGCGAATATCGGTGCCGGTACAATTACCTGTAATTACGATGGCGTGAATAAATCAAAAACGGTTATTGGTGAAAACGCATTCATCGGCTCGAATTCCTCGTTAGTTGCACCAGTGAAAATAGGCGATGGCGCAACAGTGGGAGCTGGTTCTGTCATTACCTCAGAAGTTACTGCTGACAGTCTGGCGGTCGCCCGCAGTAAACAACGCAACATTGAAGGTTGGCAACGACCTGTCAAGAAAAGCTAAATCACCAAAAGAGGGGCAGCATGGCATTACAAACACTAGTCGTAGGATTTGGTTATGCTGCCACTACTTTTCACCTCCCTTTTTTACAGGCACTTGAAGCGTTTGATGTGCGAGCTGTGGTGTCATCCAGCGCCGACAAAGTTCATGCAAGCCTGGCTGACTGTCAAGTGTATTCATCGATGGATGAGGCCCTTAATAATCAACAATTTGATTTGGTCATTATCACCACCCCAAACCATTTGCATGGTTTGCAGGCACGTAAAGCGCTATTAGCAAACTGCCATGTACTGGTGGAAAAACCCTTTACTCTCTCCGCCAAGGAAGCGCGCGAATTAATGGCGTTAGCAACCGCCAGGCAACTCACTCTTTGTGTATTTCAAAATCGCCGTTTTGATGGTGATTTCACTACCGTTGGCCGCTTATTGAAGGAGAAAAAGTTAGGTGACATAAAGCGGATCGTGTCCCGCTTTGACCGTTTTCGTCCTCATCCTAAAGACCGTTGGCGGGAGAATGCAGGCCCGGGCAGTGGAATTTTTTGGGATCTGGGTCCCCATTTGATCGATCAAGCTATTACTCTTTTTGGAAAACCTGAAAAAGTAAGTGGGTATTTACATATCTCGCGATCGCAGGGACAGTCAGTTGATACTTTTGAACTCACATTGCATTACGCTGACCTGACATACCACATAGGCAGTTCACCGTTTCAGGCTAATGAAACCTTACGTTTTGAGTTGCAGGGTACAAAAGGCAGCTATCGGCACTTTGGCCTTGATCCACAAGAATTGCAGTTAAAAAATGGAGATAGTCCATTAGGTGAGGATTTTGGTCGGGGGGCAAACGATGGCCAGTTATGCAACGCAGAGAGATGTGTGCCGATCAAAATTGAAAAGGGTCAATACATCAATTTTTACAAGCAATTGGCGGCATGCATTGTCGACAAGCTGCCACCCCCTGTTGATGCTGATGATGTCATTGCCACTATCGACATTCTGGAACGAGTCACACACGCCGCTGAAGTTAACACCGCAAATAGTGTGGTTGAAATATAAGCGCTGATCGAAAAATGTACCGTCAATACGCAAAAATAGCTTGCAATTCGAAAATTATATCTTACGATATATTTCAAAACGAAACATAAAACTTTCGAGTGATGCTAAAAAGAAATACTCAACAACGCCGCCGGGCTATTGTCGAACGCCTTCACGCTCAGGGTGATGTGGCGGTGGACGAGCTGGCACAATTATTTTCTACTTCTGAAGTGACGATTCGAAAAGATTTGTCTGAGCTGGAAAGTAATGGCTTGTTGTTGCGTCGTTTTGGTGGTGCAGTGCGAATGCCGTCAGAAGGCGAAGCAGCCAATGAAAGCGTCGTTTCAAAACGAAAATCAGATATCGCTGTTGCTGCCGCCGAACTGATCAAAGATCACCAGCGCATTATCATTGATAGCGGAAGCACAACGGCAGCACTAATGCCGTTATTGTCACGTAAACGGGGATTGGTGGTGATGACTAATTCATTGCACGTGGCGCAAACTTTATTGGAACTGGAAAACGAACCTCAAGTGTTAATGACAGGGGGCACCTGGGATTCTCTTTCACATTCTTTTCAAGGGCAAATGGCGGAAGCCATGTTACACGCGTACAATTTTGATATCGCCTTTCTGGGTGCCGCCGGACTTGATCTTCAACGCGGCACAACCACCTTTAACGAGCTCACATCATTGAGCCGGGTGATGGCAGAAGTCTCCAGCAAAGTGGTGGTCATGGCGGAATCGGAAAAGCTGACCCGTAAAATCCCCAATGTGGAATTACCCTGGTCATCCATTTCAACGTTGGTGACCGATGGTGAAATAAATAACGACGCAATTAATCGAATTAAAGCATACGGCGTAGAAGTCATCTGCGCAGCAGTAAATAATTAGGAGTGATGTATGTGCGGAATAGTGGGCGCAGTCGCCGAACGTAATGTAGTTGAAATTTTGCTTGAAGGCTTAAAGCGCCTGGAATACAGAGGATATGACTCAGCAGGCGTCGCCTTGCTGCAAAAAGACGGCACGCTAAGTCGCATACGTCGCACAGGTAAAGTACAAGAGCTGGCCGATGCGGTAGCAAATGGAGATGCGCTTGGAACCACGGGCATTGCGCATACTCGCTGGGCTACCCACGGTGGTGTTACAGAAGATAATGCTCACCCCCACTTTTCTGCTGATCGCGTAGCGGTGGTACATAATGGAATTATCGAAAACTATCAGTCATTACGTGCCTCTCTGCAAGAAAAGGGCTATACCTTCACCAGTGATACCGACACGGAAACCATTGCCCATACCGTAAATGAGGAATTAAAGTCCGGCGCAAGTCTGTTTGCAGCGGTGCAAAATTCAGTAAAACAATTCCACGGTGCCTACGGTACCGTGATCATGGATAGAGAAGACCCTTCTCGTGTAGTGGTGGCCCGTTCAGGGAGTCCGTTGGTTATCGGGTTAGGTCTGGGTGAAAATTTTATCGCCTCTGATCAGATGGCACTGTTGCCGGTCACAAGACGTTTCATCTTTCTTGA
This sequence comes from uncultured Alteromonas sp., assembly GCA_964601635.1. Taxonomy (GTDB): domain Bacteria; phylum Pseudomonadota; class Gammaproteobacteria; order Enterobacterales; family Alteromonadaceae; genus Alteromonas. The sequence continues at coordinate 63,368 of CAZROH010000001.1, read as the reverse complement.
AGAAGGAGATGTTGCGGAGATTACCCGACGTCAGGTGACGATTGTTGATAAAGACGGTCAGCCGGTCGAACGCGAAGTAATTGAATCCAATATTGAGCATGATGCAGGTGACAAAGCCGGTTATCGTCACTACATGCTTAAAGAAATTCATGAGCAGCCTACCGTGGTGCGAAATGCACTTAAGGGCCGCCTGGGCGAAACAGACATTGTCAGTGATATATTTGGCGCGGGTGCTGATGATATTTTCGCTAATGTAAAACATGTTCAGATTATTGCCTGTGGTACCAGCTACCATGCAGGAATGACAGCACGCTACTGGCTGGAGCAATATGCCAATGTGTCGTGCGGTATCGAAATCGCTTCAGAATTCCGCTATCGCAAATCGGTGGTACATGAAAATAGCTTACTGGTAACCATTTCTCAGTCGGGTGAAACGGCAGATACGTTAGCGGCTTTGCGATTAGCTAAAGAGCTTGGTTATATGTCGAGCCTGACTATTTGTAACGTACCTGGCTCCTCGTTGGTGCGTGAGTCTGACTTAGCCTTTATGACTAAAGCGGGTGCAGAGATAGGCGTGGCTTCAACGAAAGCGTTTACTACCCAGTTAACTGCATTTTTAATGCTGACTATCGCATTGGGTAAGCACAATGGACTAAGTGCAGAGCATAAAGAAAACATCGTTGCTGCACTACACAGTTTACCGACGAAACTAGAAGAAACCCTGGCCATTACACAAGGCATCGAAGATTTAGCGGAAGAATTTGCCGATAAAAATCATAGTTTATTCTTGGGACGTGGAGATCAGTACCCCATTGCGATGGAAGGTGCACTGAAATTGAAAGAAATTTCATATATCCACGCTGAAGCTTATGCATCAGGTGAGCTTAAACACGGTCCATTGGCACTGATAGATGAGGAAATGCCGGTTATCGTGGTAGCCCCCAATAACGAGCTGTTGGAGAAATTAAAATCTAATGTAGAAGAAGTTCGTGCTCGCGGCGGTATCATGTATGTGTTCGCGGATAAAAACGCACACTTTGCGTCGGACGAAACCATGCGAGTGATCAACGTACCGCATTGTGAGGCACCCATAGCGCCTATTATCTATACCATTCCATTGCAATTGTTGTCTTACTACGTCGCATTGATTAAAGGAACGGATGTGGATCAGCCACGAAACTTAGCTAAGTCGGTGACGGTTGAGTGATGAGACAGGTTTTGATCATATAATGCTGGCATCAGGTCAGCTCATATGAGTTCAGGATGCATTCCTTAAAGCAGCATCAAACAAAAAAAGCATTTATTCTCCCGAATAAATGCTTTTTTCATATTATTTAGCTCGTTGAACGGGCCGATTAGATTAAGCCCGTAAAAGCAAGGCTAATAAAGATTAGCGAGCCTTCTTAACACGACGCAAGCCCAAACCCAATAAACCTAATGATAATATCGCAAGGGATGATGGCTCTGGTACGTCGACAGAGATGGCTTGAACTCGAAACCCGTTGTCTTCAGTAGAACTGCCCGGCTGAATATCAATCAGCGTTGAGTAGCCGTCTAAATCAATCGCATAAGAATCAGCGCTTCCGCTTAAAAAGCTGGCTTTGTGGGGATAACCAAAACGCACTTGCGCCATTTCACCTTCTTCCAGCTGAGATAACCAACGAGAACCAAAGAATATTTCAGTCCAGGTGAATTTCGCAAATGGGTTAACATCACTGGTCAGTTTAAACATGAGTTTCTCTTTCAGTGACTCAGTGTCATCAAGTCTAAAGCTGTCACCTACACCGCTACTTACGCCGAGTCCCTGGGTGAACTGTTCTACTTGCGCATCAATCTTGGTTTTGTTGCCCAACTCATCGACGGTCCATGCGTGAGCGGTAACGGTCAGGTTAAAACTGCCTGATTTAAACAGTAGGCTATCGAACAGCTGGTTGCCACCATCACCGCGAAAATCAAAATTCACAATTGATGCATTGGCGAACGAGCCTGTCAGCAGGGCAAGACTGATAAAACATCCTTTCAAAAACTTCATATACTACTCCTGTTTACTTCTTACTTCTTATAATGCAAGCGTTTACAAAAACGCCTCATACCTCAAGTAGTACTCAGCATAAATCAGGCCATAATAAAAAATTCAGTTATATCAGTTATGTAGGTGGAATCTAATGGTGGGGTATAGGCTGCATGTAAAAAAAGCAGACGCCCTGAAGCGCATCATAATTTGGTTAGTTCAGGCCGAGAATTGTAACCAATGTTCTATTAAAAACGGCCCAGTAAGGCTATTTATTGTCGCTAAGTTTTAAGTTACGACGATGATCGAGCAATCTCGTAAACACAAAGGGCGACTGCGGTTGCAAGGTTGAGGGAATCAATAGCTCCGTTACCTGGTATGGTATACGGTGATAAATTATTTTGTGTGAATGCTTCTTTGGGAATGCCGCGTGCCTCATTCCCAAAGATATAACACGGATGATCGGTAAACGTTGTGTGCTGAATCGCTTCACCTTGCATATCAAGACACGCAAATCGGTCAAACCGAAACCGTAATTCATCAAAACTTATATCCTGTTCAATCGGGACATGGAAAATCGCTCCCATACTGGCCCGGACTACTTTTGAATTATACGGGTCGACACTGTTCGGGCTTAACAGCAGACGAAAGTTACCGAACCAGGCCAGGGTACGCAAAATGGTGCCCAGATTACCCGGATCCTGTACTTCGTGAAGATAAATGCAGCGTTCCTGGTTACTTGCGTCGTATTTTGTGTCAGGAGTTTTGGGTAAGGGCACACAAGCAATAATGCCCTGGGGGGACTGGGTATCGCTTAAATGGGCCATCTGCTTTTTACTGACCTGCACAATCCTGGCGCGGGTCTTTAATGCTGCCGCCCATTGTTCATTTTCTTCTGTGACATACAGAGTAACATGACCCATTGCTGATGTTTGCTCTTTGGCTTTTAAAAGCTCAAGAAACAAGTGTTCACCTTCAACCAGAAAGTAGCCGAACTGGTTGCGGTATTTTTTCTGGTGCAGCTTTTTTACATCATCTAACTTCATTGGTCACTATCCAAAAGGCGAGGACTTTCATTGTTCAGAATATACTTTGGTAGTCACTAGTGTAACGTTTTGACACTACGAAGTCTTTAGTATGTCCGCGATAGCGCGTTCTTTGCAAAAAAATAGCACAAGACTACAATAAGTGCCGTTTTGAATAAATCGAGAAGCAAATTCAGTCTATGGCAAAGTCAAAAACCAGCAAAAAATGGATGGATGAACACGTTAATGATCCTTATGTCAAAAAGGCACAGATTGACGGATACCGTTCCCGGGCGAGCTATAAGCTGATTGAAATTAACGAGAAAGATAAGCTTATCCGGCCAGGTGATGTGGTCATGGATCTCGGCTCAGCTCCGGGCGGCTGGTCGCAAATCGTGGCACCATTGGTAGGCGAGGCCGGGCGCGTTATTGCGTCTGACATTCTGCCCATGGATAGCATAATAGGAGTGGATTTTATTCAGGGCGATTTTACCGACGAAGCGGTCTATGACAATATTCTGCAAGTATTGGATGGCGATCGGGTCGATACGGTTGTTTCTGATATGGCACCCAATATGAGTGGTGTAAATACGACTGATCAATATGCTTCCATGTATCTGGTAGAGCTAGCCTTGGACATGGCGCGGAATGTCCTCAAACCTGGTGGAAATTTTTGTGCGAAGGTCTTTCAGGGGGTTGGCTACGATGAATTTATGAAAGAGGTGCGCAGCTCATTTAGTAAAGTGATGGTACGCAAGCCAGCTGCCTCGCGACCGCGATCGCGAGAAGTTTACATCGTCGGTAAAGCATTTAAACAATAGTGGCTTTCGCACACGTAATCCCCCGCTTAGATTGAAAAAAAAGGGGCGTAAAACGCCCCAAAATGAGGTCCAGGGATAGAACCAAGTAATTGTTAACAGGAGACTGAGCGTGATTAAGTAAGTTGCTGTCACGTTGCACGTTTCTGCTCTTTTCAGGTTGTTTGCCTGCGAGATTTCCCGAAAGCCATTTCACCCAGTACTCTGCCTGTCGTAAGGATCCGTTTCGCACACCGTTAAAGTTGCTGGCGTCAACATCTAACTAACATGCCACCGTAAGGGTATTAACCGGTTGGGGTAAAGCCTCAATGCAAACGTAAATTATAGGGGTTTACGCGTTAGCACTAGTGCGAATACGTAAATGGTGGGATTGGCGGGGTCAATCGGTTTTACGAAGTGATGAATGGGGCCAATTTTCCGAGTCGACAGAATAATGTGTTAATGAATTTAGCTACTGTCATCAAACGTATTCCGCTTGCTTAATTTATAGTCTTCATTAAAACTAGTAAGCAATTGAATAAAAATGGAATTATTTAATGAGAATACAATCAACCCTAGTCGCGTTATCGCTGATAACGCTGTTCGCACAGGCTGCTGAAGAACGAATCGTAAATAATGGGAATCTGGTTTTACAGAATATTCCTGAAATCCCTGAACAGGTGGTGTCGGATCTCAACCAATATCAGAATATTCGCTCCGCCCCGTTTGAAGCGTTCAGTCAAGACGGTGAAAGTATTTTTATCACAACCCGTTTTGGTGATGTAGGTCAGCTCCACCGTGTCGATATGCCTGCCGGCGCGCGTCGTCAGGTAACTTTCTTTAAAGAACCCATAGGGTCGGTTGCTCGTCAACCGGAGTCAAATGAGATTGCGTTCACCATGGACGCAGGGGGAAGTGAATTTTCGCAAATTTTCTTACTTGATCCCAATACCGGTAAAAGCACCATGCTCACTGATGGCAAGTCACGTAATGGTGCGCTTGAATGGAGCAATTCTGGTAAATGGCTGGCCTACCAGAGTACGGAACGAAATGGTCGCGCCAACGATATTTGGGTGATGGATCCTAATGCACCTGAGAATCGTCGGGTGGTGCTTGAGTCAACTGATGGCAGCTGGTGGGGACCGGCTGACTGGAACAAGCAAGACGGTAAAATTCTGGCTCAGCAATATATCAGCGCCAGTGACTCACGTATTTATCTGCTGGATGTTGAAACCAGCGAAAAAACTTTGATGGATGGCAGTGAAGAATCGCCATCGGTAAATTATGCCCTTGCGTTTAATGGAAACGATGACGGATATTTTCTGTCGACCAACCAGAAAAGTGAGTTTACTCAACTAGCGTATCGAGATCTTAAAAAAGATACGTTAAAGGTCATTACTGACAAGATTAACTGGGACGTGCAAGGCTTCGCCATAAGTCATAATGGAAAACGTGCAGCGTTTACCACCAATGAAGATGGTATCAGCAAGTTGTATTTACTTGATACTAAGAGCTTTAAATATAAGCCAGTGAAGTCAATCCCAGTGGGATTAATCGGTGGCATCAAATTTAGCCCGGATGACAGCAAACTGGCAATGACGCTGAATACGGCGCAGACGCCCAGTGATACCTTTGTGCTAGCGCTAAAACCTAAGGCAACAGATTACGGTAAACTGACTCGCTGGACATTCAGTGAAGTCGGTGGCCTGGATACTGATAATTTTATTCTGCCAGAGCTGGTGCGCTATCCAACATTTGACGATCGTGAGATCCCTGCCTTCATTTACAAGCCCAACGCTGACGGACCTCGTCCTGTTATTATCTCTATTCACGGAGGACCTGAAGGACAGTCTCGCCCCTCGTTCGCAAGCACTTACCAACTTTGGATGGACACGTTAGGCGCGGCAGTGATAGTACCCAACGTAAGGGGGTCAGCAGGGTACGGTAAAGAATACATCAACCTGGATAACGGCTTTAACCGAGAAGACTCGGTAAAAGATATCGGTGCGCTGCTTGATTGGATAGCTACCCAACCGGACTTAGATGAAAATCGAGTGGCGGTATTTGGTGGCAGTTATGGTGGCTATATGGTTTTAGCGAGTGCCGTTCACTACAGCGATCGATTAAGTGCTGCTGTGGATATTGTGGGAATTTCGAACTTCGTTACTTTTCTGAAAAACACACAGGATTATCGTCGTGATTTACGTCGGGTTGAATATGGCGATGAGCGCGATCAAAAAATGCACGATTATTTGCAGGATATCAGTCCTAGTAACAATGTGGATAAAATTGATGTACCCATGTTTGTTATTCAGGGCCAGAATGATCCTCGTGTGCCAGTCACTGAAGCTGAGCAAATCGTCAACGCGCTGCGAGACAAAGGCAAAGAAGTCTGGTACATGAACGCGCTAAACGAGGGGCATGGTTATCGTAAGAAAGAAAACCGTGACGTCTATCAGCAGGCAGTGGTGTTGTTTTTCCAGGAGCATTTAGTCACACCGCAAAAATAGGGTAGATGTAAAATATCACTACCATTCAGGTGCAGTCAGGCCGGGTGGTAGTGATAGAGCTATTTCTAGCCGGGTACGGCACTTATTCCTTATGTTTTTATTCTGAGTGCTTGTGCTTGTTTCAAGCTGTCACTATATTCATGCAATAAGCGGGATTACAGGAATTGATATGCTGCGCATCGCACTTTTTATCGGTACAAACATCGCCATCATGGCGCTATTGAGTATTACGTTCAGCTTTTTCGGTATCCAAGGGCTGTTACAACAGAATGGCGTCGATTTAGATCTAACAGCCTTACTTATTTACTCTGCGGTTATAGGATTTAGCGGTGCCTTTATTTCACTCTTTTTGTCCAAGTTTATGGCGAAAAAAAGTATGGGGGTACATGTTATTGAACAACCCGCAAACGCGACTGAACAGTGGTTAGTAAGAACGGTTGAGCGTCAGGCTAGACAAGCTGGCATCGGGATGCCGGAGGTGGGTATTTTTGATCACCCTTCACTGAACGCGTTTGCTACTGGCTGGAATAAAAATAATGCGTTGGTTGCGGTGAGTACTGGCTTACTAAAAGGGATGAAAGAAAATGAGGTTGAAGCAGTATTAGCCCATGAAGTCAGTCATGTTGCTAATGGCGACATGGTTACTATGAGCTTATTGCAAGGTGTGATTAACACGTTTGTGGTGTTTTTATCTCGGGTAATTGGTCACGTCGTTGACCGGGTAGTGTTCAAAGTCGAACGCGGTCACGGGCCGGCGTTTTGGATAGTTTCCATTATCGCCGAAGTGGTGTTGGGTATTCTGGCCATGATGATAGTGATGTGGTTTTCGCGTCATCGAGAATTTAGGGCCGATGCCGGAGGCGCTGCATTAGCCGGTAAACAGAACATGGCAGCCGCACTGATGCGTCTGAAGCAAAATCAGGACGCCCCGCCGATGCCAGATGAAATGGCAGCATTCGCGATAAGTGCCGGTAAAGTGCAGGCATTATTCTCAAGTCACCCGCCATTGGAAAAACGGATAGATGCGTTGAGATAAATTTAGTGACTAACCCGAGCCCTGATAAATATTTTAGCAGGGCACAGGTTGAGAAAGTTCAAATATTTAAGGATGTGCCAGTTAATAAACCAGCCTTTGCAAACGCAAATAAGCTGACAATAATTTGTTAGCCGACAAAAACGGTGCGCTACCTATCCCTAACAAAAATGGGAATAAAAAAACAAAAGTATTCCAGTTTGTTAAAAGGGGCGTTAAAAATCTTCCTGACATTGGTAAAACCCATTCAGGATGTTTCCCACTGACTCACCACAAAGACAAAGCGTCACTCCACAGCTTGTTAACGCAAAAGTCAAAATACTGATATTTAAATGCGTTAGTCTAGAATATGAAAGCCTATAGCCTTAATCGAGTTTGCAAATGCAGATCTGCACGTTTCGTTTGGCTTGAACTTTTTTAAACTATTAGCAGGAGGGCTGACATGAGAAAGGGGCAGGATTCAGACAAAAAGGATTCATTGAGCCTGTGGGGAGCAGTCTCGATGGGGACTGGCGTGATGATAGGCGCGGGTATTTTTGCGCTCACCGGTCAAATTGCAGAACTCGCCGGTAACTTATTTCCTCTGGCTTTTCTCTTAGCTGCGGTCATTGCTGGCTTCAGTGCATACAGCTACGTCAAGATGGGGCAAAAATACCCTTCAGCCGGAGGAATTGCCATGTTCCTCAAAAAAGCCTACGGGCGAGGCTTGATGACAGGCGTAGGGGCGCTATTGATGTATTTCTCAATGGTAATCAATGAAAGCCTTGTTGCTCGAACCTTCGGAACGTATCTGCTGCAGGTATTTGATGCGAAGGAAGCAGACTGGCTCATACCTGCACTTGGGGTAGGGTTGCTGCTGTTTGCTTTATTTATAAATATCTTAAGTAACAAACTTATCCAGACGTTTTCGTTTTTGATGGCTTTTGTCAAAATTGCTGGGTTGGCAATGCTGGCTATTGGAGGTTTGTGGGCTTCCGGCTGGTCATTTGAAAGCGTTTCATTCCACACAGAACAAACTGGTGCAGCCAGCTTTCTAGGCGCTGTAGCGCTAGGAATTTTAGGATATAAAGGGTTTACGACTATCACTAATAGTGGTGGTGAATTAAAAAATGCGAAAAAGAATGTTGGCCGGGCTATTATTCTGTCCATTTCTATTTGTGTCGTTTTGTACGTTTTAGTGGCTATAGCCGTTGGCGCAAATTTGTCAGTCGAAGAGATCGTTAAAGCCAAAGATTACTCGCTTGCAGAAGCTTCAAGACCTGCATTTGGCGAGTACGGTGTGTGGTTTACGGTTGCGTTCGCAATCATTGCTACAGTTTCTGGCGTAATTGCCAGCGTGTTCGCTGTTTCCCGAATGCTAGCAATGCTGACTTCTATGCAGCTAGTCCCTCACCGGCATTTCAAGTTGCCGGGTAATTTGCAACAACACACACTTATCTACACTGTCGTCATCGCTATGTTGCTTACCCTCTTGTTCGATCTGAGCCGCATTGCCTCTATTGGCGTGATTTTTTACATTGTAATGGACATTTTTATCCATTGGGGCGTTTTCAAGTACCTACGAAAAGAGGTTGAAGCGAGTTCATGGATTATTATCATGGCGATCATTCTGGATGTAGTTGTCCTCGGCGCGTTTCTTTGGACCAAAGCCCAGTCTGATAGCCTGATCGTATGGATTTCTTTATTCGGTATTGTGCTGGTTTTTGCTGCTGAAAAATGGTTCCTCAAATTACATCATTTTGACGAAGATGATCCCCATTACCAAACGAACAATGAGAAGACTGCCTGAAATGACTTCTTCAAAGCTAACGTTGGCGGGTTTCGGCTTTGCCGTCAAAAACCTTTTCGAAGAAGATGCCGACCTATCATTTGTCGTCCGCTTTTAGCAGGTAAAGTTGGGAGGTATGTCATAAGATAGCCCGCAAGCCTGCCCATGTCTGAACAGTAAAACGGTGTACCTATCCCCTTTGCTGCTTTTTCATGCGTTGGCTTTGCGCCTGACGTTTTTCGTCGCGTTTTTCTTTACGATCTTTTTTATCGGGGGTAAGAGACCCCTCCTTAAATTTCTGTTTTCTTTTCGCTTTTGCCGCCGCTTTTTGCGCCGCCGCTTCAGCCATTTCGATTTTTTCTTGTTCCAGCATGGCGGGGGTTTCCAGGCTGACTCTACCCAGCTTACCCGACTGTAATTCGTTTAAAAGCACTTCGCAGATTTTGTGCAGGTTGACACGGCCTCCTGCCATAATGGCTCCGCGTTTTTTAGCCGCAGCTTCCAAAAACTCTATTTCCGTCGGCGGCAGCTCATCGAGCTTATAGCGCTCCTGCATTCTGTCTGGGTACGCTTTAATCAAATAGTCGGCCGCATAAAACCCTACATCATCATATTCCATGGCCGTATTTTTCACGGCGCCGGACGATGCCAGTCGGTAAATCGAATTAGGGTTTTCTAACTTAGGCCACAATACACCCGGCGTATCGTATAGTACGATTCCGCTACCTAAATTTATTCGTTGCTGGCTTTTAGTCACCGCTGGCTCATTACCCGTTTTTGCAATGATGCGTTCGGCCAGAATGTTGATCAGCGTTGATTTACCCACATTAGGAATGCCGGTGATCATGGCGGTAATGTGTTTTGCGGATGCGTCCTTTTGTGCACAAATACTGCGGATCAGATTAATGATTTGTTTGCTGTTGGCAGGATTATCACTGGCGGTGGTAATCGTTTTCACATTGCGTTCCGACTCGAGGTACGCTTGCCATTGCGCGGTGATTTCAGGATCGGCTAAGTCATACTTATTCAAAATTTTGATGCAAGGTTTGCCGCCACGGATTTTAGCAATTTCCGGGTTTTCACTGGAAAAGGGGATACGTGCATCCAGCACCTCGATCAAAATGTCTACCTGACTGAGCGACTCTTTGATTTCTTTTAGGGCTTTATGCATGTGCCCGGGGAACCACTGTAATGCCACCGCAGTTGTCCTCTCAAAATATGAATGGGACCATAGTTTACTGTATTTGACGACGAAAGTATTAGTTCATCCGCTCAGAAAGATAGGAATCCAGCGTGTTTACCTGTTGCGGGGAAAACGCTAAGCCCTTTTTTGTTCGCCGCCATAAAATATCCTCGGTTGTTTGTGCCCATTCATGACTGCAAAGATACTCAACTTCAGCCTGATAAAGCTGGTGGCCGAAATGCTGGCCCAAGTCCTGTTTTTCTGTAGCCGGATCAAGAAAGAGTTCACAAAGTCTGCCATAACGTCGAACGTATTCAGAAATGAGAGACAGGCTAAGCCAGGGAAAACGCTGTTGGTATTCGGCTTGCAGTGTTTCTTTATCCTTGAAGTCACCGCCCGGCAAAGGGGTGGTAGCGGTCCAGCTAGGGCCCAGATGCTCCCAGTATTTGGATAGTTTGTTGATTGCCTGATCAGCTAACCGTCGATAGGTGGTTATTTTACCTCCGAAGACGTTTAAAAGCAGGGGGGCGTCCTCCGCGCCCAGTAATTCGAGCTTATAGTCACGTGTGGTAGCGTGAGCAGATGCATTATTTTCTTCTAGCAGAGGCCGAACACCACTGAAGGTATGCACAATGTCAGCTTCAGATACTTTATTGATGAAATATTGATTAACAACGTCGATCAAATAGCTTTTTTCTTCGCCAGATATACTGACCGAGCCAGGGTCCCCTGCATAGTCGACGTCTGTGGTGCCAATTAAAGAAAACGTATTCTCAAAAGGAATAACAAAGACAATACGGTGATCTTTATTTTGTAAGATATAGGCTTCATCTGAAGGGTAAAGCCTGGGTACCACAATATGACTGCCCTTTACTAATCGCATTGGTTTTATTGTGGCTTCGGCCTGCACATTTTGCAGGGTGGACAACACCCAGGGTCCTGCTGCATTGATGATCGCCTTAGCAACTACATTTTGTTGCGATGCGTTCTGGGATTGCAGTGTGACATTCCATTTTCCGGCTTGTTTTTCCGCATGCAGAAAGTGGGTACGAGGCCGGATCGACGCGCCATTTTGATGTGCAGCTATGGCGTTTAAAATCACTAGCCGGGCATCATCAACCCAACCATCAGAATACTCAAAGCAAGTGGTGATAGAGGGAATGAGCGGACTGGTTGAATCGCATGTTATTTTTCGCGACGGAGCTAACTGATTTCGTTTTGCTAAGCTGTCGTAAAGGAACAAGCCCATCCGTATCATCCAGATAGGACGCAGATGGGGCTGGTGCGGCAATCTGAATCGCAGTGGTCGCATAATATGAGGCGCTTTTTTTAATAAGACTTCTCGTTCTTTTAATGCCGCATGAACTAACCTGAATTCGTATTGTTCGAGGTATCGTAGTCCCCCATGAATGAGTTTGCTGGACGATGACGAAGTAGCGCCACCTAAATCACCTTTGTCACATAGTAGAACTGATAGGCCGCGGCCAGCAGCATCTGCCGCGATCCCTGTTCCGTTAATGCCACCTCCTATGATTAACAAATCGGTGTGTTTATGAATGCGAGTTGCCAAATGGACACCTTATTTAATTGTGCAACGTTACAGGTAAGCATAATACAAGAGCTTATGAACGCCATTGTGGATCATGGAGTTATAGTTCACACTTTGCTTACGCTCACGTTTTTAAACCGCTCAACTTAAAAGGTGCCCGATGCGTTATATCCTCGCTATTGATCAAGGAACGACAAGCTCCCGCAGTGTTATCTTTTCTGAGGAGGGGGACATTGTGGCCATGGCGCAACAGGAGTTTGCCCAGTCTTACCCAAAAGATGGCTGGGTAGAACATCATGCAGAGGATATCTGGCAGAGTGTAATAGGTACGATGAAGGCGGTATTTGAAAAATGCCAACTTACGCCAAAAGATATTGCCTCAGTAGGTATAACGAATCAGCGTGAAACCACCTTAGTTTGGAATAAGAAAACAGGTGAAGCCATTTATCCCGCTATCGTATGGCAAGACCGTCGTACCGCTGAATTTTGTCGCAAACTCGGCGACGACCCCCATAAGCCGGAGTATGTGAAAGCACAGACGGGCCTATTGCTCGATCCTTACTTTTCAGCAACAAAAGTAAACTGGATCCTTAACAATGTCGAAGGTGCGAGAGCTGCGGCAACAAACGGGGAGCTATTATTTGGTACAGTCGATACGTTTCTGATTTGGCGACTAACGGGTGGTAAAAGACATGTAACGGATGCCACCAATGCTTCCCGTACTATGCTGTTTGATATTCACTCCCAGCAATGGGATAAAACATTACTCGATTGGTTTGATGTTCCCTTCGGTATGTTACCAGACGTGTTGGATTGCGCAGCCGACTTTGGCGAAATTCACCCGGATATCATTGGACATGCAATCCCAATTCAAGGTGTTGCAGGGGATCAACAGGCGGCGCTGATTGGCCAGGCCTGCTTTGAAAAAGGCATGGCGAAAAGTACCTATGGAACGGGGTGTTTCATGATCCTTAACACCGGTTCGAAGCCTTTAGCATCAGAAAACCGCTTGTTGACCACCGTAGGTTATCGGTTTAATGGAGAAGTGACCTATGCACTTGAAGGCAGTATTTTTATGGCCGGCGCGACCGTCCAATGGTTGCGTGACGGCTTAAAATTAATCGACAGTGCCGCTGAAACCGAGGCATTGGCGCAACGTGCAAGGCGAAATAACGGTGTCTTCCTGGTCCCTGCGTTTACCGGATTAGGCGCGCCTTATTGGGATCCCGATGCCAGAGGGGCAATTCTTGGCTTAACACGGGACACCGGTATAAGCGAAATCGTTGCCGCCGGCTTGCAATCGGTGTGTTACCAAACCAAAGATCTGCAAAAGGCCATGGAAAGCGATGGGGCGAGACCCTGCACATTGCGGGTGGACGGCGGCATGGCAAAAAATGACTGGGTGATGGCCTTTTTAGCCGATATTTTAGGCGCCCAGGTGCAACGACCCGTGGTTACAGAAACCACCGCGTTAGGCGCCGCTTATCTTGCAGGGATAAAAGCCGGAATTTATTCGTCGTTGGCAGAACTAGCGAGAAAGTGGCAGGTTGAGCGTACCTTCTCACCTCGAATGACGAAGCAACAACGCGACCTGGCGTATGAAAACTGGCAAGCAGCAATCGAACGTATTCGCTCACACTAAAGCGCACACCCTCTATTTTTCAAGCAATTAAAAAAAATAATGGAAATTATTTTAGCGTGAAAAAGAACCGAACTATTCATTCTTCTGTACGTTAAATCATCACTAGACAAAAACAGTGCTGGTGAATTGAAAACATCACGTAAGGAGATGAAAAATGTTAAAACATTTGTTAGTGGTTGTTTTAGTGGGATGGCTAGCAGGATGTGTTGTGCATGATCACCATGACGACTGGGATGGCATGAGCCAAACTGAAATCGCATCATGGAAAGCAGCAGGCTTTACTGCTGAACAAGCACAAGACTGGCGGGACGCTGGCTTTACCGTACCGCAAGCGCAAGCTTGGAATACTGGTACATTTACCGTTGTTGAAGCGCGTGAATGGCACCAGGCTGGCTACATGGCAGCTGATGCGGCGAATTGGCGTGCTGCCGGTTTAACTTATCACGAAGCGGCTGAATGGCGAGGACATCAGTTTACGCCAGTTGAAGCGCGTAGATGGATAGAGTCTGGTTATAGTTTAGCTGAAGCGATTGATCAACGAGCGAATGGGCTTGAGCCAATCGACAGAAATTACTAATAATTGACCGCCATTAAAAAGCACAGGTATTCCCTGTGCTTTTTGCTGAATACGAGGTTATTTTTTTGCGCTACCTTGTTTGGCAACTGCTTCCATCATTGCTTTTATTTTGTCAGGGTCGCCAAGATACTCTTTAGAGATGGGCTTTAGATTTTCGTCAAGCTCGTACACTAGCGGTACCCCGGTTGGAATATTCAGACCAAGTACCTCTTCTTCAGACATACCATCCAAATATTTTACTAAGGCACGCAAGCTGTTGCCGTGCGCCGCAATGATGATATTTTCGCCACGCTGAATGGCAGGACGGATTTCATCGTGCCAGTACGGAAGTACCCGCTCTATTGTTAACGCTAAGCTCTCGCCGCGCGGAAGTATAGCAGGGTCTATATGGTGATAACGGCGGTCATGACCAGGGAAATACTCATCTTCCATGTCGACGAACGGCGGGGGAATATCAAAGCTGCGGCGCCAAATTTTCACCTGTTCTTCGCCATGTTTTGCAGCCGTTTCTGCTTTATCCAGCCCTGTCAATGCGCCGTAATGACGTTCATTCAATCGCCAACTGCGCTTAACCGGCAGGTAATGCTGGTCCATTTCTTCAAGCGCAATGTTTAAGGTTTTTATAGCTCGCAATAATACAGAGGTGTAAGCCATATCAAACTTAAACCCAGCCTCTTTCAGCATTTGGCCGGCATTTTTTGCTTGAGCGACACCTGTTTCAGTTAGGTTGACATCGTGCCAACCGGTAAAACGGTTTTCTAAATTCCATTGGCTTTCTCCGTGACGGATAAGTACCAGTTTATACATTTGCGTTACCTTATCTGCTGTAGTGCGTTTTGCGAGGGGGTAATCATCCTTGATATACGTACAAAAATCCAGCTTTGAACCCGTATAAGGCTAAGATTAAATATTTGTTAGGCTCAACCCGCTGCGTTTAACCCTCGTATAAATTAGTGACAAGGGTGTGTAATCGAGGGTAACTATATGGACAGGTGGATTGACGACTTCAAACCCAGACGCCGTAAAATAAAGCGTGTATTGAAGAAAGTATTTGATGATCCTGAAAATGAGGTAAAACGCTATCGAAATAAACCCAGAGGAGTGAGAACCGAAGGAGCATTCGCTGTTCCTTAGATGTCATATTAAACGATGACCAGGCCAATCATTAAGCATACGACTGCGCACTCGTCGGGGGATTGAGTGTGATTGGTGATATTCCACCTTACTTTGTAGTAACCTACGTAAAGCCAACACTTCATAAAAACTCAAATACACATGTATAACCCAAAAGAATCATTTATTCAGTCGTTCTTCAAATTACAATCGGCAGGCGGTATTTTACTGTTTATTGCCGCGCTACTGGCTATTGTACTGGCCAACTCTCCGCTCTCTTCCATTTATGACATGTTTCTGTCTACGCCCGTCGAGATCCGCGTAGGTGCCCTCGTGATCGCCAAACCCCTGTTGTTATGGATAAACGATGGGCTGATGGCAGTCTTTTTCTTTCTGGTTGGTTTGGAACTTAAGCGAGAACTGGTCGAGGGTGAATTAGCTGATAAGCGCAACATCATCATGCCCGGAGCCGGTGCCATCGGGGGAATGCTTATCCCTGCGCTTATTTATGCGTATTTTAATTATGATGATGCCACCGCGATAAAAGGTTGGGCGATACCTGCTGCGACTGATATAGCGTTTGCTTTAGGTGTGCTTACCCTGCTAGGCCCGCGGGTTCCCATTTCAGTTAAAGTGTTCTTAACATCGCTGGCCATCTTCGACGATATTGGGGCTATCCTCATCATTGCATTTTTCTATACAGCCAACATTTCAGTCACCGCATTGATAATTGTTGCGCTGTGTATACCTGTGCTTAGCGTATTAAACAAAAAGGGCGTTATGTCTAAAAGCCCGTATATTCTTATCGGTGTCATTATGTGGATTGCAACGCTAAAGTCTGGCGTGCATGCTACGTTGGCCGGCGTGGTATTGGCGATGTTCATCCCGTTAAGAGGTAAGCAAACTGATGACGTATCGCCGTTGAAATCGCTTGAGCATGACCTGCACTCGGTGGTGGGCTTTTTTGTTTTACCGGTGTTTGCGTTCGCGAATGCAGGGCTGAATTTGCAGGGTATCAGCATGGAACAACTCAAGCACGGGGTCCCTGTTGGGATCACATTAGGCTTATTTGTTGGTAAACAAATAGGGGTGTTTGGTTTTTGCTGGTTAGCGGTGAAAATGAAGCTGGCCTCTTTACCGAGAAACTTTTCGTGGCTAACGCTGTACGGGGTATCAGCACTTTGCGGTATTGGTTTTACTATGAGCCTGTTTATCGGTTCGCTGGCCTTTGAAGAAACCGGGGTAAACCTGCTGTTTGATGAGCGATTGGGGATCGTTATTGGCTCCGTGCTTTCGGGTGTCTTAGGCTACTTTGTACTCAAGATAAGCCTGCAGCGAAGCAATCATTGAATTTAACCAGCCCAGTTTAGCCGATGCTGATCTGTTCAGATCAGCATCAGTATCTACTAACTTGCCATTCATTAGTTTTTTATATGACTTTCAAACTCAGTGCTATCGTTTTTTCCGGACTCGCGTTTACCCTAATTCCGTTTTCGCTGTCGGCATTCGCCCAGTCCACTATTCAAGACATTGAGCGCATCACTACAACCTATCAACGTTATCAGTTCATAAAGGCTAGCGATGTAAACACTATCGATACTTTGTCTGAACAAACGCTGCGCTCACTGGCGCCCACCCATATTGAAGAGGCGCTAAGACGAATAGCAGGGGTTGGCCTGCAACGAGGCAGCGGACAGGAATATCTTCCTGCTCTGCGTTCGCCTGTGCTGACTGGGGCTGGAGCATGCGGGGCCGTGCTCACCAGTGAAGACAGTATTCCCATCCGCGCAGCCGGTTTTTGTAATAATAACGAATTATTTGAAGCGCATACCGAGATGGCTCAGCGTATCGACGTAATTAAAGGGCCAGCCACAGTGGTGTTTGGCTCCAATGCGCTACACGGCGTCATCAATGTGGTAACGCCGGATACCACTGAAAATACAGGATTTACCGGAGTGGATATCGGATCCTACGGTTATAAGCGAATTAAGGCGCGCATCGGTAAAGGCGACAATATTTCTGGAGTGGGGCTGAACGCCAGTATCACACGGGATAATGGTTTTCGTGACGACGAAGCGGTTTATCAGGAAAAAGTAAATGGTCGTCACCGTTACGAATTTGAAAATGCGTCAGTGACCACAGGGCTGACCTACACCCATCTTGATCAGCAAACCGCCGGTTATCTGACCGGGGATGACAGTTACCGTAATGATGAGTTAATTAACAAAAATGAAAATCCAGAGGCGTATCGCCGGGCGAAAGCATTGCGAGTGTGGTCAAAGTGGGACTGGCAACCGGATCAAGATCAACGCGTTACCGTAACACCTTACTTTAGAAACCAGGACATGCAATTTGTCATGCATTTTTTACCTGGTAAACCGCTTGAAATAAACAGTCAGCAAGGCGCGGGCGTTTTAACCGCCTGGCAGTATCAATCGGCAAAAGGTACAGACATAGCCATTGGGCTGGATTTGGAAAAAACAGAGGGACAACTGCGACAATTTCAAGATGGCCCCACCATTGGTTCAGAATTTTTGCGAGAAACTATTCCTGCTGGTGAGCATTATGATTATCGGGTTGATGCCGAACTGCTGGCTCCCTTCGTTCAGTTGTCTAAAAGCTGGCAGGGCTGGACGGCTACACTGGGAGCCCGTTACGAAACCATGTCTTACGATTATCAATCATTTCTGCCCGCGGGGCGAAATAAGGATACCGGAGAGCCCTGTGGTTTTGGTGGCTGCCGTTATAACCGGCCAGCGGATAGGGAAGTGGCGTTTAAGCGCCTGTCGCCAAAACTGCATATTAATTATTTGGTAAATGACAGTTTGTCTGTCTACGCAAGCCTCGCCGACGGGTTTCGGATCCCCCAGGCCACTGAACTGTTTCGTTTACAGCGGGATCAGGGTATTGCCGAACTTAAGCCTGAGACAGGTCTGAACAGGGAAGTGGGCGTTCACTATTTTAAAGATGCACTGTCACTATCAGCGGCGTATTATCTGCTCAGAAAAGAAAACGTTATTTATCGAAACAGCGACTTTTTCAATGTAAGTAATGGGAAAACCCGCCATGAGGGTATTGAGTTGTCATTGCGTTGGCGTTTTCATTCTCAATGGACACTAAGTTCTGCCCTGACATATTCAAAGCATACTTATGTTCAGCAGGCAAATGGCACTGACTTATCAATTCAGGGCAACGAGATGGATACCGCGCCCCGCCGCTCCGCCAATACACAAATAACCTGGCAGTCGTCTGATGCGCTTGAATTTGAGTTAGAGTGGCAGCATATTAGTAAGTACTTTACCGATGCTGAAAACATGCATACGTACCCGGGGCACGATATTTTCTCTCTACGCAGTCATTATCAACTCAACCCGAACACCACATTACGATTTCACATCGATAATCTTTTTGATACCCGCTATGCCGAGCGCGCTGATTTCACCACCTTCAGCGGTGCACGTTATTTTCCCGGGCAGCCCAGGCACTTTCTTATTGCAGCGGAGTATTCGTGGTGATGATCAGTTTCCAATTAAAAAGAGAATATGAACATGAAGCGAATTGTCATTGTAGGAGGTGGCGCAGGCGGACTTGAACTGGTCACTCAACTGGCTGACAAACTAGGCAAAAAGCAACGAGCCGAGATAGTTCTGGTAGATAAAAGCCGCACCCATGTGTGGAAACCGCTCTTGCACGAGGTGGCTGCTGGCGTAATCGATAAGTATTCAGACGGCGTTGATTATCGTATGCATGCAGTCAAGCACCGGTATCGGTTTGAGCTTGGTGAGATGAGCGGTATTGATACTGTATCTCAAACGCTTACTCTTAATGCACTGAATGACCAAGAAGGCCATCAGATATTGCCTTCGCGTACATTAACGTATGATTTTCTGGTTATGGCGTTAGGAAGCCAGAGTAATGACTTCGGTACGCCTGGTGTAAAAGAAAACTGCTATTTTTTAGATTCGCTGAAACAGGCTGAGCGATTTCATAAAGCCTTGTTAAATCAGTTGCTAAAAATTAATAACGACGCCACAGATCATCGTATTTTGCATGTTGCAATTGTAGGGGGTGGTGCAACCGGGACAGAGCTGGCAGCGCAGCTTTATCATGTGGCCAATCTGGCGCGCGCCTATGGCATGCCTGAAATGTCTTCAAAGCGAATTAAAGTCTCCATTATTGAAGCAGACAAACGCATATTACCTGCGTTGCCTGAACGCATAGCCAACTCTGCCCGCAAAGCCTTGGTTAAGCTAGGGGTCGATGTGTTGGAAAATACGCGGGTAGCGAGCGCCTCGGAAACGGGTTTCGAAACTGCTGATGGCGAACGAATCGAGGCGGACTTACTGGTTTGGTCGGCCGGCGTCAAAGCGCCTGATTTCTTAACTGAGCTGGACATATTTGAAACTAACCGGATAAACCAGATTTTAGTGAAACCCTCGCTTCAAAGCACACGCTTTGCCAATATCTTGGCTATCGGAGATTGTTGTGGATTCAGGCAGGCAGACAACAGTTGGGTACCACCACGAGCCCAATCCGCACATCAAATGGCCGCTGTAGCTGGAAAAAATCTGCTTAAACTGATCAAGAACGAAAAATTAGAGTCATTTCGGTATCGTGATTATGGCTCACTAGTACACTTAAGCCGTTACAGTACGGTAGGCAGTCTGATGGGTTCACTATCCAACAACAGTATGTTTATTGAAGGTCGTTTGGCCAAACTGGTTTATGTGTCATTGTACAATATGCATCAATTTGCGATTCATGGTTATGTGCGAGGGATAGTGGTATTACTTAGCCGCAAACTTGGCAATATCGTGGGTATGCGGTTGAAATTGCATTAGCGTTGCGCGGGTAACCGCCCTGCCTTTTTTTAGGCAGGGTGGTGTAAAGTGGTTACTGCCTGACCCCTTCGACGTGGAGTGTAAGCTCAACGTCAGTAGCGGCCGGTCCTAAGTCGTAATCAATATTAAAATCCTTCAAAGCAAATTTGGTTGTACCCGAGAATCCAGCGCGGTAGCCGCCCCATGGATCCTTGCCTTCACCGATTTTATGCGCGTCAATGGAAACAGATTTGGTGACGCCATTCAGGGTGAGATCACCAATAATTGTTAACGAGCCGTCGCTCGATTCGGTTATGTTAGTGCTAACAAATTTGGCCTTTGGATATTTATCAACATTTAAAAATTCGTCCCCTTTTAAGTGCTTGTCACGCTCGGCATGATTAGAGTCAATGCTATCCGTTTCGATAGTTACACTGATTTTTGAATCTTCGGGCTTTGCTTCGTCGAAGCTGAAGTCACCATAGAATTCGTTGAATCTGCCGGTCACCCATGAGTAGCCCAAATGCTGGACTTTAAAATTGATAGAGGCGTGCGCGCCTTTGGTATCAATAATGTAATCGGCTGCATGAGCCATGCTCGCGCCTTGTAATAATGCTATTGCCAATAACCATTTTTTCATGCATTTCTCCTGTTAAAAATTACGTATCTTGCTAATGCTTATCTTGTCGACCCAACATTCGTATTAATGTGGCGTCGTTATCAATAAAGTGATGTTTGAGTGCAGCGAGAATGTGTACGCTGACAAAGCCAATCAATGTCCACGCCAAATAAAAATGAATACTACCAGCGACGTCTTCCTGATCATTGAACAGCTCTCCCATCGAGGGAACGGCAAACCAATTAAAGACATCAATGGCGCGGTTGTCGGCTGTGGAAATGAGGTAACCACTGAAAAATAGCGAAAACAATAATAAATAAATCAATAGGTGCGCAATACTGGCAACGACCTGCTCAAGTTTGCTCCCCAGTCTGGGCGGACGAGGTTTTAAAAAACGCCAAATTAACCTGAACAGGGTTACACCTGCCAGCAGTAAGCCCACACTTTTATGCCAGTGGGGGGCAGTTTTGTACCAGTCGCTGTAATAGTTTAAATCGACCATCCAAAGCCCAACTGCAAACATGCCGAAAACAGCGATAGCGGTTACCCAGTGCAATGTAATAATTACCCAACCCCAGCCATGTGTCGTATGTTTCAATCGATATTCCTCACCCTTTCCGAGTAGCTGTTAATTACAATAGTTGAACCTTACCCATTTAAACACAACAATAAGTTGAACCGATGGTTCTGAAAAATCGAATGTTTTGTAAAACCGAGTTCGCTGTACCTCAATTTGCGACAAAATGCGTATACATTTTGCTTTGAATCCTTATATTGAAGATATAAGTTATGAAATTGCTTTTTTGCGGGCTGCTTTTTAGATGATGGTGCGTACGATATTTTCCCTGTTAATCCTTGCCGTTCTCACGGCAGGTGGGAAAGACATCGTCGATAACCAGGCTGGTTTGTGGTTTGTAGACGCTGTTCAATCGGCTGCGGTGGAAAGTGATAAGTCATCTGACCCTGTAAACGATGATAACGATGCAAAAGCAATTTTACCTCAGTCTCAAACGGCGCTACATAACGCGCTACTGGATGATCGTTGCGACGAGCAACTGCATTCATTTTTAGTTTTATCTTTTTTACCTCATATTCGTGCGCCTCCTCAAGTGAGCTAAAAACACACTTTTTAGTTCTTACAATTTGAGGAGAAGGTTTATGCATACCTTACCATTATATAAAACCCAGGATATTGACAAGCTTGCCTGGCCAGACGTAAAGGATAATCCAGTTACTTTACGTTCATCTGCGCTAAGCATTTTTACCGACTTTCATTATTACCCCCCGTTGGTAGTTGGAAGCGAAGAAAAGGCGTTGGATATTGAAAAGCAAATGCAACGCTCGCACGTAAAAATGAAGCTGGTATTGGATAGTAATGATCATTTCATCGGGATCGTGACGCTTGCCGACTTAAACGCCCAGAAGATTATGCAGCAAGTTGCGCAGGGAGCCGACAGGGATGCGTTAAGAGCAATTGATTTTATGCAGCCAAGGTCAGTTTTACAGGCGTTTGAATTTGAAAGCTTAGTTAAAGCCACCGTCGGCGATATCATTAAAACACTGGAAAATAATGGCCAGCATCATTGCTTGGTAATCAGTCAACAAGCACATGAAATTCGTGGTGTTATCAGCGTAAGTGACATCGCCCGTCGGTTAAAGGTGCCGATAAACATTCAAAAACACCCTACCTTTAGTAAGCTGTCGAGAATGTTAGCGGCGTAAACTGTCAACATTCGTAATTTGACCCTACGTGGGCGGGAATTAACTACCCGCCCACACTGAAATATTTTCTTATGTTCACCAACGCTGTTATCGCTGTTGCGTTGAGGTTCCATTTCTACTGTTGTCACGTTTTTACCGTTAAGAATTGTAAACATCTTGTAAAAACAAGCTTGTGGATAACTTGACAGTATCATCCTGCCTGTTCCCTGTGATGAATAAGCTAACGTTAATACTGTGTAATCAAGTGAAAATTGTTGGAACGAATCTGGCAGTAGGCTTTCGTATGTACAACCGTATGCGAAACAAAGGTGACATTCATGTCTATTGCACACTACCAGCCCGCCGTCATTATGAAAGCATTCACATGGGCATACGAAGAACTGGGATTGTCGCCTGCCGAGGCCTCTGCCATGTTGGGCGTAAGTGAACAGGGTTTACTGCAAACCGCGCTAGTGGGGTTTGAAATCGAGTCAGAGGAAGCAAGGGTACAACTGGCATTTATTCGTTTATATCACTTGCTTTATGCGTTGTCAGATGGCGACAGTGAGAAAATGATGGTGTGGTTTACGCAGCCTAATTTGCATCTGGCTCAAACGCCGAAATCAATGTGCAGGGATATAGCTGGGTTACTATGCGTTAATGAATATCTAGCAGGCATGCAGGGCGACACTGAATTACCTAAAATTGATTTTAGTATGACGCAGCAAGCCCCACAGGCTAGTGTGGAGGGCATGCACAGATAGTTCAGGGTAAAAAGATCACGTTGCTGCGGCATTAAAACCGGCGTGATAAGTTACGTCGGCGCTGGGATAACGACCACAAAATGAGAGTGCAAGAAAATTTTCAGGTGGCACACCCTGTAACGTTAACCCGGTATTATTCTTAAACCCAAACTTAGTGTAATAATCTGGCTCTCCCAACAGCACACAGCCTTTTGCCCTATCTTTTAAATACATAAGTACGCTTTGTATCAGCTTACTCCCTATTCCTCTGGACTGAGCGTGGGGAGAGACTGCAAGAGGACCAATGCCATACCAGCGATTTTCGCCAGTTGATAAGGTCACCGCTGACACTGCAATGTAACCAACTATTCTGCCCTCTTCCTCTGCTACCCGGGCTAGCGTCAATGCGTTTTTTTCGCGCAACGCATCCACTATCAAATGCTCGTTATTGTTTGAATATGGGACACCTTTAAAAGCCAGTTTGATGACTTCACGAATGGCAGAAATATCTTCAGGATGTTCAGGCCGAATGGTAAGGATCATTGTTATTTATCAGGGTTGCTGGTTCCTAATTATTTTCATACAGATAGCGTACCCATTTGGCGAAAATCTAGCGTGGAAATATTAAATCGTACAACGCCGGATAAAAATTGCCCACCGAGCTGGTGGGCAACGCGTGTTAATCATTTAAATGACCGTATATTACCCGCATGGTTTTATTAAGATTTTGCTGGGCAATGGGCCAGAAAATCGAAATATTATCGACATTACCATGTTCACAGTCGGCTTCCAGACGATTCGCCATATCGTTGAGAGGTTCAGAATTAACTGGTCGAATGATAGAAATTAGTTTTCGGGTATTCGCCAACATTAATTTTCGGTCATCCTGAGCAATTGCATCGCTCGTTGCCTGCATCGCGTCTTCTAAATCGGTTAACAAAGATTTAAGTGAAACCGCTAATGAATCGACTTGTTGATTGGCCTGCAAATACGGCAGTAAATCAAACCAAACAGACGAGTCTAAGGGCATGTCAAACTTGGCATAACCCGGCAACGTTTTCGGTTTGGCATTAGGTGCCTCTTTTTGTTCATCGTGCAACTGCGCTTTCTGGGCTTCAACCAGCGCAGAGGCCTGCTCCTGTAGTTGCGATTCCTGTTGTTGCAGCTGTTTCTGAGCGCCGGTTAATGCCTGTTCCTTAGCTACCAGTTGAGCCTTACTGTCAGTCAGGCTTTGTTCAAGGGCCGCTAACTGTTTTTGTAAGTCAGTTTGATCAGAACCAGCGCTGGAAAGTGACTTCTTGGCTTGTGCACACTCTTGTTCGGCTACTTTGAGCTTTTGTTCGAGTTGCGCCTGTTCCTGCTTAAGTGAGGCGATACTCTCTTCACGTTGTTGCAATGTCTTATGCTGATTCTGGATTTGTTGCTGTAGCTTCTCTTCGTTGGCTTGTTTGTCAGCTAACTGATGCTGTAACGCATCAGCTTCAGATTTGATCTTATCCAGTTCTTGATTCAGCTTCTGCTCTTCGGTGTGAGTTTGCGATACTTTTGTTTCTGCATTGACCAGATCAGACTGGCTTTCGTGCAGCTTTTCTTTCATCTGAGCATTTTCTTGCTTGGCTGACTCCAGGGCTGCCTGTAATTGCGCTTTTTGTGCTTCAATTTCTTCTCGATGCTGACGCCACTGCTCGTCATTCCCTTCCATCATGGCTTTTTGTTTTGCCGCACGTTGCGCCACATCGGCCAGTTCTGCTTCTAACTGCGCCATGCGGTTTTGCTGCTCTTCTTTAGCTCGTTTTTCTGCCGCGACTTGTTGTTGATGGTTCTCAAGCAGTTGTTGTGCTTTGCTTAATTCGGCCTGTTTACTTTCAAGTGACTTCGCCAGATTTTCCTGAGTGGCTTTTAACGTTTCTTCATTTTGCGCAATGTGTTGTTGCTGAGCGGTGGCTGCTTCTTGCATTTGTTCAAACTCAGCACGTAATTTATCCAGCTCTTCCTGATGACGGGCTTTTTCCGCTTTCTCTGCTTCACTTTCGGCAATGGTGTGGTGGAGCGCCTGCTCACTTTCTTTTAGCTGGGCTTCTTTGGCTTGCAGACTTTCTTGCAGTTCTTGCTGCTGCTTCTGCCACTTGCGCAACGCTTCTGTATTGGCACTTTGCTGTTCTTCTGCTGCGGACTGCAGTTTGTTCAGCTCTTCTGTCAATCGCTCCAGGGCTTCCTGTTTCTGTTGTTTCTCCGTCTGAGCCGCTTCGGATTGCTGCTTTAATGCTGCTAAATCATGCTTGGAAGCGTCAAGTTGTGCTTCTTTGGCCTTAAGCTCTTGTTCCAGTTGCAGCTTATGGGCTTCCATTTCACCCTTACTCTGACTGGACATTTCTTCCAACGCCTGCATTTCATGTTGCAGGTGATCAATCTGACGAGCTTTACCCGCTAGCTCAGCCTGAGCTTTTTCGCAACTTTCTTGCAGCCTGCGACGCTCGTGTTCAGCTTTCTCGCTGGCTTTTCGCTGGTTGACTAATTGTTCACGCAGGGCTTCTTTGGCTTTAGCAGAGCTTTGCAACTGAGAATTTAATGTTTGAATTTGCCCGTTGATATCTTGTAGCTGTGTATCTTTTTCACCTAACGAGGCTTTCAGGGCAGCAATTTTTTGCTCAGACTGAGCCATCATCTGTGATTGCTCATCCTGGGCAAGCTTAAGCTTTTCAGATTCCGCGCGGCTTTGCGCTAGCTGCTGCTGAGTTTGTCGATATTGCTTTTCACTAAACTGTAACGCATTAGCAATTTGATGACGCTGGGCTTCTAGTCGGGTAACCTTTTCACTACTACGATTGAGCTGATCTTCCAGTTCTTCATTGGCCGCTTTGGCTTCATTTAACCACTGTTGATTTTGTTTATATTCGCCCTGTAACTTGGCGAAATCAGCACGGATAGATTGATGAGCTTCTTCCAGTGCGGACAATGTTGACAGCTTGTCTGAAAGCGTATCCTGTACTTCCGTTAACTGGGTCTGTGTTTTCGCCAGGTACTGTTCGGTTTGTGTCAGTGTCTGATGCTTCTTAGCAAGCTCATCTTTACTGCTGGTCAGTTCGGCCTCTTTTTGTGCAACTTCTTGCTGCGCCATATCACGCATTTGTTGTGCCTGTGCACGTGCAGCATTGGCTTCTTTAACTGCGCGCAAATCAACCCACAAGCAAATTATGCTTGATAGCTCTTCATCCTTAAATACCGGGATCAACGTGATCTCACAGGGCAACGCTTTTTGTTGATATTGGTGATGCCAGTTAAGGGTAATGACTTGCCCGTGCGCTTTGGCAGCTTCAAGCTTGTCTCTAAGCAGTTTTGCGTTATCGTCCGTCTGGTTCAGTTTATTGCTGTAGAGCGCAGTGCCTACTAAGGTTTGCTCATCTTCTATGTCAAAAAATGCGCATGCTGCAGCGTTGAGGTGGGTGAAGGCGTCATCCTCAATCACTGCCATTGGAATGCTGGCATAATTTACCAGCCGGTCAAAACGGTTGCTAAGGTAACGTTGCTCCTCTCTACCGGAAAACCAACCAATGTAACGGCAGGGAACTTCACTCAACTTGCTGATATTTAATGTCATATCGAGCGTGCGCTTATCTTGCTTGAGTAACTTAACCGCGGTGTCGCGACAACGCTCTTGACGCTCAACACGCGCTAACACTTGTTCTGCTTGCTGTGACTGACTGAACAGCGTAGCTAAGGCAGTTCCTGTAAGCTCGGTAAGTTCATAACCCAGCTGTGTTACCAGGGTCTGGTTGGCTTCTACGATTTGGTATTTATCATCAAGTATCACGATCCCAAGGGGAGATCGATCTACCATACTGGTTAATTTAGTTTCCGCCTTATTTTTTGCCGTATCGGCAGCCATTTCGGTAGATTGATCAAGTACTATCACTACCACCGAGGCAGGTAAGCCCGGGTCGGTGACTTTTTGCAGGTGCAACTTAAGAAACATGTCGGTTTGGGGCTGTAGCGAGATTTTTACCGGCGTAGTGCCGAACTCACGCTTATGAACCTTGGCCCAGTCATCGTTTATTGTTGGTAACGAAGCAAAAGGTTTTCCTTTGTACTTATTTAGATCCGAACCAATCAGGTCTTTAAATGCCCGGTTACCTTCCAGAAACTGACCTTTTTCATCCACTCGATATATCGGAAAAGGTGACATGCTGACAGTTTGATGGTGTAGTTTAAGCGCGCCCTGCAACTGACTTTTAAGGCTGTTTTCGGCCTTCAGGTCAAGCAGAATTAATTGTACGCAGGTGGCATCTGCAACGCCTTTTACTGGGATCACAGAGCCTAGCACGCGCACCGGACGAGGCGTTTGTGGGTCATTTAGCTCGGCCAGTAGCTCAAATTGCTGGCATTCGCCCAAACCTAACAACGCAGAATTCAATGTATGCCAGCTTTGCTCAGTAAACCATGCCGGCATATCGTCAACAGTAAGCACAGCGCTGTCTTGTGCATCGATCCAGGTTGCTACTGCAGAATTGATCTCAATCGTGCCGGCCTGATAATCAATGGTCACCAGGCCCTGACCACTATTTCCCATCTCCCGGTTAAGATGGGATAGATGGTTATAATGGTTTTCGATGGTTTGCTGCAAAATATGGATATCTTCAAGCATGACCGCTGCATGCGCGCCGAGGCTGGCATCCACATTGGGGCAAACGCGTAGTTGATATACACGATCGCGACGAGGCATGGTGGACTGTAAGCGAGTCTCTTTAGGGCTGGCCAATGCATGTTCAAGGGCAACTTCATCGCAATTTGGCAACAGGGACAGCAGGTTGGCTTTGTTTATGTTTTCTTCTTTCAGGCCAAGTAAATAAAGCGCGGTTCGATTGGCAGCCAGTACGGTACCTGCCTTGTCAATAAATAGCGCACCGGAAGGCAATGCATTCAGTTGCGCATTCAGTTTACCGGACATAGCCTGGTGACTAACTAGCGCTCGCTTGGTAAAAAACTGCTTGATTAATAAGGTGATAACGAGAAATGCCAGAACACCACACGTAACGATGCCCACGTAAAAAGCAAATTGGGGGCGCTGTGCTACTACACTGATTATATCGTTAATGCCGGCATAAGCCGGGAAAGTCAGCAAAACTAACGCAAATACACTTATAATTTGCGCGAAAAAACGTTTGGCGCAACCTTTCATATCAAATCCTACAACATGGCTGTCAGAAAATATTGCACCTACTATACGAAAAAACTGGTGATTATTTAGTCTGTATGTAGAAAAAAGGTATAAGAATTCATATGTTTTGTATTAGCAAAAGCGGCCTGTGGTGAGCGCATGTGAACTCTCAATTTAGGTTTACTGTACTACTTATAAAACGTTGTTAGTAACGATAAGGAAGATATAGTGAAAAAGACAGCATGTTTACTGGTAGTTATTTTCGCTACAATGGCGCTCTTCGGTTGCGCCGGAAGCTCAGATGAATACAGGGAAGCCTCCGCAGGAGGCTTCGGGTATACCGAAACAAAATTAAGTGATACGCAGTATCGGGTGCATTTTAAGGCACGCGGGTCAGATCGAGCGAAAGCGATGGATTACGCTATGCTCAGAGCTGCTGAAGTCACTATCCTTAATGATTATGACTGGTTTATTGTCACTGACAGAGAAACACTTGTAGACAAGGAACGGGTCGCTTCCGGATCACAATTCGGTTTTCAGCAACGTTATTCAAGAGTGACTGAGTGTGGTGCATTTAGCTGCCGTACAGCGCTTTATCCCACATCCCAGTTTAGCTCCGGGGTTTTCATTGGTGGTTCGGACCAAAGTGAAATAGAAAGTATTCTAAGTATTGAAGTGGGGCGTGGTGAGCAGCCGCAAAGGGATAATACCTATGATGCACGCCAAGTGCGTAACAACCTTATGCCAGCAAAAGAGAATTAAACTCGGAAAAAAACCGTGTTGAGCACACTTCCCAGGGGCTCAACACGGAGGGGTTGGTTCAGTAAGATGTAACCAAAGAAATAATCATTATGGTGAAACAGCAGAAGCACATGTGATTCCGTTGTATGATGACAGAACTTACCAAAATGCCTTGTCACTGTAAGAATGTGAACTAATACGCTCTTGTTCAGTTTGATACGCATGCACTACATTGCAGCGTGGCTAAATTTCAAGTGGTTGCTGGTGTGCAGACAAAATTTTAACGCTTATTGCGATCCAATTCTTTCTTTAGGCGTAATGTAAAATTTAAAGTAAATATTTTCGGGTAGTTTGATACGAGTTAGGTTGACGCGATGTCGACCAGTTTGGCATCATGACTCCGATTTATATAGGTAATTCAAAACAAAGTAACATAACACAAGTCAATAATTGAAATGAAAGTAAGTGCTATTTCTCTGTTGGTTGCAATATGTTCTGTAGCAGGATGTTCACAAAAGCCCAGCTACGATTTTATGGTCAACAATTTCAATGAAAACAAACCCACCTTTTCCATGATAGCCACTATCGCCTGTGAAATAGGCGAAGAGATCGGCCAGCCCTCTTATGCCATTCGTGGTAAAACAGCAGAAGAAGAGACGCTGCTAGAACTTGCCGATCGTGTCAATGTAGAAGCGATTAGCTACCAAGAAATCAACGGCAAATGTGAGCTGTCCATGCCTGTATGGGAAAGCGAACTGCAAAATAAACATCAACAATTTGCATATCGATATAACATTAACAAGCCATCACCCTTTAACGCGCGATCGCACCGCTATAAGCAAATCGTTAAGAGTGTGAAAGAAGGCAAGGCTAAATCAGTATTGTTTGATATGAAACTGTCCAAACGATGGTTCTTTTCTTTTATGTATCGCTAATACATTAGTTTTAATTTATCCTATTAACCCTGGTTGCGAAGAAAAGTCGCGTTTGACTGTCTTTGGCAAAATATTGGTTTTGAATAATGGGTTTTAACTAGGTAGCATCAATTCTGGCGGTAACCTTACAGTGTAAGCCCGTACGTACCTTTTTCTAAAAATACCGCACCAAGATATTCAACTTGGATAGAAGCAATGTCATGGTGAGCGCAGGTGAGTTACAGTTTGTAAGAATTCAATGATGAAATCTCAAGTTTTTATTCTATTTTTCCTTAGTTGTGTTGCGCATATTGACGCGGTGGCAAAAAGCGGCTCTGCGCATATCTATTATGGCAAGGAAAGTTTTCTTGAAGATGTAGCTAATCCCTCGGTTCAGGCCGCTTTACCTAAGACCTATCGCCTGCTCTTATCCAAGTTAAACGTGCCGATAGAGTTTGAGTATTCACCGTTTAAACGTTCACTCAGAGAGTTAAATGGTGAAGAGCCTGCCTGCAATTACTACGCCGTAGAAAATGCAGAGCGTAAAGATCATTTTCTTTTTTCGCTACCGTTAACTTTTCTGCCTTCACCTCGCGTGTATACCCATTCGCCAATTGATCGATATTTGTTGAATGAAGAGGGGGAAATTGAATCCCTTGAGCAGACTTTGGAAGCACAACCAGGCAAAGTTATCCTGCTTACCGAGAGCATCTCCTACGGTGATGAGTTAGATAAGTTGATTTCTCAGCTTCCAGAGAGAAATATTGTCTGGCGAGCCAGCGGCGACATGCACAATAAAGTTTCTGAAATGTTTTTTAAGCATCGTACACAGATGGCATTAACTTATCCGCAGGAAATTAAACAATTTTTGTCTGACCATGCAGTGCCTGATAGCGCCTATTATTCATATGGTGTACAAGGTGTACCTGCTATCGTAGCGGGAAAAATCATGTGTAATAAACACCCTGCAAATGCGGCTTACTTAAATGACATCAATAAAGGAATACTGGCACTTTATGACGATAAAGAGTATCTGGACACTCAACTGTTCCACACCCCCGTTGAACTGCAGACACTGCTGGTAGAGGCAATTATGCGTGCCCAGCAGTCCGAAAATGAAAAGATGTAACATTTAAGTAGGTGGGTTAATTTTCTGAAAGTAATGATGGATTTTCCATATAAACCACTAGCCTTCGTTGCTCAGGTTCACTAAACATTGTTTGTTGCTTTTGGTTAATCTGTGCTTTCAATTGAGCTGCAGTCAGAGTGGATGTACTTAACAGCTGTGAGTGCCATTGCTGATACACTTTAACCCTTTTTAGCCAGCTTTGGTGTTGTTTGCTCTGCTCATTTAACCGCTGTGCGACATCATGACCAAATTCCGCTGCCACAGCCTGAAAGCGTACTTCTTCGTTGGTGTAATGTTGTTGCAGAGTGGCCAATCGATTAACGGCCAGACTCGGAGCAAAACTCGCTTGTTGTTCTCTTGGCAAAGTGGCGAGTTGCTCTTCAATGAGTCTTTGCTTGTCAGTTTTGCTCAGTGACGCGTCTGAAGCAATACGTAATCGCTCAAGCGCGGCTTTATCGTACGCGGCATCTTTGGCAAACAAGTAATGGTGTTCCTGCTCATTGAAAAATCTAAAGCGTAAATCGTTGCGAGCTTCGAGCCTGTCTGCTATTTCCTGGAGCGAATTGGCCGATGTCTCATCATCTATTTCTACAAGAGTTGCTTTGTAGTTTACGTATCGCTCAAATAAATCCACGGCATAGCGATGAGACTGGGGCGCGTACTTCTCCTGCTTGATGAATTTCGCATACGCCTGCACCAGTTGATCTATGCTTAACAGTTCATGTTCGAAGATAAATTGATCAAATAACGCTTTTAAACCAAAAGTGAGTTTAAATGCTCTGTTCAAGTCGGGTGGTGGCTGTTGATCAAGTGATGTGCTTTGTGTGCTGGTCAATCCCGGTTGAGGAAGCGAAACCGGTATTTGCCGAGCGCTTTCAGCGACCGGCTCATCCTTTCCGAAAAGCCACCAGCCCAGCAAAACCATGCTGGGCAAAATAATATACCAAAGCCGTTTCATTACAGCCCCAGTGTTCTCAATCGACTGGCCTGGTCAATGTATACCTGTACTGGATCCGTTTCAAAAAGATGGTGTATTCCTAACGTCTGATTGACTTCATCTAAATGATTCATTCGGTAGTTGTCTTTGATGACATAACCTAACCGTGAACTGCAACTTGATACCAACCCGTCATTTGTTTCACCAAAGGCGAGACCGGTCAGGGCTAGAAACGGATCAGCCACATCCAGAACATTGGTGTAGGTTTTCCCTCCACTCCAGGAAAAATAGTATACGCCGTTATCTTCAAGCACCTTGCCATCGTTAGCACAATACTGACTTGGAAGGCCTTCTGGATAGCGCGCATTGAACTTGGCGCTGCCTTCCGTGGAAAGTGAATTTAATGCAGCAATACTATTGGTCGGCAAAGTAGAAATACCTGATCCTGATACAAGCTCTAATATGTTGGCGAAAGCATTAAAAACCGTACCAGCAACTCCTTCGAGCGTAGAGCCATCTTTTATACCGGCTCGCACGATGTCTGCGACAGCGCTTCCCTGGTTAACGCCGGCAACAGAAGTAACTGACGCGACTTTTTGAGGCGCAACACTGGCAACATACCGAATAGTGGGGCCGCCATGACTATGACCGATCAAATTGACTTTTTTGGCACCAGAGTGAGCAAGCACTTGATTCACATAAGCGAGCAATTGTTCGCCACGCACTTCGGTAGAGTTGGCGGGGGACACGGTTGCGGTATAAACCGTTGCCCCCTGAGCCGCTAATTTGTAAGGGATCTTGTAAAAGTAATCTACCCATAACACATCATCAAATCCAAATAGTCCGTGTACAAGCACTATGGGATATTGGGTTTTCGTCTGCGTCGATGCTGTTACTTGCACAGTAAAGCTCAGAGAAAAAATGAGTAAGGTTAGGGATAAAATAAGTTTTCGCATTGAGTGTGGTCCTGAAAGTGGGCAGTCTCCAGACAGCTCGGAGGTCTGATATGTTAATTGGGTGTTACACAATAGTTAATTTTGTTGTGGTTTTCTAATCTGTTTTTATCCCCTCTTCGCAGAAATTGGTGAAGTTTGCCTGAATACAAATAATTTAATTCAAATAAGTGATTGAAATTTTTCGCTTTTTGTTGTTTTGGTATAACAGATAAAAATTCATGCAGTGGTTATTTATTTTATTTATGCTTGGGATTCATTTCATAAATGACTGTTGATGGATAACATGCTGTATTGAGCATAAATATCCGCCGTTTAATTAAAATGCGTGAGTCGGATTTTGCCGGGATCCTCAATACGTCGGCGCGTAATTTTTTCCTGTCAATAGGAAATTGCGCACTGCCTGCATTTTAACCTTTTTAATATATCTATAAATTTCATGGCCTTACGTTTTATTTTTCAGGCCCGAACTTTGCATTAACCATTGGTAAGTAGAGAGAATAATTGGCGTTAGATAAGGAAGTAAGAAGATGGAAAGTATAGTAGCGTTAACAGTAGTGCTGGAATGTTACTTGTTTGCAAGGAGATACATTAAGCATTCAGGCATACAGATGAGAAATGTTAATGACCAGATTTTCGGTTAGGTAATCTTGGAAGATGGTTACATCTGATCCAAGTGTCCAAAAGCGAGTTGCCCCCGTTCTTTGTTCACCCTGCTTTTATTTTTCTCACCTGCGGGATTAATCAGATCGGTTCGTGTTTGCGACCTCAAAATTAAGCAATAACAACTAATAACTCAATAATATCTCTTATTATCAATAACACATTCTTGTTTTTGTAAACCAAGCGTATAATGCCTGCCCATCTTTACAAATGGGTTTGTTGTACAATGAGTGTGGTGTTGATCGGGCTGGCTATTCTGGCTTTACTTGGGGTGGTTTTCGAAGAAAAACTACATATTAATAAAGCTAAAACAACGCTTTTTTTAGGCACACTAGCTTGGATTATGCTTTTTATCGATGCGGGTAAAGGGGCTGGATATGAACGCGTTGATGCTAACTTAATTCATAACATCACTGAGATTTCAACATTGTGGCTGTTTCTGGTTGCAGCGATGACATTTGTTGCTTACCTGAACCGCAAAGGTTTGATTGAAAGCTTGCTCAATGCAGTCATGCCACAGCAAATCAGCATAAAAAAACTGTTATTTATTACCGCTCTGTTCAGCTTTTGTTTTTCTTCACTGGCTGACAATATCACCGCTACTTTGGTCTCTGTTGCGTTAGTGCTTTCCCTTAGTCTGCCCTTTAATCAAACCATGCGATTTGCGGTGCTGGTGGTGTTTGCAGTGAATTCGGGGGGCGTTTCCTTGATCACCGGCGACGTTACCACGCTGATGATTTTCATGCAGGACAAAGTCACCATCACCCAGCTGTTATGGTTACTTACACCTTCTTTTGTTGCAGTGATGATGTTAGCCGCGATGCTTAGCGTTGGGTTAACCGGCAACGTGAAAATTAGAAAAAATCAACACCACATCCGTACAGTCGATTATGTAATCGCTGGAACATTTCTGACGACTATTATCCTTACACTAGTTGGCAATGTATTGTATGGCATTCCGCCGATGCTGAGTTTCCTGGCTGGTATGGCGGTGATGTTTTTGATCGCCAGATTTATGGGTGAAGATAACGACAACGATCCCATTATGGATTACATTCGTTACATAGAATTTGATACCTTGCTGTTCTTTTTAGGCGTGCTACTGCTGGTAGGGATGCTTGAACATATCCATGCACTGAGCGGCTTTTTAACGATTTATGAAACCTTTCCACCGGTGTTGGCTAACTACACGATGGGGGTGTTATCCGCCGTAATTGATAATGTTCCATTGACCGCCGCATTACTAAAAGCGAATATTTCAATGAGTACTCCCGAATGGTTAGCTTTCACGTATGCAGTAGGCGTGGGCGGTTCATTATTGGTTATTGGATCCGCCGCTGGCATAGTTACTATGAGTAAAATCAAAGGGCTATCATTTGCTAAATATGGCAAATACGCGCTACTTTTATTAATTGCGTATACATCAGGTTATGCCATGGTATGGATCATAAGCCAGGCATGGGCAGGCAATACAGGACTACTTTAGTAATTAAAAAAGGCTGTAGAATGAAAGGAATTGCGTTAATCATATTCATATTTTCAATGTGCAC
This sequence comes from uncultured Alteromonas sp., assembly GCA_964601635.1. Classification (GTDB taxonomy): domain Bacteria; phylum Pseudomonadota; class Gammaproteobacteria; order Enterobacterales; family Alteromonadaceae; genus Alteromonas. Next base: position 28,235 of record CAZROH010000001.1, on the reverse strand, counting down.
GGTAAATGCTTCGCAAGCATTTAACGCCAAAAGCTATTTTGAAGACGCAATAACGAAAACCAAACAGCCTGCTCATAATTTTATTGAGTTGTACTTACATCAACATGATTTTAAAAATGCTCATCAATTGCTTTGCACCGATATAGCAGATAAAACTCCCATTTCTTCATTAAAAACAGTTTATTCACAACTAGAAAAATTTGCCGATTTGAGTCAGTTTTCTGAAATTAAAATTGTTGATGCCTATGTTCAACTGACTAAAGTCGAACCAGAAGGGTTGGTTCATTACGTAGTCGTACTAACCGACGAAGATGATGAAATGATTTCTGGTTCTATCACCCTTAGAGCAACATCGGGATGTTTATGGGGTTGGCGCTTCGAGCCGATGAAGATCAAGCAATTTCAGTTTGATAACTAAAGAAGGGAGAAGATGGGTTATTTACAGGATCCCAGAGTATTATTTGCAGCAGAGCGCACGTTACTGGCCTGGAACCGCACCAGCTTAGGGTTGATTGCGTTTGGTTTTGTGTTGGAGCGCGCTGGCTTGCTGGTCCGCCTGTTACAGCAAAATGCAGATGAGACCCTGGTGACACCCGCATATATCCTAGGGTTGGCGTTTATAATTTTAGGCGGCATGTGCGCTCTGGTTTCATCTTTTCAGTTTGCGCAAGTGCTTAAAACGTTGAATGAAGATGAAATTCCCTCAGGTTATCGACCGCGGTGGGGAATGTTGGTGAATATTACGTTGGCCATTCTCAGTGCTGCGTTAACCGTTTTACTGATTTACCTGCACACATAATGCATCCATACACATGCTCAGAGCATAGGCCTGCTCGCTTAACGTCGCCAGAATACAAACTAAGACACACAAAATAGGCACGATAACGAAATGTCTCGATTCGACTAAATAATTGTCCTTTTGAGGTCGGCGAGGGAAGTTGTTCATTGCGAGCGCCTTTTGGGTCAATTTGTTAGTAAGTCGCAAGGAATGCCGGAAAAGTTTAGCGCCAGGAAAAAAATTCTTGAGTTCGTGATAGCCCAGCTACAAACAGAAATAGTTATCAGGCCTTAGCCGCGGGGCAATAACTTTAAAAATGCTAATGCAAAAACAACTAAAATTAATAAGCAGGCAAATAAAAATGGTAACCGGTGATCATAGTTATACAGGAGCGCTGCTATAGGGGGGCCGGCAATATAACCCATGGCAGGAGTGGAGGTGATCAATCCGGTAACCGTCGCTTGCTTGTCCGGTTCGCAACGGCTGGAAGCAATCGCTGCTATCGAAGGATATGCCATGCCTAACCCACTGCCTAATAAAACCATCGCGATATAAAGAATGAGTACATTCTGATGCAGGAAGCACAACAAATAGGCGATAACCAAAAGCAGTAATGCAGTCTGCACCAGCTTTTCTGACCGCAATCTAATGCGCTGAACAATCCCCATCTGCGCGGAGAAAGAGCTGGCAGCGCTAATCATCATTGCAATGCCCACTGATTGCGCGGCACCAATGGTTGACTCGCCATATTCGTCCATAAAAAAGAAACCGAGCGTTTGTTGGAGCATGGCCATTGAGCAAAACACACAAGCTGAAAACATCACCAACATGGCAGTAATGGGTTTGACTGTCACGACTGTATCACCCTTAGTTTCTCGCTTTGCCTGAATGACGGGGGCAGCTTGAGCAGGTAAATAGCGTTTAACCACAACAAGTGCAAATATTGTCAGCGCAATAACGCTGTATAAAGGCGTCAGTATTCCGAAACCGACTAAAGCACCGGCAAACGTAGGGCCCAGTACCTGCCCCAGATTATTGGCCGAGGTGACTTTGCTGATGGCTTTAACTCTGTCAGTCTGAGGACTGTTACTGATGGCGTAACCGATGGCCGATGGGGGCGTGGCAGACATAATGCTGGACTGCATGGTGCGTGAAATCAGTAAGGCTAAAAACAGGCCCATGCCGCTTAAAATATAGTGGATACCCAGATACCACATCGTCGCAAATAATAATGTACCGATACTATAACCGGTCAAACCAATCATTAACGTGCGTTTGTAGCCTTTGCGCCTGGCGACGCGGCTCCAAAGATTTGTGCCTATAGCAAACATCACTGCAGAGCTGGACATAATAATAGCCACCTGGATTTCGCTTAATCCAGCCTCGCGACCTAAGGAAGGTAATGTTGTGATAACAACACTTTGCCCTATGGCGGTAGTAAAAAGCGCTAGAAAAAGTACGCTAAAAATCATTGATGAACGCTATCAGTAAAAAGTAGGCGGTAAAGAAGCATTGGTAGTGTAGCACAGATCATTCATCCAAAAAAAAGCACCCGCCAAGTGGCGGGTGAAAATCAGAGGTATTGTTAGGTCAAGAAGACCTAGGGGAGATTAACTGTCTACCGACAGTTCACTTATTACGCCATCGACGTCATCAGTGTTCTTCGCAATGGCAATGGCCAAATCCCGTTCGCGAGAGGATTTCACCTTGCCGTAAAGGGTAACAATCCCTTGTTCAGCTTGGACATCAATGTCGGCACCAGTAATGGTTGACTCAAGTAATAATCGCGACTTTATCGCTGTTATTACTTTTGCATCCAGCAAGTCATTGGCGAACGTACTTCCGTTACTGTCATACTCGTCCGGTGCTGCAACGGCTAGTCTGTTATCGACCGATTTGACTCCTTTAAGCGACTTAACCAATTCCGTGGCCAGTGCTTTGTTAACTTCACTGTCAACTCTGCCGGTTAAAACAACCTTTCCGTCCGTGACATCCGTATTAATGTCAAAAATATTCATTTTTCCATCGAGCAATAGTGTTAATTCTGCTTCGCTATCAATCCTTGCATCCGTGGCTGACACTTTCCCAATTAACTCCTTGGCATCAGCTTGGCTTGGCAGAAAGGGCATAGTTAAAGAAGCGAAGAAAGTCAGAAACATTCCGAAAACTTTCACACTTGGCTCCATTGCTCGTTGCCGTCGATGTATAGGATGCTACAACTGTGCCAACTTGTTCTTTGTGTGTTTTGCGATCTTAACTATCTGTTATCTATGAATTATTTTTTTTGTGGGGGATTTTTAGGCAGTCAGCAAATGTTGCATCGTGTAGTATTTTCACATGGTGTTGTCGGTTCTTTCATACACCTTGTTACGCTACCGTTAACCGTGTGTAAATTAGGGGACGTGTAAAAATCAGCACTTGTTTTACACGATAGGAGGCAATACTTTCTCCGGCTTTGACGACGACGATGGCTGCGGAAAAACAGTAAACTTTAAGGCTGAATCGATTAAGCTAGTGTAAAAAATTAACTGCTCGCACAAAAGGAGTCAATTTGTGCCGCCTGAGACGCTTGCCCACACCACGCAGATCCAACTGCTGACTGCTCAGCACATTGATAGGTTATTCGCATTTGAAATTAGAAACCGTCTGTTTTTTGAAAACTGCATCACACCGCGCCCTGCCGCATTTTATTCGCTCGAGGGTGTTCAGCAACATATCCATCAGTTAACTGCTGAATATAATATGGGGGTAGCATTTCCTGCCGTGCTTATACGAAATAACGAAATTGTCGGGCGAATCAACCTTAAAGAAATAGCGCGTGCCGCTAGCACGGCTGAGATCGGTTATCGAATCGATCAGGCTCATCAGGGTAAAGGACTGGCGAGTTTAGGGGTTAGGCATCTTATGCATATCGCTTCATCCGATTACGACCTGCAACAACTTACTGCCAGGGTTTTGCACAACAATCCGGCTTCCGCTCGTGTATTGGAAAATGCGGGGTTCATTAATTCAGGGCTGTCCGCGCACAAAGAAATAATACAACGGCGTCTCGTTGGTTGTGATTGTTGGATTAAACGGTTTTGCTAAAAAAATTGGATGGTGGCTTTAACGATTAAGTGCAGCGCCAGCAATGTAACGACACTCGTATAGAGGACTTTAAATAATTGGGTGGAAAATTTCTCCAGCGTATTCAGGCCGATCCTGGTGCCAATAAAACCACTGAATATCATTATCGTCGCGAGAGGTAACCAAGCCACAAAGCTGATACCTGCAATCATAAAAACACTTAATTTTAGGATGTTCTGTAGGCTCATACAGGCAGCAAAGGTTGCCGTGTGGGTCATTTTCCCCATTCTGTTCTGGTGTAAAAACGCCGCTAGCAGCGGTCCGGTAGCGCCTACAAATGCCGATAGCATGGTGGTGACTGTGCCAACAGCAAACATGCCTGATGCACCGATTTGATGGGGTTTCGGTTTGAAGCCCCAAAGCAGATATAAAATAAACAGTCCTACAGTGAGCTGGATCCATTGCAACGAAAGCTGTATCAATAAGAAAGAAACGGTAACAGCACCTAAAAGCGCACCGAGACCGAACGCGTTGAACGTCGATTTATCAATATGGCTTGTCGTTTTATACGCTCGATAACCATTTGAGCCAAGTTGCACCAATCCATGAACAGGAATAAGTATTTCTATTGGCACATAATGGGCCATGACGGCGAGTAATAGAATGCCACCACCTATGCCGAAGGCTGCGGTGATAAATGATGTCACGCCTGCAACGAGCACGAGTAAGAGGATCGTTGCCGAGGAAATTTGCTCTGCGCCTAACCAGGTGAAGAGTGCGACCAATCCGTTCTCCGTTCATTACAAAAATGTCAGAATTTGTATCTTAAAAACTTGCCATCCCAGTATAAAGATTCATACTGAGATAAGACATACGGGTAACGATGTAGATACCCCTTATACTAATAAAGTAACATCTGTTACTAATTTTACGATTAAGCCTTACGTAACTTTCAATCAGATGTATTGCATGTGACGTAATCATGACTGTAAAGACTGCAAAACGCTATTTTTGCCCCGACTGCACGCATCAGTTTTCAGCTAACACTGATCATAATGACACGTTGACTATTAGCTGTCCGAAGTGCAAGTCTCTTTGTCCAAAGCGATGCTTGGAAGAGAGTGCTGTTAAAAAAGCGATCAATCAACGTCGAAAATGGCCATTAATCGCGACTCAAATTATCACCTTTGATAATGAAGAAGGCTTTGCGAAAGCGAAAGACGCCTGCGAATTTCAGCCGACTTATACCTATCCCGCGTCACACTTTTTTGATCATAAAAACCCGGTTGAATCAGGTGAGGTGTGGCTCGAAACCAGTGTACCCATGCATAAAAACTGGGAGGTGGCTCACGATAGCCCGACCAATGCTGGCAAACGTTTGCAGGAGTTTGTTGTGGTGCATGAGCACCATCACCCGGAACGTATTCTGTATGGGTACTATCTGGTGGTAACGGATAAGATGCGAGCATTTAAGGCAAATACGTATGTGTGCGGGGAATGTCACCGTGCGGGAGCAAAAAGTGACAAATTTTGTAAAAAATGCCTGAGTAAACATACGCTGACATATGCACAGTTACACAATACCAAGCTATTGCCAGTGAGTTTGCCCCCCATTCGTAACCGCTTAACGAAGGTGGAAATGAAAGAAGCGCTGGATCTATACGTAGATGCGCACGTCAAATTACCTGCCGGTGAGCAGAAGAAAAGACTGCAACAGCTGGTGGCCAAAAAAGATACTGTCTGCGATGTGGAATACAAAGGTTTTCATTGGCTGCTTAAAGAAGGCATCAACACCGAAATTTTTGTATTTGAGAAAGGAAAGAACCGTTTTGTAGTAGGGCATCAGACACCCAGGATCCCTGAAGTGTTAAGTCATATCGAAGAGCGGCTGGAAGCCTTTCCCTACCCACATCAAATTGGTTAGTTTGCTTGCTTTAATAGAAATAGCGAAGCCGTAAAAACACATTTGTGGCATCGTTAAACTGGCTAAAAAAGGTATGGTCTTCATCACCGTAAAAGGCATTCAGCCCTGCACTTATCTTCCACTCATTGACGGGTGAATAGCTAGCGTGCAAGCGGCTGTAACCATCTTTAGCAGTGACAGAATAAAAATTAAACCAATTAAACGTTAGGGTTTGACGCATTGCACGGTAAATCAACTGTGTGGTGATCACCCGCCGATACGCTTCTTGTTCGAAGTCGGGCCAGGGGGAGTATTGTTTAAGCGCCGCATAATCATGAGTGCGCTCTACATAAAACTGGACGCCGCCAGTTAAGTTGGCTACCAGCTCGCGCTCGTAACCCAGTAAATAACGGGATTGGGAATTAGGGACTAATGGGTCGCTGCCATTAACATCTTCTATTGAATCATGGTACGCGTACTCGGCCTTAAATAATCCCCCGGCTACCGGTCGCACGATACTCGCGCCGAGTACCTTTAATTTGCTATGACGAGGCAAGCCTTGTTCATCTCTGGCGGTGGGAGATTTGTAATAGCCCTCATACCCGTAAAGTGCCAGTTCAGTGGTATCGAATGACTGGAATAATCGAATCGCCACCTCAGTCTCATCGGGTTTGGTGCTATCAGCAAGGGCAAATGCAGGTGCAACATTGTGTTGTGCCTGTGGGCTAAAAAACGAAAAATATTCGCCATTTATACTGGTGTCAGGCTCAAAAAAAGGGGTAATGGCCAAATCGAAATTGATTAGTGGAAAATAACCGGAAAGCTTGATACTGGGTGAAGGGGCTTTTAAAAACGCATCGTCGCGTCCGTTAAAAAATGATTGATAGTCTTTGGGAAATAAATCATTTAAAAAAAGGTAGTCACCCGTTCCCCACGTCAGGACTTGTTGGCCAGCCTTCAGATCCAGGTGTTGTCCCCAGTCGCCCAAAAATGACAGGTTACCTTGCCAGAACAACTCGCGTACCTGCAACTGTATCTCATCGGTTACACCATTCAGTACAACATCCGTCGTCGCTTTAAACTGAGACTGAGAAAGCACATGTTGAAATTCTAACCGTCCGCGTATTTCACTCAATGTCGAACGAGCAGAGATGACAGCATCAGGCTGTAAACGTCTGCCTGCTCCTATTTCAATAAAACCGCTAAACAGGGCGGGTTCCGCCTTTTCCTCTTCCCATTCATCAAATGCATCCCATTCGTCTGCTGTCTGTTGTGCGGACAGGCTAAAAGTGAGAGTGAGTAAACAGATCGCCAACAAGGTAGTGGATGCGTTTGTAAAATGTTTTGTCATTAGTTTAAGTACGTTAAAGGTGGTGTTCGAAGGCTGCGCTCACTGAAAATTTCATCTGGCAGCGCTATATTGTATTCGACGTTTTTGAACTCCATGAGTGTGTAGCCTCCGTTTTTCAAATCGGTAACCTTGGCGCGCTTAACCGTTGGGAAACCCTGAATGGTCTCGATCTCAGCGGATTCAACACGGCGATAGTTGGTGCCCTGGCTGTCATAAAAATTAATCAGTTCAGGTAATTTTGTCTGCTTATTGATGTTGACAATATAGTGCGAAAACTCTACCGAATCCGGACGCTGGGGGATGGCGCGTAAGATAATATGAGATGGCGTTTCTTTTTCCAGGGTAAAGGAATCTTCTGAAACTGCTCGACCGGAGACGTCTTCATAGAAAAAATGTGAGCCGACAAAAGACGTACGCTTATCTCCCGCGGAAATTCGCTTAACTAAATCCAGCGCGGGTAGATAAATCCAGCGGTCGTCATCCTGATCTAATGCGGCATGTTTTTCCACTCTGAAAACGGTGTTTTTAACGTCGTTGGGTCGACTAAAAAACACCAGCATGCGCTGATCACCATTGTCACTGACATCCTTTCTAAGAATAGTAAACTGGCGCAAGAGCTTTCGTCCCTGACTATCTACAATCATCATGCGAGCCAGAGTTTTCCCGTCATCGCCAGCGTAATAGGCGGCGTTTTCAGCATCTTTGACCCATCGGTTTACATCAACTTCTGCTGCCGATATCTGCGCAGAAAACAACGCTAGTGATGCGGAGGTAAAAAGTGAAACGAAGTGTTTAGTGAATTTCATATTTAACCCTTACTTGGACAAGTGCCGCTGCACCAAATGCATGACAGCGGGAAGTAAAATTAATGTCACCAGTGCCGAGATCACCATAATGCTGGCGAGAAACACGCCTACTGTGATGTAGGGGACTAAAGGTGCGAGCAGCAGTGGAGTAAAACCTAATGCAATAATAGCGGCGTTGCGGCTGATCGCGCGGGCGGGCTCTTCAAACATCGTCTTTAGTGTTTTACCCACATCGGGTTGGACTTTTAACTCTGCCCGCGCGCGTTGCAGGAAGTGAATGGCAAAATCCACGGAAAGACCCAAGGTCAGAGAAGATAAAACGGCGATAGGCATATCATAATCCTTACCCAACAAACCAATCAGGCCATACATGAACAAGATCGTGAAACTGAGCGGCAACATGGCCAGCACACCGTAAATGAATGACCTGAATAGTAGGATCATCATCAAAAAAACCACAATGAAGGCCCCAAACAAACTGTCCATCATTCCCGCCACCATGGTTTGCTGCCATTCAACATTTAGATACGCCTTACCCGCCCAATTATAGGTGAGACCTGCTGGTAGTGGGTGGGTGCTGATGAATTCGTCAACCGCGTCAATTACTGCTGATACCGACTCATTATCTCCATCTGTTAGCTGAAGCCAGATAAGCGAGGAGCGAAAATCCGGGGTAACAAAGTGCCATAGATCGTGTGGACGATGAGACGATTGATATTGCATTAACGTTTGCGCTACCGCTTGCTGGGTAGCCGGCAAACGATAATCTTCGTCTTCACCACTTGCCAGTTCCCGGTTGACCACTTTGACCACGTCAGCCAGAGAATTGGATTTTCCAATAAGTCCGGTAGTTTGCAGGTGTTGCTGTATATTTTCGATGTAGTTAAGGATGCGGGGATCAGTGAAAACTTTTGACGCAGTCGCGGCCTTTTCTACCTCAGCAAGTAAGGTATTTAATGCCGCCTCTTCCTCGGCATCTAGTACATCAAATAACTTTTCATCAATAGCGAACAGCAGGTTATTTGGCTGCTCGGCAATAGCTTGCGAATGAAGCTGCTTTTCCACCTGTTCACGCCACGGTTCAAGGGAAGCAGGCAGTTGTGCTGCATTCAGTAATGTAACAGCGCTTTTGCTTTGTTCAGGCGCTTTTTCAAGGACCAGATAGGCATTGTAAGTACCGGCAAACTCCTCATTTAATGCTTTATCTGCTACGCGAATCTCGTGATCGGCTTTAAACCAGTTTACCGGGTTGTCATTAATGCTAATTTGGGCCACACCCCATCCGGAAATCACCGTAAGTAAGGCGAACATGAGTAACCACATCGCGCGATAGCGAAGGGCGCTGCGACCTAGTGCGCGTGCAAATCTGGTGGTGACGGTATCTTGCGCTTTTAATGCAGTGCCGGCTTTGCAAAGTTTGGCCAGAGTGGCCGGACTCATACGGGTAATATAGGCAGGTACAAAAGTAATCGTAATGATAAAGGCAAGCAAGATCCCTAAGCCGACAAACGCGCCGAATATTTGTACTGGTGGTATGGGGGTAAGCATCAGTGAAAAAAAGCCCACCGACGAGGTAAGGGAGGTAAATAACATCGGTGAAAATAATGTGCGCATCACCTCTTCAATCACGGCTTTTGCACTTTTGTTTTTCTCAAAATGGTCAACAAATTCTGACAGAATGTGGACCGAATCAACCACCGCGATCGGCATCAAGAAAATGGCGATCATGGACGTCATAATATGAACGCTGAATCCCAATCCGATCAGCGTTCCCATCGTGACAATGACGGTGGTCATGGCAACGATCATTGGTGCAATAATGAGCGGAACGTGCCTGAAAAACAAAAACAGAAGAATGAAAATGCTTAGCCCTGCCAGTGGCGCTGAAATGCCCATCTGAATAAACATTTCAACTCCAAACTGATCTTCGGCGACTGGGAGCCCGCTAATGTGCCATTGATTATTGCTATTAAGCTTGCCGATTTCATCACGAATGGATTCTGCAACCTGATAACTTAACGTTTTGTCGATCAGCGGTACATACATAGCCGCCGCCTGTTGCGTCTCAGAAATCAGGGTACCGTTGAAAAGAGGAAGACGGCTCAACGAGTTTTTCAGCCGCGCAATATTGTCGTCATCGGTTGGCGAAGACTTCATTAACCAGTCAAAACGCAGGCTCCCCCCTTCACCTTGCGTGATATTATCCACCGTAGAAAATGACATAACATCCTGCGCTACAACGCCTTCAGTCTCAACAATCCGCTGCGTAAGTAATTCGAGCTCGCTGAGGGTAGTGGCAGTGAATATACCTTTGTCATCATCTGCCGCCACAACGCCAACAATGATGGCATCAAACATAGAAAATTTTTGCTTCGTTTGTTGATGAAAAGTGCGGGCTGGGTGATCTTCCGCTAACATATTTTCAGGATCAGCATCGATATGGATGCGCGGTATTTGTGCGGCAGTCAGCAATGAAATGAGGATCAAAATAAGGTAGATAACCTTGGGTTTATCTGTACTGAGTTTGATAAAAAATGATGAATTCACGACAACCACACCTTTAATATAAGATAATCATTATATAATTAATTTCTAATATATCAAGTAGGGGCGGGGTTTTAAATAACACGCGGACGTGATATTAAAATAACCCTTTCTTATTCAATAACTCATTAAGAATTAAACCGTGCATCAGCATCATAATCATCAGCATCATCACGACCATAGCGATACCTCACGTATGGGGTTTGCGTTCTGGCTCAATTTTATTTTTACCATTATCGAATTTGTGGGAGGGTGGCTAACCAATAGCGTGGCGATCATGGCGGATGCAGTGCATGATTTAGGCGATACGTTATCTATTGGCCTGGCGTGGATGTTAGCTAAACTGGGTAAACAGCAGGCTGACGATACGTATACATACGGATTTAAGCGACTTAGCTTGCTTGGCGCGTTAATTAATGGCGTGATTTTAATTGGAGGGTCGGCTTGGGTACTGAGCGAAGCGTTACCTCGCCTACTAAACCCTGAAATGCCAGTGACAGAAGGCATGATTGGGCTGGCAGTGTTAGGAGTGGCTGTAAATGGTGTAGCCGCTTTTAAACTACATGGTGGGCAAACCCTCAATGAAAAAGTACTCAACTGGCATTTACTGGAGGATATGTTTGGTTGGGTAGCCGTGTTGATTGTGGCGATTATTCTGCATTTTTATCCGTTCCCAATTCTGGATCCCATTTTAAGTATCGGCTTCACCTTATTTATTCTTTTTAATGTAGTACGACACGTGGTGCAGACATTTAAGTTGTTTTTACAAGCCACACCGGATGATGAGATGCAAAAGCAGATAAGGTCCGGTTTAATGGCACTGGATCATGTCGAAGGCTTGCATCATTTACACTTTTGGTCGTTGGATGGCGAACACCATGTACTGACCGCACACTTAGTGTTGCATCGGGAGGTAGAGTCTGTTGAGCTAAAACAGATTAAACAGCAAGTAGATGTGACACTTGCCCCGTTTAATCTGGCTCATACCACGATTGAAATAGAAATGCCCGGTGAAGCGTGTCGGGATGAGACAGTACCCGGACCGGAACATTCTCATTGAGGGCGCGCGAGGCGCCCTCTTGTTAAACCCATGATTACTCGCAAGCCGGCAATTCACCTTGGTGTTGCAGATACCGAAGATTGGAAAGGGTCAGTTCGCCTTCCTTAGCACGTGATAGTGCGAAGGCGGACTGAACGGCACCAAGGCTCGCTCCGGCTTCGGTAAAGCACTGCACAGGTATCACCACTTCCTGCCATTCGGCCGTGTCTTTCGCAAACCCGTCAAGATTGACTTCCCCGGCACAATTTTCCAAACATGTCAGGCTGACTTTAGTCCCTTCGATCGCCGTTCCTTTGAGATCAAATGCTATTGCACTCTGAGGCTTGCTGAAGCTGCGCAAGTCTTCACTAAATGGCGTATAGAAGCCGACCGTGCCTTGGTTTTCCCATTTAATCAACAGCGAATCTTCCTGCACATTGCGGTCAGTGGTACGTACGCTTATGCCGTTCAGTGAAACAGTATTGCTGTTCATGGTTTGTGCTGCGTCATCGGCGCGAATTTCGAGCTGCCATGGCTTTTGTGTGGTTAGCACATAAATTGGCTGCTCGTTCATCGAGTCATCAGCATCATCTGCAACAGATTCATTCAGATCATCGCCCAGGTCATCGCTGTCTTGGAAGCTTAGTCCATAGCCGAACGGGAATAAGGGGGTTGTACCGTCACCCAGGTTTACCTCATCCTGCGAAGGTGAGGCTGGCCAACTAAACGGCAATTTACCGGTCATTGCATAATTAACCTCACCGTCTTGTCCTTTCAGCAAGACATCAGCGACACCAGCGCCTTCGCTGCCAGGTAACCATGCCACCACAAATGCGTCGCTGGCATTAAGCTCAGGGTTCACCCACAATGGGCGACCGGTAATGAATACGGATACGACCGGGATGTTCTGTGATTGCAGTTTTTTCAACAACGCTAAATCAGACTTATCCCCACGCTGGAACTCAAGACTGGAAACATCGCCATTACCTTCCGCGTAAGGGTTTTCTCCAAACACCACAACGGCCACATCGGGTTTTTGGGTGAAATCGCCATTTTCAGCCAGTTCAACCTGACCGCCGGCTTGTTCCACCTGTGATTTAAAACCATCGAAAATAGAACTGCCACCAGGGAAGTCTTCGTTGGTGTTACCTGTACCTTGCCAGGTAATAGTCCAGCCACCTGATTGTTTACCAATATTATCTGCGCCATCTCCGGCTAAGCCTATGCGCATGTCCGGTGAAAGGGGCAACAAGTTATCTTTATTTTTCAGCATCACCAGTGACTTGCGTACCGCTTCGCGGGCAAGCTGGCGGTGTGCATCGGAACCGATAAGCTCGTCTTTTCCAGCCAGTACACGGTTGGCGGGGGAAGGTTGTTCAAACAAGCCGGCCCGTATTTTCACGCGTAAGATCCGGGTTACCGCATCATCTAAACGCGCCTGAGGGATCTCCCCGCTTTTTACCTGTTTTACAATGTTGTGATACAAGGGTTTCCAGGCGCTGGTGGGCACCATGTAGATATCCAGGCCAGCATTCATTGCCTGAGCACAGTCTTCGTTGGTACACCCTTGGATCTGACCATGGCCATTCCAGTCGCCGACCACGAAGCCATCGAACCCCATTTTGTTTTTCAATACATCCGTGAGTAAGTACTTGCTTCCGTGTATTTTCTTACCATGCCAGCTATTGAATGATGCCATCACACTTTGTGCACCAGCCGCAAGGCCGTGGACATAACCTTGACCATGGATGTCGAACAAGGATTTCTCGTCGCTGATATTGTCGCCCTGATCGTCGCCATCCTGCGTGCCACCGTCTCCTAAAAAGTGTTTTACGGTAGAAATAGCATGGTATTCGTCAATAACGCCATCACGCATGTCGCCCTGCAAGCCTTTCACGATTGCTGCAGCATAGTCGCCTACGATTTCGGGATTTTCAGAATAACTTTCGTATGTTCTGCCCCAACGATCATTTCTGGCCACCGCCACGGTCGGCGCAAAAATCCAGTCAATGCCCGTTGCTTTGACTTCTTTGGAAGTGGCTTCGGCTATCTTGGTGATCAGGCTGGGGTCGTTCATTGCGCCCAATCCGATATTATGCGGGAATAGGGTGGCACCGATTACATTGTTGTGGCCGTGAACGGCGTCCGTTCCCCACATGGTGGGTATAGAAGAGCCATCAACTGAGTCGTCAACAGACGCTTGATACATTTTTTCTGCCAGTGCGACCCAATCTTGTACCGTGGCGTGCTTGTTGTTATCCGGGAAAGCTCCGCCACCATTCAGATAAGAGCCAAAACCGTATTTACGCATATCTTCCACGGTGATATCGCGAATTTCCGGTTGAATCACCTGCGCTACTTTCTGCTCAAGCGTCATTTCTTCAAGCAGCGCGGTGACGCGTTGTTCAACCTCATCATGATTGGCTTTGGGAAATGATGTGTCAGGCCAGAAATCGGGTACCGCCTTGTGAAGAGGCGCTTCACCTGATCCCGCGTTTTCCTTTGTCTCTGAACTGTTACATGCAGACAATAGTGATGCGCAAGCCAATGCGACGCTTAGTCGAAGTGTGATTTTTTTCATGCTTCAGCTTCCTTAACCGGCTTGCTGCCAGAGAGTCCGTAATAAGCGATATAGATGTAACAAATCAGGGGTAATAGGAACGAAATCTGTAAACCAAAGTTATCCGCCAGCACACCTTGTAGTAATGGCACAACCGCGCCCCCAACAATTGCCAGACACAGCATACCGGAACCTTGCGCGGTCTGCTTGCCAAGGCCCTTTAGGGCAAGGCTGAAAATGGTTGGGAACATAATCGAATTACACAGGCCTACGGCCAGAATTGACCACATTGCAACATGCCCGGTGGTGTTGACTGATACAGTAATCAAAACACAAGAAAGAAAGCTGTTGAAGGCCAGGCATTTACCAGGATTGACTTTTTGCATGACGACCGCGCCGATAAAGCGACCCACCATCGCACCGCCCCAATAATAAGCGATAAAGTTCGCGGCCTGACGTTCCGTCAGACTAAGTACCTCTTCAGATATGAAGTAATTGACCAGGAAGCTGCCAATGGACACTTCTGCACCCACATATACAAAAATACCGATGACACCCAACGCAAGATGACGGTGTTTCAGGACACTGCCGCTTACCTCATCGACCACGGCATCTGCAGCTTCAGAAGATTTGGGTAAATGCACTTTTATCATCATCAGCGCCATTACCCCAAGTACTACCGCTAAACCTAAGTAAGGGACAATCGTTGAGTTGGCTTCTGCCTGCGCGCTGACTTCACCGTGCGCTGAGAACAGCAACATACCACCAACAAGCGGGGCAACGGTGGTGCCTAATGAGTTGAAAGCCTGTGTCATTGTCAGGCGGCTTGACGCCGTTTCCGGGTCACCCATTATTGTCACCAATGGATTAGCGGCGACCTGCAATATGGTGATTCCGGATGCAAGCACAAATAACGCTGCAAGGAACATCCAATATTCTGCAGCCAGCGCTGAAGGGATAAACATCAGACAGCCCGCTGCCGCAGTAAGCAATCCAATACCAATTCCTTTTTGATAACCGACGTTATGGACCAATTTTCCGGCTGGAATTGAAATAAGGAAATACGCACCGAAAAAGCAGGATTGGACCAACATGGCTTGGGTGTAATTAAGCGAAAATAAGCCTTTTAAATGGGGGATCAAAATGTCGTTAAGCGCAGTGATAAACCCCCACATGAAAAACAGCGACGTGAGTGTTGCGAGTCCGAAAAATGACGTAGTGTGTCCCTGAGTGGGCGACACGTAGGTTGAGTTGGTCATAGGTGTTCCTGGGTTACGCCTGCGTATCGTTATTAGCGGTGTAAAACATCAGGCGCTGTGAAGAATAGGCGCTTGTAATAGTTAACGTGCTGGTATCAATACTGCAAACATTTCATTAACAAATAACGCGAGTATAAATTCATTTTTGAAAAATGCAAGCGCTTACATTTAGCCGCTTTTAGTCTCTTTCGTTAAGCAAAGTGGTCAAATATTTTACAACGCTGATTAGCGATCAAATTTTAAGGAATCGCCGGAAAAATCTGAAAATAATCTATAAACCAGTAGCATATAGAAATGACTTAACGGTTTTTGTAAGAGGACAAGTGGCCAAAGACGATTTTACTTGCCAAGTCGTGTTAAAACATTGTAAAACTGTTATGAAAGCGCTTACAGTTTTTTCTTCTGATGTTGGAGGCTGATTTTGATAAATTGTTAAGTGCTTCTTCTTTTTCATTTAAAGCTGAAATACAGCGTCAAAATTAAGCCGGATGTATGAGTAATCGTTTAATTCTTAACAAACACTTCGATAGCAGCACGTTCACTTTTGGTGTCGCTACCTCTTCGTTTCAAATTGAAGGCGCGGCCGATAGCCGTGAAGAGTCAATTTGGGATCGCTTTTGCCAGCAACCTGGAAAAATACTCGATGGTAGCAATGGTAAAATTGCCTGTGACCATGTGAATCGTTGGGAAGAAGATCTGGAAATCATAGATGGCTTAAATGTGGATGCCTATCGATTTTCGGTTTCCTGGCCGCGGATCATCAAAATCGATGGCAGTGTTAATCAGCAAGGTCTCGATTTTTATATCGCCTTACTGGATAAGTTGCGCGCTAAAGGAATTAAAGCCTATGTCACGCTTTATCATTGGGACCTGCCTCAGTATTTAGAAGATGAAGGTGGCTGGTTAAACCGTGATACTGCAAAGGCGTTCGCTAACTACGTCGAAGTGGTGGTAAAAGCGTTCGGTGACCGTGTATTTTCTTACGCGACCTTAAATGAACCGTTCTGCAGCGCTTACTTAGGTTATGAAGCCGGCATACATGCGCCTGGTAAAGCGAAGAAAGAATACGGGAAAAAAGCCATTCACCACCTGTTGTTGGCTCACGGGCTGGCAATGCAGGTACTGAGGCAGCATGCCCCGGATGCAGAAAGCGGTATTGTACTGAATTTCACGCCGTTTTATCCGGCAACGGAGAGTGAAGCGGATGCTTACGCTACCCAGCTAGCCCATATCCATTTTAACGACTGGTATATTCGCCCTATTATAGATGGCCAATACCCTGCGTTAATCAATGAAATCCCTGAAGCTCATCGGCCTCATATCGAGCCGGGTGACCTGGACATTATTGCGCAGCCAATTGACTACTTAGGCGTTAACTACTATACCCGCGCCAGAGTAAAAAGTGATGCACCTAATGATCCTATCCAATTGCCCCCACCTGAAGACAGCGAGCAAACTGCGATGGGATGGGAAGTTTACCCACAAGGGCTAACCGACCTGTTGATGCAGTTACAGCGCGACTTCACGCTGCCACCGATTATTATCACCGAGAATGGTTTAGCCAGTGACGATCATTTAGTGGCGGGTAAAGTTGAAGACAAACAGCGTATTCGTTATTTGCAGGATCATATGGATGCAGTGGCAAAGGCCATGGAACAAGGGGTCAATATTACCGGTTATTTTGTGTGGAGCTTGTTGGATAATTTTGAATGGGCATTAGGATATGAAAAGCGTTTCGGTATAGTGTATGTTGATTATGAAACCCAACAGCGCACGCTAAAAGATAGTGCAATCGCTTTAAGTGAAGCGTTGTTAAGTCGTCAGTAGTAGTTAGCATAACCGGAAGTTCACTATGGTCAGTGCACGCGAAAAAATTGCCTATGGGCTAGGCGATACCGCCAGTAATTTTATTTTTCAGACAGTGATGCTGTTTTTAACGTTTTACTACACAGACATCATTGGCTTGTCTCCTGCTGCCGTAGGCACCATGTTTTTGGTCGTACGCGTATTTGACGCTGTAACCGATCCAATGATGGGCGCATTGGCAGATAAAACCAAAACCCGCTGGGGATCCTACAGGCCTTACCTTTTATGGCTAGCGCTGCCTTTTGCGCTAAGTAGTATGCTTGCCTTTACTTCACCTGCATTACCTGACGAGGGCAAACTGGCTTATGCCTTTGTCACCTATACCTTGCTGATGCTGATGTATACGGCCATCAATATTCCTTACTCTGCGCTAGGTGGCGTCATGAGTGCTGACACCACTGAGCGGGTGTCTATTCAGTCCTATCGCTTTGTGTTTGCCATGATTGGGGGCTTGCTGGTGACCGCCTTTACGTTACCGTTAGTCGAATTCTTTGGCGAAGGAGACCAAGCATTAGGTTACCAGCGCACAATGATTGCCATGAGTATCCTGGGTATGATTTTGTTTCTGTTGTGCTTCGCAGGTACAAAAGAGCGGGTCAAACCTGCTAATCTGGGCACGGTCACGGTAAAAGAACAGTTGCGGGCGCTATGGAATAATGACCAGTGTCGTATCTTGTGCGCGGTGGCGGTGGTACTGCTCACCGGCATGGTATTGCGCAATACATTAGCCATCTACTACGTGAAATACGTATTACAACGGCCAGACGATGTAACCCTTTTTGTTACCGCGGGCATGATCGGCAGCATTATCGGTTGTGCGCTCGCTAACCCACTGGCCAAAAAAATGTGCAAGGTCAAAGCCTATACATTGTTGCAGCTGATAAGCGCCGTACTTTGTATTATTAATTACTTTGTTCCTTCGACAATGTGGCTGGTCGCCATAGGCATCCATTTTTTATGGGGCTTGTTTTTACAAATGGCCACCCCGCTACTGTGGGCCAAAATTGCGGATGTGGTGGATTACGGGGAAAGTAAAACCAGTGTCCGGATGACCGGCATAACCTATTCTACCGTGGTCTTCTTCATCAAAGTGGGCGTGGCTGTAGGCGGTGCCTTTGCAGGTTGGCTATTAGCTTTTTACGGCTATGAAGCCAATGTATTTGATGCCAGGGTTGCCAATGGGATTGTGGTTTCATTTTGTATTTTCCCCGCGTTAGCATCAATAGCTGTTGCGATTATTATGCGGTGGTATACATTAGACGACCCAAAGATGGAATCTGTCCAGGCATCAATATCATTAACTAAAGCTGGCTAGCAAAAAGCGGCCTTGATGCATCCTAAGGGCGGTATCAGGAATAAGAATATGGTAACAATAAAACAGGTCAGTGAAATGGCTGGGGTATCGTCGGCAACGGTATCCCGCGTAATCAATAACACTGACGCAGTAAAAGAAAAAACCCGGGTAAAGGTAATGGATGCGATGGCCAAACTGGGTTATCGCCATAATGTGCTTGCTGCATCGTTAGCGTCCAATAAAACCAATACCATTGGCTACGTAGTACCAGAACTGCACGGTTCTTTCTTTGGCGCCATGATGGCGGGGTCTGAAAATGTCCTGCGAAAAGCCAATAAGCATATGTTTGTTGCTACCGGCCACTCCAACGAAAAAATGGAAATGCAGGAAATTGAAGCGCTGCTTAGTCGTCGCTGTGATGCGTTGATTTTGCACGTGGAAGCCGTCAGCGATGAATACCTTATCCAGTTAGCCCGGCAAGATGTACCGCTGGTTATTGTTAACCGCTACATTAAAGAAATTGAAGAAAACTGTATCAGTTTGGATAACGAACTGGGCGCGTTTTTAGCCACCAGTCACCTGGTTGATTCAGGGCACCGGCAAATTGCTTATCTATCCGGTTCGCTGTTTAAGGCGGATGGCCTGAACCGGTTAGCCGGGCACAAGCGGGCGCTATCTGAAGCAGGCATCGCCTTTGATGCATCACTTATGTATGAAGGGGATTTCCAGGCTCAGTCAGGCGAAGCCGGGATCAAAGCACTGGCAAAGAAAGGCAAGCGTTATACGGCGGTGGCGTGTGCCAATGATGAAATGGCATCCGGCGCAATTAACGCATTACGAGAACTAAACAAAAACGTTCCAGACGATATTTCGGTAGTGGGCTTTGATAACGTTGATTTTGCCAGCTATCTGACACCCGGGTTGACCACGATTGATTACCCCATGCGCGAAATTGGCGCGATGGCTGCGCGCTGGATATTAAACCGCGCCTATGGTGATCATAAAATGTCACTGACTCACATTCTTGAGCCAAAACTGGTACTTCGTGGTACTACCAAACAAGCCGCTGAAAAATAAATGCAAAACAATCGTTAATGCATTTCACCTTTCTGGCCGATAACGGGTTACTATGCAAAATTCTCCGATCTATTCCTTTGCCTGAACACAGAGGTTCACATGCTCGTACTCAAGTCTACATACGAAAATAAGCAAGAAGAAGTCAACGCACTTAAGCGCGAACAATCCGATATGCAAAGCCGGATCGAGCAGCTTGAAGAGCAAAATCGTCAGCTAACAGAAGAAAATCAGCAGCTACACGCGGCTACCGGCGAAAGTGGTCATTCAGTGTTGACCGAATCAATGCTTGACGCCCTGGCACAGGTCGAGGGAATTCGCGATACCGTCCTTGGTGCCTATCAGCACATAGATAATGAAAGCGATTCTATTGAAGATATTAATACTTTATTCGCCGAGTCGTCCTCTGCGCTTTCTCAGATTTTAAAAGACATGGATCAGCTCAGTGGCAAAATGAGCCATATGAACGAGCGTATCGCAGGTTTATCGGATACAGCGGATAACATCAATAAATTCGTCAGCACCATTACCAGTATTTCTGATCAAACCAATTTACTGGCCTTAAATGCGGCCATTGAAGCGGCCCGTGCAGGTGATGCCGGCCGGGGGTTCAGTGTGGTTGCTGACGAAGTACGCGCGCTGGCGAATGAAACCAATAAATCGGCCAACGAAGTGGCTGAACTGGTGCAGGGTATTATTCAGTCAACCCGCGCTGCGGTCGGCTCGGTGACGGAGCTGCAAACCAATAATACGCATCTGGCGGAAGGCGTAGGGAGTCTGAACAAGTCGTACGATCAGATGGTCAGCCATTGCACCAGCATGAAAGACACCATTCATCGCGGCGCACATGAAACCTTTATCCAAACCGTTAAGCTGGACCACGTGGTATGGAAATCACAAGTCTATGCGGTTATTCAGGGGCGCAGCAGTAAATCACCGGCCGACTTTGCCGATCACGCATCATGTCGCTTAGGTCAGTGGTATAAAGAATCAATGAGCAAGCCTGTCGCTAAATCTGACGCCTTTTCTCGTTTGGATCGCCCCCACGCTGAAGTGCACAGTACGGGCGTAGCCGCAATGAAAGCTAACCAGGACAAAGACAATGCGCTCAGAGACAAATATCTGAGCCAGATGGAACAGGCCAGTGCGCAAGTTATGTCACTGCTGGACAGATTAGCACACGAAAGCTGATGGTTCGTTCAGCCCAAAAAGCTCCTCTTCAGCAGGGGCTTTTTTTGTGCCAGACAGCGGCGCAGATGGATAACCGCTGGCAACAATTTGCGATTATTCATAAGGCTGGGTTAAGCACCACATTATACTAACGCATCTAAGCATACCGTGGCCGGCAAGCAGCGTGCTTTTGTCTGCATTGTTAACAGTAACCGGGGCATAACATGTAATGCCCGACCGCATAATTGGTAACGCAATGGACTTTCTCTCCGAGCTCTTAAGACATCTTACCCACTACGCGTTTCATCTGTTGGTTCCTGTTCTGATTGCCAGACTGTTTTGGAAAGAGCATTGGTGGAAAGCGGCATTGATTATGTGGGCAACCATGCTAATTGATGTGGATCATCTTCTGGCCGATCCTGTTTTTGACCCTAACCGTTGCAGTATTGGTTTTCATCCGCTCCATACCCTTTGGGCGGGTGTGTTTTATTGTATCCTGCTGACAATACCATCGTGGAAATGGCGGGCGCTTGCGACAGGTTGCCTGTGGCACCTTTTCACTGATTTTACCGATTGTGTGTGGGCCGGATTATGGCGCTGATTTATCCCCAAAGGCGCAACGCTTACTGTAAACGCTGGCGTATGCTCACACCTAACCAATCTGGCCCCGGCAAAAGCGGACTTACCTGGACTGTAAACCGGAATGCAATGCCTGTTTGTAAGCAGAAACAGCGGGAATAAAACTGCTTAACCATATGGTGATTAACACGCTGATGATAACGATAATTGCCGATGGATTAAAAACATGGGCCGAAAGGTAAATACCATAGTTTGATGCTATCCAGTCGCCCAACAGCAACGGCATTAACGACACTAACCCCAACGATACTGCACACGCCAGCACACCTATCAGCAAAGCTTCCAACTGAATAAGCCAGAGAATGGTTAACGGCCCTGCACCAATCACGCGAAGTACCGCTATTTCCTGTTTTCGTTCACGCATCGTCGCCAGTAACAGGGTCATTAACCCCAGCACCGAGGAAACGAAAATCAATACACTGATTGAAAACAGCAGGGCTTCGAGGTTACCCATTATCGACCACAATTGATTCAGCGCCACGCCCGGCAGAATAGCCAGTAATGGCGTGCTGGCATTATTGACCTGATGCTGCACCTGTAACGCGGCCACCCGACTGTTTAAACCAACCAAAATGGCTGAAACCGATTCAGCTTGCAGTTCAGATAGCGAAGTGTCATCAACCTGAGCAGCGTTGTGCTCATCTTCATGGGGACGCTGGTGGCTGTCGGCGCGGCTTAGTGTTCTGGTGATCGCCCGGGCTGGCGAGGGTGTCGCATGCATGTGTTCAACACCACTTAAGGTGACGTAAATACCCTGATCTAAAGGCGTGCCGGTGGCGGACAAAATACCGGTTACCTCAAATGGAAATGCGTCATGGTGGGTAAAGCTCACCTTACCCAACCCATGTGAGATCACCACCTCATGACCCATCGTATAGCCTAAAGCGGATGCAGCTTTGCTGCCCAGTACCAGGGCGTTTTGCTTTTCAAAGCCCGCGCCTTCACTGAAACTGAGCGGCGTTTTGTCGCCGTAACGATAATGCTGAAAAAACGCGTCTGTGGTGCCTACCACCCTGAAGCCGTTATGCGAATCGCCCAGTGACAGCGGTATCAGCCAGTCCACCTGCTTATTGGCGGCTAAATCTTCATATGTTTGCCACGGGATCCCCTTGGGAACATTGCCAATATGAAAAACCGACGACAATAACAGTGTTAATTCACCGGTGGGCGCACCAACAATTAAGTCGACCCCGGACACCGTGCGGGTGAAGCTTTGTTTTACCTGGCTTCTGATCTGTTCCACGGTTAACAAAATAGAAATACTGACAATAATCGATAATAACGTCAGCAGCACTGAGCCTTTGCGGCTCACCAGGCTTTGAAATGCAATTCCTAAAATCATGCCACCACCCCGTCAGCATTATTAATCTGGTGAATGCTGATGTGATGTTTAAAGTGCGAGGCTAACCCTTCATCATGACTTACAAACACAATGGTGCTGCTGTGGGCAACCGCTAACAGCAAATCAATAAAGCTGTCCTTGGCATTACTGTCCAGCGCGGAGGTGGGTTCATCCACAATTAACAATTCGGGCTGATTGATCAGGGCACGGGCAATCGCCACACGCTGCTGCTGGCCCACACTTAACTGGCTGGCTTTTTGATGAACAATATGCCCGGGTAAGGCTAAACGGCGAATTAAATCGGGCAGGCGCTGATCAACCGTGTCTGCCTGGGTACCGGCAAAATGTGCCGCCGCGCGTATATTCTGTTCAACGCTTAAATAAGGAATTAAGTTCAGCTTTTGAAACACTACGCCTATGTGTCTGGCCCTGAACTTATCCCGCTGACGGGACGACAGTGTGGAGAACCGCTGGCCCAGTAGCGCAATACTGCCGCTTTCAACGGCCAGAGTGCCGGCCAGCAGGTTAAGCAGGGTGCTTTTGCCCGAGCCCGATTCGCCCGCCAAAAATACATGCTCACCGCGCGCAACCTGCCAGTGCGGAATATCCAGCACTAGCTGCGAAGCATGATAGCCAAACTTGAGGTCATCAATTACGATAACCGCAGATGCGCTATCATCCGGGTTACGCTGCGCGGTGCGCACCTGTGGCGAATTCACTATTAAACTCCGTTAACCTAAGTGACTGGTTTAGCTGAAGCCAATAATGTATCGCACAACTCATCGGTTATCCAAGCACTTAGCCATTGGCCTGTAGTTTCACCACTTCGGCGGCATCTTTTTCCAGCAGGGTGTCGGCGCTCGCGCCTTTCAGCAACTTGGCAATATTGTCTTTGTTTTTCGCCAGCATAATCGACAGCTCTTCGGTCACCGCGTCATCCAGCTTAATGCCCTTGGCTTCAATATAGGCGGCCAGGTTATCAGCCGTGTCCAGCATTTTATCAAACTGATCCGCTTCCTTTTTATCTGTCGTCACCAGCTTCTCCACCCCTTTATGTGTTACCACGTATTTGATTGTAATCGCCATGATTCACCTTTTTGATTGGATAGTGTGGGGGTAGATTAACAGGGTTTACTGTATAAATAAACAGTTCTTTTTTTGGCTATGAATAAATGTATATTTTTACTGACTATGTCATTTATTAAATTTCGGAATACAAAATCAATTATGAATTCAGACGTAGCTCAAAATTTAAGAGACTGCTATGTGCAGCCTCTATTTCATTAGTGTTTTACCGGCTTTTTGGGACGTTTTAAATGATGCCCATCAAGATTCTCTCGCTCAGAGTACTGAGTTAAAACCAATTGAAAGGTTGATCGATGACCTCCTACAACTAATTTGCATTCAGCATCACTGAGCTCTTTAATTCCGTTTATTGTAATTTTACTAATCTTCATTAGATATCCCTTACTTCATTGATTTAAAAAATGTGATCTGTTATTGGTATAACTCACGGACTTAGTATTAGTGTTTTAGGGACTGCTTACTTTAAAAAGTAAGACAAGGAATGTTAGAAATGAGACATGTAGTAATAACTTTATGGATTACCATCTCCATATTAGGTTTAGTCCCACGCTTGGTGTCTGCTAGCGCCCTTCAGTTTTCTAATAATTTTGATGGAAAAGCAACTGGAATACTTACCTCACTTGTCGTGTCCGAAAACGGAGCTGTTTGGCTTGGTGGGGAAAATGGTTTGTTTGGCATTTTTGGAAAAAAATCCCTCCATTTTTGTGATAAAAAAACGCTGCTTGAAAAGAGCTACGTATCAGATCTGACATTGTTAAATCCAAGTAAATTGCTAGTTTCAATTTACGGTGGTGGTTTATATCTATTTGACACCATAGACTACAGCTTCGAAAAAATTGAAAGTGAGAATGATGAGCTTCAAAGTGTTTGGACGGTAGAAGTAAGCGAGCGGTACATCATTGCTTCGACTATTTCTAATATTTACCTAATTAATCGAGATACTTTAGAAACCTTTACAGATTTAAGGTCAATGGGAGTAAACGTAGGAAGCAGAGTATTTGCGGTAGGAGTAGATAATAGAGCCCAAAAGATATGGTGGGCAGATGAGAAAAAGGGCGTGTACTCATACTCTTTATTAACCGAGGAACTGGTTTCATTCCCGATGAATGACACGTTTTTTGATAGTAAAGAAATATCAGCTTTACTTGTTGAGGAGTCAAATGTTTATGTCGGTACAGACATTGGTCTAATTTCTCTGGACGCAAACTCTAACAAAGCGAACTTAATTGAAAAAAGACCAGGTATAGTTCAAGGGAGACGAGCTTCAATAAAGGCTATCAACCGGAATGCTATAGGCGAATTGTGGGTTGCGGCTGAAAGACTATATCTAGTTGATGAGTTAAATAACAGATTTACATCGGCTCCACAATTATACCCCATCCTTGCAAAGGGAGGTCTAGATGTCGTTTTACAAATTGACTTTGATAATTTAGGAAATCTTATTGCCTTAGATACAAGAAAAGGCATGGTTATTATCCCGCCCCAATCAAAAGCTGTTTCTTATATTAATGATGAACTGGCTATTTTTTCTAAGAGAATTGCGTCAGCAAAATTTGTCAGCAACGAAATTTTTTTTACTTCTGATAACACATTTGCGATTTATGATGGCGTGGATAATAAGATAACGTCTTATACCCTGCCTACCGATAAAGAGTTATTGTTAGGCAAAATTAATCTGCCGACGGTAAATTTAATTAGTAAGTCCGGTGAATTATTTTCAGTTAATCTTGAAGAAAAAAAGATCAGCAAATCAAGTAACTTAATAGTAGATACAAACTCATCAATACTTGAATTGGAAACACTTTCAGACGGCAACATAGTCTTTATTGAAGAAGGTGAAGAAAGAGACTATCTCATCGCTGAGAGCAAAAATAGATATAAAAAACTGTTCTCAAATGCATTTTCAACCTTACACATTTCGAAAGACGGTGTAATTTACTCAGCGGTTGTCGGTGAAGGTATATACAAATTCGAAGGACCCAACAGAACAGCAAAGATAGGAAAAGAAACTAACTTCGAATTAAGTAGTGTAGTGTGCTTATTTGAAGACAAGGATGGAGAGATCTGGGCATGTACGTCAGGCGAGGGGGTATACAAACTTAGTCACGGCGATAACGAATTTCATCGTATTAAATCTATACCGGCAAATTATATCAGGGCAATCGCGGCTATTGATAAAAGATGGTTGCTTGCTACTACTAATATAGGCCTCTTCCTCTATGATAAGCATGAAAATAAAGCGTTCCATATCGGTAACGAATTTGGCATACCCGACACAGATTTTGCGTACAAAGGAATTTATATTTCAGAATCACACTCGCTAATCGCAGGGGATAATTTAAATTACATAATTAATAACAAGAAGCTCATTAACTCTATTGAGCGATCATCGAAAAAAATACATCAAGCGATAATTTCGTCTTTCAACTCATTTGATGAAGAACGAAATGTCGTAGTACCCACCGGAGCTCGTTTTTATAACGCACTAAAATCAGGAGATGAGCTGCAGCTGGCACATGAAGAATTCATGTTTGAAGTGGGTCTTACTGTAGCCAATTTTCTTGAGCGGGAGCGATTGCAGATGGAATATCGTTTACTCGGGTTAAATGATGAGTGGACGCGCTCCTCTGACTCTACTGCAAAGATCGTCTATTCATCACTATCATTCGGTTACTATACGTTTGAAGCTAGGGTTGTTGACTCCCGTAGTCAAGCCGTGCAGCCAATATCGAGGCTCAAAATCCGTGTCCTGCCGCCTTTCTGGCTGTCCAAAGAAGCAGCTGTTTTTTACATCATTCTAGTATGCTTATTTGTTTTTCATTTGTATAGAAGATACAGACAAAAGCTCGCGCTACACGCAACTGAGCTAAGTGGTATGGTAAACGAAAAACAAACAGCATTAGCCGATAGCAATTTGTCGATTCGACGATTATTGGAACGAAAGCAGATTTTGTTTACAAACATATCTCATGAGCTTCGTACTCCCCTCGCATTGGTATTAGGACCGCTTAATCAAATACAGAAACAGCCGGACGATAGTGAGAATATTCAACGTATTCAACTTGCAGTGGAGAACGCCAATAAACTAGAAAAATTGGTAGACCATTTATTGGAGATTGAGAAGGTTGAAACGCTCTGTGAGAATGAACGCAAATCATATGATATTAAAGCCGACATTAGTGCGATCGTTGCTAGTGTTCAACCGCTAGCTGATTATAAAGAGCAAGAATTTATCAGTTCAATTAGAGGGAATGGCGAAATTTACCTCATCGCAGATTCCCTAGAACAAATTTGCCACAACCTTATTTCAAATGCGGTTAAATACACATCTGCTAAAGGTAAGATTAAAGTTGATGCATCATGTCAGGAACTGCATCTGGTGATAAAAGTGACCGATTCTGGGTGCGGTATTCCTGCAGCTGAAATTAAACGAATCTTTAATCGTTTCTCTCGCGCCGAAAATGAAACAGATGAAGTGGGTGCGGGTATTGGCCTGGCACTCGTCAAAGAATTAGTGTTAGCCAATCAAGGGTGGATAGATGTGGCGAGCAAGGAAGGCAAGGGCAGTACTTTCACCGTATATCTACCATTAGTGGATACAGCTAGATTACTAAATACATCAATTGTCCAGGAAGCGCAGTGTCCGGTTGCTATTGAGATTCCCAAACCGGAAGAGCTGCTTATTAGCAAGCCTATTATTTTACTGGTAGAAGACAACGAAGATATGCGTTGTTATCTATATTCAATATTAAAACAAAAATACACCTGTCTTTTGGCAAGGCATGGCATTGAAGCGATGAATATACTTAACACTATTTCGCCATCCCTAATAATCACTGACTACATGATGCCAGTTATGGATGGCGTAACATTAGCTATAAAATTAAGAGAAAAGAAAGGTATCGCCCACATCCCAATAATTTTGCTGACCGCCAAGGGGGACAACGAAACTAAAACTAAAAGCTTAAGCGCACAGATCGATCATTGTTTAATTAAACCCGTCACTGATGAAGAACTTATACTGCGGATTGACAACTTACTGGAGTTAAGGCAACTGGTGGTAAAAACAACCTCCGAACCTACTAAACCAAGTATTGCGAATAATGAATCAATTACCATTCCCACATTCGAATGTGATAAAAATCAGGCTTTTTATACCAGATTCATCGCAGTAGTTGAGAAATATTATCGGAAAGACAATTTTAATCGTGCCAAAGCGGCAAGTGAAATGGCAGTAAGCGAGCGACAACTGAATCGAAAATTGGCTACACTTTTAGAGTACAATTTTACGGAGTACTTAAAGAACTATCGTTTAGACAAGTCCAGAGCATTACTAAGACGTGGCAAGCAAGTTACACAAATTGCTTTGGAAGTTGGTTTTAATTCTACCAGCTATTTTTCGTCATGCTTTAAAGCGCGGTTTGGTATGAGCCCGACTCAGTATCAGGAGAACCACAA